>DLMY01000034.1:11894-26137 GCA_002478275.1 Actinobacteria bacterium UBA7524
ATGGCCAAGGGCAGCGGCATGATCGAACCGAACATGGCTACCATGCTCGGTTATCTGACAACCGACGCCGCCTTGACGCCTTCGGCCTGCCACGCGGCACTTGCCCAGGCGGTCCGCACTACATTCAACAGGATCACCGTCGACGGAGACACCTCCACGAACGACATGGTGGTTCTCATGGCATCGGGTGCGGCAGGTGGACCCGAGGTCGACGAGGACCACCCGGCGTTCGCTCCCGTCGTCGATGCGCTTACCGAGCTATGCGGCACACTGGCGCGCATGATCGTGCGCGACGGTGAGGGCGCCACGCGCTTCATCACCATCACCGTCCGAGGAGCCCTCGACGATGCTGACGCCGAGAAGGCGGCGCGTTCGATCGCGAACTCACCGCTGTTCAAGACCGCCATCTTCGGTGGAGACGCGAACTGGGGCCGGGTGGCGATGGCGTTAGGCAAGTCCGGTGCGCGTCTGGAGGCCGACAAGATCGAGATCGTGTTCGCGGGTATCACGACATGTCTGAACGGCACCGCCGTCGAGTTCTCCGAGACACAGGCTGCCGAGGCGCTCTCCCGGCCAGAAGTGGACATTCTCGTCGACCTTCACCTGGGCGAGGCCGCCGCAACCGTATGGACATGCGATCTGTCATACGAGTACGTGCGCATCAACGGTGAGTATCGCAGCTAGAGAGGAACCACGACGTGACCGACTTTCACATGAAGGCCGAGACTCTGACCGAGGCGTTGCCCTGGATCAAGCGGACCTGGGGTCGCACGGTGGTCATCAAGTACGGCGGATCAGCCATGACCGACCCGGTACTCCGCGAGCACGTGGCCAGCGACATCGTGCTGATGAAGCTCGTAGGCATCAACCCGGTGATCGTACACGGTGGTGGACCCGAGATCACCTCTTTCATGCAGCGCCTCGACATGGAGGTCAAGTTCCATGAAGGGTTGAGGGTGACCACGCCCGAGGCGATGGACGTGGTCAAGATGGTGCTTGTCGGCAAGGTCAACAAGGAGCTCGTGGCGGAGATCAACACGCACGGCAGTCTTGCAGTGGGTCTTGCGGGCGATGACGCTAACCTCATCCGGGCCACCCAGCGCTCAAAGGAGCTCGGGCGAGTCGGAGACGTCACCGACATCGACATCACGGTGGTCACGAACCTGATAGCCGACGGGTTCATCCCGGTCATCGCGACAGTCGCGGTGGGGGACGACGGCGGGTCGTTCAACATCAACGCCGACCATGTGGCCGGCCGCATCGCCGATGAGCTCGACGCCGACAAGGTCATCTTCCTCACCGACGTCGACGGCCTGTATGCCGACTTCGACGACAAGCACTCGCTCATCAGCTCGCTCTCCATCGAGCAGGCCGAAGATATGATCGCCTACGACAAACTCGCCGGTGGCATGGTCCCCAAGGTCGCTGCGTGCGTGCACGCCCTGCGTGGCGGCGTACGCCGGGCACACATCCTCAACGGCACCGTGCCGCATGCCCTGCTGCTCGAGGTCTACACAGAAGAGGGCGTGGGCACCATGATCACACCCGCCGAGGAACCATGGCTCGCAGAAGAGGTGATGTGAAGCTGATGGGTACTTCGTACCAGCGGATAGCAGCCCTCGATGCAGCGGTGCATATGCGCACGTTCGCGCGCAAACCCGTGCTGTTCGTGCGTGGCGAGGGTATGTGCCTCTACGACGATGACGGGCGCGAGTACCTGGACTTCATGAGCGGGATCGGGGTGGTCAACCTCGGTCACAGCCATCCGGCGGTGGTCGATGCCATCGCGCAGCAGGCTGCGAAGCTGACGCACGTCACCAACCTGTACCACGTCGAACACCGCGCCGATCTGGCAGCGGACCTGGTCGGCATGTTCGGAGCGGAAGCGAGAGTGTTCTTCGCGAACTCGGGCGCCGAGGCCATCGAAGGCGCGATCAAGCTCGCGCGCAAGTGGGCCACCGCGAACAAGGGTCCCGAGGCGCGCACCATCGTCACGGCCTGGCGTTCGTTCCACGGGCGTACGCTTGCCGCGCTCGCAGCGACCGGCCAGCCGTCCAAGCAGGAGGCCTTCGAGCCGTTGCCGGGCGGATTCGTGCACATCGACATGAATGACATCGATGCCCTTGACGCTGCGTTGGACGAAAGCGTCTGTGCGCTGCTGCTCGAGCCGGTCCAGGGCGAGGGCGGCGTGTACCCGTGCACGTACGAGTACCTTCAGACGGCTCGGCGCTTGTGCGACGAGCGAGGCATACTGCTTGTCTTCGACGAGGTCCAGTGCGGACTCTACCGTGCCGGTCACGCGTTCGCGCACCAGGCTGCCGGCATAAGGCCCGATGTCATGACGCTCGCAAAGGCGCTCGCGAACGGGTTGCCCGCCGCGGCGATCGTCGCCGTTCCGGCGGTGGCCGACGCTTTCGCTCCCGGCGATCACGGCTCGACGTTCGGGGGTGGACCCGTCGTGTGTGCCGCGGCGCGTGCGACGCTTCGCGAGCTGGCGGCGATGGATGCAGGCGCCAGGGCACTCGAGATCGGCGAGCATCTGTCCCGGGGTCTTGCCGAGATCGCCGAGAACTCCTCGGCGATCGTGGAGGTACGCGGCGCTGGCGCGATGGTGGCCGCAGAGCTCGCGCGGCCGGTGGCCGCCGCCGTGGTCGATGCGGCTCTCTCGCGAGGGCTCGTGCTGAACAACACCTCAGCGAGTACGCTGCGATTCTTGCCCCCATTAGTGTGCACGAGGGCGGACATTGATACACTTTTGGAGCAGGTGCATACACTTCTTGATAAGGACGTGTTGTGATGGCCGACGGGCTTCGGGGGCGCGACCTCCTGACCATGATCGATCTGACTCCGGGTGAGCTCGCGGTTGTGATCGACACCGCCAAGCGCCAGAAGGGCGAGTGGTCGGCTGGCCTGCGCGCACACCTTCATGACGATCGCTCAGTTGCGCTCATCTTCATGAAGCCCTCGCTGCGCACGCGCGTGTCGTTCGAGGTGGCCTGCCACAGACTCGGCGCTCACCCGGTGGTCCTTGGCGGCGGCGACACGGTCTTCTCGCGGGGAGAGACGGTCTACGATTCGGTCAGGGTCCTCGAGCGTTACGTGGACTGCATATGCATCAGGGCGTTCGAACATGCACTTGTCGAGGAGATCGCACAGATCGCGAGCGTCCCGGTGATCAACATGCTCACCGATGACCACCATCCCTGTCAGGGACTTGCCGACCTGCTCACCATCGAGGAGCGCTTCGGCCGGCTTGAAGGCGTCAAGCTCGCATATGTCGGCGACGGCAACAACATGGCGCACACGTACCTGCAAGGAGGCGCGCTCGCATCCATGCACGTCGCCGTTGCGACGCCGCCGGGTTACGAACCCCTTCCTGCGGTAGTCGATGAGGCCCTTGCGGTAGCCGGTCAGACGGGCGCCCGGCTCACACTCACGCATGACCCGGCAGAGGCGGTAGCCGACGCCGACGTCATCGTCACCGACACGTGGGCATCGATGGGTCAGGAGCAGGAGCACGCGAAGCGTCTGCAAGACTTCGACGCATATCGCGTGGACGCGGCGATGATGGCCGCTGCCAAAGCAGACACGGTGTTCATGCACTGTCTGCCAGCGCATCGTGGCGAAGAAGTCACCGACGAGGTGATCGATTCGCCCAACTCGCTGGTGTTCGACGAGGCCGAGAACAGACTGCACGCCCAAAAGGCGCTGCTATCGCTGCTTCTGGGCTGAACGGTCAGGGATCGATCCTCCCGCGAGAAAGGTGACTGTCATGAGGAAGCGGCGTCAGCGTCAGGAGGCCATTCGTGTGGTCGTGCGCGAGCAGCGCATACGCACGCAGCGGGACCTGGTGGACAGGCTCAAGGCCGCCGGCTTCGTTTGCACCCAGGCCACAGTGTCGCGTGACATCACGGAGATGGGGCTCAAGAAGCTGCCCGAAGGGGTGTACGTCCTCGCCGAGGACCTGCATCTGCAGCGCATGATCGCGGAGCTGGTGACCGAGGTCGTCCACACCAACAACCTGGTGCTCATCAAGGCGTCGCCGGGTACCGCACAGGGCGTGGCCGCGGCGATGGACGCTGCGGACATCGAGGGTATCCTCGGCAGTATCGCGGGTGATGACACGATCCTCGTCATCACCATCGACGAAGATGCAGCGAAGCGCATCCAAGACCAGGTCAACAAGTTCCGGGGCGCGTAGGACAGGCGAGGTCCCGGGGCACTGCAAGGGATCGAGTGGGCGGACGAAGCCCCAGAAGGAAGGATACGAGGGAGACATGGCACGGGAGAAGTGTGTGTTGGCATACTCCGGCGGGCTGGACACGTCGGTCGCGATCAAGTGGATCCAGGAGAACCACGACATGGACGTCATCGCGCTGGCGATCGACGTGGGTCAGGAGCGTCAGGACCTGGAGTTCGTACGTCAGAAGGCACTCGATATCGGGGCCGTCGAGTCCATGGTCAAAGACGTGCGTGAGGAGTACGTCAACGAGTACCTGAGCCGTGCGCTGGCCGCCAACGCTCTGTACGAGAACAAGTACCCGCTCGTGAGCGCGCTGTCCCGTCCGATCATCGTCAAGCATCTGGTCGAGGAAGCACACGCTCACCAGGCGCGCTTCATCGGTCATGGGTGTACCGGTAAGGGTAACGACCAGGTGCGCTTCGAGGTCGGTATCGCCGCTCTCGACCCGGACCTTCAGATCGTGGCGCCGGTACGTGAATGGGAGCTCAAGACCCGCGAGCAGGAGATGGTCTACGCGACCGAGCGCGGGATCCCGGTGCCGACCACCAAGGCGAGCCCGTATTCGATCGATGACAACCTGTGGGGCCGCGCGATCGAGTGCGGCATGCTCGAGGACCCGTGGGTCGAGCCCCCTGCGGACATCTACACACTCACGGCCGACTCGCGGGGCGACACGTGCGACGAGCCGGAGTACGTGGAGATCAGTTTCGAGCAGGGCGTGCCCGTGGCGCTCGACGGGCAGCACGCCACGTTCCACCAGATCATCGACCGCATGAACGAGGTGGCGGGCAAGCACGGCTTCGGCCGGATAGACATGATCGAGAACCGCCTGATCGGTGTGAAGAGCCGCGAGATCTACGAGGTGCCTGGCGCACTCACCCTCATCACCGCCCATAAGGCCCTCGAGGATCTCTGCCTTGAGCGAGAGGTGCTCCACTACAAGCTCGGCGTCGAGCAGAAGTGGGCCGAGCTCGTGTACAACGGTATGTGGTTCTCGCCCCTCAAGGAGGCGCTCGACGGCTTCATCGAGACGACGCAGCAGTTGGTCACGGGGGACGTCCGTCTGAGGTTCTTCAAGGGCAGCTGTGTCACTGTCGGTCGCCGCTCGCCGTATTCGCTCTACGACTACGACCTGGCCACCTACGACGAGTCCGACAGCTTCGACCACACGGCCGCCAAAGGCTTCATCGACCTGCACGGGCTTCCCGTCAAGGTCTGGGCGCGACAGCGGCGCAAGGTCGGTAAGGAAGGCGAGGTCTAGAGCTTTGTCTGACATCAAGAAGCCGTGGGGAGGCAGGTTCGAACGCTCGGGCGGCAGGTTCCTCGACGAGTTCGGGGCATCGCTTCCGGTCGACAGCCGCATGTGGGCCGAGGACATCCGCGGCTCCATCGCCCATGCCCGCATGCTCGCCGAGCGCGACGTGATCACCTCCGCCGATGCTGATGCGATCGAGGCGGGCCTCTCGGAGATCTACCGCGAGATCCGCGACGGCTCATTCGCATTCGATGTCGCCGACGAGGACATCCACATGGCCATCGAGCGTGTGCTCACCGAGCGCATCGGCCCTGCGGGCGCGCGCCTGCATACCGGCCGCAGCCGCAACGATCAGGTCGCGCTCGACACGCGCATGTACGCCAAGGCACGGGCACGCGAGCTCAGCGAAGTCAACGTGGAGCTGCGCTCTGCGATCGTTCGCCTCGCCGAGGAGAACCCCGATGTGGTCATGCCTGGCTACACGCACCTCCAGAAGGCCCAGCCGGTCTTGCTCGCACATCATCTGCTCGCATATTTCTGGATGCTGTCGCGTGACGCGACGCGCCTGCGCCACGCTTTCGAAGCTGCTGACGTCATGGTGCTGGGCTCGGCCGCACTGGCCGGTACGACCTTCGACATCGACAGGCGCTTCGTCGCCGACAGACTCGGTTTCTCAGACGTCGGGGCCAACTCGATGGACGGCGTGAGCGACCGGGACTTCCTGCTCGACCTGACATACGCATGTGCGGTGACGATGGTGCATCTCTCGCGCTTGTGCGAGGAACTCGTCTTATGGTCTTCCGACGAGTTCGGGTTCATCACGCTCGACGATGCGTATGCCACCGGCTCGAGCATCATGCCGCAGAAGAAGAACCCGGACTTCGCCGAGCTCGTGCGTGGCAAGACCGGGCGCGTCGTGGGCGATCTCGTCGGACTGCTCACTGTGCTCAAGGGTCTGCCGCTCGCGTACAACAAGGACATGCAGGAGGACAAGGAAGGCGCGTTCGATGCGATCGACACCGCGCACGCATCGATGACCGTCGTCGCCGGCATGCTCGATACGATGAGCGTGAACGAGGACCGCATGGCCCTCGCCGCCGCCGGCGGGTTCACCGCCGCGACCGACCTGGCCGATCACCTCGCTGCGTCCGGCGTGCCCTTCAGGGAGGCTCACGAGATCGTCGGACGCCTCGTCTTGCGCTGTGAGCGCGAGGGGCGTACTCTGCAGGACCTCAGTGCCGAGGAGTACGCAGAGGTGCACCCTTCGTTCGGGACCGACGTGGCGAACATCGTCGATGTGCGCGAAGTCGTCGCGCGCCGCAGGAGCGAGGGCGGTACCGGACAGGCCGCCGTGGCCGGGCAGCTCGATCGCGCACGGGGCGTTCTGGCGGCGGACACGGCGTGGCTGGAGACGGCCGCCGATGCGTGAGCCCTCGATCGCGCCGGACTGGCCGGTGTGGGCGGGGGAACGTCTGCAGCCGGCGTTCTTCGAGCGAGACCCGCGTGAAGTAGCACCCGATCTCCTCGGCATGCTGCTCGTGAGTGTCGTTGACAACGTGGTGTGTGGGGGCACGATCGTGGAGGCCGAGGCGTATCTGGGTTCCGGCGATCCGGGCTCTCATGCCGCCACGCGGGGGATCACCGCGCGAAACGCCGTCATGTACGGGGCTCCGGGCAGCGTGTACGTCTACTTCACTTACGGGAGCCACCACATGGTCAACCTCGTGTGCCTGCCCGAGGGTGAGGCCGGAGCAGTGCTCGTGCGCGCGCTCGAACCGGTCGTAGGTATCGGGATGATGCGGGAGCGTCGTGTGGGTTGTCTTGGATGTGCCCAGCTCAGGGAGCGTGATCTGGCCAACGGGCCGGGCAAGCTGGCCTCGGCGATGGGCCTGTCATTGATCGACAACGGGACACGGCTCAATGAAGGCAGGGTGTTCGCGTACGAGGGCCCTGGTGCGTCGCCGGGCTCGATGGGTATCTCTGGGAGAGTGGGGCTGTCGACAGGACATGAACTTCAGTTGCGGTTCTTCGTGAAGGACAGCCCGTTCGTGTCGAAGGGCCGTATCGGTCCGCCGCGCCGCACGTAGGCCCGGTACGCTCGATAAGGAGAGGGACGATGGCGATCAGGTTGGGCGATATCTACCGCACGTGCGTCGAGAAGGGCATGGCAGAGGACGCGCGCTCGAAAGAGGAACTCGAGCGCGTGCTGTCGGCAGCGAAGAAGGCCTACGACGCCCTGGACGATGACGACAAGGAGTTCTTCGACGCCGAAGCCCTCACGAATCCCTACTCGGACACGCGCATCTGCCTGGGCGATCCCGAGACCGAGATCGCAGGCTTGCTGGTGGGTATCGACATGGAGGTCGGTGAGGTGCTGCTCGCCGACCGCTTGCGGGAGAAGGGCGAGTCTGTCGACCTGATCTTCGCTCACCACCCGGAAGGGCCGGGTTTGACCGGTCTGCATGAAGTGATGGGAATGCAGGCGGATCTGTGGGCGGCCCAGGGCGTCAACATCGCGGTGGGCGATTCACTGATCGGTCCGCGGGCGAGTGAGGTGCGCCGCAAGATCATGCCTGCCAACCACTACCGGGCCATCGATGCGGCACGGCTGCTGGGGTTCTCGTCGATGTCGTGCCACACACCGGCGGACAACTCCGTCAACGCGTTCGTGCAGCGCTTCCTGGACGAAGAGGCTCCGTGTACCCTCGACGAGGTCGTCAAGGCGCTGCGCGCGATCCCCGAGTACGCGGACGCGGCACGCAAAGGTTGCGGTCCCGCGCTGGTCGCGGGGACGGGTTCGAACCGTGCAGGCCGCATGGCCGTGGACATGACCGGCGGCACAGAAGGCCCGACCGAGGCACTCGACAAGCTTGTGGCCGCGGGCGTGGGCACGCTCGTAGGCATGCACTACTCCGAGGAGCACCGCAAACACGCCGAGGAGATCAAGCTCAACCTCGTGATCGCCGGACATGTCTCGAGCGACACGCTGGGTATGAACCTCATCCTCGACGAGATCGAGAAGCTCGGCTCCGTAGACGTGCACTGCTGTTCGGGCATGGTGCGCGTCTCGAGGGCCTGAGCGCCGACGAAGGGCGCGCTGCCGCGTAGGCGCGCGGCATCATGAGCTCGGGCAGCTACGGCGTGTTCGTCGTCGGGTCGCCAGGCGGAGGTGGTGGCGGCGGAGGCGGCTCCGGTGTGGGTGGCGCGGGCGCCGGTGCGGGTGGTGGCGCGGGTGCGGCAGGTTCGGGACCCTTTGAGATCACAATCGTGACGGTGCCGCCTGGGCCTATCTTCGAGCCACCTGCGGGGTTCTGGGAAATGACGTGGCCGACGGGCACGGCGGGGTCGTATGCCTCCGTGAAAACGACGTTGAGGCCCGCTTCTTCCATCGACTCTGCAGCAGCAGCCCGGGATGCTCCCACAAGCGAGGGCACCGTGATGCGTGAGTCCCACTCGGACTTCCAGCGGTACTTCGGAGCGGCTTGCCGCTCGAAGTCCATCACAGGCAGCCCCTCGTGCGCCGCACGCATGAACTTCGCCCATATCGGGGCAGCGAGCGTGCCGCCGAAGCCGCGTTGCCCGCGTACGTTGCGCATCGGGGTCTCTTTCTGGTAGTAGCCGACCCATACGGCCGTGGACAGTTGTGGCGTGTAGCCGGCGAACCAGGCGTCGCGGTAGTTCTGCGAGGTCCCTGTCTTACCCGCGGCGGGTCTGCCGATCGCCGCACGGCGGGCGGTCCCGCCGGTGATGACACCTTTGAGTATCGAGGTCGCGGCGTAGGCGATCTCAGGCTCGAGCGCCTGCACACCGTCGGGCTGCGCCTCGAAGACGACCTCGTCGTCGGGTCCCACGACCTTGGTGATCGCAGTCGTGGGGTTGTAGATGCCGTTGGTGGCCAGTGTGCCGTACGCTGCCGCCATGTCGAGTGCTGAGACGTTATGGCTACCCAGGGCTATCGACGGGAAAGCGGGGATGTCGGACTTGATACCCATGCGTTTGGCGACCTCGGCGACCTTCTCGGCGCCGGTCATGCCGTCCTTCTCGTTGAGGTCCCAGATCAGGCGTGCGAACACGGTGTTGACCGAGCTGCGGGTGGCCGCATCGATGGTGATGAGGCCCCGGCCCCGGCCCTCGGAGTTGGAGACGTTCCATGGAGGGTTGGTGGGGATGCGTGCCGGCGATGAGGAATCGACGTGGCGGTGCGGCGGCATCCCGTCCTCAAGCGCGGCCACGAGCACGAAGGTCTTGAACGAAGACCCCGGCTGTCTGCGACCCTGTGTGGCCAGGTTGAACTTGTTCTGCGAGTAATCGCGACCGCCGACCAGGGCCTTGATGTGTCCGTTCCTCGGGTCGACCGAAGCGAGCGCGCAGTCAGGGTCGCCGGGCTGGCCCAGTGAGCTGATGACGGCGTCCTCGGCCATCCGCTGAAGGCGCGTGTCGATCGTGGTGTAGACGGTCAGGCCGCCCTTGAACACGAGTGCCTGGTCGTACTCGGCCTGCAGCAGCTTCTTCACATGAGCTACGAAGTAGTGTGCCTGGTAGATGCCGTGCTCGGGGTCGGTCGTGCGCTGGAGGTTGAGAGGCTCATCCTTGGCTGTATCGTATTCTTCGCGAGTGATGTAGCCGTTCTGGTACATGCGGTACAGGACCTGCGTGCGGCGCTTGAGTGCGCCTTCGGGGTTGTCGTAGGGAGACAGGCGGCTTGGCTGCTGGGGAAGTCCGGCGAGCAGGGCAGCCTCGGCCAGCGTGAGGTCATTGGCGTTCTTGGAGAAGAAGGTCATCGATGCGGCCTGCGCGCCATACGCGCCTTCACCGAAGTAGATCGCGTTGAGGTACAGCTCGAGGATCTCCTCTTTGCTCTTCTGCTTCTCGAGCTCCATGGCCAGGTACGCCTCGCGGACCTTGCGCTTGAAGGAGATGTCGGTCCGTTCGTTCAGAAGCACCGTGTTCCGGATGTACTGCTGTGTGATCGTCGAAGCGCCTTCATCTGCACTTCCCGACATGATGTCGATGACGGCGGCCCGAGCGATTCCTTGAAGGTCGATGCCTTTGTGCTGGTAGTAGCGCTCGTCCTCGACCGCGACGATGGCGTCGACGAGGTCGGTGGATATCTGTGAGATCGGTACGACGGTACGGTTCTCCAGGTATAGACGCGCGAGAAGCACGCCGTCGGCCGAGTAGATGGTAGTGGCCTGCGCTACCGCGAACGCGTCGGGTGACTGGTAGTCGGGGAGGTCTTCGAGCCAGCCCATGACGAACGCGTAGGCCGTGGCCGCGCCGGCGAACATCATCGTGAGCATGACGATGAGAGTCACCGCCACGAGTTTGACAGCGATGAGCTTCGGGCCCTTGTGGCGACGCCGCGCCCTTACCCGCCGACTTGACATGTCCTGAGCTACACCTCCAACGTGTCTATTGTGCCGCATCCCGCGAGCAGCGTGCCATAATGACGCTCCTCCGTTACCGAATGGACACCCCGTGACACGAAACGTCAGAACCGAACCGGAACTCCTTGCGCCCGCCGGAGGTCCCGATGCCCTGCTCGCCGCGCTCAACAACGGCGCTGATGCCGTGTACCTGGGCGTCGAGAGCTTCAATGCTCGCCGAGGAGCCGAGAACTTCACCCTCGAGACCCTGCCCGAAGCCACACGCCTTGCGCATCTCAGGGGCGCCCGAGTATACCTCACGGCCAATGTGCTGGTCATGGCCGAGGAGACACGAGAGGCCTTAGACCTCCTCGACGAAGCGTGGGCGGCGGGTGTGGACGCTGTGATCCTGCAAGACCTCGGACTCGCCTCACTGGCCGCTTCGGAGCTGCCGCACGTGCGTCTGCACGCCTCCACCCAACTCAACGCGCACAACGCCGCGACCGTTGCGGAGCTGGCGCGCCGGGGCTTTGCGCGCGTGACGCTAGCGCGTGAGACGCCGGTATCAGCGATGGCCGGTCTGGCTGCAGCTGCCGATGTGGAGATCGAGGCCTTCGTTCACGGTGCCTTGTGCGTCAGCTACTCGGGCCAGTGCCTCATGTCTTCGATGATCGGCGGGCGCTCCGCGAACCGCGGCCGCTGCGCGCAGCCTTGTAGGCTCACCTACGGTCTGCTGGATGCCCGCTCGCAGCCCAAGGCGGCACCCGGACCGCATCTGCTCTCGCCCAAGGACCTGTGCGGGCTCGACATGCTGCCGGCGCTGATCGGCGCCGGAGTCGGCGCACTCAAGATCGAGGGCCGCATGAAGGCGCCCGAGTACGTCGCACTCGTGACCGGCGTATACCGCGCCGCGCTCGACCGGGCGCTTTCAGACCCCGAGGGCTTCGAGGTCACCGATGCGGAGCGTTCCATCCTGGCCGAGGCGTTCAACAGGGGGTTCTCCTCGGCGTACCTTGATGGCATACGGGACGACCGGATGATGAGCTACTCCCGCCCCAACAACCGCGGGGTGCCGGTCGGCCGGGTCGCGAAGGTGCTGGGAGGCGACGTGTACGTGTCGCTCGACACAGCGCTCGACCAGGCCGACACGGTCGAGTTCTGGACCTCGCGCGGCCGCTTCGCGCAGAAGGCGGGCGAGCTGCGACTTTCGGGCAGGCCCGTCGGTGTGGCGCCTGCGGGCAAGACAGTCACGATGCGAGCGGAGAAGTCGCTGAGCGCCGGTGACCGGGTGTTCCGGGTCGCCAACGCTGCGCTCGAGGAGGCCGCCCGTCGCACGTTCGCCACCCGGGCGGGCACGCGTCCGATACCGCTGGACGTGGCGGTGAGCGTCGTGGTCGGTCGACCCGTGAGCGTCGAGGTGCGCCATGGCGAGTTCGTCGGGCAGGCGAGCGGGCCGGTCGTCGAGGCCGCGCGCACCAAAGCGATAACCGCCGAGGAGATCACCGAGCACGTCGGCCGCATGGGCGGTACGTTGTTCGAGCCGGGCGCGTTCGACATCGAGCTCTCGCCCGGCGCCGGGCTGGGGTACTCGGTCCTGCATCATGCGCGTCGCGACGCGATAGCCGCTCTCGAAGACGCGATGCTTGCCGGCTGGTCCAAGCGCGAGCCCGTACACCCCAAGCCGCGTGCGCTGCCTAAGGGTGTGACCGTGACCGAGGTGCCCGACATCGTCGTGCGCACCGATGACCCGGCCATAGCGCGTGCGTGTCTGGCCGCAGGCGCACAGCGTGCGATCGTGCCGGCATGGGCGTACGACGCCACCGACGCCGAGACACCGGCCGGGGGTGTGTGGGTCGAGCTTCCCCGGATCGCTCACGACGCCGAGGTCGGCGCGCTCGTCGATACAGCCCGCGCCGCAGGCCGCATCGTCGCCGGTAACCTCGGGCTGCTGGCGGCGGTAGGCGGACTCGATGAGCCGCTTGCGGCAGAGGCGCACTGGGGGCTTAACGCCGCCAACGCCTACACCGTCGAGGCGCTCGCCGAGTCCGGCGCTGGCTTCGTGTGGCTCTCACCCGAGCTTTCCGGCCGCCAAGTAGCCGCCGTCGTCAAGCAGGCGCGCGTCCCGGTCGGCATCGCGCTGTACGGGCGCCAGGAGGTCATGGTCACCGAGCACTGCGTGCTGATGTCGGCCGGCCCGTGCGACCAGCGCTGCGGCACGTGCCCCAGGCGGCAGGGCTGGTACGCGCTCAAAGATGCGAAAGGCTACGCGTTCCCCGTCATGAGCGACCCGTCCGGGCGGAGCCACATCTTCAACTCGGTGCCGCTCGATCTGACGCGTGCGCTGGCCGAGATCGTCGAGGCCGGGGTCTCGGCGGTACGTCTCGACTTCACCGTCGAGCACCTCCAGGAGGCCCAGCACATCACCCGCCTGGCGCGCGAGGCGCTCGTCGCTGTCGCATCGGGCAAGGCCCCGAAGGAGGGGCTGGCCCGCCAACAAGGCACGAGCGGGCATTTCTTCCGAGGAGTGCGCTGACGCAGCGGCACGTCGCCATCGCCCTGGCCTATCGGGGTAGCGCGGTCGCCTATGCCGCCGCCGTCAGTCGATGCGGATCGCGCGCGTGATCGAGGACGTCTGGTTGCGGTCGTCGGTCACCCAGAGCGTCACCTCGTAGGTGCCCGGGTCGGTGAACGTGTGAGTGACGCTCACACCCTGGCCGTCGAAGCCGTCACCGAACTCCCAGACATAGACGGTGATCTGGCCGTCGTCGGTCGACTTGGAGCCATCGAACGTGATCGGCTGACCCACGGCGCCGTTCTCCGGTGAGGTGAACGCTGCCGTGGGAGGCTTGTTCGAAGCGCCTCCGTCCGAGACGACGATGGTGACGACGGTCTGCGTGGTCCCCACGCTGCCTCGGGGCGGGTCCTGGCTTGCGACGATACCGGCTGGGATACCTCGCACATCCTGCTCGACGACCTTGAACTGCAACATCAGTTGCTTGAGGGTCGCGAGCGCCTGTTCCTTGGTCAGCCCGATGACGTTGGGGATGTCGATCTGGACCGGCCCGGTGTGGAGAGGACACGCTTCGGGCAGGAAAGAGCTCAAGTACAGGCTGGAGAACGTCGAGGTGCACCACTGCCCGGCCCGTTGACCCGACTCCGCGCAGATGGTGACCTGTGTGAGTCCTGCCGGCTTCTGGAACTCCTGCACCTCAAGACCTTCATGCGCCGCCTGCATGAACTTCGACCAGATCTCGGCGGGGAACGACCCGCCGGTCACGGAGCGGCCATGGACGTCCTTCATCTCGCGCTGGGCGTCCGGGTAGCCGACCCACACGGCGCACGCGATCTGCGGTGTGTATCCCACGAACCACGCGTCGCG
>DLMY01000034.1:26262-26720 GCA_002478275.1 Actinobacteria bacterium UBA7524
TATCCCACGAACCACGCGTCGCGGTACTCCTGCGTGGTGCCCGTCTTTCCCGCTGCTGGTCTGCCCATACGTGCCGAGGTGCCCGTCCCGCGCTGAAGCACTCCCTTGAGCATGTCGGTCGCAAGGTAGGCGACGGCCGGGTCGAGCACGGGCGTCGCCGATGCCTCGGCCGAGAAGAGCTCCTTGCCCTTGGCGTCGCTGACCGCTGCGAGTCCGAAGGGCGCGGTATGTGTGCCACCCGTCGCGAGCGTCCCGTATGCCGAGGCCATCTCAAGTGGTGAGACGCCCTTGTCCAGTCCTCCGAGCGCGATGGCCGGGACAGCAGCCACGTCCTCTGTGATGCCCATCTCGTGGGCGGTCGCGACCACCTCATCGGCGCCAGCGTCCAAGATCAGCTTCGCGTAGACGGAGTTGACGGACTTCTCGGTAGCTTCGCGTAGCCGCATGCTCTCCTGGTT
>DLMY01000034.1:26849-32643 GCA_002478275.1 Actinobacteria bacterium UBA7524
GAGGTCGCCTCACGCAGCCTCATCGGCCCGCTGCGTCCGCCGCCTGCGCCCGTGACCTTCCAGGTCTGTCCGTTGGGAAGCGGGAACGAGGCGGGGCCGGACTCGAACATCTCCTCGGTGCCCACACCGTTGGCAAGCGCGGTGACGAGTACGAAGGTCTTGAACGCTGAGCCCGGCTGACGCCTGCCCTGCACCGCCACGTTGTATTGCTGGGTAGCGAAGTCACGTCCGCCGACCATCGCCAGGATCTCACCGGTCCTCGGGTCGAGGGCCACCAGCGCAGCCGACGGGTCGCCTTCCTGGTTGAGCACTTCCGCGATCGCCGCTTCGGCCGCGCGCTGCATCTTGAGATCGAGCGTGGTGCGCACGCTGATGCCGCCGCGGAAGACCACCTCGCTACCGTAGAGCTCGGTGAGCTGCGCCTTGATGTACTCGAGGAAGTACGGTGCCTGGGCACTGGTATCGGCAAGGCCTGCGAGTACGATCTCCTCGGCGAGAGCCAACTTGTACTGCTCGTTGGTGATGCGCTCCTGTTCGCGCATCTGCATGAGCACGGTGTCGCGCCGGTCGCGCGCGGCGTCGGGGTCGAGGTAGGGCGAGTAGCGTCCGGGCGACTTGATGACACCGGCGATGAGCGCCGATTCCGCGATGGTGAGGTCGGCGACGTTCTTGCCGAAATAGACCTGCGAGGCGGCCTGGACGCCGTAAGCCCCGTGGCCGTAGTAGATGGTGTTGAGATAGAGCTCGAGGATCTGGTCTTTGTCGAAGCGTTTCTCGACGCGGTAGGCGAGGACGGCCTCGGAGACCTTGCGTTTGATGGTCTGCTCCGGTGTGACGATAGCGTTCTTGACGTACTGCTGCGTGATGGTCGAGCCTCCGTGCATCTTGCCACGGGTGATGTCGACCCATAACGCGCGTGCGATGCCGAGCGGGTCGACTCCCTGGTGCTCGTAGTAGCGCTTGTCCTCGGTGGCGATGACGGCCTGCTTGAGATGGTCGGGCATGTCTGCGAGCGCGATGTCGGTACGGTTCTGCTCGGCGAAGAGCTTCGCGAGCACCTCGCCGTTGCGGTCGTAGACCATGGAGGTCTGGTCGCGGCCCTTGGGCTTGGCGCCCGGGTCGGGCAGGTCTTTGACGATGGCGGCGTATCCGACGCCGGCGACGACGAGCCCGACGAGCAGTAGAACGGCCAGCGCGATTCCGGCGATACGCCAGATGCGGCGCCTTCGGCGAGCGGCTGGTCCCGAGGGGCGAGCCGGTTTGTGTCCGCGGGGACGCGTGCCCTGTGGACGCGGTCGTGCGCTGGACGCGTTGCGCTTCGCGGGCGGGCGCTTGCGGGGGGTGGCACCTCGGGCGTTGCCGCTGCCGCCGCCACCGTCGGCGCGCCGAGCGCCCGGGGCGGCCTTGCGCGCAGCAGGAGCCGCCTTGCGCCCGCTCGACGCTGCCTTGCGCGCTCCGGGAGCGGCCTTGCGTGAGCTGGGCGGCTCCGGTTCCGCGCCCGCTTTGGCGCGCTTGCGCGGCCGGGGACGCGGCCGGTCAGCATCGCGACCGCCTTGTCTGTGTCTGTTGTTGCCGAAGTCGCTCATCTGCACCAGGTGTCTCGGGGGCTCGTACTCGTGCCCGAACCCATGTCCGGCCGCATCCGGCGCATAGCATACAGGATGCGTTCCTGCGCCGGTCCGCTGGGATTTCTTCGTGCTAGTATGACGTGCAAACCGCACGCCAGGGAAGTGATGGAAGGACCCAGGTCACCAGATGCACACCCCCGAAGAGCAACTCCACATCCTCAAGAGCGGCACCGCCGAGATCGTCCCCGAGGACGCCTTCGTCACCAAGCTCCAACAAGGCCGCCCGCTCGTGGCCAAGCTCGGCGTCGACCCCACCGCGCCCGACCTGCACCTCGGCCACGCCGTGCCCCTGCGCAAGCTGCGCCAGTTCCAGGACCTCGGGCACAAGGTCGTTCTGATCATCGGCGATTTCACGGCGCTGATCGGCGACCCCTCCGGCCGCAATTCAACGCGCCCACCGCTTACCGCCGAGGAGGTCGATGCCAACGCAGAGACCTACGTCGAGCAGGCATTCCGCATCCTCGACCCTGACAAGACCGAGATGCGCCGCAACTCCGAGTGGCTCGCACCACTGGGCTTCGCCGAGATCCTGAAGCTCACCAGCGCCTTCACCGTGGCTCGCATCCTGGAGCGCGACGACTTCCAGAAGCGCTACCGCGAAGGCGTGGGAATCTCGTTGCACGAGTTCCTGTACCCGGTCGCCCAAGCGTACGACTCCGTCGCGATCTCGGCCGATGTGGAACTCGGCGGCACCGACCAGCTATTCAACCTGCTCGCGGGCCGCGAGCTGATGGGCAAGCAGGGCATGGAGCCTCAGGTCTGCCTGACGCTCCCGCTGCTCGAAGGCACCGACGGCGTCCAGAAGATGAGCAAGTCCTACGGCAACTACGTCGGCCTGACCGATGAGCCCGCGGACATGTTCGGCAAAGTCATGTCGATCCCCGACGAGCTCATGGTCAAGTACTACCGCCTGTGCACCGCACTGCCCGTCGACGAGATGGACACGCTCGAGTCCGGGCTCGCCGAAGGCACCCTGCACCCCAACGTCACCAAGCGCCGACTCGCCCGCGAGATAGTCGCGCTCTACCATTCGATATCTTCTGCCGAGGAGGCCGAGGCCGCTTTCGACCGCGTCTTCAAGGAGCACCAGGCGCCCGAGGACATCCCCGAGATGGCTGTGGAGCTTGGCGATCCGGTGCACCTGCCAGCGCTCCTGCGCGAGCTCGGGCTGGTCGCGTCGAACGGCGAGGGCCGACGCATGATCGACCAGGGGGGCGTCAAGGTCGACGGCAAGGTGCTCGAGGCCGGCATCTACGATGTGGCCGCCGATGCGGTCGCCGGGCGCGTGCTGCAGGTCGGCAAGCGGCGCTTCGCGAGGCCTGTGCGAGGATAGGGGCTGCGGGCGAGGCCGGGTGTGGTGGTAGGCCCGAACGAGGCCTTCTCACTATTTACATTTGTACCCCATTCATGATAACAAGGCGATGAGAGACGAAGTCCCGTCATTGGATGGCACAGGTGGACATCGAGAGAATTCGTAAGAGCCCTTCGGGGACGGTCATTCCTGCCGGAGACGGGAAGGGGCGCTACTCGGCGTTCGTCCCGTCACCGCTTCCGCCGAAGATCTCTCTTGACCTCGAACTCCTGAAGTCCCTGTCAGAAGCGGACTACGCACTGGGCCAGCTTTCGGGCCTGGGTCACAACATCCCCAATCCGGCGCTGTTGATCCGTCCCTTCATGCGCAAGGAAGCCGTTCTGTCCTCACGTATCGAAGGAACCCAGGCCGACCTCAAAGACGTGATGTTCCTGGAAGCTGAACAGCAAAGCCTCCCAGGTTTCGAGCAGAAGCAAACGTCCGATGCGCAAGAGGTGCTGAACTACGCGAGAGCGCTGGAGTGGTCCCTCGCGCAGCTCGATGAGTTTCCCATGAGCTTGCGCTTGATTCGGGAGGCCCATCGGAGACTGATCGCGGGTGTCAGGGGCGACTACGCTGCCCCCGGTGAGTTCAGGTCAACGCAGAACTGGATAGGTCCGCCTGGCTGCACGCTGGAGCAGGCGACCTTCGTGCCTCCGCCACCACATGAGATGCAAGACGCGTTGACTGCGTTCGAGAGATACCTCCATCAAGGGAACTCCTATCCCGCGCTCATCAGGCTCGGGTTCATCCACTACCAGTTCGAGGCCATACACCCGTTCATCGATGGGAATGGGCGAGTCGGGCGCCTGCTTCTCACTCTCCTGCTCTGTCAGTGGAACCTGCTTCCGCAACCAATGCTTTACCTCAGTGCCTACTTCGAGAGGCACCGGGACGAGTACTATGCCCGGTTGCTCGCAGTCAGCGAACTGGGCGCCTGGGAAGCTTGGCTGCGGTTCTTCCTGACAGGCGTAGCAGAGCAAGCCGTCACAGCGACTAAGACGGCCGCGCAACTCCTGGATCTGAAGAGGGAGTTGAAGGACAGGGTCTCTCAGGCCTCCACATCTGCACAGGTCTTGCGACTTGTCGATGAGCTGTTCTCCACTCCGATTCTGACGATCAAGCAGGCAACGGAGCTGCTCGAATCGAACTATCAGGCCGCGCGTCGAGCCATCTACGTCCTGTTTGAACTGGGCGTCCTGAGCGAAGCGCCGGGGCGAAAGCGCCCCAAGGTCTTCGTCGCCGAGGATATCCTCCGTGTCTTGGAGAGCTAGTTTTCACCGGGCGAACATAGTGGGGTCGTAGTTTTCACATACCGGGGGTTTGTGTAAACAAGCCTCTCACTGTTATCACCGCGTGTAAACTCTACGAAGTCTTGCGCGAACATACGAACTTCTTCATGCCCTCGTCGAGGCTGCTCTCCAAGACCCGCGAGGGATCGAAGGTGACCAAGCGCTACGATGAACCGAAGACGCCCTATGCGCGTGCCCTGTCATCCCCCGACGTCAGCGATGCTGCCAAGCGGCGCCTGACCACCCACTACGAGACGCTCAACCCCGTGGCGCTCAAGCGCGAGATCGTACGGCTGCAGAGGCGCCTCTATGAACTCGTCGCACTGAAGGAATCGGTACGTCGAAGGGAGGTGCAGGCAATCGAACTCGACGACATCTATGATGAGTCAACGAACACTGTGTTCGACGACATTCTTGCGTGAGGCATCAGGGATTCGCATGAGCGGTCACCCGCGGGCTCTCGCGGCTGCTTAGGATCTCCTCGGCGGGGTATATATGTAGGACCACCCGAGCGTTACGCGGGTGCGTATAGTCTTGTGCTCGCGGGCGGATTCAGTGTTGCGCAGGAGGCTTACGGGTGGTAGGCTTGCCAGGCCGCTTCTAACGGAATCGGGTAGTAGTGACGTTGAAATCACACCTCCAGGGAACTGCCACGGGATGACCGGCCCGCAGATAGGGCGACGGTCATCTGTCGCGGGAACGCCTTCTGGAGGGATCCGGAGGGCGTTTTTTGATGAGCCGTGACGGATTCCGAACGGGGCGACAAGGTTTCTGAAAGTTAGGTGTTGACAGTCTCGATGGCGATGCGTAAAGTACTCCTTCGCCGCCGAGAACCGTTTGGCGGTCGACGGTGGGCAAAACCGCAGCAAGACAGGGTAGTTGCCCGCCGAGCCTGAACCTTGAAAACCGGATACTGTGACAAGCCAGAAGGTTCGCGAAAGCGAATCACATGAACCCGTCAAATCGAGAGGGTCCGTCAAAAGGCCAAACCGATATGACACTTAGGTCCAAACCGCTCGGCTTCGCGCCGGCGCAGGTGGACCGATCCGGATAGAACCGGATCTACCTTCGTGGAACACAGACTTCGGTCTGTGACACATTCAACGGAGAGTTTGATCCTGGCTCAGGATGAACGCTGGCGGCGTGCTTAACACATGCAAGTCGAACGATTAAAGCTCTCTTCGGAGAGTGTATACAGTGGCGAACGGGTGAGTAACACGTGGGTAACCTGCCCTTCACTTCGGAATAACCCAGGGAAACCTGGGCTAATACCGGATACTCCGTACTGATCGCATGGTCGGTCCGGGAAAGCTCCGGCGGTGAAGGATGGACCCGCGGCCCATTAGCTTGTTGGTGAGGTAACGGCTCACCAAGGCAACGATGGGTAGCCGAGCTGAGAGGCTGATCGGCCACACTGGGACTGAGACACGGCCCAGACTCCTACGGGAGGCAGCAGGGGGGAATATTGCGCAATGGGGGAAACCCTGACGCAGCGACGCCGCGTGGAGGATGAAGGCTTTCGG
>DLMY01000050.1 GCA_002478275.1 Actinobacteria bacterium UBA7524
GTGGAGGAGGGTTCTCCGGCGGCGGAGGCGGCGGAGGCGGCGGCGGAGGCGGAGGAGCAGGTTAGTGACCTGCGGCTATCTGGTTGATTTGCCAGTCGTATCAGGCATTATGTTTCGAGGAGTGTATGCCGACACGTTAAGGTATGGACCGCAAGCGGCACACGCGGACGCTCGCGGCTACGCCAAGGGGGTTTGGCTGTGATAAGACGCGGGATGAAGGTAGCCATACTGTCGGCCGCAGCGGCGATGCTGCCGCCCGCGTACGCGTTCGCTTCGACCAACGGCGTTGATGCAGAACCCACCTGGGTACCCTTGGTGATCGGAGGCCTTAGCCTTATCGCTGCGGCCGTGCTGCTCATCGATGCGGTGCTGCTCAAGAGGGTGGCGTTCGGCGGCGCTATCGCCGAACACATCAGCTACATGATTCTGGCTGCGGTCTGTCTGGCGGCTTCCGTGCTGGTCGACTGGGTCGTCAAGACCGCGCTGCCCGATATCAGTGCACCTCAGGCAGGATATGCATCCGATGGGCTCGTGCTGTTGGCGATGGTGCTGCTCGCCACGTACTTCTGGCGTGTGCGCACGACGCTCACCGGTTACTTGAAGGAGGCGGCTGCTTACGCGTCCGGCGCCGATCTGTTCGGTGACGTCACGGATCCCGAGCCTTCGGAGCCTGACCCAACCTCTGCGAATCCCGATGCCGTGAGCCACAACCGTCGCAGGACGGATGACGGTGCCTAACGTCCTCGCACAGAGGATCGAGGAGACGCTCCGCCCCGTGATCGGGACGGTGCTCGCCACCGTGTCCGTGGACGTCGAAGCCAAGCGCATCGGCAAGACCGTCGATACGCTGGAGCGGCGCGATCTGCCGGCAGTCGCCGACAACCTGGTCAGTGCCCTGCGTCTGGTGGTGGGGCAGGACCTCGCCGAAGCGGCGGCATCCAAAGTGCGCGATCTGGCCTAGGGACGAAGCGGCCGGGCGAAGCATCCGACCGGGCGGTCGATCAGACGCGGCATGCTCAGTACCCATTGGATCGAGGCTTCTGCGTCATGCCAGAAACGCCCGATATGAGCGGCAGCGGCCTCGACGGCATCACTGAGTTCGGGCGCCGGACGCTCGAACAGGTGCACGAGTACCGTCGGCCCGGGCACGTCCGTTGTGTCCCACACACCCGCGATGCGCCCGTCGACCAGTACGACAGCGGGCATGTTGCGCGATGCGTCGAAGACGTACGGCGCATGCTCGTCGGCGACGAGTCTCCCGCGGCTCGCATAGCCCATCGTCAGCGCATCGAGTGCCGGCACCAGTGTCACGTGGGGCCTCTCGCTCAGACTCGCCGAGGCAAGATCGTCGATGTCGGCGGAGTGCAGCAGGTACGTCCGGTCGTCGTCGGCGAGCCTCACTTCTACAAGCTCGCCTTCGAGCTGCTCGAACGCCCGGCGCACCCGGGGCTTGCCCACGCCGATCCACCACGAGACGTCCTGGTCGGTCACGGGGCCGAAACCGCGCACATACGCGCGGACGAGCGTGCGCACCGCGTCGTCCTCGCGCACGGAGTCGAGACGGATATCGGGCAGGGCCTGCGCCAGCGGGACGTAACTCGTCATGTGGTTCGTCCAGTCGCCTACAGGCCTGTCGCGCAGCAACAGCCCTTCAGCGCACATGAGGTTGACGGTCGCCGCGATGTCGACCGTCGCGGCACTGCCCAGCCGTTCGCGGAGTTGTGCTGAGGTCAGGGGTTCCTCGGCCAGTAGGGAGAGTATGGTCGGGACGAGGCGCTCGTAGTCGGAGGCGCTGATGCCACGGAACTCCGCGTGGCGTCGCGCGTAGCGGATCACGCCGGTGCCTGTGGCGGCGGCCACGACCGGGAGCATCTCGCGACGCACGACGAACACGGCTCCTCGCATGCAGCGATAGCGCACGAGCGATCGGCGGGTGTAGAGCGCGCGGTCGAGGCGGTCTTTCGTCACGCCGGGCAGGCGGGCGGCCAGTGAGACGTAGGGCGTGGTCTGGCTCTGCGCGTGCAGTCCGACGAGGTCGGAGACGATCGACTCGATGTTCGCGCCCTCCCAGCGGTTCGCGAGGTGCTGGCGGGTGAGGACGTGCGCGGCCGCCCGGGTCGCGGGATAGGCGCGGGAGCTGGCGGGCGCCGAGACCGGGCAGGCGACCGGCTCGCGAGGAGCGAGCAGCCCTCTGCGGGGCGGGACGGGCGTGCCGGTACCGCCGAGTGAGCCGGGTAGTTTGGTCACGTCGACTTCGGCTATCTGCTCCGCGAGATCGGCGAAGCGGACCAGGGTCGCGAAGACGCGCGCGGTGGCGAACGGTGACGGCGAGGTCTTGCGGCCGAAGCTGAACTGCGCGAAGTCGCGGTACGTGCGCCGGGGTGTGACGCGGCCGTCGGAATCGACGTTGTAGGCAACGAGACACGCGGCGAGCTCCGCGATCGAGAGGCGGTCCTCGGGCCGGGCGGCGGGTCCGCGCCACAGGTGCGGGTAGCGGCCGATCGTTTCGAGCACCCACAGCACGTCGTACCAGAAGTTCGGCCACTTCACGCTCTTGAAGTCGTATCCGTGGCCGAAAGCGTACGGGCGTTCCTCGGCACGGCGGCGCCAGACCTCGAGCGGCGTGCGCGCGGCCTCGAGCACGTGCGGTGGACGCTCCTCGGGCGGAAGATGCGAGAACGCGCGAAGCCCCTCAAGCGTGACCTGCGGGCAGACGTCGGCCTTGCGCCCCGGTCCGCGCCACATGCCCGGCTTCTCGGGGACGCACTGCCACGCACGGCCTTGGGGCGTTGGCGCGAGATCGGCGCCCATGCGCTCGAGCGCCAGTGCGAAGCGCGCATCCGAGCAGCGGGAGAAGCGGCACAGCACGTCGGCGATGACGTTCGTGTCGCACAGCATCGAGCCCCATTGCGGTTTCGGCCGCCCCGGAGACGTGCCGAACGCCTGGAAGCGCCCAGAGCGGTCCTGGTGCTCGAGCATCGCGTCGAGGAGCTGCTCGACGCGCGGGAAGTCACCTGCGCCCACGCCCATGTCGGCGAGCAGGTTCAGCCGGTTTGGCAGGTAGGCCGGGCTGTGGTGGCCGGAGGCCTCCTCGGCGGTCTCGTCCCATGCGGGCAGGCTCTCTACGAGCCCTCGCACGTCCGCATCCGCGACGACCGCTGCCCGCGCGGCCACGACCTCGGGCGAATCGGCCTCCTGCTTGAGCACCAGCGTGCGCATCACCCACTCGGCGTAGGGCTCGCCCGAGGTGAGCGCCCATTCGACCGCCTCATTCGCCGAGGAGACCCCGATGATCTCGCCGATCCCGGCGACACCGTCAAGCGGTGTCACGGTCTCCTCGGGGACCTGGGGGATCGCTTCGGTCACGGTCGGTCCTTTCGAACGCGCGCGTTGCCGCCGGTGCTTGAGGCGACTATACTCGCCTTTGCGCTTGCGAGGCCATACCGCCTCGCGCGGTGCGCTCGCGGAGAGCTGACCGAGTGGCTGAAGGTGCACGACTGGAAATCGTGTGTGCGGTTTGAAACCGTACCCAGGGTTCGAATCCCTGGCTCTCCGCCAGACGAAATGCGAAGGGACGTCCCGGGTCGGGGCGTCCCTTTCCGATAGTCCTACCAGCTCAGCGAGATCAGCCAGGCGCCGATGGCGACGAACGTCACGGCGAAGATCGCGGTGTAGACCCAGAACTCGACCAGGCTTGCGCGCAAGCGCTCGTAGAGTCTCGCGTTGTCGAGCGCGATAGCGATCTGGTTGCCGAGCGCTACCACGACCTCAAGGTCGTCGGCGTCGAACTCACCGGACCGCTTGTTGAGGACCTCGAGCACTCCGAGGGGCCGGTCCTTGCACGCGAGCGGCACGCAGATCATCGAGCGCGTCACGAACCCGGTCTTCTCGTCGAGATCGCCGAAGAAGCGGTCATCGGCGCGGACGTCGTTGACGATCAGTGGTGTACAGGTCTGCAGCGCGCGTCCCGCGATCCCCTGACCCGGGACCATGCGTACACGCTTGAGTTCACCCGTCCCGTCGCCCAGCGCCACCTCGAAGTACAGCCTGCCCGCGCGTCCGTCGAGACGAAGCAGGCTCGCGCGCTCGGCGTCGACGAGTCGGGTAGCCGCCTCGACCGCCAGGCGTCGGATCTCGGCGGGGTCTCTGGAGGAGACGATCAGTCTCGAGAGCTCCACCAGCTCGTGGAGCTGGGCTTCTTTGGCGCGCTGCTCGACCATCACAGCCTCCCGCTTCCGCCCCGCGGCCTGAGCGACCTGGCCAGCCGCAGGAAGGTCGAGAGCAGTCGCATCCCGACGCTCGCACCGAACAGCAGCATGCCCCAGCCCAGGTAGTTCGGACCTCCGCTGCCGCCCGCAAGGTCGCTGAAATCGACGACGAAGGTGTCTCCGCCTTCGAGCGTCACCGTCGCACTCTGCGATCCCAGCGACACGCGCTCCACCTGCTTCACCAGCTCGCCCGGGCCGGTTCCCTGCGTGGTCACCGTGGTTGCTGCTGGGGGCTGTTCCTCTGCGGCCGCGATCTCCTGAGCAATCGGCATGAGCACGAGGGCGAGGGCGAGGGCGAGGGTAGACACCAGGAGCGTCGTCCACGGAGTGACGGAAGCGACCCGGGCGGGCCTCACCTGAACCGAGCGTCGCGATGCGTCTGTCAGATGTCCGTCCATGTCGGGTGTATCGGCTCTTTGCGCCAGGAGGGTCACAGGAATGTGATGAATCGCACAACGGCGGAGGTTGTGGCTTGTGCCCGGCGATGCGCCTCGGGCACACTGGCAGGTAGACTGCGTCCCCCGAGCCGGTCACGGTAGCGAGGAGAGTCGCCATGCCAACCCGTCTGATGGCCTTCGTCCTGACCCTGGTCCTGCTGTTCGCCCTCGGTCCGGCCGCTGCGTTCGCCACGACCTACGTCGTCGATGACGCGCGCATCCTGCCCTCTGAGGTCGAAGACCGCATCGAGGCCCTTTCCGAGCGCCTTGAGCAGGCCACACCGGGCGCCGAGGTGGTCGTGATCACCGTGCCGTCGCTGGACGGTCAGGATATCGAGCGTGTCGCCGAGCGGCGTTTCGAGCAACTCGGCATCGGCGCGAAGGACGAGGACAACGGCGTGCTCCTGCTCGTGGCGCCCAACGAGCGCAAGGTTCGCATCGAGGTCGGCTACGGCTTGGAGCACGTGCTGCGCGACTCGAAAGCAGCCGACATCATCGACGAGGAGATCCTGCCTTACTTCCGCGAGGACGACTACCCCGCCGGCATCGAGGCGGGTCACGCGCGCATCGTCCGCATAGTCGCCGAGGAGTACGGTGTCACCGTCGCGGGTTCCTCGCCACAAGTGGGCGCGTCGGAGAGCACGTCGACCGCGGGTGGCGGCGGTGGCGCGTGGAAGACCTGGCTGTGCTGCATCCCCCTGTTCCTGCTGATCGGGATCGCCATGTTCGTCTCCTCGGTCCGTCGCAAGATCGCGGGGCTGTTCGGAGGGGGCGGCAAGGAGTCCGGCGCTGCTCGACCGGTCGCTCCTGTTTCGACAGGCTCAAGCCAGCAGACGCAGACGCTTCAGGATTCGCGGGGGCGGAATCCGAAAGACGGCTTCGGCGGCGGCAACTCGGGCGGCGGAGGCGCTAGCGGGAGCTGGTAGACTCTCCATCCTGCTTGCGAGAACGCTGTACCGTCTTCTTCCACTCGATGCTCTCGATGCGTGGTCGTGGCACCGGTGATTCTGCGGCGTGACCGATTGCGAGCAGTGTCATGATCTCGATTTGGTGTGGGAGATCGTAGTGGTCAGCAAGCTGTTCGAAGTCGGCATGGTGGACCCAGCATGTCCCGAGGCCGAGGTGTGTCGCCTGAAGATCCATATGCGCGACCGAGATCGCGCAGTTCATGAGCGCAACCTCTCGGCCGATCTTGAGCTCGAATGGCGTACCCGCTCCCGAGACAAGGGCCTTGGTGTTCATGGGCTCGAGCGCTCCGCACTCGTTGAGTTCGGCGACGCGTTCGCCTATCCGCTTGTCAGACTCCAGATCGGCCATGCACACGAGCACGCAGGGCGCAGTGACACACGCGCCGACACCGTAGGCTGCCGATCTGACCACTTCGAGGTCTTGCGGTGTGGTGGCGACGATCACCCTGGTGGGCTGCAGGTTGACCGCCGATGGCGCCCGGCGTCCTGCCTCGAGTATCGACTCGACCTGCTCGACGGTAACGGGCTCTGAGGTGAACGCGCGTATCGAGCGGCGCGCGCCCGCCGCCTTGAAGAGGTCGGTGCTCACTGTGCGTCCCTTTCTGCGGTGTCCTGCTCCAGGACCTCAATCACTTGAGCGATGCCCAGATACGTGCCTTGCGTGTCGAACAGGCCCCGGTAGTGGATGCGGTACCGACGATCTCCAATCTCCATCTGCTTAGTGGGAGCGCAGTGCCCTTCGCGGATCCTGCTTACAAGCGCGTTCATGCTCGCGGCGTAAGGACCGGTGTGCGTTTCCTTCAGCGTCATGCCCGCGTAGAGGGTGGGACGTCCGGCTGTGTCGATGAACTCCTCGGCACGCTTGTTCCATGAGTGGACGCGGTTCTCTGAGTCGACAAGTATCACTCCGACTGGCATTACATCGAGCAGCGCGTGGAGAAGTGCATTCCCAGAATAGTCTTGCATGCGCACCTCGGTTCGGTATCCAGGCTCTGTCCGGAGTCGGCTCTCGCAGTATTGTACCCATCCGGTGGCCTATCATTGGGGGTGTGACGTGTTCGAAGGGGGTGTCCTGATTGACCCAGCGGCTGGCCAGACGTCAGGCACTACGCAGGGTGTTGCTCCTGCTGTCGTTCATCGCGTTTCCTGTGACGATGAATTACCTCTCGCCATACCTGATCGTCGACGGAGCGTTTCAGGGCATCGTGACCGGCAGCACGTTGGCCTTCGCCGCGATGTTCGCGATTTCACTCGTGTTGGGCCGCGCGTGGTGTGGCTGGGCGTGTCCGGCTGCTGGACTTCAGGAGCCGTTGCTGCGCGTCAACGACAGGAGAGTCGGCCGTCGTGCCGGGCTCGTCAAGTGGGCTATCTGGTTGCCCTGGCTCGCGCTCATCGTGTTCGGCTTCGTGCGCGCCGGAGGCGTCGCCGCCATAGAACCGCTGTACGGCACGGTCAACGGCATCTCGGTTGCCGGCGACGCGGATCGCCCGATAATCTTCGCGTACGTCATCTACTTTGCCGTCGTGCTCGTGTTCTTCCTGCTCGCGCTTGCGGTGGGAAGACGGGGAGGGTGCCACACGATCTGCTGGATGGCGCCGTTCATGATCTCGGGGCGCACAGTGCGCAATACCGTTCGTTGGCCAGCGCTGCGGCTTGCAGCGGATACTGCTGCGTGTACTTCTTGCGGCGCGTGCACGCGCGGGTGCCCGATGAGCATCGATGTGGAGGCGCTGGTGGCTTCGGGAGATATGGAGCACGCCGAATGCGTCTTGTGTGCAACATGCGCTGACGGGTGCCCTGCAAGCGCGATAAGATTGACGTTCGCTTCAGGTGGATGACCGATGACGGAGGCTGCTGCGGGTTCGTCGTGGCGCGTCGAGGGGAAGGGACCAGTGATTACTATGATGCGGATTCGTTGGGTCTTCATGGCGGCGGCATGTCTGGCGCTGCTCGGGCTTCTGGGCTGCGGGATGCCGAGCTCGTGGTCGGTTTCGCCCGTTGCGTGGGGCGAGGAGGCGGATGGGGGAGTCATCGTCACGATCTCGGACGGGGAGGAGACAGTCGAGGTCGGTGATGACAAGGAGAACGTGCCGGTGCTCGCACATGTCTACTTCTTCTCCGAGGAAGACGATGACGATATCGGTGGCGAATCCCGGGTGGTGGCGACGACGGCCGCGCTCACGGATCGGACCGCCTGTACGTTCAACGGTGAGGACATGGAGGCGTCAGGATTCGTGAACCTGCTGATGGAAGCGCAGGAAAGCGGCGGTTCTCACAAGATCAAGATCGTCTACCAGGGTGATGCAGCCACAGAGATAGCCCTTGACGAGCGATAGGGCGGCGGTACGCCTGTGGGCACGCGGGGATGATTTCGGCGGGCGGACGAGCGGCGACCCATCGATGCGGGTATAGACTTGTGGGTCCTTGGGGGCCCACGGGCGTAGGAAGCGATGAGACGCCGGGCCGAAACACGGTCACCTCATGACCCGGCGCGGAGCTAACGGTGAGACCGGCCTTGCGGCCGGTCTTCTCTGTTGTTCTTGTGGGGAGGTGTGGACGATGAGGGTTGTAGCGCTGGTGGTCGTGTTCGCGGTGCTCGGAGCGAGTGTCGCTCTTGCGGCCGTTGACCCTTATGCGATGTACTCACCGGACGCGATGTACGCGTACGGTACGGTGAGCGGCCAGGTGTCGCCCGATCGAGTTCTCGCGTGTCGTTCGATCGAGGGCATCGCGCGTGCGGCTGAGTACCTACCGTACACGGCGGATGCGAGTTATGCGCCCTGGTGCGTGTGCGAACAGATATCGCCGGACCGTGTCTTGGCCGTGCGTGCGGCGTGCGGGATGTGCACGTTCTGAGGGCGAGGTTCAGAACGAAGCGCCCCGCCGTCCCGCATCCAGCTTCACTGGATCGCCTGGGCAGCCGCGGTCATCACCGCATCGGTCACCACAACGGGTCCGCCCATGATCGATACTCTGTAGGTTGCGACCTTGTTCGCGGAGAGGATGTCACCACTGACCGCAGGTAGCGTCGCGGTCCTGGTGAGCAGCAAGGGACTGCCCCACGCGCCCGATGCCGCTCCGCCTGCCAGTGCGTCCGGGAAGTTCAGACCTGTAGCCAGCCCGGGCTCGTGCCAATGGAGTTCGGGCGAGATGTCCTCGCCAGTGGACTTGGCTGCGACTGCTCTTGCGGTGGCGTAGCGGTCCGCACCGGCGAGACGCACGGGAGTGCCGATCCCTGTGATCGAGTCGATGGCCTGGGCGACATCGGGTGAGACCACGTCCGGCCCGCCGACGATGAATACGCCCGAGGTGGCGCCAGCCTGGATGGCGTCAGCTGTGGTCTGCGGCAAAGTCGTGGTCTTGGCGAGGAGAACCGGGACACCGCTTGCATAGGCCCAGGGGGACGCCGCGAGAGCGTCTGGGAAGTTCAGGCCTGTTGCCACGAACACCCGGTTAGAATAGCGCGACCCCATCACGTACTTGACCTCACCTGCCACGGCTGCGGCGGTCTTGTAGCGATCAGCGCCGGCGACGCGTATCACGTTCATGCCGTTGGTTTCCAGGGTGGTCACGACGGTGTTTGATACGACGCTCTCGCCACCAACGACATAGACGCCGTTGACGCCAAGGAACAACAGGGTGTCGAGTACGTCTTGCGGCACGCTGTTGGTGTCTACCAGCAGGAGGGGACCCTCGACCGCGCCAGCGAGAGCGGATGCCGAGAGCGCATCGGGGAAATTGCGGCCGGTTGCGATCACCGCGCTGCTCGTCGAGGCCTCGGGAAGCGTTTTACTCCAGATATCGCACGCGGTCTCGTAGCGATTCCCACCAGAAAGCCTGCGCACGACACCATCGTAGAGTTCGTAGCAGCCGATATCCGGCACGGCGCCCGAGATGTCGTCACCGTCGATCGGCCGCGGTCGGCCGTCGAGGTCGTGGTCGAGGTAACCCGGACTCGTCGTAGCCGTGTCGACGCAGGGGGATTCCCGTTCGACCCGATAGTCGGGGTTTTCGTCCGTGTCCGCTCTCAGGAAGAGAGGATCGATATCAGTGACCTCAGGATCAGCGATGAAGGCGTCGTCTGAGATGACGTTGTCGTAGGTCATCGTCGAGTTTGAGATGCCGGCAGGTGTGTTGGAGTAGACAACGCTGTCTACCAGGCTCGCCGTGCCTGAAACCGTTCGCACGAGCGTTGTCATCGCGGCGCCGTTGGGCGGAGAACAGAAGTTGTCGGCCATCGTGCAGTTGCGGATCGTGACCGCACCAGTGCCGTGCAGGACACCCGAAGTGCCGCTGGTCGTCGAGCTGTTTCCGGCGACGAGGTTGTTGATGAAGGAACCGTCACACTCGTAGAAGTAGAATCCGCCGCCCGTGCCACCTACAGCCGTACCTGCATGATTGAACGTGATCTCGTTGTCCTCGACATAGATCTCGTCGCCACGGCTCAGGTAGACACCGCCTCCCTCCGCCGTATCGCTGATAGCCCGGTTTCCGGTGATGACGGACCCGCGCAGTACTATCGTTCCGGCCCACAGGAGGCCTATGCCGCCGCCGGAACCGTGCGCCACGTTGTCCTCGATCCGACAGTCGAGAACCATGAACTGGGGTCCCTTGTTGCCTGGTCCGTTGAAACAGATGCCGCCGCCCAGTCCGTTGTCGATTGTCTCGTTGTCGTGTATCCAGCAGTCCCTGATCACGATGCTGTCGTCCGCGACATTCGAGAACACGTAGATGCCGCTCCCCCAGTGCGGGACGACATCATCACTGCCGCCTCCGCTGATCTCAAGTCCGCAGATCTCGGTCAGCGAGGGATTCGTCACGAAGATGACTGAGTCAACTCCGTTACCTCGCACTTTGGGCCTTCCGGGGCCGACTCCCAAGATGTCGATATTGCCCGAGATGGACAGGGGGAAGCTCTCTCCGGCTGCGGTGTCGTAGATTCCAGGCAGCACCTTGACGGCGTCGCCGCTGACCGCATGCGTGAGCGCTTCGGTGATCGTGCGGAACGGAGCGGTCTTGGCGCCGGTGCCGGTCGCGTCGTTGCCGGTGGGAGCAACCCACCACGTTGAGGTCGCGCCGCCAGCGGGTGCTGCAGGCAACAATGCCGTGACCAGGGTGAGCGCGAGCCCGCTCGTAAGTAGCCTGCGGGAAATCCGAAGACGAGAATGAGCAGACATGAGTGCCCCCCTCTTGCGTGCGCCAGTTCGTCCGGCGCCTTGTGAATCAGTACCCTGTTCCCGAGGTGGCATGACTGCCGCTTGCCGATTCGTAGTCCTTGCCTCGCGCTCGCCCTCGAGTACTCAAGATGGTGCGAGGGAAGTAAGGGGTCGACCGGGTTGGGGCGACCGGGATTGTTGTCCGAGTCAGGCGCCCTCGCTATACTCGCCTTTGCGCTCGAAGCCGCCTGTGTGCGGCTCGCGCCACCGCGGAGAGGTGGCAGAGTGGTTGAATGCGGCGGTCTCGAAAGCCTCGGAACCGCAGGTCACAGGCATAGTTTGCCCCAGATAGAATCTTGAGCGGCCCCTACTAGGGAGGGGCCGTCTTGGTGTCCGGAGTGGTGTCCGTGGTGTCGCCGGAGGTCACGTCGGACACATCGGTCACGTCCCTGACGAGGCGATCCACTTCGCCACGGTATCCGGCCTCGTGGCTCGGTACCCCTCTTCTTCGGCGAGCGCTGCCGTGATCATCGCCGCGGTCCGCGTAGGGTCCTCGAAGTGCAGTTCGACGGCGCGCTTGCGACGTTGCTCGTAGGCCAACTGCTTGCACGCCTGGTCGCAGTAGCGTCGGTTGCCCCGTGCGACCCCGCTGTGGCGCACCCGCCAACGCCCGCACCTGTGACAACGCAGGAAGCCTGGCACCGCACCCTGGGCCTGGGCGAGTTGGTACCACATTAGCCGCCAGAGGCTGTCAGGGATCACTTGCAGCGAGTACCGCTTCTTCTCGTCGTCCACTGTGACGGCGTGGCTCAGGCCGTTCGCTAAGAAGACGTTGGTGATCTCGGCGAGGAGCGCCTGGCGGTACTCCTTGGTGTAGGCGTTCCCCTTGCGTGAGGGAAGTCGCAGAGTACTCTCACTTGCGTCGAGCGAGGCAGGAGTATGCAACAGGGCAAACGACGTCGTGGGCTTCGCGCCGAGCTTCCGGTCGAGCCACTGGGTCGTCCATGAGAGTGCCTGCTTCTTGCGCGCAAGGTCAGTATCTGAGTCTGCCTGCCACAGGCGCACGGCAAGGTGCATGAAATCCGCTGCGGCCCTCCAAGATGCAAGGGACTCGCCCTGGGTGTAGCACAGACCCTCCATGTTCCACACCTGAACGGACGGCAGACTCTCCTCTAGGCCGAGAAGGCCGTACGTCGCAGCGAAGGTAGCGCAGGCGCGCTCGAACTCGGCCCCGTTCTTGGTGGCCAGCTCCGCGAAGTTGAGGAACAGAGCGCCGTGCTCGATATCGAGGGGATCGTACCGCGCCGCGGACATGAGGTCGTCGATGCACTGATAGATCTCTCGGTGGACGGGGCTGCCACCTTTCGGATAGCGGCCTCCGCCAACGACTGCGTATTCCGGCCAACCCAGCATCCAGACCCGTTCTGCGAGGGCATCAGAGGGGTCGAGATCGGCGAAACCAACGCATGCCGGAGCCCTCTCCCAGCTGAATGCGACAAGCAGATCGGGTTTCGCCTCGTAGTCCTCGAGCATCTTTCTGAGTCCGTTTCGTGCGGGACGTACGATTTCTCGACGATAGCGTACTACGCAAACGCGGTCCCCTGCACCTAGCGAGATCGCACGAGGTGGTCTCACGGGCAAGGAAGGGGGCCGAAATGGCCAACGACAAGGTGGGGGATTCCTCCCCGATCCCCGCAGAACTCCGCCAGCGCAAGCAGTGGGTCTGCGCGAAAGACAAGGTGCCAAAGCGTCCGGATGCCCCGACGCGCAACGCCAGCACCACGGACCCCGCGACCTGGGGCACCTACGAGCAAGCGCGAGCAGCGGTCGAGGCGGGCAAGGCAGAAGAGGCGGGCTTCGTCTTTGCTGGAGACGATCCGTACGTGGGCATCGACCTGGATCACTGTCGCGATCCCGAGACTGGCGAGATCGAGGTATGGGCCCGGGAGATCATCGAACGGCTGGACTCGTTCTCGCAGCCGTCAGTCTCGGGGACTGGCGTGCACGTCTTCGTGCGCGGGGTCGTGGCGAGTGCGTACAAGAAGGGTAACGTCGAGGTTTACGACCGCGGGCGTTACTTCGTGACGCCCGAGACGCACCTGGACGGCACGCCCACGAGCATCCGCGACGTCGGCGACGTTTTGACCCTGCTCGATGACCTGCTGCCGCGGAAGGCCAAGCCAACTAGGGTGAAGACTCCTACACCGGATGCCGACATCAGCCTCCGGGCAAGCGACGAAGACGTCGTGCGTGCGCTGTCGCGGGGCTCGAACGCGTCGAAATTCAAGGCGCTCTACGACGGTCGGTGGGAGCGTGCGGGAGATTACCCCTCGAAGTCCGAGGCCGACTGCGCGCTTGTGTCCATACTCGCCGAGAAGTGTTCCTCGCCAGCCCAGATCGACCGCATCTTCCGGTCATCAGGGCTCATGGATGCTAAGTGGGACGAGGTCCACTACGGTGACGGCGAGACGTACGGTCAGCACACCATCCGCTACGTCCTCGAGTCCCGGCATGCGAGCCAAGATGGTGCGCTGGGCACCATGACGGAGCAGATCTTGGCGATGCTCGAGGGACTCGAGCTGTTCTGCGATCCGAGTGGGGAGGCGTATGTCGCGGTCGAGATCAACGAGCGCAGCGAGGTGCATCGCATCGAGTCCACCCCGTTCGAGCGTCTTCTCGGAGAACTCTCGTACCGCTCGTATGGCAAGGCGCCGTCGGCTGAGGTGACCAATGCCGTCGTTGCGACGCTCGCCGCCCGTGCGCGATACGAGGGCAGTGTGGAAGAGGTCTTCGTTCGCGTCGGCAGGGCTCCTGGCAAGGTCTATGTCGATCTCGGCGATTCCACGCGACGCGTCGTCGAAATCGATGAGGAAGGCTGGCGGATCCTCGATGCCAGTCCGATTCGCTTCAGGCGTCGGGCCGGCATGCTGGCGCTTCCCACACCCGAGCATGATGGCTCGCTGGGCTGGTTGCGCGCCTGCCTGAATGTTCCGGAGGACGGCGCTTGGGCCCTCGTGCTGGGCTTGCTCGTGGGCGCGCTGCACCCCGAGGGTCCGTATCCTGTAGGAATCCTCCACGGCGAACAGGGGAGTGCGAAGTCAACCGCGGCCAGACTGATACGAGCGCTTGTGGACCCGGCATCGCCGCCTCTGCGCGGCACCCCCGGGTCCGTGGATGACCTCGTCATCGGTGCGTCGAGTTCATGGATGCTCGCCTTCGACAATCTCTCTGGTATCTCAGGCGTCTACTCCGACGTGATCTGCCAACTCTCCACGGGAGGCGGCTACGCGAAGCGCAGGCTCTACCGCGACGACGACGAGATCCTGTTTGACCTGAAGCGGCCCGTGCTCATCAACGGAATCAACGACCTGGCCAAGCGTGAGGATCTCGCGTCGCGGGCCCTGATCATCCGCATGCCACACATCCCCCGCTCCGAGAGGCGCCGGGAGGCCGTGATCATGGCGGAGTTCGAGGCGATGTACCCCAAGGTCCTTGGGGCGCTCTATGACGCCGTCTCGTGTGCACTCGGCCGAGTCTCCGAAGTCGAACTCAACGGTCATCCTCGCATGGCTGACTTCGCCGCGTGGATCGTGGCGGCGGAACCGGCGCTGCCCCTGGAGGATGGTGAGTTCCTGCGGGCCTACGAGCACAACCAGGAAGAGGTGGTGATGACCGCGCTTGAAAGTGATGCGGTTGCAGTCGGCATCATCAACCTCGCCTACAGCCAACCGGGATGGCAGGGCACTATGAGCGAGATGCTGCACATCCTTAACCGGGACATCGGCGAGGACCATCGGCGCGACCGGTGGTGGCCGAAGAACGCACGTGCGCTGAGCGACCGCGTCAGCCGGTTGGCGAGCTTCCTCTCTTCGGCGGGTGTCACGGTTGAGCATGCGAGGGACAACGAACGGAACCGGCGCAAGATCATCGTCCTACACGTCGATGACACCGTCCCCCGGGTGCACCTGGACGAAGGCTACTTCGACTCCTTCATCCTCCAGAAGAGAGACTCCTGAGCGGATGCGCACCGCAGATGATGTGTCCGACGTGACCGGAGAGCCTGTCACAACGACGGAAGGGTCACGTCGGACACATCGGACGCGTGTCGGTCGGCGCGGATGCGTGCCTGGATGTCAGAGGCAGGGCAGAAGATGCACGATATGGAGGATGACTACGATCCATTCCGACTGTTTGCAGAGCGAGGCGAGGGGGTGTCCCGTTGGTTCCAGGTAGAGCAGATCTCCTCGCGGTCGCCGCGTTCGCACCCCGCTTCGACGCCCCTGACTTCGTCGTGGGCTGGGATGTGCCGGGCTCCGTTGGTGAGGACGGCGTGGTCTCGATCGGTTGGTGGGAGCACTCACCCGCCGTATCCGAGTGGGCGCAGGCGCTATACGATCACCACATCATCGACCCGGAGTGCGACTATATGGGTGAGGCGAACCGGGAGTTGGGGCGGCAGGCGTTCGAGGCCCCTGAGTTGATTGGGACTCTCGAACTGCCCGCGCTTCGGATGTTGATGACAGCAATCGCACGCTCCGACCGCTTCGACTGGGGGAGCGGCCTATACGAAGAGGCGTTCGAGAAGGGGATCGCCCAGGCAGCCACAAGGCGGCTGGGAGAACTAGCCCTTGGCGGGTAAGGAGCATGGATGAATGAAGAAGCACGCACGCATCTTGAGCGGTATCGCAGCGAGTGGAGCGCGGTTGATGACACGCTCTACGCTCTTTGCGCTGGAGACAATCGGCCACACACATCTCGTCCTGTTGTCTTCGCGAAGGTGATCCTAATTGCAAGGGCCTACTCAACTCAGATTGAAAGGGGAATTCCTCTCGCGCCCGAGGACCGCATGGGATCGGGTTCGGCAATCACCCTCCTCGCCGACTGGATGTGCAAGAGCCAACAGCGGGTGGACGCACTCATAGCCCCTCTCCCGGCTGCCGATGCGGCGCCGTCCGCTGAGAACCTGCAGGTCTCTTGCAGCGCTGTACACGGACTGGTCAAGTTGCTCGTCGAAGGGCTCCTGTTGGAGCAGAGAGACAAGGTCGAGCAATCCGGGCGAAGGCGACCAAGGAACTACTCGCCCGTCTCCTTCGCGTCGAAGTACCTCCACTTCCACGCCCCCTGCGTACCGGTGTATGACTCCTACGCGGTGAACCATGCAAAGGACCTGCGTAAGCGTACGGAGTATGCAGACCTGGTGCTTGAGTGTCCGACTCTCACAGCCGACTACGCACGCTACTGCCGCGCATTGTGGGCTGCATCACGAACGACTGGTTACGAGGATCTGACCGTCAAAGAGCTCGACGCAATCCTTCTGTCGACCAAGTGGTCTTCGTAGCCCGGATGTCACCAGTGCAAGGTTGCCCAGTGTTGCACTTGAACTCGAGCGTCACGCGTCGCGGTTCCCGCCGAACTTCGACTGCACGATGAACGGCAGCGCCACGGCGACCACAGCCACGACTCCCTTGACGGTCTTGGTGCCTACCTCCACACCTGCCGTCTTCAACTGTCCAGGGTCGTTGAGCGCGTCCATCCAGCGTGTTGGCACCATTGACCCTCGCTCGTCCTCGATTCCCAGTGGAGCATGGAACTCACTGACGATCTCGGCGGTGGAGTTGAACGAGTCAACGACCGACCGCGCGGCAGGGAGATGCAGCAACACATTCGAGTTCGCAATCGCTCCTGCTCGCCTCATACGATCGATCAAGTGGCCGGTCGTCATAGCGATGTCCTTGCGACGCTCTCGTTGAGCCTCAAACAGGGCACGACGGTGCCCGCCAACGTCACCCGGAGCAGTCTCAAGCACGTGCTCAATCTCGAGCACCGCAAACTCATCTTGGAGCTGAAAACAACGGGCCAGAACGGCGAGCCAGACGCTCACTTCCCGCTCAACGTCGTCGGCCGCCTTGGCAAGTTGACCGACCTTCTTCTTGCGGTCCATCTTGTCGGCGAGGGCGCGAAGGCTCCGTAGGGCCAGCGCTTGTACCTCGAACAGCGTGCCCGACTCCGAATCAACCTTGCCCCAAGCGGTCTCTATGTTCCCGCCGTGCTCACGAATGGCCATGGCTTCCTTAATCGCGAGTGCAGCCCGATCCATCTTCGCCAAGACCTTGTCTCGCTCATTGCGCCGGGCATCGTCGAGCTTCTCGTCAATCCTGAGAAGCAGTGCTTTGAGCTCGTCTGCCTCGGACTGTTTGGCGAGCTGCATCATCAGCCCGCCAACGCCTGACAGAAGTACTGGATTGGTCCCGAGCGATCCTGCCCCGCTCTCAATCTGGATCCATTTCTCGATGGACCCTCGCGTTCCGATCATCGCGTGGCTGACACCGGGGGTCTTCGTCGGCGTCAGGCCAAACTGACGGACGCGCTCCGCGGACTCCCTTGTCAGCTTCACGTATCGCCCGGAGTTCTCAGCGACATCAGACGCCACGTGAGCGACCTCAGACCCGATTTCGAGCGCTCGCCCAATCTGCAAGTCCGTCGACGCTGACAAGAGGCCAATCGAGTCGAGGAACCGCTCGACAGCACCGGGCGCGCCAATAACCGCCAAGCCATCGTCGTCGCCAACCAGTTGGATCTCGTCAGAAGTCCGGTCCGTCATCGGTGCTCGCCCCCCTACGCCGTTGCCGAATGAACGATCCCCCATTTAGTCCTCATCCATCTTGGGCGCTGGGACGTAAACGCTGCGCAAAGGCAGAACGCCCTTATACTTCGAGTCGAAGGCTTCGTAGTACTCAAGCACTAGATCCACGAGTTCCGCGCCATCCACCAGCTGCAGGTTGTGCTTGTTCTGCGCGAAGTCCCTTGCCTGCTTGGTGTACTCGCCTAGCGTGACCAGGAGCCCAAACTCCTTGTTGTCAACGTTGCCGTACAGGGCTTGGACGTCGGGCGCGCCCACTTTGCCCTCCGTACTCTTCACCTGGATCTTGACGATCGGGCCCTCGAACCCGAGGGAGTCCTTGCTCGCAGTAATGTCGATACCGCCGTCAGGGCCAGGAGGTGCCACTTTCGTGCGGTACCCCATCGTGCGCATCAGGTGGGCTACGAATCCGGCGAAGGGGTGACCTTTCAGTTCTGTTGCGAGCGTCTTGAGGATGAAGTCCCGCGTTGTCTGCTCGATTTCCTCGACCACCAGCGCCACAGTGGGGTCTTCGTCAACCGGCGCCACCGGAGCAGCCCCCTCCAGAGCCGACAGGAACTCGTCGGCGTAGTTCTTGACCTGGAACAGGGTGAGCGCGGAGCCGATCTCGTACAGCGCTCCCTGAGAGAAGTGGGTGCGCGGCAGCGACTTCAACCATTTCACGGGGCGAACGCTGGCATAGGGATCGTCGGCTGTACCAGCGTACTTGTCGGCCATCTCAGGACGGAAGGCATACGGCCCTGTCACCTTGCCGATGTGGACCTCTCGATCTACCTGAGAGGGGTAGATGAACAGGTCGCCTTCCTCGACCTCGTGAGCGAAGCGGTACAGCACGCCCGCATATACCGGCACGGCACCCGCCTTGGTTGTCGGATACGCGGCAAGTACGGCGGCCTTGTACGCTTCCCGGTCAGCGCCGATCTTTGACAGGTCTCCGACGTCCGCCCAGCCTATGGCGACGACGTTCTCCTTCTTGAACTCGGCGTCCCCCTCGGCGTACTTGCCGGCATGAATTCCCCAGACCGTGACATCCCCCATGGCCGCCCTCTCTCGAAGTGATCCGACACGAGGTTAGCACTCGGCCACGACAAGTCTTCGTGCGTCTTGGCGGCCCCGGTATGCCAACGGCCACCATCCTCGCCACCAATTCTAACGCTGCGAGCGTGGCTTCGTGCTCAAGTGCGGCGGTTCTCGGAAGCGCCAACGTTTCCCCCGGGATCCGCTGCCCACTCAATCCAGACAGGCTTGCTAGGGATTGGCTCGTCGAGTCGATAGCGAACAGTCCTACGCCTCGGTGTCCGCGAAACCGGTATGTCTGGTCCTCGCCGGAAGCAGAATCCTGGTGTCCCAGAAACCGAAGGAGGAGCCAGTGAGCGGATACATCGAGAAGCGTGGTCCAGATACCTTCCGATTGGTTGTCGATCTGCCCCGCGAGTCGTCGGGCAAGCGAGAACGCAAGACCAGGACCTTCCACGGCAGCCTGCGAGACGCCAAGAAGGCACTCGCTTCGTTTGCAGTAGAGGTGTCTCGCAAGACTGCAACCGACGGCGGCGAAATCACGTTCCGCGAGTTCGTCGAGACCGAGTACCTACCGGCTGCCAGAAACCAGGTCGGAGCAAAGACGTACGAGCGTTACGTGCAGGTCCTCACCCGCGACGTCCTGCCGCACCTCGGAGGCAAAGCGCTCGAAGACGTGGTCCGACGTGACGTCCAGGCCGTGATCAACGCCGCTGTCTCCAGGGGCAGGGCGGACAGTCGCGGCAAGGCTCTCTCGCCGAGAACGGTAGTGCACATCTTCCGTGTCACCCATCGCGTGTTCGTGTATGCCATGCGTGTTGGGCGACTTGACCGCAACCCTGCACAGTACATTGACCTACCGCGGATCGAGGTGCAGGAGCCCGTCGTGCCCGACGTCGACGACATACCGCGTCTGCTCGCGGTCTTCGCTGGGACGAAGTTCCACCTTCCGGTCTTGCTCGCGGTCACCACGGGCATGCGCCGAGGCGAGGTACTGGGCCTCCAGTGGAGGGATGTCGACTTCGATGCAGGACTGCTCACTGTGGCCCGTTCCCTCGGAGCAACGGGAGAAGGTGCCTTCTTGAAGGAGCCGAAGACAAGGCGATCTCGTCGGACGATGACCTTGCCTGCAGTGACGCTCGAGGCTCTGCGACGGACCCGGGAGACACTCGGCGAACCCGAGCCCGAGGACTTCGTGGTCCGAGGCCATCGCGGCGGGTACTGGCACCCCAACCAGTTCTCGTCGGAGTACGCCAGGGCGTTGAAGGAGACCGGGTTCACGTACCGCTTTCACGATCTTCGCCATGCACACGCATCCCAGCTGCTTGCCCTGGGGACACCGGTACCGGTGGTGTCGGCACGCTTGGGGTATTGCGATGCGGCGACCACACTGCGCGTTTACGCGCACGTGCTGCCCGGGCAGGACGGTGCGGCGGTGGAGGCGCTCGACGGGGCGCTTGCGGAGGTGGGGCTAGGATAGGCACGCGTCCCTAGCCGCGTCGCGCAGGGGCGGCTACAAGATGTTGTCAGTGCATCGCAGTATCGTCTCACTAGCATCGATGGCCGGTATAGCCCCAGGCGTATACCGGCCTTGGCTGTTAGGATGTAGTGGTGACGATACTCGCCAAGACACAGACCCCCAGACCCTTCCTGAAATGGGCTGGCGGCAAGACCCAACTCCTTTCGGAACTGCTTCCGCGGACGCCCGAGGAGTTCGGCGTGTATTTCGAGCCCTTTGTCGGGGGCGGCGCACTCTTCTTCAGCCTTCAGCCGGATCGAGCAGTGCTGGCGGATGCCAACGCGGAGTTGATCAACTGCTATCAAGTTGTCCAAACGTCAGTGGAAGACCTCATCGAGGATCTCATGCTTCACGAGAACGACGAGGCCTACTACTACGCTCTACGGGCCGCTGATCCCTCGGCTTTGAGTCCGGTCAGCAGGGCTTCCCGCTTCATCTACTTGAACCGCACGTGCTTCAACGGGCTGTATCGCGTGAATTCCCAAGGCCAGTTCAACACTCCATTCGGTCGATACAGGAACCCTCGAATTTGTGACCCAGTGACTCTCCGTGCGGCCAGCGAGGCGCTTCAGAATACTGCGCTGGTTGTTGGCGATTACGGGGGCGCGTTGCAGGAGGCCAGAAAGGGCGATTTCGTCTACCTCGATCCCCCATACGTGCCGGTCTCCAAGTACTCGGATTTCAAGCGTTACACCAGAGAGCAGTTCAGAGAGTCGGATCAGCGAGAACTGGCTCAGGAGTTTCGCCGCCTTACCGAGATCGGCTGCCACGTGATGCTGAGCAACAGTTGGCATCCCTTGGTGAAGGAGTTGTACGAGGGGTTTCAGATCGATCTCGTGGAAGCCCGGCGGCTCGTCAACTGCGATGCTTCCAAGCGAGGTCCCGTCGCCGAAGCGATCGTGCGGAACTATGGGTGACTCATTGCCGCTCCGGCCAGTGGATCAAGCGCTACGTCAGATGGGCCGCTTCCCTGCGTCGCGTTTCATGGGAAGCAAAAGGCGCATCTTGAATTTCCTGCATGACGCGTTCATGCAGATCGAGTTCGGTACTGCGCTGGATGCGTTCTCGGGGGGAGGCTCCGTCTCCTACCTGCTGAAGAGCATGGGCAAAGCAGTCGACTCTAACGACTACCTGGCCTATGCACAGGTGGTCGCAATGGCAACCGTCGAGAACAAGTACGCGGTTCTCGACGAGGCAGATATTGAGATGTTGGCTAGCCCGTCCCGTCAGGCGCCCACCTTCATTCAGGACACCTTCAACGGTCTCTTCTTCACACCTGAAGACAACGCGTTCTTGGACCTGGTCTCAGGAAACATCGACAGACTGGCCGATCCCCACAAGCGGGCGATCGCCCGTGCCGCTCTATGCCGTGCCGCACTGAAGAAGCAGCCGAGGGGTGTCTTCACGGTGGTCGGTCACCGGTATGACGATGGAAGGGCCGACCTCAGCCGCTCGATGAGAGAGCAGTTCGTCCGTTCAGTCTTGGACTACAACGAGGCCGTCTTCGACAATGGGCGCTCGTGCCGAGCAGCCCAGGGCGACATCATGCAGCGCCTGGAGGCCAACTACGATCTCGTCTATCTCGATCCTCCCTACTACTCTCCGCACTCCGACAACGACTACCTCAGGCGCTACCACTTCGTTGAGGGGCTCGCGACGTACTGGACCGCGGCTCCGATCATCGAGACCTCCAAGACCAAGCGTCTAGAGCGGCGTCCCACGCCTTTCGCGGCGCGGAAGTCGATCTATGGGGCCCTGGACACGCTGTTTGAGAGGTTCAGCACCAGCACTCTAGCCGTCTCGTATTCGTCGAACTCGATTCCCACTCGGGAGGAGCTAAGCGAGATGCTGCAGAGACACAGTCGGAAGGTAGAGGTCTTCGACGTAGACCTCACCTACAGTTTCGGGACTCATTCTCACAAGGTGGGTGACAACCGCAACGCAGTCAGCGAGTTCCTTTTCGTGGGACGACCATGAAGACGTGGAATATCGGCAATACGACGGTACGCAACCCTTCACGCATCAGGGATGGCCTCGCTGTCCTGAGCGCCGGCTTCGCTGGTTGCCAGTGGACCGCAGAGGCGGAAGAGGAGTTCTTCGGCGCATTGGTTGAGGCGGGCGTCTACGTGCTCAGCGGAGCGCCTCTCGCTGGTACTTCTGCTGGTCAGGGTGGACGCAAGTGGGCGTCCGCCTTCAATCAACTCGGATTCGCACGAGCGTGGCGTCGCACCGGCGCAGTTGAGATCACTCCCGTGGGCCAAGCCCTGCTGGGGGCGGAGAGTGAAGACGAGATCAATGAGGTCTTCCTTCGCCAACTCCTGAAGTACCACCTGCCGTCCGCAATTGAGCATGACGGGAAGTTCGCAGGGTTTGACATCGCGCCCTTCTGGCTGTTCTTGCGCATCATGGCCGCTCTTGCCCAGAGCAACGAGCGAGGTCTCTCTAAGGAAGAGATTGGCCTGTTCATCGTCACGACTATCAGAGATGGAGACGATGACCGCGTGCTCGAAGAGATCCGCGCATACAGGGCGGAGCGCGATGCGTTGGTCGGAAGGGTGGCCAAGGGCCGATACGACGGGCTTCGCCGTCGGCAGAAAGTGGAGAGCCTCTACGCCGCAGAGGCCAAGGCGAAATACGGCGCGCTCGAACGGGCACGCGACACCGCTCTCTCGACCCCCGAAGGGATCGACTCACCAGAAGTCCTGTCGCTGCTTGACCTGGTGATCGCAACAGGCAAGGGATCCAGGACTCAGCGAGCCCTCCGACTGCGTGCAGCGCTCCTAGATGGCCTACGAGGGGGTGCTTCACAAGACGATCTGTGGCAACTGGCTAGCGACACCTGGGCGACGACCAAAGGGCGCAGCCTGTTCGACTATGCCGATACCGCCGTACGCTACTTCGCCCTAAGTGGGCTGTTCAGTATCGCGGGATCGAGGGTCGTTCTTCGTGAGAACTCGCTCGCCTTCGCCGAACAACTCCTTGCCCAGGGGGAGTCTCCCTACGACGAGCAGCACTACCTCGAGGAGTTCTACGACCCCTCATTGCCGATCTTGCCGAGTGATGATGTCTCGTTCTTGCTCGCCCAATACCGCTCGATGCGAGGACGACTGGGAGTCAGTAAGAGCGAGGACGATGGACTTGAGGCGCGGGAACTGAAGCGGCGGCTCAGCGAACTGCGGTCCCAACTAGCGGAGCGCCAGGAGAATGACTTCTACCTTCGGCAGGCGGAGAGCCTGCCTGATATCGAGCGGTTCTTCGAAGAAATTGAAGACGGCAGTCTACTGGGGGGCTCCGCGTATAGGCCCGCGTTCTACGAGTGGAACATCTGGCGCTGCTTCCTCGCAGTCAACGAGATAACCTGCCCGATCTCGGAGACTAGGGGCTTCAAGATCGATGAGGAGATCTACCCAGTTCACCATGCTGCGGGCGGCCAACCAGACATGATGTTTCGATATCGCCACGGCGTACTTGTCGTCGAAGCGACTCTCTCTACTGGCGAGAATCAGTGGGCTCAAGAGCAGGAGCCGGTGCAGCGGCACGTCAAGTCCGTAATGGTTTCGAACCCGGATGTTCACGTGGTCGGCATCTTCGTTGCTCCTAAGATTGACATGAACACGGCCATCAACTTCCGCAGGGCCATGGGCTGGTTTGGGGATGCGGGGGAGAGGCGTCTTGACATCATTCCGGTAACGACAGATCAACTCCGGGGTCTCATGCGGCGATTCGAGCACGAAGGCTTCCGTTCAGACCAGATGTTCAATCTCTTTCTCCGCATGCTCGATTTGCGGGACGAAGTGGACACTGCTGCGGCCTGGCTGCAGGCCATCGACCAAGCGATTCGGGCGGAAGTCATCGTATAGAGCGAATCTCGTGATCAGAAAAAAAATCACCAAAAAGAGAAAGATCTCTTGACTTTTCCATTCCACGGGATAGTATTCAGTCAGAAGCGCTTCCCAGATGACCGGAGTCTCGAGCCACAAACCGCTGCGACGGCAGCACTAAACCGGCGAGAGACCCAACAGACAGAAGGAGTAGAGCAATGCCTAGTACTGAAGATGTACGTCATGTCGCCTCAATCGACGCCATTGCGACAGGCCAAGATGATGTCCGACTGTTCGTCGGCGCAGCAAAGGCCAAGGATCTGATCCGCGTCACGACCGTGGACGAATACAAGCCCAACCTGGACCCGAACGATCCTGATCAGGGCTACCAGCGTCCGCCGGAGCGGAGCAGGATCACTCGGATCGGTAAGTACCTCATTAGTGGAGAGGGTGGGGGTCTCTTCCCGACAGCCGTTCTGCTCGCTGCGAGGTCTCCGCTCGCATATGACCGTCGCGAAGGCACCGTGGAAGTGTCCTCCGATGACCCGCTACAGATCGTGGACGGTCAGCATCGGCTCGCGGGCCTCAAGTATGCGATCGACGAGAAGGGTGCAGCCCACCTTGGTGAGTACAGCATCCCCGTTGTGATCATGGAGACGCCCGATCGCATCACTGAGATGAACCAGTTCCTTATCGTCAACGGTACCGCCAAGCAAGTCCGGACTGACCTTGTGAACATGATTCTCACGGCCACGTACGCGGACGTTGACCGAGGCGATATCCCGAAGCGCGACCTCTGGAAGATCGTTGTAGCCAACGTGGTCGATCGCCTGGCAAAGGATCCTGAATCGCCGTGGTACGAACTGATCGCCCTCCCAGGTGAGGTTAGCCGAGGTGGAGCGATGCCGATCCGGGCCACATCGTTCATCACCAGTCTGCGGCCCGTGTACCTGTGGCTGAAGGAGGCAAGCGGTATCCTCGACCAGCGGTGCAGTTCTACGGATGACGAAATCGACTACATGTACGAGATCGTGAGCGCCTACTGGCGTGCAGTTGCAGACGTGGTGCCGGCTGCCTTCGAGGATCCCTCGCAGTACGTGATCCAGAAGACGCCGGGTGTCTTCTCGCTGCACATGCTCCTCCGCCACCTCCTCGGAGACATGTACCGCGGTCGCAGGTCGTTTGATCGTGAGACCTTCGCGGAGTTCCTCTCTGAGAGTCCCGAGGTGACGGACCCAGGCTTCTGGAGCCGGTCCGAGCAGAGGGCGTCTGTGTTCGGGTCGATGAAGGGATTCCAGGACCTCTACGACATCCTCAAGGAACCCTACGCCCAGTAGTCCCAGTTATCGTCGAGAGAAAGGGAGGGAGTCCTTCGGGGCTCCCTTTCCTCTTGGGGCTATCGGTGGGTGTCAACTTGGTGTCCGACGTGTCCGACCTGACCGTTTCAGTTGTTCCGGGCCTGTGCAGCCGATATACTCGCACGTGCGCTTCGAGCCGCCTGTGTGCGGCTCGCGCCACCGCGGAGAGGTGGCAGAGTGGTTGAATGCGGCGGTCTCGAAAACCGTTAGGCGGGTTACCCCCGTCTCGAGGGTTCGAATCCCTCCCTCTCCGCCATATGCGAACGTGACGACGCCCGTCTTCCGAGGAGGGGAGGCGGGCGTCTGCGCGGACATCCCGGCGTTCTCGATGTGATAAAAACCTCGGACAATGTTCACAAAGTCCGAGGACTCTATCACAATGTGCGTATGAAACGAACACCATCAGAGAATGCTGTGCGCGCCGCGGTCGCTGAGTTCAGATCCGCAGGGGGCACGCTTCGCACGCGCGAGGCGGCGGAGCGCGGAATTCACTACTCAACGCTCTATGGTATGCGTGACGCGGGGTTCCTCGAGCAACTCTCAAGAGGGGTCTACCGTCTGACGGAGCTCCAAGCGCCCAGCAAGTACGACGTCGTGGCGGTAGCCGAGCGAGTCCCGGATGCGGTTCTCTGCCTTGTCAGTGCACTCGACCTTCATGAGATCGGCACCCAGATACCCTCGGCGGTGAACATCGCGGTGGGCAAGAAGGACTGGCACCCGCAGTTCGACTACCCGCCCGTCCGCGTCTACCGGATGTCCGAAAAGGCGCTCACCGCAGGCGTTGAGGAGCACTCGATAGACGGAACGACCGTGAGGGCGTTCAGCCCCGCGAAGACAGTCGCCGACTGCTTCAAGTTCAGAAACAAGATCGGACTCGACGTTGCCCTTGAGGCACTCCGAGAGGCGTTGCGCAGTCGAAAGGCTACGCGCGACGAGATCATGAAGTACGCCGAGGTCGATCGTGTATCCAAGGTCGTGCGTCCCTACCTCGAGGCGATGGAATGAGCGAGCGCGAACTGAAGAACATCCCTGCGTCTGTTCGTGCGCGTCTGCTGAACGAAGCCAGGGCGAGCGGGAACTCCTACGACCAGGTGCTTCAGTACTTCGCAATCGAGCGGTTCTTGTACCGGCTGTCGAAGACCGAGTGGAGCGAGCGGCTGATCGTCAAGGGCGCGATCATGCTTCGCGCCTGGGGCACGCCGCTCGGCCGGCCCACCCGCGACATCGACTTCCTAGGCAGAATCGACAACTCGCCTCAAGCCGTCGGCCAAGCGATTCGGGAGTGTCTGACTGTCGAGTACCTGGGAGACGGGCTGGTGTTCGAACCGAACGTCGAGGTCAGCGAGATCAACGTGGCGGACCAGTATCCGGGAGTGCGCGTCGTGGTGGGGGGGAGTCTCGACGGCGGCACGTTCAAGCTGCAGCTCGACATCGGGATAGACGATGCAGTCGTGCCGGATCCGGCATGGGTCGAGTATCCGACGCTTCTCGACCTGGATGCACCGAGAGTCCTGGCTTACCAGCCCCTGACCGCCGTGGCCGAGAAGTCAGAGACGATCGTCGCGCGGGGTCTTACGAATAGCAGGCTGCGGGACTACTACGACCTTTGGTTCCTGTCGACGTTGCGATCATACGACGGCGTGGAAGTAGCTGCCGCGCTAGAGGCGACCTTCCGCCATCGGGGCACGATCTTGCCTGCGGAGGTCCCACCCGGACTCTCGGACGCTTTCCATGGCATCGTTGCGAGACAGGCCGGGTGGCGCACGTTCCTGTCGAACGGCGGCATCGAAGCCCCATCGAATCTTTCCGATGTATGCGACGCGATCATCCTCTTCATCATGCCGCCTGCCGCCGCAGCAGCAGCTGGGCAGGCCTTTGAGCGAACCTGGGAGCCGACCAGAGGGTGGGTATGACGTACCGAGGGAGTCCCCGGCGCGGCGGCTCGCAGTAGCTCCCGCCGCTCAGGCCGAGTGGCGGCCCATGGGTGACCCGCTACCCCTAGAGCGCTTCGGGCCCGCGCTCGCCGGTGCGGATGCGTACCGCGCTTTCGCAGTCGTAGGTGAAGACCTTGCCGTCACCGATCTTGCCGGTGGCCGCCACCTCGATGATGGCATCTTCGACCTGTGAGGCGAGCTCGTCGGCTACCACGACCTCGATCTTGACCTTGGGCCGGAAGTCGACGGTGTACTCGGCGCCTCGGTAGATCTCGGTATGGCCCTTCTGGCGACCGTACCCCTTGACCTCGTAAGCGGTCAGCCCCGCCACACCCAGTCCGTTGAGCGCATCCTTTACCTCTTCGAGCTTGTGAGGCTTCACGATCGCTTCGATCTTCTTCACGTCTCAGCATCCTTCCTTGTGTCGCGCAGGTTTCTCGCGCGTTTCCTATAGCTCGTACCCGGACTCGGCATGTTCGGACAGGTCGCAGCCGGTCTCCTCGGCATCTTCGTCGATGCGCAGGCCGATGACGAGGTCGATCAGCTTGAGGATGATGAAGCTGGCGACGAACGAGAACACGATGGTCAAGACGATGCCGATCACCTGCTCGAGGATGAGGCCGCCGCGGCCGAGATCGGCGAGCGTCTCCGTGAGGTCGGCGTTGACGAGCGTGCTCGCGAACACACCGGTCAGAATCGCGCCGAAGGTGCCGCCCACGCCGTGGATGCCCACGACGTCGAGTGCGTCATCGTAGTGGAACTTCTCTTTGAAGGTGACGCCGATGAAGCAGCCTGCGCCTACGACGAATCCGATCGCGATGCCTGCCATCGGGGTCACGAATCCCGCGGCTGGCGTGATGCCCACAAGGCCGGCGACCGCACCGGAGGCCGCGCCGAGTGTGGTGGGCTTGCCGCGCTTGATCCACTCGACAGCGAGCCAGCCGAGCATGCCGGAGGCGGCCGCGAGGTGAGTGGCGAGAAACGCGGTGCCGGCGAGCTCGTTGGCTGCGAGCGCGGAGCCGGCGTTGAAGCCGAACCAGCCGAACCAGAGCATGCCCGCTCCGAGCACGGTCATCGGCATGTTGTGCGGCGTGAACGCGGTCGTGCCGTAGCCCTTGCGCCGTCCGAGCGCGATCGCGCCGGCGAGCGCTGCAGCAGCAGAGGCGATGTGCACGACGGTACCGCCTGCGAAGTCGAGGGCGCCTCTCTGCTGTAGGAAGCCGCCGCCCCAGACCATGTGCGCCATGGGTGCGTAGACGATGATCGACCACAGCGTGATGAAGATCGCGTACGCGGAAAACTTCATGCGCTCGGCGAAGGCGCCCGAGATCAGCGCCGCCGTGATGACGGCGAACATGCCCTGGAACGCGATGAAGACAGGCAATGGGATCGTGCCAGACATCTCACCGAGGGTGCCTGCGAGTCCGGCGTACTCGAAGCTTCCCATGAACGCGCCGAGCGCCCAGTCGGTCGAACCGAACGCTATCGTGTAGCCCACGAGCGCCCAGACGACCGAGATGATGCCCATCGCGAAGAACGAGTGCATGATCGTCGAGAGCACGTTCTTCGAGCGCACCAGGCCCCCGTAGAACAGCGCGAGCCCTGGCACCATGAACAGCACGAGCGCCGAGGACATCAGTATGAACGCGGTATCTCCGTAGTCGATTCCCATCTGCCTCTCCGTTTCCGCTCCCTTCGCAAAGACCCCGGATCGCCGAGGAGCCCGTGCGACATTGCCTGCGTGTTTCGTAGAGGTTACGGGCCGCGTGTTTCGGTCGTGTTTCTGACTGGCTTGAGGTGCGAATTCGCGGGACGCCGCTCGTGAAACAGGAGCCGGACGGTGTGTCCGGCTCCTGTTGTTTCAGGGACGGGCCACTCGCTGCCGAGCGAGGTTTCCTCGGCCAGTGAAAGGTTCTAGTTGGTTGGCACGATCTTGAGAGTGTCAGTGCCAGAGAAGGCACCACCGGCCCAGAAGAAGCCAGTGACCGTGCCCATGGTCTGACCGGGGAGGTATGTGCCGTCGACGTCTTCGATATGGACGATCAGGTCGTCGTATCCGTCGAAGTTGTAGTCCTCGATCGAGGCTTGAGCGGTCATGCTCTTGCCCTTGAACCGCACTGCCATGCCGTCCAGGGCTACCGTCGCGGGATTGATGGTCGTCACGTCGAACGTGGCCGAGCCCAGGATCGCCACAGGGATGACGCCTTTGCCGTTGTTGTTGACGGCGTTCGGATCGCTCATGGGCCTGATGTCTACCGTTACCTGGGCGATGTACTCGTCGAGCGAGAAATCGTCCAGGCAGTAGTCGTTGCCGCTGGCGGCCAGTGTCGGCGAAACGAGCTTCAGTGTCGCGGTCGTGGCGCTTCCGGCGGTCCAGTGGTAGTCGTACTGGACCCATTGGCCGACCGCTCCGTCTGCGACATATGTGTCCACTTTGACGTCATTGATATAGAGATCCAGCGTCGGAGGCGCTTCACCGATGCTCTTGGCACCCCAGAACGAGAATGAATACACGCGTCCCGGTAGCACGTTCACTGTCGGGGCGGTCCATACGACCTTGTTCGGCGTGGTCGAGCCGTTGACGATCATCATATTGCCCACGGCCGGGTCGTCGGGTGTGGTGTGGTCTCCGTGAGGTCCGTACACCCAGTGCGCGTGGTAGTCGTACGGGTCCTTGCCCAGAGCGTACGTTCCCTCACCCCACAGGGTGGAGTGCCCGGTCGCGGCCACATACGTGTACTCCGAACTGAACCCGACGCCGTTGCCGAGTTCGAAGTCGCCGTTGGTCAGCAATTCGACCGCGAAGGCCTGTGTGCTTATTGCGAGTATCAGTACTACTGCGAGTATGAAGACGAGCGATAGTCTCTTCATCGTTCAGCATCCGTTTCTCTCGAACGAGCAGTACACCGGGACGGTCGAGAACGGAGAGTCACCTCACTTCACCAGCCCCTGCGGCACCCATCCGGCCGCACGAATAAAGACCGACCCCGGTTCGAGGTCGGTCTCACCATTGGCTCCCTGCCGACTCAGGTGACCGTATGTTCGTGTCGGCAGATCGATACCCCCCGTGGCGACAACTCGGCGCGTGGCGCCGGTTGTTCACCGACTGAGATGTTACCCAAACCCCCGGCCGGATTCACTAGCCGAGTCGACCTCGTATCGCGCACGCGACTTGAGCCGTCTGTGGGCGTGGTAATCGGGCACACGCGCACGACTGTCGGCATGCCGTGGGGCGGTTCTGTGCATTGTGTGTGCGTGCGGGTCAAGGCATGCATGGTGCTACCGGGAGGGGATCGCCGCTATGCCGGCGTACCGGCCGTCTCCTTTTGGAGGTGTTTAGAATTGCATAGGATCAGAATCGCCATCGTGATCGTGGCGACGGCGCTCGCGTGGGGTGCCCTGTCGGGTGCGGCCTACGCGAGGACCGTCTACACGGGCGTGTGCACATCGTGCCACAGAGGGGTCGATGTGCCCGTCAGCGCCTCGCTGGTTTCGAACTCAGGTTCGGCCAGCACCTTCTCGTACAGTGCTCCGACGGCGGATGCAGTCGCGGTGTTCGCGGGTTCCGTCAAGCAGGTGGGCATGACCGGTGCGACAGGCCAGTTCACCGTTGCCAACGGGCAGATATACACCCTCTACGCGGTCGCGGGCCCGGGCACGAACACCGGCATCGGGCAGACAACGGTCACCGCTGTGAATCCGCCGCCCACTTCTGAACCACCAGCCCCGGTGGACGAACGCTTCACGTACATCGCCGGGAACAACCGCTTCGACACCGCTATCCAGGCATCCAGGCACACGTTTCCCACCGGTGCTCCGGCCGTGGTGATCGCCACGGGCCGCAACTGGCCAGATGCGCTTGGAGGAGGCGCACTCGCTGCGGCCGTCGGAGGCCCCGTCCTGCTCACGGAGCCGGCAGCGCTGCCCTCGTCGGTGTCTGATGAGATAGTCCGGCTCGGAGCCAGGAAGGCCTATGTACTCGGCGGTACCTCGGCAGTCAGTACCGGGGTCGAGCTGTCGCTTGCCGGGCTCCTCGGCAGTTCGAACGTGACAAGGATCGCCGGCCGTTCGAGATATCAGACCGCCGAGGAGATCGCACGTGCGGTGACCCAGCGCACTGCAGGGGCGCCGGAGTTCACAGGAGGCGCATTCCTGGCGACAGGCGTCAACTTCCCCGATGCGCTTGCCGCGACGCCGCTCTCCGTCGCGACTCGCAGGCCGATCTTCCTGGTCGGGCCGCAGGGATTGGCTCCGTCAACGTGGGACGCCATGCAGAGTTGCGGTGTCGATGAAGTGGTCGTGCTTGGCGGTACCGCCGCCGTCTCGACCGCCGTTGAGAACGAACTTGCCGGTAGATTCGGTGCGTCAGAGGTGCACCGGCTTGCCGGCGCGAACCGATATGCTACCGCGGTGGATGTCGCGACGTACGGCGTGAGTCGCTTCGGTCTGTCATGGGACGGCCTTGCCATCGCGACAGGCACCGGGTTTCCCGATGCGCTTGCCGGTGGTGTCATGCAAGGCCTTGCCGACTCCGTGATGCTGCTGACCACCGGTACCGAGCTACACAGTGCTACCAGAGCCTGTATCGAGACGCACAGAGCAGCGATCGACAATGTGAGCTTCCTTGGCGGCATGAGTGCCGTGAGCGAGGCTGTGCGCTCGCAGGTAGGCGCCGCGCTCGGCTCCGGTACGCCAGACCCGGATCCGGATGCGGACCCAGACCCGGACATAGAGCCGGAGCCCGATCCCAATGCACCACATGCCGCGTTGCGCTGGTCGAACTACCCTGCAAACTGCCTGAGTTGTCACCCCGGCGAGTTCGGTGATGCCTACCAGGGCGTGCATTACCAGTGGCAGGGGCAGGCGCCTGAGAACGTCAACCAGCCCGGCATCTTGCAGGGCAAACTGACGAACGCCATCAACAGCTACTGTGTCAGTGTGGGCGACAACTGGCAGATCTGCGGCAAGTGTCACGCAGGCCGAGGTGCGGTTCCGGTCTGGACGCAGACGCCCACCAGAGAGCAACTGCTCAATGTGGACTGCCTTGTCTGTCACAACGACGATTACTCGAAGGTCCGCACGCGTCTTGCCGACGGGTCGCTCGGGCCGAGCACGACCGACACGGCCCTTCTTGATTCATATGTGCGGACCATCAAGGCCCCCACCCGGGCCAGCTGCCTGTCGTGCCACGCGTACGCGGGCGGTGGTGACGCCGTCAAGCGTGGTGACCTGTCGTGGGCGACCGCGAACACGACTGACCGCAACTACGACGTGCACATGGCGACCACGGGCGGCGACCTGTCGTGCCAGTCGTGTCACGCTTGGTCCAAACACAAGGTCACCGGTCGTGGATCCGACCTGCGAGTCACCGACAATCCGGGCGAGGTGACCTGTTCGACGTCTACCTGTCATCCGGGTGACAACGTGGCCGGGCACTCCTCGGCCGTTCAGAAGCATGTTGCGCGCGTCGCGTGTCAGACATGTCACATCCCGGCGTACGGGCGCAACGCTGCGGATTCGGCCGCGACCGAGGCCACCGAGATCGACCGCAACTGGCTGGTCACGAATGTCTCGGGGGCGAAGCCGTGGCATCCCGGCAGCACCAAGGCGAACAACGTCACGCCTGCTTACAGGTGGTGGAACGGTACGAACGACAACATGCTGCTCCGCGATGCGAATCTGACGCTGGGGACGGACGGGACATATGCGACCTCCAAGCCCGTGGGCACGGTGAATGGGAGCGGTACCAAGCTCTATCCGTTCAAGTACAAGACCGCCACGCAGCCGATGCGTGCAGCTAACCGCATGCTTGTGGGGATCGATACGCTTGACTACATGATCGGGTCCGGTAACCCGTACACGGCGACCGGCATCGGACTCACGAAGATGGGATTCGCCTCGACCGACGCGGTCGACTGGGTCAAGACGAGCACGTACCAAGCGCTCAATCACTCGGTCCCGCCGGCGACCGATGCGCTGCAGTGTGCGGATTGCCACGGCTCGACGACGCGTATGAATCTCAAGGCGGACCTGGGATACGCACTCAAGGGCCCGGAGTCCACGGTGTGCGTCCAGTGCCACAACGCTAAGAGCCCGATGACTTTCGCCGCTGTGCACTCCAGGCATGCCCGCTACGAATGCTCGTTCTGCCACACTTTCTCGCGGCCTGAACGGGGGTTGCGTACGACCCCATAGTGCAGTGCAGGCATCCCTATACGCCAGTGCCGATGAAGGCCCGGGGACGGGCCTTCATCGATATTCGTCAACCAGTACCTGTCCGGCCTGCTGATATAATCAGCGCCAGGGCCGCCTGCGTGTCCTGCGGCGGTATCGCGAGAAGTGAACGCTCAAGTGGGAGGTGCCGCAGGTGACGTATTCGACGCGCGCAGTCAGGTTCGCAGATCGGTTCGTGAGGTCGCTCTTGGTGTTCGCGCTGCTGATGTTGTCGGTGCAGTTCACCGTTCCGGCTTCTGCCGAGGCGAACCTGCGGGGCCAGATGGAGCCGCGCACGCTTGCGGTGGGCGCAGGCTACACACTCGAGATCCGCTCGGACGGTACGCTGTGGTCATGGGGGACCAGCGGCGCGGCGCTCGGGCTGGGCTCTGGCGTCAACTCCACCCGGGTGCCTCTGCAGGTGGGTGTTGACCGCGACTGGGTCCACGTCTCCGCCGGTAACTCGCGCTCGTTCGCGATCAAGGCCGACGGCACGCTGTGGGCTTGGGGAGACAACACCAACTACGCGCTCGGTCTCGGCGATTCGAGCACGCGGTACGAGCCGACGCTCGTGAACGCCGATGACGACTGGGTCGCTGTGGACAGCCAGGGCGGTAACGGCAGCACGTTTGCGCTGAAAGCGGACGGTACTCTGTGGGCCTGGGGCTACAACGGTTACGGGGAACTCGGGCTCGGTGACACCGATACGCGTCAGACTCCCGCGCAGGTTCCGAACCACGACGACTGGGTGGCATTCTCGATGGGAAGTGCCCATCTCGTGGCCCTGAAGGCCGACGGGACCCTTTGGGCTTGGGGTCAGAATACGGATGGCCAGCTTGGACTCGGATACACATCGGTGTCGGTCGGCACGCCTACCCAGGTGGGGACCGCTCAGGACTGGATCTCAGTCGATGCCGGCTGGTGGCACTCCATGGCGATCAAAGCCGATGGCTCACTGTACGCATGGGGTGACAACTACTCGGGGCAGCTCGGTGACGGTACGACGGGCCAGAGAACCTCTCCGGTAGAGATCGGCGACGGGTGGCGTGCGGTCTCTGCAGGCATGTCTTACACCGTCGGCATCAAGGCCGATGGCACGTTGTGGGGTTGGGGCTACAACGCGTATGGCCAGCTGGGCGACGGAACATTCGAGGGTCGGCTGATACCCACACACACGGGCTCCGGCAATGACTGGATCGCCGTGTGTGCTGCTACTGGCGACTATCGTTCCTCGGCAGTCCGGGTCGACGGCTCGCTTCACGCTTGGGGCAGGAACACGGGCGGCGCGCTCGGTACCGAGACCATCAGTGATGTGAAGGAGCCCACTGCTGTCGGTGCGGCGTACGGCTGGTCGGCGATCGCCGAGGGGCAGACCCATTCGATCGCGGTCCGCGAGGACGGCACGATGTGGGCTGCGGGGCTGAACCGCTACGGTCGCCTGGGCCTGGGAATCGGGGACGAGTGGGCGATCGTTCCCACGTACACGCAGGTAGGAACCGATGCGGACTGGAAGACGGTCGTCACGTTCCAGAACCACAACCTCGCCCTCAAGAGTGACGGCACGCTGTGGGCGTGGGGCGACGATGCGCAGGGTGAGCTGGGCGTGGAACTCGACGGCGGGGCGACGTACAGCATCAGCCCGGTACAGGTAGGCAGCGATGACGACTGGTCGTATGTGGCCGTCGGTGCGTACACCTCCTATGCGATCAAGGACGACGGCACGCTTTGGGCGTGGGGATGGAACCGTGACGGTCAGCTCGGTCTCGATTCAGCTGAGACGAACATCTGGTCTCCGGAGATGGTCGATTCCGATGTGCCGTGGGTGGCGGTTGACGCCTACTTCAGCTACGCGATGGGCATCAAGGCCGACGGCACGCTCTGGGGATGGGGGGATCACGGTGGAGGCAAGATCGGGGTCCCGGACCTCTGGGACTATCCGCGCGCACCGATCCAGGTGGGCGAGGATGCGGACTGGGTGACGCTTTCATGCGGCAACAAGCACTCGCTGGCGCTCAAAGCTGACGGAACACTCTGGGGATGGGGCGACAACGGGAGTGGCCAGCTCGGTCTCGGCGAGACCGGGGCGACCATCTTCTGGGAGCCGACGCGTCTGCTGACCGACGACTGGAGTGTCGAGCACTGGTACGCGGTATCGACGAGCGACTACTCCTCGTATGCGATAGCGCTGGACGGCACGTTGTGGGCGTGTGGCGACAACGGCTACTCCGAGCTTGGAGATGGAACGACCGATCGGCGCTTCTTCCCTGTGCAGATCGGTGATGCCGTGAACTGGTCGGTGATCGCCTCGGGTGACTACGGCGGACGCGCGCTAGGGCATGACGGCTCGATGTGGGCATGGGGCTACGACGAGGCTGGCGCTCGGCGCTTCGGTGACGGCAGTGGTGCTTACGCACAGTACTACGCCCCCAAGGTGATCTTCGCTGGCGTGCGCGATGCTGGCCAGCAGCCCATCGGCGTGGCTGCCGGATACAACCACGCGCTCATGCTCAGGGGCGACGGGACGCTCTGGGGCTGGGGCTCCAACCAGTATGGTGAGGCCGGCGGGTCGGGCACGCGGTTGAGCCCGGCTCCGGTGGACGCGGCTGCCGACTGGGCCGACGTCTCTCCCGGATCGGACTTCACGCTCGCCCTTAAGGCCGACGGCACGCTGTGGAGCTGGGGCTACAACAACCAGGGGCAGCTGGGGCAGGGTGACACGATGGTTGCGCGGTCCGTGCCGACTCAGGTGGGTACGGATACCGACTGGATCTCGGTTGCGGCCGGAACGTACAGCGGCTTCGCCCTCAAGGCCGATGGTACGCTCTGGAGCTGGGGCCTCAACACGGAGGGCCAGCTCGGACACGGGGATTGGGAGCCGATACGACCTACGCCCACACAAGTAGGTACCGACAGTGACTGGGCAGAGGTCCTCGACGCTGCATCGCACACCTTCGCCCGCAAAGCCGACGGCACGCTCTGGGCCTGGGGCGACAACTTCTTGGGTCGGCTCGGCCTGGGTGACCAGGAAGACCGCAATGCACCCGTGCAGGTCGGCTCCTTTGACGACTGGGTGGCGGCAAGCGCAGGCGGCCATTCTCTCGGCGTCCGCGCGGACGGTACGCTCTGGGCGTGGGGGCGAGGCGACAATAGTCAGCTGGGTCTGGGCGATACAGAGAATCGTTTGGTGCCGACCCAGGTCGCCGGTTCCGGATGGACGGATGTCTCTGCGGGGTCGCTGCACTCTCTCGCGCTCAAGGCCGACGGCACGCTGTGGGCGTGGGGATCCAACAGTAGGGGTGAGCTCGGTACGGGTGACACCACGAGCCGCAGTATCCCGACGCGGGTGGGTAGCGCGTCAAGTTGGACAGGTGTCACTACGAGGGGCTTCTCTTCGCACGTCATCGATGCGGCGGGCTTGGTCTACTCGTGGGGCCTCAATGATTCGGGCCAGCTTGGTTTGGGTGACACCGGGACGTACCGCGTCCCGACGTTCGCCATCGCCGTGGGCGACGTGACCGCACCCCTGATCCTCGGAGTACGTTCGGCGACCCATCCGGTGGCCGGAGTAGCGTATCCGGCAGCTGATTTCACCGCTTCTGTCGATGTCTATGACACAGGTTCGCATGTGGTCGGCTACTCGTGGGTGGTCGATCAGCAGCCCGATACCGTGCCGGATGAGGTCGTGGACACCCGCGGTGCGGAGTCACAGATCGTGGCCGAGGACCTTGCGCCCGGCACCTGGTACTTGCACGTCCGTGCCATCGACGGCGGCGCGAACGCAAGCACGGTCTTCACGCGGTCGATCGGAGTGGCCGAGGAAACACCGCCGCCCCCCAACACCGCGCCTGTCGCGGTAGCCAACGCCTATCAGGTGCTCGAAGGCACGGCTCTCAACGTACCCGCTCCCGGTGTGCTCGCAAACGACACCGATGCCGAGAGCGACCCGCTGACCGCGCACCTGGTGCAGAACGTCTCATCGGGAACGCTTGCCCTGAATGCGAACGGCGGGTTCATCTACACGCCTGCAAAGGGATTCGTGGGAACCGACACCTTCACGTACCGTGCCTACGACGGCAAGGCGTACTCGAACACCGTCACGGTCTCTATCACCGTCAACGAGGCTACGGTCGTTCCCATCGAGGGCTCCAACCGCTACACGACCGCTGTAGAGGCATCGATCCGCGCCTACCCGACAGGGCTCGATCCGGCAGGAGCGCGCACCGTGGTCATCGCCACCGGTGAGAACTGGCCAGACGCTCTCGGCGGCTCCTCGCTTGCAGGCGCTCTCGACGGACCGGTGCTGCTTGTGCGCGCAGGTTCGATATCAACTCCAGTGACCGATGAGATCAAGCGCCTGAAAACCACCAAGGCGATCATCTTGGGCGGTACGGCTGCTGTGGGCGCAGACGTCGAAGCGGCGCTCAAGACGCTTCTTGGCAACACCAACGTCGAGCGCATCGCAGGTTCTGACCGCTACAAGACCGCAGATGCGGTCGCCAAGCGCGTCATCACACTCAAGGGCGGTGCCTACGACGGCAAGGCGTTCGTGGCCACCGGAGGCAACTTCCCCGATGCTTTGGCCGCAGCCCCTCTTGCCGCTGCCAAGCACTGGCCGCTGTATCTGGCCCATCCCACGCGTGGCATCACCGCCGGTACGCAGGCAGCGATGGCAGGCGTCACCGACGTGCTCGTACTCGGCGGCACCGCTGTGGTCTCGCAGCCGGTAGAAGACTACCTCAAGACCACCTACGGTAACGCGAAGGTGCGCCGTCTTGCGGGAGCCAACCGCTACGCCACCGCGGTGGAAGTCGCCACCTACGGGGTGCAGAACGCAGGCCTTGGCTGGAACCGTGTCGGTATCGCCACAGGCGAGAACTTCCCCGACGCGCTTGCCGGAGGCGTGCTGCAAGGCAAGCAGGGTAGCGTCATGCTGCTCACCCGCTCGACCGCACTGTCCACCCCGACCCGTGATGCGCTTGTGGCCAACAAGGGCGTCATCGACAGTGTGACGTTCTTCGGAGGCGCCAACGCTGTCTCCGATGCCGTGCGCACGGAGGTCGCCAACGCGCTGAAGTAGGGACCCGCGAGCAGAAGATATGCCGAGCGGGACTCTCCACGGGCTTTGCACGCTTGACCCTCGGCCTTACCGGGGATACCCTCGGTGAGCCCCGCGCCGGTATGCCGTCGCGGGCTGTCGTGCTGTCTGCCGAGGAGCGCCGCTGATGCCCTTGCTCGAACACATCGCTGAACGCCTCGCCGCTACCCCCGGCTTCGCGCAGATCGAGGAGCTGCTTCACCAGGGAGCGGACGCGGCGATAGCCACTCCCGGCCTGATCCGGCCGCTGGCGGTAGCCGCGCTGTTCGCACGGTCTCCTCGGCCGGTATTGGTGGTCGTCGCGGGTGAGGAGGCATCCGAGCGCTTCGCTCGTCAGTCCATCGCGCTGCTGGGCAGGGAGCGGGTGCTGCACTTCCCCGAGCGCAAGGACCCGCCCTGGTCGCAACTCGCTCCGGAGGTGGAGCTCGCAGGTCGCAGGGCGAGGGCCCTGCACGCGCTGTCGACAGGTCGCGAAGTGGTCGTGGTCACTTCGGCGCGGGCCTTGTTGCGGGCGTTGCCACCGGAGGGCAGCAGCGTCTATGTGCCACTGGTACTCGAAGCGGGTTCGACGCTGGATGTCGAGGTCGCGAGCGAGAAGCTCGTTCGCATGGGATACGAGCGCGTCGACGTTGCCACTGAGCGCGGACAGTACGCGGTGCGCGGTGGCGTGCTCGATGTATTCCCGAGCGACGCCGCGGGGCCTGTGCGGGTCGAGTTGTTCGGCGACGAGATAGAGTCGCTTCGCCGCTACGTCCAGTCCACCGGGCAGACGATCGGCGATGCGGGTGTGACCGAGGTCTTCTGTTGCCGTGAGGTAGCGCTTTCTGGAAGGGCCGCAGCTCGCGCTGCCCGTGCGCTTGCGGACAAGGCCCTCAAGGACCCATTCGTGACGCATCATCTCGAGCTCATCTCGCAGGGAGTGCAGTTCAACGGCATCGAACGGTACCTGCCGGTGTTCTACGAATCGCAAGGTGCGCTGACGGATTACATGGCTCCCGGAACGCTCATGGCCGTCGTAGAACCGCGTTCGCTGTTCACGGACCTGACGCGGCGCCATGACGAACTGGCCGAGTCCGCGAAAGCCGCCCACGTCCCGCTCGACGGCCTCATCCTGCCGCCCGGCAGCATAGACCTCGGGGGTCGCCAGCGGTTGACGGTGCTCTCCTCGTTGCACACAGGCGGCGTGGCGGATGTGGAGTTGCCCGCGCGCCGTCCGGAGGTTTCCGGGGGCGAGGAGCGCTTCATCGCCGGCGTCCGCTCACTCCTGGACGTAGGGCACGTGGTGGTGGTCTCGGTACCCGAACGCCGGGCGCGCCGCCGGATCGGTGACACGTTGGCCCAGGCAGGGCTGAGCGTCGAGGATCTGAGCGACAAGCCTCCGGCACCGGGAATCGTGTACCTGTCACCCACGGAGGTGCCTGCAGGTTTCGTCGTTCCCGCCGCACACGTGGCGGTCGTCAGTATCGATGACGTCTACCCGCGCTCCTCGGCACGCATGAAGGCCGCACGCCAGGCGGACCCGACCGAGATGACGTTCGCATTCTCTCCCGGGGACTACGTCGTACACGCCACGCACGGTATCGGGCTGTTCGTCGAGATGCAGCGTCGCGAGGTGCTGGGTGTGGAGCGAGACTATCTGGTCCTCCAGTACGCCAAGGGCGACAAGCTCTATGTGCCGGTCGATCAGATCGACCGGGTCTCGAAGTATGTGGGCCCCGATGGCTCGGCGCCGAGAGTCACGCGTCTGAACACCGCTGATTGGTCGCGCGCGACGGGCAAGGCACGAAAGGCCGCACGCAAGCTGGCGTTCGACCTCGTGGACCTCTACGCCCGTCGTTCGGCGGTCAGCGGGCACGAGTTCGCGCCCGACACCCCGTGGCAGATCGAGATGGAGGCGATGTTCCCGTACGTAGAGACGCCCGATCAGCTTGCTGCGATCGCCGACGTGAAGGCAGACATGGAATCGGACAAGCCTATGGACCGGCTCATCTGCGGGGACGTGGGCTATGGAAAGACGGAGGTCGCCATCCGGGCGGCGTTCAAAGCGGTGCAGGACGGCAAGCAGGTCATGGTGCTCTGCCCGACAACGATCCTGGCACAGCAGCACTTCACGACGTTCTCGGAGCGCTTCGAGCCCTTCGAGGTGCGGGTAGAGGTGCTTTCGCGCTTCCGTACCGCGTCACAACAGAAGGCTGCACTCGAAGGCTTCGCCAAGGGGACGGTGGAGATACTCATCGGCACGCACCGCCTGCTGTCGCGCGACGTGACTCCCCGCGCCCTCGGACTTGTAGTCATAGACGAGGAGCAGCGCTTCGGCGTCGAGCACAAGGAGCACCTCAAGAACCTGCGCGAGCAGGTCGACATCCTGACGCTTTCGGCAACGCCCATCCCGCGCACACTGCAGATGTCGCTTTCGGGTGTGCGCGACATGAGCGTCATCGACACACCGCCACCCAACCGCTTCCCAGTCCAGGTCCATGCGGGTATATGGGACGAGGACCTGGTCTCCTCGGCGATCAGGCGGGAACTCGAGCGCGGCGGGCAGGTCTACTACGTCAGCAACCGGGTGCGCACCATCGACGACGCGGTGGAGCGGGTGCGTGGCGCGGCGCCGGAAGCGCGCGTCGGAGTCGCGCACGGGCAGATGAACGAGAAGCAGCTCGAGCGTGTGATGGAGGCGTTCGCGGCCAACGAGTACGACGTGCTCGTGGCGACGACGATCATCGAGAGCGGCATCGACAACCCGCACTCCAACACGCTCATCATCGAGGACTCGCAGCGCCTGGGTCTTGCGCAGCTCTACCAGCTCAAGGGGCGCGTCGGGCGCAGTCACGTCAAGGCATACGCGTACTTCCTGTTCCCCCGGACCGAGGCGCTGACCGACCAGGCGATAGAGCGGCTCACGGCCATCAGCGACAACACCGGCCTGGGCAGCGGCATCAAGGTCGCGATGCGCGATCTCGAGATCCGCGGCGCAGGTTCGCTCCTGGGCGCCGAGCAGCACGGCAACATGAGTGCGGTGGGTTTCGACCTGTTCTCCGAGATGCTGCGCGAAGCGGTGGCCGAGGCGCGTGGAGAACCTGCGGTCGCGTTCCCGGAGGTCAGAGTGGACCTCCCCGGTTCGGCGTTCCTTCCCGAGGAGTACCTGCCGGATGCCGGAGAGCGCGTGCGGTACTACCGCCGCCTCGCAGGCTCGCCGAGCGTGGAAGCGCTCGACGCCGTGGCCGCGGAGATCCGCGAGCAGTTCGGCCCTATGCCGCAACCGGCCATAGATCTCTTCGGTGTGGCGCGTGTAAGGGCACTTGCGGGGGAGGCGGGGCTGACCAGTGTCACGCTCGTCCGTAACCGGCTCAGGTTCGCCCCTCTGGAGCCGGAAGGAGCGCTCAAAGGCGCTCTGGCGGCGCGTGGTGCGGTCACGCTCGAACGGGAGCGGGCGGTGGCGGTGCCACTGGAGTATGGAGCTTCTGTGATTGACGCTGCTCAGGAGCTGCTCGGTGCTATACTGTCCGGAGCTGATTCCGCTTGATCCCCTGGAGGTTCCATGAGAGCGTTTCGCGTGCTTCTGACAGCCGTGCTGGTAGCCGGACTTTCTTTCGGTGCGGCAGGCTGCACCGATAAGGACGTCGCCGCGCGCGTGAACGGCGAGGTCATCAAGTTGTCCGAGCTCAACGCGCAGGTAGATAAGGTGATCGAGCAGTATCCGACGATGTTCGAGGGGGCCGACGGCGAGGGCCGCCTGCTCGACATGAAGCAGCGCATCCTCGACTCGCTCATCAACTCGGCCCTGATCCGTCAGGCAGCCAAGGAGCGCGGCATCAACGTCAGCGATGCGGATGTCGACGCCAAGTTCGCTGAACTCAAGAGCGGGTTCGCCGATGACGAGCAGTTCAATGCCGCTCTGGAGCAGGCGGGCATGACGGTCGAGGAGCTGGAGAACCAGGTACGCGAGCAGCTCATCAACGAGGCGCTCATGGCCTCTCTGAGCGAGGGCGATGAGATCACCGACGAGCAGATCGCCGAGTACTACGAGGCGAACAAGAACATCTTCACCGACCAGGCAGCGGTCCATGCCGCGCACATCCTCTTCGACGAGGAGGACAAGGAGACCGCCGAGCAGGTACTCGCCGAGGTCAAAGCCGGAGGCGACTTCGCTGCGCTGGCGAAGGAGCACTCGAAGGACCCCGGAAGCGCTGCGGAGGGTGGCGACCTCGGATGGCCGACCATGCCCTTCGTCCCCGAGTTCCAGGCGGCTGCTGACGCTCTGGCCGTGGGTGAGATCTCCGAGCTCGTTCAGTCCGAGTTCGGCTGGCACATCATCAAGGTCCTCGAGAGGCGCGAGGAGAGCGTCAAGCCTCTCGAGGAGGTCGTCGACCAGGTGGAGCAGCTCATCCAGCGGCAGCGTGACACTGAAGCCTACCAGAAGTACATCGATGAGCTGCGGGAGAAGGCCGAGATCGAGATCCTCGTGCCCGAACTGCAGGCGCCGCCCGCCGCAGACGCTGACGGTGGCGAAGGCGAGGCCGAAGAGTCCGAATAAGCCGCCACGGGGCGGGCGAGGGGGTCCTGTGGGTTCGATAGCGATCGTGGGCGTCGGCCTGGACGAAGACGTGCCAGCGGCGACGCTGGAGAGGCTGCGCCGCTCCGCGAGCGTGGTCGTGCCCTCCACTGACGGACCCCTCGCGTACGCGCTCTCCTCGGCAGGTATCACGTTCGTCTCCCTGGCCGATCTCGGGCTGACGGCGAATGCGCCCGTCGACCGTGTCATCGAGCACCTGACCTCGATGTCGCGGGAGGGTGACGTCGCGTACGTGACACCGGGGTACCCCTTCATGCGTCAGGGGATGCTGTCCGGATTACTCTCCCGGGTCGGCGGCGGTCTGGATGTGTTCCCGCCGCTGTCTCCATTGCAGGTCATCCTGATGGCCTTCGACATCGACTTGACGGCCGATTTGGACATCATCGACGCGCGCTCGCTGTCACCTTCCATCGAGCAGCGTCTGTCACATCTGATCGTCACCGGCGTGAGCAACCACATGCTTTCGCGCCGGGTGTCCGAGCGGCTCTCCCAGGTCTACCCCGGCGATCACGAGGTGGTCTTGGCGTCGAGGTTGCCCGACGGCGGGTTCTCGCTTTCGATGGTCACGGTCACGGGACTTGTGGATGCGCCGCTCGGGGATGAGACCGCAGTGTACGTCGGGCCCTCGCGCATCACGCTGCCGTGCGGCTTTGATGAACTGGTACGCCTGATCGATATCCTGCGTTCTCCGGACGGTTGTCCCTGGGACCGGGCGCAGGACCACGTCAGTCTGCGCCGGCACATGCTTGAAGAAGCGTATGAGGCGGTAGCGGCGATCGAGTCAGGAGACCCGGTGGCATTGGCCGGGGAGCTCGGTGACGTCTTGCTGCAGGTCGTTCTCCACGCACAGATCGCCGCCGAGCACGACACCTTCACCATCGAGGACGTGGTCGCGGGCATAACCGAGAAGATCCGCAGACGCCATCCGCACGTGTTCGGCTGTGAGGAAGCGGACACGCCTGAGGCCGTCACCAGGCTGTGGGACGCCGTCAAGCGCGATGAGGGTTCGGACAGCACCGGGCTCCTCGACGGGATACCGCATGCGCTCCCGGCGCTGATGCGGGCACAGAAGATATCGCGCCGGGTCGTCGGTGTGGGCTTCGAGTGGGATACCATCGACGCTGTGTGGGAGAAGGTCCACGAGGAGATCGACGAGATCAAGGCTGCCGACCCCGGCTCGGATGAGGCTGCGGGCGAGATCGGTGATCTTCTGTTCACCATCGTCAATCTTGCTCGCAAGCAAGGTATCGATGCCGAGGAGGCGCTCAGGACCACGTGCGACAAGTTCACCGCGCGCTGGCGTCATATGGAGGCGGCGGCGCTTGAGGCGGGCACGGACATCGCCGGTCTGGGTATCGAACACCTGGAGCGGATGTGGGGGGACGCGAAAGAGAGTGAGTCGCAAGGCCGCGGGCCTTCGTAGGGTCGCCGCGGGGAGGCCTGGAGCCTGATGACGAGAAAGGACGATCGAGAGATGAGCTACATCACCGACGTGTACGCACGAGAGGTCCTCGATTCGAGAGGCAACCCGACTGTGGAGGTCGAGGTTTCATTGGCCGATGGCTCGTTCGGCCACGCGATCGTGCCGTCAGGGGCATCGACCGGCGCGTTTGAGGCCGTAGAGCTGAGAGACTCGGACTCCGCTCGTTACCTGGGCAAGGGCGTGCGTGGCGCGGTCGATAACGTCAACGACGTGATAGCACCCGAGATCGTCGGACTGGACGCGACCGACCAGCGTCTGATCGACGCGACTATGCTCTCGCTGGATGACAGCGGGAACAAGTCCAAGCTGGGTGCCAACGCCGTGCTTGGAGTATCGCTTGCGGTAGCCAAGGCCGCGGCGGAGTCGACGGAGCTCACGCTGTACAGCTACATCGGCGGGGCGAACGCCCATACGTTGCCGGTGCCGATGATGAACATCCTCAACGGTGGCGCGCATGCAGACAACAACGTCGACCTGCAGGAGTTCATGGTCATGCCGGTCGGCGCATCGACGTTCGCCGAGGGCCTGCGCTGGTGTGTCGAGATCTATCACACACTCAAAGGTGTGCTGAAAGAGCGCGGCCTGAGCACAAGCGTGGGCGACGAAGGCGGATTCGCCCCCGACCTCGGCAGCAACGAAGAGGCGTTGCAGGTCATCTCGGAGGCGGTCGAGAAGGCCGGCTACACGCTCGGTGAGCAGGTCGTATTCGCTATCGACCCTGCGGTCACCGAGCTGTATCGAGATGGCGCATACCATCTGGAGGGGGAGGGCAAAGTGTTCTCCTCGGCTGAGATGGTCGAGTTCTGGACCGGGCTGGTGGAGCGCTACCCGATCGCGAGCATCGAAGATGGCATGGCCGAGGAGGACTGGGAGGGCTGGAGACTTCTCAACCAGGCCCTCGGCGCGAGAGTACAGATCGTCGGCGATGACCTGTTCGTCACCAACACCGAGAGGCTCGCGCGCGGTATCGAGATGGGCGTTGCCAACTCCATCCTGATCAAGGTGAATCAGATCGGTTCGCTTACAGAGACGCTTGAGTGCATCGAGATGGCCAAGCGGGCAGGGTATACGTGCGTCATCAGTCACCGCTCCGGCGAGACCGAGGACACGACGATCGCGGACCTCGCCGTTGCGACGAACGCAGGTCAGATCAAGACCGGCGCGCCGGCCAGGTCCGATCGCGTGGCGAAATACAACCGGTTGCTGCGTATCGAAGAAGAGCTGGGTGAGTCGGCGGAGTATCCGGGATCCGGCGCGTTCTACAGCGTCCGCTGATCGATGTCCGGAAGTGTCGGGGACAGCACTTCCCTTTACGGGGTGCCGCTCGACAGAGCGCTTGCTCAGCGCGAGCGGCATGCCGATGACTTCGACATCGACTTCGGCGAGGAGCGTGTCTTTCCCGGACTCGTGGAGTTCCTTCTCGATGAAGTGACGCCTGAAGCGAGTGTGCTTGAGGTGGGCGCGGCTTCCGGGCTGCTGACCAGGCCACTGCTCGAACGTGCCGGTCGAGTGACGGCTCTGGAGCCAAGTGCGGGGCTACTGCGCCGTTTGCTTTCCAGCAGCGTCGCCGATTCTCCGAAGCTGCTCATCCGCCAGGGGATGGTCGAGGACCTCTCGCCGGACAAGACGTTCGACGTCGCCGTGGTGACGTTCACTCCCAGAAGAGGCGTGGGATTGTCCCGTCTGCTCGTCGAGCTGGGCTTGAGGGTCAAGGACAAGATCGTCTTGCTGCTCGACGATGATAACTCCATGGACTGGGCTTATCTTGCGCGAGCCGCTGCCGTACAGGGATTCGACGTCAGCCTCAGGATACTGTCGAGTAGCGTCGGCCAGCTTGAGAACCGCAGGCGCGCGGTCTTGTTGGTGGTGAACGTCTCGGGGTGGGAGCCTGCTGACCGGCTCCTTGACTCGTGGGCACTCGACGCGAGCGAGGTCCGCGTCCCGTATCCGACGCCGCGCGGCGAGGCCACCAGGCTCGTGCGCTACTTCCTCGCAGGCGGAGACCGTGCGATGAGAGTATCGATCGACCAGAGGGGAGAGGAACGCCTGTACGGCAACTTACGTACCGCGGTCCACCGGCTCGCTCGCGAGAACGTGACGGTGCGTCGTTCGACCGATGGTATCCAGATCGTCAGGCTACCGAAGGGTACCGAGGGCGATACTGTGGAATAGACCACTCGTGTGACATCCACCTGCCGAGGTGATACGAGTGCGCAGAACGAAGATCATCGCGACCATCGGTCCGGCCAGCGACGGCGGCGAGCGGCTTGATGGATTGGTGGCTGCAGGAATCGACGTGGCACGACTGAATTCGTCGCATTCCGGCATCACTGACCTCACGGACCGGATCGCCGGGATCCGGGCTGCGGCGGACAGGGCCGGACGCAACGTTGCGGTCATGCTCGATCTCGCCGGTCCCAAGGTGCGGGTCGGTACTGTCGAGCCGGGCATCGAGCTTGAACCGGGCCAGACGTTCTCGCTCGAGGCTGGGGAGTGTGTCGGAGACGCCACCAAGGCGTTCGTCAACTACGCATCGCTGGCAGATGACGTGTCCCCCGGCGACCGGATCCTGCTCGACGACGGCCGCATCGAATTGCGGGTCGAGTCGGCGGATGCCGGGGTGGTCCGGACGAAAGTCGTGGCGGGCGGTGCCCTGCTCAGCCGCAAGGGGGTCAACGTACCCGGCGTGAGCCTGGGAGTCGGCGCGATCACGGACTACGACCGTGAGGTGCTCGCTTGGGGGATCCGAGCCGGCGTCGATTACATCGCACAGTCGTTCGTGCGCAGTGCAGACGATATCCGCGCGCTCAGGGAGCTCATGGGGGATTCTGCCGTGCCGATCGTGGCCAAGATCGAGAAACACGAAGCCATCGCTCACGTGGATGACATCGTCGCCCACGCCGACGCCGTGATGGTCGCTCGTGGAGACCTTGGAGTCGAGACCTCGTCCGAAGACGTACCTGTCATGCAGCGCAGGATCGTCTCCGCGTGCAGGAAGACGGGCACACCGGTGATCGTGGCCACGCAGATGCTCGAATCGATGGTGACCTCACCTACTCCGACCAGGGCGGAGGCCTCTGATGTGGCGAACGCCATCTTCGAGGGGGCCGACGCGATCATGCTCTCGGCTGAGACGGCGGTGGGGGAGTATCCTTTGCAGGCGGTCGCGACCATGGACCGGATCGCGCGCACCGCAGAGACGGCCGTCGCTGATGACTCCTCGCGCGGGGCTGCACACGCACCCTCCTTTGCGATCCACTTGCCTGTCCAGGGCAGGTCTCACTCGGGGATATCCGCTGTGACTCACGCGGTGAGTTCGGCGGTCTGTGAGCTGGCCGACGGACTCGAGGTGGCGGCGATCGTGACCGCGACACAGTCCGGCGCGACCGCACGCGCTGTTGCGCGACACCGTCCCGCGACTCCGGTCATCGCCATCACTCCCTACCCTGAAGTGGCCAGGAACCTCGCGCTCGTCTGGGGCGTCACTGCGCTGATAGTGGCACTCGCCGAGGAGACCGATGACATGCTTCGGGCCGTCGAGAGTGCGGTGACCGAAGCGGGACTCGTGGAGCCCGGGCAGCATTTCGCAGTGACCGCCGGCATCGCATCGCGAGTCAGCGGGGCCACCGACTTCATCCTCGTCCGGGAAGCAGGGTCCGGCTCCTAAGCCTCAACTTGAGGTATATGCGACACACCACATGTGAGCTGTGCTATCATTCTGCAAAAGGGCACAGTGCCCGTCAGCTCACAGGCCTTCTCACAGGACATCGTAGACGCATGACATCTCGGAAGACGTCGTACAACGGGGCCCGATCGAGCAGACGCACCTCCCCCGGGGGAGGTCGCGTCGTTGTAGCGTCCGCGCGAAAGCGTCCGTCGCATTCGTCATCGGCCGGACGCAGGACGCCGGCACGCAAGGTCGCCGCGACCGGTAAGGCCAAACCGCGCACAGCCTCTCCGTCCAGGCGCCTGCATCTCGTTCCCCTGACACTCGTGGTGATCCTGATCGCCGCCGCGTGGTCGTACTACCCTGTGGCACGAATGCACTATCAGGAACAGCGTGAGAAAGCACGGCTGGAGAGCGAACTCGCGGGACTGCGCGAGAGGAACAGCCAGCTCAGAGAGCAGGTGGATCGCCTCAAGACACCTGAGGGTGTGGAAGAGGTGGCACGGGAGAGTCTGGGCTTGGTGAAAGAGGGGGAGAACCTCTACGTGGTGCTTGATGGTGACGAGACGGCTACTGCGCCCGCTGCCGCGCCCGCTACCCCGCAGCTCTCTTTGCAACAGGCCGGCATGTGGTCACGGATGCTTGATGCGTTGTTCGGGTTCGAGGAGTGACTTCGATGGACATGCCCGAGCGGGTCGCGCGCGTGATGCCAGAGACGGATGACCCTGCCTATGTCGCGGTTCAGCTCGGGCGCACTCCGCGCGGCCGTTGGCGCGTCTCGGCAAGATGCCCATTCCGTCGCCCGCTCGTCATCGAGACCGCTCCGGTACTCGAGGACGGAACCCCGTTTCCGACACTGTACTACCTGACGTGCCCGTGGCTTGTCGCCTATGTCGATGGCCTGGAGAGTGCGTGTGCGGTCTCTGAGTGGTCAGAGAAGCTGGCGACCAGGAGCACGTTGCGCAGCCGCATGATCTCTGCGGATGCACAGTACCGCGCCCGGAGGGAGAAGCTCGCGGGGGGTACCGACCCGACTCCCGATGTCGGGATCGCGGGGCAGCGCAGCCCGCTTTCCACCAAGTGTCTACATGCGCACGTTGCGACGTATCTGATGGGTATCGATGACCCGGTCGGTGAAGGCGTTCTGACGAGGATGGACTCGCGCGCCTGCCCCGACGACCTGTGCAGTCGTCTTCTCAGGGAGAGGCAATGAGCGGTGCTCCCCGGAGGCTCGCTGCCATCGACATAGGTACGGTGACGACGCGCCTTCTCGTTGCGGATGTGACCGCTGACACGATCGCCCCTGTGGCACGCAGTACCGACATAACGCATCTCGGGCAGGGGTCGGGGCCTGACCGGACGCTCGACCCGACAGCGATGAGGCGTGTCGCGGACGTGGTGGAACGTTACTCGGAGATGATGCGGGAGTTGGGCGTGGAGGCGCATCTCGCGGTCGCTACATCTGCGGCCCGTGACGCGCATAACGCCGAGGAGTTCGTGACGTTGCTGGCAACATCCGGCGTCACTCCCGAAGTGATCAGCGGTGACGCGGAGGCCAGGCTGACCTTTTCCGGTGTGACATGGGGGATGGGAGGCAAGAGTGTCCTTGTCGACGACATCGGTGGCGGCTCGACGGAGCTGATCTTGGGCGATTCGGACACTGACGACCTTTCGTCCGCGCAGATCATACGGGCACGCTCCGTGGACGTCGGTTCCCGCAGACTCACCGATGCATACCTGACGTCCGATCCGCCCACACACAGCGAGCTTGAGTCCGCGCGGACCCATACGTATGAGGAGTTCCGCCGGTTCTTCGACACACTCGATGAACGTCCTTCGACTCTTGTGTCTGTGGCGGGGACCGCGACCTCGCTGGTAGCGATGCGTCTCGGGCTTGTGGAGTACGACCCGGACAAGGTCCACCTCTTCAGCCTGGGTGGGCAGGACGTTTCGGACTCACTTGAGTATCTCGCGGGAATACCGCTCGAGCAGCGACTTCAGGTGCCTGGGCTCCACCCCGGCCGTGCTCCAGTGATCGTGGCCGGCGTATTGATACTGGAGACGGTCATGGCGCTTGCGGGTGTGGATTCGACGGTCGTGAGCGAGCACGACATACTATACGGGCTACTGCTGGATTCTTACGCGAGGCTTCAGACATGAGATCGCATGTCCTTGCCCCCGATCGGCAGTCAGCCGAACGTCGAGGCGGTGTATCCGAATTGGCACAGGAGGGGGCCTTAAAAGCCTCTGGCCGCAAGGCCGTGTGGGTTCGAATCCCACCACCGCTACCAGCCATTTCGGCGACGGGTCGCACAGGTCATCACCTTTGCGCACCGGCCGCTCTTTGTAATACTGGGCAGACCATCGAAGGCATGCATAACCATCGCAGGAAGGGGGTGTACCGTGGCAGATGATGCGACCACGCGCTTGTACCAGGCTTTCGTGAGCCAGGATGCGGGCGCTGCGATCGCGGCCATCGAGCGCGTCAAGAAGGGCGGTACCCCCCAGGAGCAGCTCTTCGACACGATCTTCGCTCCCGCCCTGTCTCTCCTCGGCGGGGCTTGGGCCATGGGGAGTATCGACGAGATCACCTTTACGCAGGCTTCGGTCGTGGCCGAGCAGATAACCAGCTTCGTCGCGCCCCCGGTCACTGCGCAGGACACCGGCGTGACGGTGATCATCGGTTCGATGCATAGGGACCATCACAGCATGGGGAAGAACATCATCGCCGCCACCCTCAAGGAGGCGGGGCATCGGGTGGTCGACATGGGTGTCGACGTGCGGCCATCAGACTTCATGGAGCGCCTCGAGGAAACGGGGGCGCGCATCGTCATCGTGTGCGCGGACATGGTCGGGACGGCCCTTGATGTGTCCCGCGTAAGAGAGATGTTCTCCTCGGCGGGGCATGAAGAGGTCCTCATCCTGGTCGCGGGCGGACCCTTCTCGGCCGATCCGGCTCTAGCGAAGAGCGTCGGTGCCAACGGGATCATCAAAGGGGCGGAGAGTGCACTGAAGCTAGTCGGCCGCATCGCGCGCGAGAAGCTGGGAGGTGGCTGATAGCCGTGGCCGACCGCTCCCAGCAGTCAGCGCTCGCGGAGGGCCTTGCACGGCAGGGTCATGTCCAACCTGCGGTCGAGGCGTGCCACGCGGCCCTGCGGATAGACGATTCCGACCCGCGTATCCACTGTCTGTTGGCGGAACTGATGCTTGCGGGCGACTTCTACGATGAGGCGATCGTCTCGGCGAGCAGGGCCATCTGGCTCGATGCCGAGTGTTCGCCCGCATATCTCGCACTAGGGCTCGCGTACGACCGGCGCGGAGGCATGTGGGACCAGTCGATCCTTGTATGGCACGAGCTTGCTGAAGTCGAGCCGGAACTTGTCATCGCGCACGTCCAGCTTGGCGAGGCGTTCTCGGCCGCAGCCTTCGACGACGAAGCGATAGATGCGTGGCGCCGGGCTTTGGAGCTGGATCCGACCGAGGCGCGGGCGATGTACAATCTCGCCGTCGCCGCGCTCAAGAAGGAAGGGATGGCCACCGCGCTTCCCGGGTTCAGGAAAGCGGGGGAGCTCGATCCGAGCCAGGACGACCTGTTCTTCGAGCTCGCGGGGATCTATGACGACGGAAACCCGGCTCCTGATCCCGCTGACGTGCCTGATGACCGTCAAGCCAGATTGGACGCCGCGGGAGCTTTGGCGTTCGAGGAGGACTTCTTCGCGGCCGCGGAGCTCATCCGGCTGGTCCTCGACGAGAACGCCGACGATGCCGAGGCACTCGGCCTTGTGGCCTATCTGTACTTGAAGCAAGAGGCGGTGAACGAGGCTATGGCCTGCGCGTTGCGGGCCCTCACCATATCGACTCGTACGCCTACCGCGGTCTACTGTCTGGGTGTTTCGTTCTCAAAGCGGCCGGGGCTCTCTCGCAACGCGGCGCGCGTGTTCTCTGCGCTTGCCAAGGCGGTGCCTCACAATGCCATGCCGCACGTGCTGTACGCGGAGTCCTTGCTGGGACTGCAGCGTTACGGTCTGGCTGCCCAGTCATATCGAAAGGCGCTTCAGCTCGACCCCGCGTGCGTGCGCGCACGCTTCGGGCTGGCCGCAGTGTTGTTGACCGAGGGTGCGTACGCTGATGCGACGTGGGAGATCCGTCGGGCCGCGTACCACGACACCCGGCGCCAGGGACTGTTCTGGCAGCTCTACGACGCCTACTCCGGGGGGAAACCGTAATGCCTACCCGTCGGGGAAGCAAGGACAGGCGCGTGAGTCGCGCCACTCGCTCACAGGAGGCGCCTGTCGCCCCTAAGAAGGCTGCGCCCAAAGTCGCGACTCCGACCCCCGCTGAGCCGACCGCTGCGCCGCAACCCGGCAAGGTGCCGCGCCGGAACGTCCTGTTCCCGGTCGGCGTCAACTACTTCCCGCTCGATGCTGAGACCGACAGCTGGGACGACTGGTACGGGCGAGACGCAGCAGAGGACTTCGCGGCTCTCGCCGCCGCACGCGTGGCGATGGTACGCGTCTTCATCTCCTGGAAGGTCCTCGAGCCGCAGGTAGGCCAGTACGACGAGGATGCGATCGAACGCCTTGCCGACCTGCTGGCGGCCGCTCGTGAACACAAGTTGCAGGTCATCGTCTGCTTCTTCGCCGATGACCGTCATGCTGAGCTCATTGACGTTCCGTGGGGTAAGAAGCGCGATCCGCGAACGGACTCGTACCTCATCTCACGTGAGGTCGCCTTGATCCAGAAGGTGGTCAACCGCTTCCGCTCCGAATCCGCGATCTTCGCCTGGGACCTCGGCAACGAGGCGTTCTTCTCGGGCTTCACGGATGTCGGAGAAATCGAGACCTGGGTCGATGCGATGCGCGATGCCATCCGGGAGGTCGATGGCGAGCGACCGATCACGATGTCGGCCGATCCGGAGACGATGTTCCGGTCCACCGGGGTAGACCCGCGCTCCGCTCTCGACCGATGCGAGTTCGCCGTGAGCCACGCCACCTCGGCATACCGGGCCTATGCGGCGGAAGGGCCACTGATGCGTGGGCCGAGTACGTACCTCGACTCATTCCTGTTGCGATCGGCCGCGCGAGATCTCCCGGTGCTCATGGACGATATCGGCGTGTTCGCGCTGGATAACTCGCCGGCGGAAGAGGCGGCACAGGTGCGAGTCGCGCTCTTCACGGGCCTGATCAACCGGGCTGCCGGAGTCGTGTTGAAGCGCTACAAGGACCTGGACACGGAGCGGCGTGAGCCGTACTTCCGCGACCATTTCGAGGTGTTGGTCGGCGTCGCCGATGCCGAAGGGCGTCCGAAGGCATCACTCGCGGAGGTGAGCTCCTTCATCCGCGTTGCCGCTCGCATCGATCTGCGCCGCTATTCGCTGCTGCAAGAACGTGTAGCGGTCATCATCCCCGCCGAGCGCTACAACCCGTTGCCGGACCTTGCCGGCCTCTACGATCCGCGGGCGTGTCTGCAGGCATATGTCGGAGTGAAGGAAGCGCACGTCCCTGTCTCGGTAGCACGCGAGGGCGATGAGTTCGGCGCTTACTCCGTGCTGGTGATCCCTTCGGTCTTCCGTTTGGAGGATGAGACGTGGGACCGCCTCGTCGAATACGTACAGGGTGGTGGCTCCATCGTGCTCTCGTACGGTGGGGGTGACGCCCATCCTGCGATCCGCGAGGTGTTCGGGGTGGAGTTCCTGGGGGACGGTGGCGGTCGCGAGACACTGACATGCAGGGTCGCTCAGGCCGACGTCCTGGGTGCGCTGCGTTCATTCGACGCAGACCTCGATGTACCGAACTTCGCGCTTCTGGGCAGTGGGGGCGCCACGGTTGTGGCCACGGACGCGAAGGGAAGTCCGCTCCTCACGGTCAACCAGGTCGGGCAGGGCAGGGCGGTCTACGTCGCCGCTCCTGTCGAGCGGGCGCTCGCACAGGGCGATCCCTGGGCTGCGCCCCCTGCTGTCACCGCCATGCTGCGAGAGGTCTACGGGGCCGTGGCGCGGGGTGCCGGTTGCGGTGCGCCAGTCGCGTGCGATGTGCCACACGTGGAAGTGGCGCTCTTCACCGGGGAGGATGACGACATCATGGTGCTCCTCAATCACGAACCTCTCAAGGTGACCGCGAATATGGTGTTCGACAGACAAGTCGCTTCAGTGGCCGACGTACGTGGGGGCGCACCTGTCCAGCTCGACGACACCGCCCTGAGTGTGCCGCTGGACGCCAGCGGCGCGGTGGCCCTTAGGATCATGTATTCCTGAGTGTGTGCGGGACGAGAGGGTGGTAGACTCGTGTGCGAGTTTCCTGCTGGGTGGATTCTGGGGGTCATGAAGTGACGGACGACCGACCGCGCCACACGACCACGTTCCTTCTTGAGTCGTGGCTCGAGCTCAGTGATGTGATCGACGACCATCCTGAGGTCAAGGACCTTCTGTTCGACCCGGTCACCGGTCTGCCCACCACCCCTTTGCTCTTCCCGCGTATTCGTATGCTGCTCGAAGAACGAGGCGAGGTCTCTCTTCTTGCCATCAATATCGTGAAGTACTCCAAGATCGAGGAGATCTTCGGTTGGCGTGTGTTCGACGACGTGATGCGCGAGGCGGCCAACGCCCTCGAGTCGATAGCGGGATCGGTGATCCGCGACTCGGACATCGTCGCCGAACTCATGGTTTCCGGCAACGCGTTCGTGGTAGTGCTCTCTCCTCCGAGAGACACACTGCATATGGATCCCGACTCGCGGCAGATGATCGTGCACAAGGTCGAGAAGAGTATCCGGGAGTCCCTGGCAGAGCGTATCGAGCCGGCGATCTACAGGATGTTCGGCTGCTACGCCGGTGCCGCGACCGTCGTCATGGATCCCAACATCCGGCTTGAGCGCCTGGTACATCGTGGACTCGATCTGGCGCTTGGCGATTCAGGTTCGAGGGAAGCGGCCGATGCGGTCGAGCGTGAGCAGCGCCTGCGCGAGATAATCGCCGAGGAGAACGTCACGACACTCGTACATCCGATCTTCGATCTGGAGGATTTCTCGGTCATCGGATACGAGGCCCTGTCGCGCGGTCCCGCAGACACGGAATTCGAGAGGCCCGACAAGCTCTTCCGTGTCGCATACGATGCCGATCTCGTGCTCAGGCTGGAACGACTGTGTCGCAAGAAGGCCCTCGAGGCGGCGACGAACCTGCCCCCGGACAAGATGCTGTTCCTCAACATCGAACCCGAGGCAGTGGCGGATCCGGAGCTACGCGAGATCATGACCTCGACCATTCTCTCGCAGTCCAGCGTCACTCCCGATCGCATCGTGCTCGAGATCACGGAGCACGCGGCCGTCGCGGACTTCGTTACCTTCCGGTCCACACTCGAGTATCTCCGCGCGCTCGGGTTCAGTATGGCTATCGATGATGCGGGGGCAGGCTATGGGTCGATCCAGTGCCTGTCCGAGACGAACCCGGCCTGGATGAAGATCGACATGTGTCTCATACGCGACATCGATCACGATGACATCCGAGTGCACATGGTCGACAACATCGTGAGGTATGCCGCTGGCAGAGACGTCAAGCTGGTCGCCGAGGGGATCGAGACTCGCGAGGAGCTCCTCGAACTCAAGAGGCTCGGCATCCGCTACGGTCAGGGTTTCCTGTTCGGGCAGCCCGTCGAGCCCTTCCCGGCCGACAGCGAGTTCGACTCGTTGCGCGAGTCGCTCTAGATAGTGGCGCACGGCAAATACCCTGCGACATGAGAGGAAGTCAACCCGATGGAGCCCGTCAGGCTCACTCAGTTGTCCTCGAAAGCCGGTTGAGCAGCGAAGTGGGGTCCGGGAGACCTCGCCGCAGTACTCGAACGCTTCGACCCCGGCCATGCCGAGGAACTCATGGTAGGCTTCGACACTTCCGACGACGCCGCCGTCTATAGCCTCGGCGAGGCGACGGGGCGTCTGTCCGTCCACCTCTTTACGCCCCTGGTCGA
>DLMY01000060.1:0-431 GCA_002478275.1 Actinobacteria bacterium UBA7524
CCGCCGTTGCGCTGGGAGGACCCGCCATCGCGCACCATGATGGTCTTGGTGCCGGTCAGGTCGCTCATGGTCCGGTGCGTCTTGCCCGACGCGCTGGCGAGGTAGACGATCGCCGAGCAGTTGCCGCCGATGAGCGAGGCCGCTTCCACGCGGCCCTCGGCATACCGCTCCAGTTGTTCGATGCTCTGCACCACCATGAGGATTCGGATCCCGCGGCTCCGGGCCATCGTGAGCATGGAGACGAACTCCGGGATCTTGGGGATGTTGCCGAACTCCTCGAACAGGATGTTTACCGGCACCGGGAGTCGTCCGCCGTGGGCGTTGGCGGCCTTCACGAGCGCCTGGTAGAGCTGCCGCACGTAGATCGTGACCATGACGTTGTAGGCGTCGCGCTCATCCGGCGTGATGATGAACACCGCCGACTTGCGCAG
>DLMY01000060.1:784-3919 GCA_002478275.1 Actinobacteria bacterium UBA7524
TAGATCGTCTCTTGCCGGATGCTGTCGGCGCGCACCGCGGTTCGCTCTTTGCCATACGTTCCGAGTGCCCGGTAGACGTTGAACATGTTGCGCGAAAGCGGGTCGACTCCTTTGGGTTCGCTGGCGATCAGGAGCGCCGTGGCCGCGATGATCGCCTCGGCGCTGGCGTTCCAGAACGCCTCGTTGCCGCCATGCCCGCCGAGCTGTGCCGAGACGATCGTCTTGGCGAGCTCGTGCGCCATGTCCTCGGCGTGTGCGATCTCATCAGACCAGATCAGGTCGACTATCAGGTCCAGCGGCGACCACTGGACGGACCGCGATGGATCCCGCAGGTCGATGGTGTCGACGCGGTAGCCCTTGGCCTTGAGGTGCTCGCAGGTGGTGAGGTAGAGCTCGCCTTTGGGGTCCGGAATCACCATCGACTCGCCGAGTTCGCCGAGCGCGTAGATGCTCGGCAGCACGATCCGGCGCGTCTTACCCGAGCCGGTGGAGCCGATCACGAGCACGTGGCCCTCTGAGCCCGAGAGGTAGTAGGTCTCCTTGCGACCGCGCGCGGCCGGGATGGCGCCGATCACGAAGCCCGAGACGCCGGGAGCCGGGGTCGTGCCGGGCGACCACGTGACTGCGGAGGCCTCGAGCGCCGCGGGGGTCATGAGGTTCGAGGTGCCGTGTTCACCGCGGCCGGCTGTTCGCGGGATGCCAGCGACGACGCCGGTGCAGTTGGTGCGCGGGCGCATGAGGTGGCCGGAGATCCAGACCCACCAGGCCACGATGGCGGCGATGAGGAGGAGTGAGAGGATGAGCGTCGGCGGGCTCGTGACGGCGGCCAGCCAGCGGGTCGGTAGGAGGGAGGGCGCCCACGATGTCAGCGGCGCGGTGTGGGCAGAGTGGCTGAGGGCCAGTGAGGCGAGGGCGGAGAGGGCCAGGGGGATGAGGGCGGTGGCGAAGCACGCCACCACGGTGGAGGACGCGACTCGCCAGATTTCGGCCTTCCGAGCCACGTGCACCTCCTGACCTCAGCGTCTTGTATTGAGCTGGGGTGGAAGCTAGCACAGGAGGCTGGTGGTCTCGGACTTTGTGGGTGGCAGGAGGTGACAACACGATCTGAAGCTCCGCCCGCCGCGGGCCGAACGGGCACCAGTCGTCACGTGGTCATCGGAGGATAGGGCGCCTTGGGCGTTGTCTCGCCCATGTGGCATCAGTGTGAAGCCGGTCGAGTTGACGATGTCTGCAATGGGCTTGGGGCGGAAGACCGCGCACGGCCTTTCGAATATGCTGTAAGACAGACTGCAGGATCATTGTTCGACGGACAGCAGACAGTACTTGCATCTGGAGGATTGCACCAATCGTGGCGCGGGGGGACACTCGAACTCCGGACGACGAGCAGGGGGAGGGTGCCATGTTGAAGCTGAGTATCGCGAAGTACCGCTCGCCAAGTGTTGTGTACGCGACCTGCAAGGGCGGCGGCGGCGGGACGACCTGCGGCCCGGCCTAGGTTGTCGTCTTGCGCAGCACGGGGATGCCTCGCGCCTCGCTCGGGCGGGGCATCCCCGGCACTGAGGGAAGGCCGTCACACGTCGAGGGGGCAAGCGTGGATTCGCAGTACCCAGTCTTCGTCAATGGCACCAGAGTTGTTCCGCAACCAAACTCCTGCCTGATCTACTCGTGGCTCGCGTCTACTTTCGACATCCTCAACCTCGAGTCGCTAATCTTCCTGAACGAGATCCAGCGCAACCTGGCCACTAGGGAGATCATTGAGTCGGTATCCGCACGGTATCCAGACGAGTCCAAGGATCTGATAGCGAGCGATGTCGATAGGCTGCTCGCGTTCTTGCAGGAGCGTGGGTACTTGGAGCTGAGTTCAAGTCCCGGTGCGAATGACGAGATCTTCGAGTTCGTCGATCGAATGGACGAAGTCAAGGTGGTGCAGGCGGACCTTGAGATCACCAAGAACTGCAACTTGCGTTGCGCATACTGTTTCGATGAGGCGGCGGCGGGTTACCCGGTACTTGCCGTCGGCAAGTGGATCGAGCTGTTTGATTCGCTTCACGGCGCAGGGTTGCGCGTGCTCAAGGTATCGGGCGGCGAGCCATTCACCTATCCGGCCATTCTGGAGTTCCTGGAGTATGCGCAGGAGAAGTTCATCGTCTCCATCAACACGAATGGGCACTACGTCGACGAGAGAGTGGCCGCGAGGCTTGCGGGTATGCATCTTCAGGCTGTCCAAGTCTCACTCGATAGCGCAACCTCGCACGTGCATGACCTGTTCAGGGGCGTCGGAACCTGGGAGCGGGCCGTGCGCGCGATTGACCTGCTCCACGGCCAAGGCGTTCCTCTCAGAATATCCGCGACGGCAACGACACGAAACGTCGATGGTTTGCAGCAACTCAGGGACTTCGCACACGCACGTGACGCGGAGCTGAGTGTTGAAGTCCTGAAGCCCGTTGGCAAAGCCGCCTCAATGGACGCGACTCATTTCCTGGCGGATCCACAAGTCGTCACTCAGTACTCAGAGAAGGCGAGTGCACACAAAGTCCTTGGTGAGATGGCCATGACCTGCCAAGCGCAGCTCGGAGTCGTCGGGATCTCGTACAAGGGCAACATCAAGCCCTGCAACCTTACGGAGGAGTTCTTCGACGATCGCCGGGCTGATGTCGTGAAGTCGCTAGACGAGGACTGGCGCTATGACGGCTCGGCAACCCTGAGTGCGAGCAATGCGGCGAGTGAGCGAGTTGTCGGCCTCATGGCGTCAGGCGCGATTGAGTCGAAGGACAAGTGCATCTTCGAGTACTGACCTCGCTGCGGCTGACCACCGCAAGCCAGTTGTCGTAGCGCAATTGCCGGGCTACACGTCCGCCGGAGCCGCCCAACAATGGCGTCGAGCGGACGGCGAAAGGTCGTACCAACCAGTGAGCGCATGACCGCCGCTCATGCCAAGCACGTTCGGCCGACAGCACAGAGGGGGATTAGAGTGGTGATTCCTGACTACCAGACCGTGATGCCACAAGACTAGCTCAGTGCTGTGACGTCCGTGACAGCACCATTGCCATGTCGCGAAGGGGCGCCTGTTCCGGTTGGCTGGGGCGCCGTTCGTGTCTAACCGCATTTCGCTGGTTAACGTCCCCGGAAGTGGTG
>DLMY01000030.1:0-608 GCA_002478275.1 Actinobacteria bacterium UBA7524
ACCCGTACCCGAACCCCAGCCCGAACCGAAACCAGAACCTGCACCCGCGCCCGAACCAGAACCGGAACCTGAACCCCAGCCCGAACCGGAACCGGAGCGGCCCCGGGCGGTGGTATCGCCACCACCTCCTCCGAAGGAGCCTGTGACCGAACCCCCTCCGGTGCCAGTTGTGCCGAAGCCCGCAGCGACCGTCGCGGTTCCGCAGCCCGTCGCGCCTCCGGCCCCGTCCGAAGTCCCGGCCGCCACCCCGCCGGTGTCGTCCGTGATATCTTCGCGATCACGACCGACCGACATCCCCGACTACGTGCCTGCTGCACCTGTCGAGATGTGGTTCGGTGAAGCGCGTGTGGGTGTGAAGCCGGGCTCGCGTACCTACGATCAGTTCCAGAAGTACGCGCAGGTCATGTTCGATGACCTCAAGCGCTCGGTGCCGCGTACGCACTCTTAGGGCCGGCCTGACGAGCGACCCCGGGCACAAGGCTGTTCCTGAAGTGACCTTGTGCAGTACCATGAGGATATCGAATATCCACCACGCCGTACGTCGTCACCGATGCCGAAGGATCCACCACGTGGCTGAAGCGGGACAGCGACTCGGCCAGCTCCTCATG
>DLMY01000030.1:817-1113 GCA_002478275.1 Actinobacteria bacterium UBA7524
GCCACTCAGGGTGCGATCCTGTCCGTCATGGCTGCGCAGATCGGGATTCCCTATATCGATTTCGTCGAGCAGAAGCCCGAGCCCAACGCGGTCGCTGCGGTTCCGCGTGAACTCGCGGAGCGTTACATCCTCATGCCGATGCACGTCTCGGAGAGTGGCGAACTGGTCGTGGCGATGGCTGATCCCCAGAACGTGTTGGCCCTTGACGACCTGCGCATCATCACAGGGCACGAGATACGGCCTGCCATCTCGACAAAAGACGACATCATCATCGCGATCGAGGAGTACTACAAGGT
>DLMY01000030.1:1255-9950 GCA_002478275.1 Actinobacteria bacterium UBA7524
TCGAGGAGTACTACAAGGTCGCCGAGAGCACCTCAGACGATGAGTTCCTCGGCAGTGAAGACCTTGAGGGGACGGAACTCGAGCAGTTGACAGACGTCTCCTCGGAGACTCCGATCGTCAAGCTCGTGAGCTTCATGATCCAAAAAGCGGTCGCGGACGGAGCGAGCGACATCCATATCGAGCCTCAGGAGACCGATCTGCGTGTCCGGTTCCGGATAGACGGCGTGCTCCAGGAGGTTATGCGCAGCCCACGGTCGGTGCAGGCTTCGATCATCAGCCGCTTCAAGATCATGGCGGACATGGACATCGCGGAGTCACGCAAGCCCCAGGATGGTCACTGCGCGGTCACGGTCGCCGGTCAGAAGGTCGACTTCCGGGTATCGACACTCCCGACCGTGTACGGGGAGAGGGTCGTTCTTCGAATCCTGCGCAAAGACGCCATCATGCTTCAGCTTTCGGACCTCGGTTTCCTGCAGTCCTCGCTCGACCGGTTCGAGGTCGCATTCAGGAAACCGTACGGAGCCATCCTCGTCACCGGCCCTACCGGTTCGGGTAAGTCGACGACGCTGTACGCAGCGGTGAACGTGCTCAACACACCCGACAGGCACATCCTCACTGTTGAGGACCCGGTGGAGTACCGTGTCGAAGGCGTGAACCAGTGTCAGGTCAACCCGAAGGCAGGACTGACGTTCGCACGCGCACTACGTTCGTTCCTGCGCTGCTCTCCCGACTGTATCCTCGTCGGTGAGATCCGTGACCAGGAGACGGCCCAGATCGCGATCGAATCGGCCCTTACCGGTAACCTGGTCCTTTCGACACTGCACACCAACGACTCCGCCGGCGCCGTGACACGCTTGATCGAGATGGGTGTGGAGCCGTTCCTTGTGGCCTCGGCGGTCGAGACCGTGCTCGCCCAGCGCCTGACGCGGCGGCTGTGCAAGGAGTGCAAGCAGGAAGTCCGCCTCAAGCCCGAAGTCCTCATCAAGGCGGGATTCGCCGAGGACAATCTTCCCGAAGTCGTTCACAAGGCCGTTGGCTGCAAGAACTGCGGCAATACCGGCTATCGGGGCCGGATGGGCGTTCATGAGGTGCTGTCCATGTCCGAGGAGATACGGAGGCTGACCGTCGACGAGGCGACTGCCGAGGAGATCAAGCAGGTCGCTATCCGCGAAGGGATGCTGACACTCCGTCAGGACGGACTCGAGAAGGTGCGGATGGGAATGACGTCGATCGAAGAGGTCTTGCGAGTCATCGTATAGGGGTAACGTACGGGAACACTCCGGCCGATACTGAGTGAGGAGTATCTTGCCAGTGAGCTTGGTTGCCTTGTGCATCGCAGCCGTTCACGCCCGGCAAGGGACTTCGGGTCGTATGACGTAGACAGAGGAGCATCACACCATGGCCACCTTCAACTACTCGGTCCGTGACAAAGCAGGCAAGATCGTCAAGGGTTCGCTGGAGGGCGAGAACCGAGAGGCGGTCGGTGCGAAGCTTCGGCAGATGGGCTACATCATCCTGGAGCTCGATCAGCAGTCTGCGTTTGCGAACCTCGGGCAGATCAAACTCGGTGGCGGCAAAGTCAAAGTCAAGGACATCACCATCTTCGCCCGTCAGTTCGCCACGATGATCAACGCAGGTCTGTCGCTGACCAAGTGTCTCACCATCCTCGGGGCGCAGACGGAGAGTGAGGCGCTCAGGACCGTCATCCAGCTTGTGGCGAAGGACGTCGAAGCGGGACAGTCGCTGTCGGATGCGCTTGCAAAGCATCCCAAGGTATTCCCCCCGATATTCGTGAACATGATCCGGGCAGGCGAGACCGGTGGTGTGCTCGACGAGGTCCTGGTGAGACTGGCAGACCACTTCGAGACGGATGCGGCGCTCAAGGCCAAGATCAAGTCCGCCATGACGTACCCGGTTGCCATGGGCGGGCTGGTCCTAGTGATCCTGGTTGCCATGATGGTGTTCGTCGTCCCAGTTTTCCAGGGCATGTTCGAGAGCATGGGCGGTGAACTTCCGTTCATGACCCAGATGCTCGTCGATATCTCTGAGTTCGTCTCAGGGGTCGGAGGTATCGTGACGGTGGCCGTCGTCGCGGGCATAGTCACTGGATTCAAGTCGTGGGTCGCTACGACTTCCGGACGCCTGATATGGGACACCGCGAAGTTGCGGATGCCGATCTTCGGCGAGATGATCCGGAAGATGGCGGTTGCGAGATTCACGCGGACGTTCGGTACGCTGGTCTCTGCCGGTGTCCCGATTCTTTCAGCCTTGGACATCGTCGCGGACACCGCCGGCAACGCTCTCGTCGCCAAGGTGGTCAAGGACGCACGTGGGGCTATCAAGGAGGGCGAGACGATCGCCAAGCCCTTGGGCGAGTCGAACGTGTTCCCCTCGATGGTCGTGCAGATGATATCCGTTGGCGAGGAGACCGGTGCGCTCGACGCGATGCTCAACAAGATCGCGGACTTCTACGACGAGGAAGTCGCTACCGCGGTCGACGGACTGACGTCGCTTATCGAGCCTCTGATGATGGCATCCTTGGGAGGCGTCGTCGGTACCATGGTCGTGGCGCTCTACATGCCGATGTTCAACGTCATCACGCTTGTGGAGTAGTGTCGTAGCGGTTCTGGAGTGACCCTCGTCACAGTACGAATTCTAATCCTTAAGTCCCCTCTTCCTTGCGCCGATATACCTGTTGAAGAGGGCGGTCGACATGGCCGCATGCCAACAGGAAGGAGGTGGACATCGATGAAGATGTTCAGGAGAGAAGAGGGCTTCACCCTCGTCGAGCTGATGGTCGTCGTTCTTATTATCGGTATTCTTGTTGCTATCGCAATCCCGGTGTTCAACTCGGCGCGCGCCACAGCCGAGCAGCGTTCGTGCCACGCCAACGAGCGTACGCTGGAAGGTGCTCTTGAGCAGTACAAGGCAGCCGTCATGGGTGCCACGAACCCGGCAGACTACGCTGGGCTCAAGGCGATCCTTGTACCGAACTACGTCAAGGAAGCACCGGTCTGCCCGACCGCTGGCGACGATACTGTCTACAGCTTCTCGACCGACGCGAGTGGTGTCGGTAAGGTCAGCTGCTCCACGCACGGCAACTACAGCGACTAGTTAGTCCTGACTCATCGCTTCACCGGAAGGGCCGGCTCTCTCGCCGGTCCTTCCTGCATCATCTATCCTCTTACCGTGAACGACTATCCTGTGAGACTTGATGTCAAGGCCTGTCCGCCCGGTATGAGTTCGGAGGTCAGCGGCATTGTCGATGATGCCCTTACTGGTGCTTCTTGGTGTCCTTGGTCTGGCTTTCGGCAGCTTCGCGAATGTCGTCATCTGGCGGTATCCGCGTGGCGAGTCCTTGTCCAGTCCGGGCTCCCACTGTCCCGCATGCGATCACCCCGTTAGATGGTACGACAACGTCCCGGTGGTCTCGTGGCTGCTACTGCGAGCGAAGTGCCGTGATTGCGGAGGAGCTATCGCGCCGCGCTACCCGCTCGTCGAGCTGTTGTCGGGCGCGCTATGGGTGCTTGCCGGAGTGCTCTACGGTTCTACCTGGAGGACTCTGGCAGCGGTGGTGCTGTTCTACCTGCTTCTGCTGCTCACCTTCATCGATTTGGACACCATGCGGCTGCCTAACCCGATCGTCGCTATGCTGGGAGGCGGAGGATTACTGTTCGCTGTGCTGTCCCAACTCGGCGTCGCGGATATGCTCCCCTTGACCCCGGGCGGCGGGCCACTCACATCTCCTTTGCTTGCGGCGATCGCCGGGATCGTCTCCGGGGGAGGGTTGAGTCTCGGCATCGCCACGGCTTATCAGGGTGTGCGAGGCAGGGCCGGCTTTGGCATGGGCGATGTCAAACTCATGGCGGCCTTTGGCCCGTATCTTGGCGCGTACACGCTGGCCGTCCTCTTCCTGGGCAGTGCGCTGGGGGCGGTGTGGGGGGTAGCCGGGGTCGTCACAGGCAAGAAGGACCTGGCGACACGGTTCCCGTTCGGCCCGTTCCTTGCGGTCGCGGCCGTGGTGGTCGCGGCATTCGGTCCTCAGATATGGGGATGGTATCTGGCACTTGCGCTCGGCTCGTGAGGATACGGCGCTGCCGTGTACCGTTCGTCGGCACGGGTCCTCAAGGAGCCCGCGTCTCGCGCCGATATATACTATCGGTGGAGTATGCACCTGTCCGGTGCCGGTTACAGTGAGGTGCGAGATGAACATCGGGCCCAGGGGCGGCCGATACGATGACGGCTTCAGCCTGGTTGAGGTCATGGTCGCCTCATTCGTTCTCTTCTTCGTGATCACGGCGATCCTGGCGCTGACGCTTCAGAGCACTCGCATGGGCGTCGACGCCAAACAACGCACGGTCATGACCAACGCGGTGACCTCGCAGTTGGAGTGGATACGCACACTGGACTTCGAGCATCTTGCCGATGTCGTGCCTGCGGAGAGTGTCCGCACGGTCGACGGGTTCACAGTGCGCACACAGACATCGATCACTGAAGGTCAGGCCGGGACCAAGGAGATCGTGGTGACCGTCTCGGTCTCGCGCACGGGTACGCGGACCTTGTCAACTACCCGGTTCCTGACCATGCGGGACCCCGAGAAAGCGTTGCAGGCCAGCGATCAGACCGGGCCTATCCTGGAGTTCACCAGTCAGACCCCGGACGAGAACTCGGTGGTCTTCGGTGCAAACGTGTGGGGTGGCTCGACGCTGTACATCACGGTCAAGGCTTCCGGGCGGGGTTCGGGTGTGACAATTGACGAGTTGAAGTACATGTGTGCAGGCGGTTACCTGCGCAACGGGACCTCAGGCAGTTCTGACAATGCTGTCTGGCAGCCGATGACGAACACAGTCACCCAATCGTTCAGATGGCATACCTTGCAGATCGACCCCAACATCCAGGACGGTTGGCGCATCGTGACCGTCGAGGCTACCGACAGCGACGGCTACACATCACGCATAGGCAGGATGTTCTACGTCGATAACGCGCCTCCCTCACCACCCGGGGTGCCGGTCCCGGTAGTGCGAACGAACACGGATACTCGTCTGAACTGGGCGGCCGCCCTGGACGGGACGCATGATGCAAGGGAATACGGCGTATGGCCGCGCGCCGAGAACTCAGAGGGTCAGATGGTGTACACGATCCATCCTGATGACGACCCCATAAAGGTTCCTGTTGCGGTATACAACCACACGGGAGCGACGTTCAGCCGTTACACCATCGATGTCGGAGCACTGTCTCCGCGATATCAGCGTCCGCCCATCGAGGATCGCCGTTCACCCGCGAAGCCGTTCGTCACCAAGCCACTCGCCACCGGGACCAGCATCAGCCGGTACGATGCCGATAGGCACTGGTACGGCATCGTGAACCTGAGCGTGTCGCAGCCTACGTTCCCGGTGAGCTACATCCGGTACGACCTGTACATGGGCCTGTCAAAGGACAACATGTTCCTGTACGTTTCGGACTGTGGCCCGACCTACACGAATCCGCAGATGCCGAGTGCCGCGGAGATCTCCGCTATGACCGGAAACCCGCCGGTGTTCGCACCATACAAGCAGATCGCGAAGAGGACGAACAACGACAGGACACCGCCGGATCCGTGGCTGTTCCAGTATCGTGTGACGTTCGTGCCGTCAGGGTACCAGGGGGGCACGCAAGAGACGGTGTTCTCGAACGTCATCGGACCCATCACCGCCACGAAGAACACGGTGACGCCGATGGCGCACGTCGATTGGTGATTGAGATGCGGTTTTGTCACGGACACATATCAGAGGAGACGGGTTTCTCGTTAGGGGAGCTACTGGTCGTTCTTGCGTTGATCGGGGTGATCCTGGCAGCGACCTTCAATATCCTCACCGTCGTGAATCGCTCCCGCGACGCGATCGAGCGGGAATCGCAGTTCGCCGTCGAGATAGGCGGACCTTTGCTCAATATGGAGCGCATGCTCATGCAGGCGATCGAGATCAAGAGCTTCTCGCCGTACTCCATCGTGTTCGTCACCGACAGCGACAACAACAATCTCGTTGAATGGCATGAGATCGGGATCGGCGTTGACGGTCATCTCACCCAGAAGGCCTGGCTCACGGACGCGGGACAGAACAAGACCACTCAGGTTCTGAACGCAACGTGGTCGAAGAGCTGCACGAACCGGACAAAGAGCATCAGGTTCATAACCGCTTATGACCTTCAGGGCAATGTTGTGGAGACGCCAGCACAGGCGAGAGCTGTTCTGATCGACATCGAGGTGGTAGTGGACGGCCATCCTTACCGGGACAGCCGCCGACTTGAGTTGCGCAATTACCGAAGGAGATGACGTGAAGGTGTCGCCTATCAGTCGCATCCGGGATGACAGTGGCTACGCGATGGTAGTGGTCATGGGGGCCATAGCGCTACTCACCGTTGTCGCGGTCGGCTCGTACTTCGTCGCTTCCCAGGCACTGCACGATTCGTCACGAGTACAAGGTGAGTCCAGGGCGTTCGTGTTGGCGCAGACCGGGATGGACCGTACCCTTTCGGATTTCAAGAGTGAGAACGTTGGCGAAGCTGGTCTTGTCGTCACGGGATCGACCACTGATGGGACCTATCGTGTCGTGGTGGAGCCCGTGAGCGGCATCGAGTACAAGCTTGTCTCGACAGGCACCGCAGGCGGGATCTCTGAGTCGATCACCCTGCGGTTCCTGTACATGAGTCTCTGGGACATGAACCTTGGCGGAGGCCAGAGTTCTCCGCTTGGTGGCGGGGCAGGCTTCAATGGCAACGCGGCAGTCACAGGACCTCTGTACGTGCGCGGGGACATGATCTGGTCCTCAAACGCGAATTATGAGGGCGGTCCGCTACTGATAAAGGACGGTGCCCTGAACGTGACTGGATCGGGTGAGCTGGGAAGGGTGCAGCCTATCCGTCTGTACGCGACCAAACCGATCCAGGGCAAGATCGGCAACGTCTATCTTGCGGCGCCGCAATCCTACTCGGTTCCCGACATCGATATCGACTGGGTCGACGGAACCTATCTGAGCGCGAGGCGTGACGATGCCATCGCACAGAGTATGGACAATGTCATGGGAGATTCTTCCTCGAGCATCAACATCGAGACGGCGAGCGCAGGTCGTGACCCCGAGACGTACACGACGGTCGTCCCGGGTCGCCCGAAGGCAGCAGGAGCGACCGATCACTACAAACTCATCCAGGGTAATCTCTACATCAATAACTCCACGTTCGGCGAGTGGGCTCGGGCGGGGAGTGTCTATGAGGGAACAGGGATCCACGACGACTTCGCCTTCGACCATGCAAGCGGAACTCTCTACATCGAGGGCACCGTGTATGTTGACGGCAACCTGACGTTCGGACCTAACGTCCAGAGGTACATCGGCAACGGGACCATCGTCGCCACCGGCGACATCGAACTGCAGGCGTCCGGCAGACTGGAGCCCGCCGGGGGGAATGTCAACAACGAGAACGCGCTTGGTCTTGTGACGCCCGGCAACGTCAAGATCGGCGGTAATCAGGGATCGCACTACAAGGGCGCCATCTTCTGTAACGGGACGATGGGCATGTACGGCACCGGTACCACTGTCACCGGTTCGGTCATCGCCGGTACGCTCTATGGCGATCTGCCCAACATCAAGTTGACCACCATTTCGGGACTCGCCGATTATCTTCCTGCGGGCATGCCGTACCAGGGCGGTAACCTCGTGCTCGAAGGACTCTGGACGCGACAGTAGTGCAGAATCCTCTCGCTATTGCCGATAACAGTCCCGAACAGGTAGAATCGCCTGTGGGAGTACGCACAACGTAGCAGTAGTCGAAGTCAGGTCGCAGCAGTAACGGCAGAAGGAGGACTCCCGTGGGTCTTCTCTCCCTCGGTGCCCAGCCGATGCCCATCGGTCTCGATATCGGGACCGATCATGTGCGAGCCGCGCAACTCAAATCCGTAGGCGCCGGGCACGCACTCACTGCGTATGGCCTGGTCCCGATACCTATGGGTGCCGTGGTCGAAGGCGAGATCGTCGACACGGAAGCGGTTTCCTCGGCGATCAAGGAGTTGTGGAGACGCTACGGGCTGCACGGCAAGGACGTCGCCATCGGTGTGTCCAACCAGAAGGTCGTCGTACGCCTCATCGACCTGCCTTTCATGGAACGCGCGGAACTTGAGGGCGCGATCCAGTACCAGGCGCAAGACTACATCCCGATCCCGATAGAGGATGCAATCCTGGACTTCCAGATCATCGGCGACTACATGACGCCAGCCGATGAACACATGATGGAAGTGCTCCTCGTGGCGGCGCAGCGAGACATGATCGCCAATGCGGTCACCGCGGTCGAAGGCGCCGGTCTGCGCCTGAGCCAGATCGACGTCACGTCGTTCGCGATCGTGCGGGCGCTGCTCGGTTCGGTCGAGAGCGTGCTACCGACCGAGGAAGAGGAGAGCGGCGAGGCGATGGCGGTGATCCACATCTCCTCCGGTATCACGAACATCGCCGTGGTGGAGAAGGGTGTGCCGCGCTTCACGCGAGTATCGTCCATCGCCGGCAACCAGTTCACCCAGTCGATAGCCAACGTCTTGAACCTGACCTTCGATGAGGCCGAGGAGCTCAAGATCAGGGCTGGTTTGCCAGACATCGAGGGCGGGGAACCGACAACGGACGATCAGGCGGTCCAGGTCGCGCGCGATGCGCTCGAGCGTGAAGTGAACAAGTTC
>DLMY01000030.1:10112-10833 GCA_002478275.1 Actinobacteria bacterium UBA7524
CGCTCGACTACTACCTTACGCAGGCGACTCAGATCCGTACGATCCGCAAGATCTACATGACAGGCAGCGGGTCGAGACTGTCGCACATAGCCAACTACATGGCCAAGGGTCTCCAGGCCGAGGTCGTGCTCTCCGACCCACTGCAGCGCATTCAGGTGGCGTCGTCGGTAGAAGCTGCAGTGACTGATGATCGTATGGGAGCCGCTCCGGCCATCGGGCTTGCCATGGGGGGTGCGACCTGACATGGTGCGCATCAACCTGCTTCCTCCCGAGATAGGGGAGAAACGTAAACAGGAACGTCGCATCGGGCTGGCTCTGGCTGCAGGAGCGATCGTCTACGTGGCGCTGTTCCTCGTCTACGGCATCCTGGCGTGGATAGTCATGCAGCGCAACGACGAGTTGCAGTCGAACAAGGACCTTGCCGCGAATCTGCAGAACCAGGCTGAGGCGTTCAGGATCTTCGAGGACAAAGAACAGGACCTGGCAAGACGTGTCTCAGTCGCAGAGGTGGCACTCGCCCGGCGTGCGGAATGGGGCAGAATCGCCAATGAGCTGTCGCTTGTCATGCCCAGCGATGTCTGGGTCACGAGGATCTCTGGAAACCAGGAGCAGGGATTGACCATCACGGCTCGTGCGGTCGATGCACAGACCGACATGCCTGACGCGGGGCACAAGGCGGTCGCCAAGACGCTCATACGACTCGCCGACCTCGAGCAGGTGC
>DLMY01000030.1:10970-39494 GCA_002478275.1 Actinobacteria bacterium UBA7524
GGCTTGCGGAGCTCGATCTGCTCACCAACGTCTGGCTGATATCGTCGACGAAAGGTTCCATGTCTCTTGGCGCCGCAGGCGAGCATCCGATAATCGACTTCGAGTTGAAGAGTGACGTAGTGCGGCCTCCCGCACCCGAAGGTATCAACGCCGGCGTTCCTGCCCCGCCAACGCAGCCCGGCCAGTGATTCGATCGATGAGGCAAGGATGAGATGAAGCTGACATCGGCACAGAAGTTCATAGCCATCGTGGTCGGACTCGTGCTGATCGCCGCGCTCATCGTATTCCTGCTTGTCTGGCCACAGGCGGCCAGACTCGCCGACCTTCAGAGCAGCATCGATGAGGCGGCGGCGGATGCGGAATCCGCTCGCATCCTGCTTGAGCAGCGACAGGCGATCAAGGCGAGATCCGCCGAGACAGAGTCTCAGTTGCTGCGCCTCGCCAACCAGCTGCCTGAGAATCCTGAGTTACCGACGTTCATCATCGAGCTGCAGGATGTCGTCAATGAGTCCGGTCTTGAGTTCGCCCGCGTGACGCCATCGGACCCCGTGCCTTCCGAGCAGGGTTATGACTCGATATCGGTGGAACTGGTCGTGAACGGGGAGTGGCCGGACATCGTGGATCTGCTTCAGCGCTTGAGGCGCATCACGCGGCAGGTACGCATCGAGCGTTTCGAAGTCGCAACGCTCAGCATGCCGGGAAGTACTGCACCCGGAGAGGTGACCGTGGACGAGACCGAGCAGGAAACGCTGGTCGAGGGTGTCATCTTCTTGCAGGTCTATACGTTGCAGGCGCAAGGCGCGGATCCGGTCGTCCCCCCCGCGGCGCCGGCCGAGTGATCGTAGGTTAGGAGCACGAAGTGGTAGACGGGCTTACGCCACAGAGTGAGATGCCACAGCCGCTCCCCGAGGACGGCTCGCAGGGCGATGGCAAGGATTCGTTCCTTGCCAGCAAGAATGGACGCCTGGTCGTCATCGTAGGCGCCGTGGTGGCGTTCCTGGTCATCGCCGGTGTTGCGGCGTTGCTCGTCATGAACTTCCTGTTCTCGCCGGACGACGCGGCCGACGACCTGTTGGTCGAGACTCCCAGCGTCGTTACGACCTCCACGGTCGCCATCGAAGCCGTGGCAGATCCGGTGGAGCCCGATCCAGTGTCGATGAGCGAATTGTTCACGTTCCGCGATATCTTCGATCCGTTGCTGAAGCCGCGACCCGCGGAGGAAGCCACTCCGACCGATGATGTGACGGCGGGTGAGGTCGATACCCTCTACCTCATCAACATCATCGTGGAGGACGGGATCACCAAAGCGGTGCTTGAGTACAACGCGTCGAGGTTCAACCTTGCGGAGGGAGAGGCTCTTGCAGGCACTCCCTGGCAGGTTCTGAGCATCGGCAGCAACTCCGTTGTGATGCTGTTCGGAGACAGCCGGGTCACATTGGCCATCGGCCAGGGTGTCACCACCGATGGCTCTACAGCCGCTGGAGCTGTACCCTCAGATAAGTAGGCTGCAATCGGGGGAGGCTTCAGGTGCGCTACATCACGTCCGGTGAATCACATGGTCGTGCTTTGACCGCCATCGTGCTCGGCATGCCCGCGGGCGTCCCGATCTCGCAGACCGATATCGATAATGACCTCGCCCGTCGTCAGTCCGGTTACGGGCGCGGTGGACGTATGAAGATCGAGAGCGATCGAGGACTTCTCCTCTCCGGAGTCCGCTTTGGCAGGACCATCGGAAGTCCCGTGACTGTCACGATCGCGAACAAGGACTGGGAGAACTGGACCGATGTGATGGCGTCTTCGGGCAAGGACGCCGGGCGAGCCAGGATCACCGCGCCGAGGCCGGGACACGCAGACCTTTCGGGCATGCTCAAGACGCGATCGACCGACGCTCGCGACATCCTTGAACGCGCCAGTGCTCGTGAGACGGCGGCGAGGGTTGCTGCCGGTGCGATCGCGAAGTCCCTGCTCGGAGAGTTCGGTGTCCGCGTCCGGTCCTGGGTCTTCTCGATCGGTGACGTCGCGGTGCCCCTCGTTGGCGATCCCGCGGCTGTCGATTTCGACGCTGCGGAGTCGAGTGACGTCAGTTGTCCGGATGAAGTCACGGCTGAAGCGATGCGGCGTGCGATCGACGCCGCTCGTGATGCGGGAGAGAGCCTGGGTGGGACATTCTTCGTCGTTGCCGACGGTCTGGTGCCCGGACTCGGTACGTACGCCGAGGCCGGGGGGCGGCTGGATGCACGGTTTTCCTCGGCGGTGGTGTCGATTCCGGCCATAAAGGGCGTCGAGTTCGGGGACGGCTTCGCGGCTGCCGCCCGTCCGGGATCCCTCGTTCATGACGAGATAGTGCTCGACCCGCAGCGTGGTTATTCTCGTAGGACGAACCGCGCAGGCGGGATCGAAGGCGGGATGTCGAACGGTGAGCCGATCGTGATACGCGCGGCGATGAAGCCCATCCCCACGCTCATGACGCCGCTGCAGACGGTGGACACGGACACGGGTCAGCCGGTCGAAGCGTCCACCGAGCGCTCGGACGTCTGTGCCGTACCGGCCGCTGCCGTCGTGGCCGAGGCCGAGGTCGCTATGGTCCTCGCCGATGCCTACCTCGACGCGTTCGGCGGGAACAACCTCGAAGACATACTCGCCGCACTGGACGCATACCGCACGAGGGTCCGCCCGTGAGCGGACACATCTTCCTGGTCGGCTTCATGGGTGCGGGTAAGTCGACCGTAGGTAAGGGCCTGGCTGCTGCTCTCGGCATGCCCTTCATCGATCTCGATGAGAGGATATCCGCCGACTCGGGGATGAGCGTCGTGCGGATGTTCGAAGACTTCGGCGAGCAGGTCTTCCGCGAAAGCGAGACAAGGGCGCTGATGTCACTGTCAGACGAAGCGCCATCAGTGGTCGCATGCGGCGGCGGGGTGGTGTTGCGCGACGAGAACAGGGTCGCGCTCAAGTCGATGGGGACGGTCGTCTACCTGAAGGTCGATGCTGCCGAGGCGCTCGCACGTATCGGGGACTCGGCGACACGTCCGCTGCTCTCGGGAGCAGGTGGCCGGATGGCGGCGACAACTCTGCTAGCCGCCCGCGAGTCCTTGTATACGGCCGTGGCGGACGTGACGATAGAGACGACAGGCTCTTCTCCTGATGAGGTGGTCCGGCTCGTTTCGGCAAGCCTGCAGGCGGAGGCCGGGTCGTGAGGCGCGTGGGTGTCGAGATACCCGGTGCGCGATACGACGTGCTGATCGGCGAGGGATTGCTCTCGCGCGTCGGCCCCGTTCTTGCCGACGAATACCGTGGCGGACCGGTACCCGGACGGTTAGCGGTCGTGACCGACGCAACCGTCGAAGGGTTGTATGCGGAGGAGGTCCTCACTTCACTTGCCGATGCTGGCTTCCTGGCCGACATCTGTGCCGTCCCGGCAGGTGAGGTATCCAAGGACTGGGACACCGCCGGGGAGTTGTTGGAGCGCTTCGCGGACCTGGGGCTGGACCGCGACGACGCGGTCGTGGCGCTGGGCGGCGGCGTCGTGGGGGACCTTGCCGGTTTCTGCGCGGGCGTCTACATGAGAGGGATAGCGTTCGTTCAGGTGCCCACCACGCTGCTCGCGCAGGTCGATTCCTCGGTAGGCGGCAAGACGGCCGTCGATCTTGAGGCAGGTAAGAACCTGGCGGGAGTGTTCGTGCAGCCGCGGCTTGTCGTAGCCGATGTGGGGACCCTCGCCACCTTGCCTCAGGGCGAGTGGTTGAGCGGCTGCGCGGAAGTGCTGAAGTCCGCTGTCCTCAGCGGGGATGATTTCCTCGGCTGGCTTGAGAGTGAGGCCGAGGCGTTGGTCCGCCGGGAGTCGGACGCGGTCGCGGACGCGGTCGAGCGGTGTGTGCGCTTCAAGGCCGGTGTGGTCGCTGCTGACGAGCGGGAGACGGGGCTGCGCGAGTCGCTCAACCTCGGACACACCTTCGGTCACGCATTGGAGAAGGTCGCAGGTTATGGCGTGTTTCCGCACGGGATCGCGGTCGGTCTGGGGATGAGGTTCGCCGCAGGTCTTGCGGAGCGGCTCGGTCTGGCGGACCACGCGTTCACCAGGCGTCAGGAGGCACTGCTCGATGCGGTCGGACTGAGCGTCGAGGCCAGCGTGACCGGATTCGTGCCCGCTGCCGAGCGGAGTGATATGGGGGACATCCTCTGTGCTCATGAGTTACGCTTGGCTATGGGAGCTGACAAGAAGGCGCGCGGAGGTGTCGTGCGATTCGTTCTTGCATCGGCCCCGGGGAAGCACGTCGTCAAGGCTGTGTCGGACGATCTGCTCGTGAAGGAGTTGGACAGGTTCACTGGCGCCGTACTAGAGGGGTGAGAGTGTCACCATGATGAGAGTACTCGTTCTCAATGGCCCGAACCTCAACATGCTCGGCACGCGCGAGCCCGAGGTATACGGCACCGCGACGTTGTCCGACATCGAGGCGCTGGTCATCGCGAAGGCCAGCGAACTCGGTGTCGAGGTAGGCTTTCGTCAGTCGAACCACGAGGGGGAGCTGATCGATGCGCTCCAAGATGCGCAGGGGCACTACGACGCCGTCATCTTCAACCCCGGAGCGTACACGCATTACTCATACGCGTTGCGCGATGCGGTCGCGGGGTGCAGGGTGCCGGTTATCGAGATCCACCTGAGCAACGTATCCGGCCGCGAGGAGTTCAGACGCAGGAGCGTCATCGCGGAGGCCTGCGTGGGCCAGATAGCCGGCTTCGGCCCCGAGTCGTACTCGCTTGCGGTGATCGCCGCGGTCAGTGTCGTGGAGTCGAAGCGGTGAACGCGGATCGGAGACTCGCCGCTTTGCGTCGCCGGCTGGCAAGCGAGGAGATCGAGGCGATCATCATCACCGACGTACCCAACGTCCGTTACATCACCGGATTCGAGGGAGTGTTCGACGACGGCGCGAACGTCGCGTGCATGCTCACGGACCAGTTCGCAAGGGTCTACACGGACTCGCGATACTCCGAGGCCGTCGCGGTAGCAGCCGAAGGCACTCCGTGGATACTGCATGTGCAAAGAGAATCCCTCTACATCGAACTGTGCGACCAGGTCGTTGCCGAGGGCGTGCAGTCCGTCGCTCTCGAGTCGAATGTACCTTACGGCCGTTTCCGCTTCCTCTCCGAGAGGTTCGGTGGACGGGTCGAGGTGGTAGACCAATGGGTGGAGGAACTCCGCCAGGTCAAAGAGGCCGCTGAGGTCGAACGGATCACGAGAGCCGCTGAGTTGACCGTGGCAGCCTTCGAGTATGCACTTGGCTTGATCACGCCCGGTGCCACCGAAGCAGGGCTGGCCCTGGAGATCGAGTACTTCATGCGTAGCAACGGCGCCGATGGTGTGGCGTTCGCGCCTATCGTCGCAAGTGGACCGAACGCATCCAAGCCTCATGCAGTCGCTTCGACCCGGGAGATCGGCACCGGCGACCTTGTGGTACTGGACATCGGCGCTCGCTTCGACGGTTACTGTGCCGACATGACGCGCACGGTCGCGGTCGGCAAGGCGACAGAACGCCAGCGCGAGATCTACGAAGCGGTACTGGAAGCTCAGGAGACGGCGCTGTCTCAGATACGGGGCGGCCTGCGCGCTTCCGATGCCGATGCGCTGGCCCGAAAGTCGCTTGAGGCGAGTGGCCTTGCCGAGGAGTTCAGCCACGGCCTCGGCCACGGTGTCGGGCTTGAGGTCCACGAGATGCCATCGGTGGGCCCGAGGAGCCGGGACACGATCCTCTCGGGCTCGGTCATCACTGTGGAGCCTGGTGTCTACGTGCCGGGCTTCGCGGGTGTTAGAATCGAGGACCTGGTCGTCGTCGATGATGGCGGATCCACGCTTCTGACGACGGCCGACAAGCGCCTCATTGAGATCTGACCGCACGGCGAAAGGGTTTTCCCGCATGAGCGTCTCAACGAACAACTTCAAGAACGGGATGTGTATCGTCCACGAGGGCAAGCGCTGGGTCATCGTCGAGTTCCAGCACGTGAAGCCGGGCAAGGGCGGCGCCTTCGTCAGGACGAAGCTCAAGGAGCTCGCCAGCGGGAGAGTCGTGGACTACACCTTCCGCGCCGGCGAGAAGTTCGATGACGTCCGTGTGGAGACCAAGAAGATGCAGTATCTGTACAACGACGGTGCCACGTTCTACTTCATGGACACCGCCTCGTACGAGCAGGTCGAGTTGCACGCGGACTTCGTCGGTGATGCGGCTCAGTGGCTCAAGGAGAACGATGAGGTCGAGGTGTTGACGGCCGACGGCGAGTACATGGGGGTCGAGCCCCCGATGTTCGTCGAACTCCAGGTGACCGAGACCGACCCCGGATTCAAGGGCGATACCGTACAGGGCGGCACGAAGCCCGCGACGCTCGAGACAGGTGCCGTCGTGCAGGTCCCCATGTTCGTCGAGACCGGCGACATCCTGAAGGTGGACACCCGGGACGGACGGTACGTGACCCGCGTCTAGCACCTGGCGGCACGAGGGTGGCTCTCGTATATACTTACCTGACCGACGTTCGCGGAGATGGCCGCGGGGTGAAGCGCACCCGCGTCACGCAAGGAGTACCGTATGCGACCTGTTCACATAACCGACACGACGCTGCGCGATGCGCACCAGTCCCTCTGGGCCACACGGATGCATCTGTCCGACATGCTGCCGATCCTTGGCAAGATGGATAGCGTAGGTTACTGGTCGCTGGAGGTCTGGGGCGGAGCCACCTTCGATGCCGCTTTGCGCTTCCTGGACGAGAACCCGTGGGACCGGCTGCGTATCATCAAACAGCATTGTCCCAAGACCCCGCTGCAGATGTTGTTGCGGGGCCAGAACCTGGTCGGTTACCGGCATTACTCGGACGAGATCTGTCGCCGGTTCGTACACGCCTCGAAACGCAACGGTATCGACGTCTTCCGCATCTTCGACGCGCTCAACGATATCCGTAACGTCGGCGTCACTGCCGAGGCGGTCAAAGAATGCGGCGGCCATTTCGAGGGTGCGATCAGCTATACCGTGAGCCCGGTGCATACGCTGGACTCGTACCTCGAGTACGCCCAGGAGCTCAAGGACCTCGGTGCGGATACCATCGCGATCAAAGACATGGCCGGCATGCTCACGCCGTTCCGCACCGAGAAGATGGTCACCGCGCTGCGCGAGCAGATCGGCCTGCCGGTTCACGTGCACTGTCATTACATCGGCGGAATGGCCCCGATGAACTATCTCAAGGCGACTGAGGCCGGTGCGGAGATCATCGACACCGCGGTGGTGGCGCTGGCATTCGGCAACAGCCAGCCCGCCGTCGAGATGATCGTCGCCGCGCTCAAGGAGTCCCCCTACGACACGGGACTCGACCTGGACCTTCTCTTCGAGATCGCAGAGTACTGGGAGGGCGTCAGGGAGGCCAAGAAGCTCAAGCGCGGCGTGACGTCGCTCATGCACATGGAGGTGTTCAGCCATCAGGTGCCCGGCGGCATGCTCTCGAACCTTATCAGCCAGCTGGAGCTGCAGAAGGCCAGTGGACGCTTGCCCGACGTCCTCAACGAGATACCCAAGGTCAGGGCAGAGGTCGGGTATCCTCCGCTTGTGACACCGCTTTCCCAGATAGTCGGTACGCAGGCGGTCATCAACGTCTTGACAGGGAAGCGCTGGGCGGTTGTCCCCCAGGAGATGAAGGACTACGTCAAGGGCCTCTACGGTAAGGCTCCCGGCCCGATGGACCCCGGGGTCGTAGCGAAGGTGCTGGGCAAGGACGAGGCTCTGGCCCCCGATGTGAGACCCGGCTCGCTCGCCACTACCACCTACGCGCAGGTCGAGGCCGAGATCGCGGACCTGGCCCAATCGGAAGAAGACGTCTTGATGTACGCACTCTTCCCGAACGAAGCACGCAACTACCTCACCTTGCACCAGGAAGGCGCCGAGAGCGCCGTGTTCATGACGGGTGAGGAGATCAACACGGTCATGGAGGGAGATCAACCAGTGGATGTGAACCAGATCCGGGAGCTTATCAAGATCGTCGAGCTTTCCGGCGTGAACGAGGTCACGGTCGAGGAGGGCGGTTCCAAGGTCATCGTGCGCAAGGGTGCGGTGCTGGAGATGGCGCCCGTTGCAGCATCTGCCGCAGCAGTACCGGACTCTGCGCCGGGCCAGGCCGCTCCCCAGGATGTCGCGGTCAAGGATCCGTCAGAACGGCCCGCGAGTTGGAAGAAGGTCGTCGCCCCTATGGTAGGCACCTTCTACCGCGCTCCCTCACCCGGAGCCCCAGAGTTCGTCAACGTGGGGGACGTCATCGAAGAGGGTCAGGCGCTGTGCATCCTCGAGGCGATGAAGCTCATGAACGAGATAACCGCCGAGGAGCCCGGTGTGATCCGTGAGATCTGTGTGGGCAACGCCGAGCCGGTCGAGTACGGTACCGTTCTGTTCTACTACGAGCCTCAGTAGGGGTTGGCGGATGTTCTCGAAGATACTCATCGCCAACCGAGGAGAAGTCGCGCTCCGCGTCATCCGGGCGTGCAAGGAGATGGGCGTCGAGTCAGTAGCAGTCTACTCGGAAGCGGACAGGGACAGCTTGCACGCGCGAATGGCCGATCACTCGGTGTGTATCGGCCCCGCCCCTTCCGCGTCCAGCTACCTGAGCATGCCTAACGTCATCTCCGCGGCTCTGACGACCGGGGCCGAAGCCATTCATCCCGGCTACGGGTTCCTCGCCGAGAACGCCGCGTTCGCCCGCGCGGTCGGTGAATCGGGTATGGCGTTCATCGGTCCGAGTCCCGAGGCCATTGAGCGTATGGGCGACAAGGCGAAGGCGAGAGCGACCGCGATGGCCGCCGGGGTCCCCTGCGTTCCCGGTAGCGATGGCGAGATCGAAAGCGTCGAAGAGGCACTGCATTTCGCCAGACAGGTCGGGTTCCCTGTTCTCGTGAAAGCTTCGGCCGGCGGGGGCGGTAAGGGGATGCGGCTCGCCGCCGATGAACAGGAGCTTCGGACGAACTTCGCTGCCGCGAAGAACGAGGCCGCCGCCGCGTTCGGCAACGACGGTGTCTACATAGAGAAGTTCATCACGCGTCCGCGTCACGTGGAGATCCAGGTGCTCGCGGACGATCACGGAAACGCCATACATCTTTTCGAGCGCGATTGTTCGGTTCAAAGAAGGCATCAGAAGCTCATCGAGGAAGCGCCGTCACCCGCGATGACTCCCGAGCTGAGAACCGCGATGGGGGAGGCCGCTCTCTCGCTCGTCAGGGCGGTGGACTACCGCAACGCGGGCACGGTCGAGTTCCTGCTCGACGCGGACCGAAGCTTCTACTTCATGGAGATGAACACGCGAGTGCAGGTCGAGCATCCGGTGACCGAGCAGATCACCGGCGTCGACATCATCAAGGAGCAGATCAGGATAGCCTCAGGTCAGCCTATGAAGCATGCGGATCAGGCCGACGTCGAATTGCGCGGCCACGCTATCGAGTTCCGCATCAATGCCGAGGATCCCGAACACGACTTCCGGCCGAATCCGGGCGAGGTCAAGGTATTCAACGCGCCCGGCGGGTTCGGGGTACGCGTGGATACCCACCTGTACTCCGGCTACCATGTCCCGCCCTACTATGATTCACTGTTGGCCAAGCTCGTTGTGTGGGGAGAGAGCCGTGCCGAGGCCATCGCCCGTGCGCGTCGGGCGCTCGACGAGTTCATCGTCGTCGGCATCCCGACCACCGTCTCGTTCCATCAGGAAGTCATCGAGACCGAAGCTTTCATCAGTGGCGAGGTCTATACTGACTTCATCGACCAGCACATGTCCTGACCGACCGGAGGCATGAGGTGAGGTGCGCATATGTCCGATGAGATCAGACTTGAGGGGCTCGGTCTTGCGCCGGGAGTACTCGAGACCATCGTCACCTTGGCAGCTCAGGAGGTCGAAGGCGTCGCGCATGTCGGTTCACCGGGGCTTGCCGGACTCGTGAACAAGAGCGGCGCGAGAGGTACGGCGGCAAGGCCCATCGAGATCACCGTCGACGACCAGGGTGCGATCCATGTAGCCGTGCACATAGAGATCCTTTACGGCAGTCCTCTGCGCAAGGTCGCCAGGGCCGTGCAGCAGGCGGTTGGTGACGCGGTGCTCAGTCAGGTGGGCACGTCCGTCAAGGCGGTAGATGTGTTCGTCGACGGCATCGAGTTCGGGTCGTAGGGTTCGATGACGGGTAGGCCTGCATAGATGATGCTCGAACGCTCCCGTGCGCGACGCCAGGCGCTGCACATCCTGTACCAGCGCGAGATCACTGGTGATAGCGCGGCTCGAATCCTCGCTGAAGGCCTGCACAGTCCCGAAGACGGTGAACCGTCGGAGTTCTGTCGCGCGCTACTGGACGGGGTCGAGGCCAATCAGGACAGCATCGACGAGGCACTCGGAGCGATCTCGGAGCACTGGACCGTAGCCCGGATGCCTCTGGTCGACCGCAACATCCTGCGGCTCGCGGCCTATGAGATACTCTATGTCGATGATATCCCCGCATCGGTATCGATCAACGAAGCGGTCGAGATGGCCAAGGTCTACGGCGGGGATGACTCTTCGAAGTTCGTCAATGGGGTCCTCGGCAGGTTGGCCGAGCAGGGTGAAGCAGGGAAGGTGGGTTCGAGTCCCGAAGATGGCTGATGAGCGATACGGTTTCGCTGAGGCACGTGAACGCCTCGAGGAGATAGTGACTCAGGTCCGAAAGAAGGACGTCTCTCTCGAGCAGAGTCTCGACTTGCTCGAAGAAGGCGTGCGGCTTGCGAACCTGTGTACCGAGCTCTCGGACCACACTGAATGGCAGAAGGTGGCCGATGAGCGCTCCGAGACCGTTGCTGACGAGAGCATGGTACCGGTCGAGGTTGTGCGGGTGGAGACGGGCGCGTCCGGTCCGGATGAGGAAGTCCCTGTGACAAGCGAGGACACTGTGGTCACACCGGGCGAGGTCACGGTGGAAGAAGACGTCGCAGACGGGTAACGCACCGATGACGCTCTCGCCTCGCAGGTTGTGAGAGGCGTCGCGGCAGCAGTATGCTTGAAGACAGTCCCGCCACCCCCTGAGGCGGTCCGAGGCCGGCATCGGACACACCGCTGGTTTATAAGGAGCACCTGTTGGACCCCGGGCGTATCCTCGATTCCATACAATCGCCAGAGCAGCTTCGCGAACTCGATGAGGCTGCATTGAGCAAGCTCGCGTCAGAGATTCGAGCTGAGCTGATCGGTACGGTCGCGCGTACGGGCGGTCATCTCGCACCGAATCTCGGGGTCGTGGAGTTGACGCTGGGCATCCATCGTGCACTCGACTGTCCGCGAGACAAGATCATCTGGGACGTCGGACATCAGTCCTACGTTCACAAGCTCGTCACCGGCAGAGCGGAGCGCTTCGGGACGCTCAGGCAATACGGAGGGGTGTGCGGCTTTCCGAAGCGATCTGAGAGCCCTTACGACTCCTTCGACACCGGACACGCCTCGAACTCCCTGTCGATCGCCCTGGGACTCGCGGCGGCCAGAGAAGCCGCCCGAGGTGACGAGTGTATCGTGGCTGTCATCGGCGATGGGTCGATGACCGGAGGCATGGCCTTCGAGGCCTTGAACCATATCGGTCATCTCGGGATGCCTCTGGTGATCGTTCTGAACGACAACGAGATGTCGATCGCCGAGAACGTCGGCGCTTTGGCGAGCTATCTCGCGCGGGTCAGACTCGACCCGCGGTACAACCGCTTGCGTGATGACGTGGAATCGGCACTGGCCAGGACACGCCTTGGCGCGGCCATGGTCGCCGCAGGAGAAGCAGCCAAGGAATCGGTCAAGCAGCTCCTGGTGCCCGGCATGCTCTTCGAGGAACTCGGTCTGAAGTACGTCGGCCCCATCGACGGCCATAACGTCGCGGCGGTCCAGTCGGCGGTCACCCGCGCCCGACAGGTGGACGGCCCGGTCATCATCCACGCCGTCACGAGGAAAGGGTCGGGCTACGAGCATGCAGAGGCGAAACCCGACGCCTTCCACGGCATCGGTCCGTTCTCGGTCGAGACAGGCAAGGCCAACGGAGGTGGCAGCGAGGTGCTGTCCTACACCGAGGTCTTCAGTAATGCGCTTGTGACCGAGGCCAGGCACGATGAGCGCATCGTAGCCATCACTGCGGCGATGCCCGCGGGGACGGGTCTGGACCGCTTCGCGGAACTGTATCCGGAGAGATTCTTCGATGTCGGCATCGCCGAACAGCACGCGGTCGGGTTGGCCGCGGGCCTTGCTTTGGGTGGACGTCGGCCCGTTGTCGCGATCTACTCCACTTTCCTCCAGCGTGCGTACGATCAGGTGATCATGGACGTGGCGCTCCAGAATCTCCCTGTGGTCTTCTGCATCGACCGTGCAGGGCTCGTGGGTGAGGACGGTCCGACGCACCATGGGGTGTTCGACCTGAGCTACCTCAGGGCTGTGCCCAACCTGATGGTCATGGCGCCCTCCAGCGAGAGGGAACTCGTCAACGCCTTGCACACGGCACTCGCCGCAGGTGGGCCTGTCGCCATCCGCTATCCGCGAGGTGGAGGCATCGGTGCGCCCGTGCCGGAACACCCTGTCGTACTTGAGGCCGGTCGGGGACAGATCCTTCGCGAGGGCGATGATGTCGCCCTGCTGGCGGTGGGCAGGATGGTGGCCATGGCTGAGACCGCCGCGGAGATGCTCGATGCGGACGGGGTGTCCGCTACCGTCATCGATATGCGATGGGTCAAGCCGATCGACCTTGAACTGATCTCTGAGGCGGCCAGGGGTCATCGACTCCTGGTCACGCTGGAGGAGAACACCGGGCTTGGAGGGTTCGGTGCTGCCGTACTCGAAGCTCTCGCCGATCTGGGATCGGAAGCTTCGGTGCTCCGCCTCGCGATCCCGGACTGTTTCGTGACGCATGGGGTTACCGGCAAACTGATGGCGGAAGTCGGTCTGACGCCAGAGGGCATCCGCGGGGCGGTCCTGGGCAGGCTCCTTGAAGTCCCCGGCACGACAGCACGCAAGGATTCCGGATATGACGCGAATCCGAGTAGACGCCGTCCTGGTTAGCCGTGGGCTGTTCCCGTCGAGGGAGCGGGCCCGGGCGGCGATACTAGCGGGCGAGGTCCGTGTCGACGGCCACATCGTGGACAAGGCCGGTACGAAGATCTCACAGGATGCCCGGATCGAGGTCGCCTCCACCCAGCGGTACGTGTCCCGGGGTGGCCTGAAGCTGGAGGGCGCCCTGAACGGCTTCTCGATGTCCGTGACCGGCATCCGCGCGGTTGACATCGGAGCGTCGACCGGTGGATTCACGGACTGTCTTCTGCAGCATGGTGCGGTGCACGTCACGGCGGTGGATGTCGGATACGGACAATTGGCCTGGAGTCTGCGCAACGACCCGCGAGTGGACGTGTTCGAACGCACCAACATCCGCTATGTCGACCCTGAAGAGCTCGGTGCACCGTTCGACCTGGCGGTGGTGGATGTCTCCTTCATCGGGCTGCGTGTGGTGCTTCCGCATGTTCTGGGGCTCCTCGGCGAACATGGTACGTTGCTGGCTTTGGTTAAACCTCAGTTCGAAGTCGGTAAGAGCCGTGTGGGAAAACGAGGTGTGGTGCGGGATCCCGCCCTGCACGAGGAGGTACTCGGTGCGGTCACGGACGAACTTGGAGCGGCAGGTATGAAGGTGCGGGGGCTTCACTGGTCGCCTGTGAAGGGCCCGGAGGGTAACATCGAGTTCTGGGTGTGGGCCGACAGAGAGGGTCCTGAGGCCGTTGTGGATGTGCATGACTTGGTTGCGCGCGCACACGAGGAGCTGGGGGCATGATGAACACGCGGGTTCTGCTCGTACCGAACAACCGGAACACGAAAGCTCTCGCAGCAGCTCAGGAACTGGAGGCTTGGCTCGCCGAGGAGGGATTCGAGCCAGTGCTCGCCGCTGAGGACGCTGCCGCAGTGGGTGTTCCTTCACGGGGGGTCGTGCCGACCGAGATAGGCACGCCGGCGCTGGCCGTCGCGCTTGGCGGAGACGGGACCATCCTGAAGGCCGTTCACGTGTTGGGTGAGGTCGACACGCCGATCCTCGGCGTCAACCTGGGCAGACTCGGCTTCCTGAGCGGTGCTTCGGGCGCGAACATGCGGGCCGCCGTGACGACCGCGCTTGCAGGCGAGGGGAAGATCGAGTGCCGCGCTACGCTTGAGGCTGAGGTCGTGATGGAAGGCCGTGTCGTCGGCCGGTACCGGGCGCTGAACGAAGTGACGCTCGGCAGGGGGAGTTCCGGACGCGTCATCGAGATCGCGCTCGATATCAACGGAGCGAGAGTCACGACCCTCACGGGAGACGGGGTCGTGGTCGCCACACCGACGGGGTCGACCGCGTACGCGCTGTCGGTCGGTGGACCGATCGTGTCGCCGGAGGTCCCGTGCCAGGTGGTGGTGCCGGTCGCCCCGCACACACTGGCTCAAAGGGCGATGGTGTTGTCGCCGAGCGATGTCGTGGACCTGAGGCTGATGAATCCAGCGCGTAGAGATGCCTGCATCCACGTCGATGGCGAGGTAATGCCTTGCAGACGCTCGATCGAGAGCGTGTCGGTTCGCAGGGGTTCCCATGAGGTCAGACTCGTGAAGCTTGAGGGCCGGGACTTCTTCGAAGTGGTCCGTGCCGAGTTCTTGGGAAGCTAGAGTGCTGCGAGAACTCCATATCAGGGACTTGGCGTTGATCGAGGACGTATGGCTGGAATTCGCGCCAGGGATGACCGTGTTGAGCGGTGAGACCGGTGCGGGTAAGACCGCGCTGGTGGGGGCGTTGAAGCTGCTGGTCGGGGAGCGCGGTGACAGCACTCTCGTGAGGGCGGGGGCACAGGAGGCGAGGGTAGAGGGCGCTTTCCTGGTCGGGGAGCGCGAGATACTCGCAAAACGACGTATCGGTGCCGATGGGCGCTCCCGGTGTACGCTCGACGGCGAGATGTCGACGGTCGGAGCATTGGCTGAGCACCTCGGCCCGCTGATCGACCTGCACGGGCAGCATGAACACCAGTCACTGCTACAGCCTGCACGTCATGTGGGTTATCTCGACCGTTTCGCTGGCGACACGGCGACCCGGGTGCTGATGGGGTACCGCGAGCGACTCGGCGAGTATCACGAGGCAGTCGATGCTCTGGTGCGGTTGGAGCGTTCGCTTGACGAAGCCGAGAAGCGGGCCGATTATCTTCGGTTCGTTGTGGCCGAGATCGAGTCGGCTGCGCCCACGGAAGGGGAAGACGAGCTCATAGGGGCGAAGATCCCCGTGTTGCAGCATTCCGAGCGGTTGGCTGCTGCTTCGGGGGAGGCGTACCTGGCTTTGCGGGGTGAAGGTGGCGCGTCGGACATCGCCGGAGTCGCCGTCTCCGCGCTTGCGAGGACCTCGGGGCTCGACCCTGTTCTCGACGAGCTGATGGCGCGTCTTCGTGATGCTCTGGTGTCTATCGAGGACATCGGGATGGAGCTGCGCTCCTATGGCGAGGGCCTTGAGCACGCACCTGGTGAACTCGACGCTTTGCAGGCACGCGCGGCGACGCTTGCTGGTCTTAAGAAGAAACATGGTCCATCGTTGACTGATGTGCTTCGCACGGGTGCCGAGGCCGCTGAGGGCCTAGCCGCTCTCGATGATGGAGGTCGGGCGCTGGAACGCGCGCGAGCGGGGGTCGAAGCCGCCCGTGCGGCGCTGTCCGAGGCCGGTGAGGCATTGATCGCTCTCCGGGCCGGAGTGGTCGAGGAGTTCCTCACTCGACTTCATGCCGCGTTGGAGGACCTCTCGATGAAGGGTGCGAGGTTCGAGGTCGAATTCGAGGACCTCGCACTTTCGGATTGGACCGAGGATGGTCCGCATAAGGTCGAGTTCATGTATGCACCGGGAGCGGGACAGCCCTTCCGTCCTCTGGCGCGGATCGCTTCGGGTGGTGAGATCTCGCGGGTGATGCTCGCGCTCAAGGGCGTTCTGGGTAGCGCGGATGATGTCCCCGTTCTCGTGTTCGACGAGATCGATGCAGGCATCGGAGGCGCGACGGCGCTCGATGTCGGGCGTAGGTTGCGTTCGTTGGCCGAGCGCCATCAGGTTCTGGTGGTGACACACCTCGCCCAGGTCGCGGTATTCGCTGATGCACACATGGTGGTCGAGAAGACCTCGGACGATGACGGGGTGCATACGGCGGTGAGGACCGTGGATGCGGAGGCGCGGGTCGAAGAGGTGGCACGGATGCTCTCCGGTGCTGACAGCGAAGCGAGCCGCATCCATGCCCGGGAGTTGCTTGAGTCGGCGCGTTCCTGAGTCCGGCACGGAGCCAGCCCGGGTCTGGTAGAATCCCAAGCGCTTACGCTGGGTGTGATCGAGGATGCGTTCAGACCGGAGCCAGCGCGGGGTGGTAGAGAGAGGCCAGCAGTATGCGGCATCAAGGCATCGCCAGGCTAGACAGGCGAACCAAGGATCTGGTCAAGCGGCTGGACTCCGACGACATCGCCGTAATAGACCATATGGATATCGACCGAGTGAGTGCTGAAGCGCTGATCGGCACGGGTGTGGAGTGTGTCGTCAACGCATCTCCGTCCATCACAGGTACGTATCCCAACGTGGGACCGCTGCTGCTTGCTCGTGGAGGCGTGCATCTGCTCGACCGAGTGGGGCCCGCTGTCTTCGAACGCATACGAGAGGGTGCTCCTATCGAGATCATCGGTACGGAGGTTTGGTCGAACGGAGAACATATAGCGTCGGGAACCTGGTTGACGGTCGAGTCCATTGAGGAAGCGATGGAGAAGGCCAAGGCCGGGATAGGGGAGCAGCTCGACAGATTCGCACGCAACACCCTCGAGTTCCTCGACAAGGAGAAGGCTCTTCTGACTGAGGCGGTCGGGATACCGCAGACTCGGGTGAGCCTCCGCGGTCGGCACGTATTGGTCGTGGTGCGGGGCCATGGCTATCGAGAGGACCTTCAGGCGCTCAGGCCCTACATTCGCGAGATGAAGCCGGTGTTGATCGGGGTCGACGGAGGAGCCGACGCGATCCTAGAAGCGGGTTTCACTCCCGACATCATCGTGGGTGATATGGATTCTGTCACCGACGGTGCGCTGCGAAGTGGGGCCGAGTTGATCGTCCACGCCTATCCGGATGGGCGCGCTCCGGGAATGGCCCGTATCGAGTCACTGGGTATCGAGGCTTCGACATGGCCACTCGCTGCGACCAGCGAGGACCTCGCGCTTCTCCTCGCATATGAGTCCGATGCGGACCTGATCGTTGCAGTGGGTACTCACGCCAATCTGGTCGAGTACCTGGACAAAGGGCGCAACGGCATGGCTTCGACGTTCCTCGTGCGCCTGAAGGTCGGCCCTAAGCTTGTTGACGCCAAGGGTGTCAACCAACTCTATCGTTCGGCGGTGGGCACTTCGGACCTGCTACTTCTGGCGGGAGCAGGGCTGGTGGCCATCTCCGCCATAGTGACCATTTCGCCACCGGCCAGGGGACTACTGTCGCTCATCCTGCTGCGCGTACGCGCGTGGATCGGGATCTGAGAAGGATCGAGAGGGAAAGACCGTGTACAACCTTCGATACCACATCGTGTCGCTCGTTGCGGTGTTCCTGTCGCTGACGATCGGGTTGCTGCTGGGAACGATCGTCGCCGAGAGAGGTACGCTTGATGCCCAGAGAAGCGCTCTGGTCTCAAGCCTGGAACGCGACTTCGCCGAACTCTCGGAACGCAATGCGACCTTGCAGGCGGAGAACGAGACCAGAGCGGATTTCGTAGGTGCGATCCTGCCGGAGCTCATCGGCGGGAGACTTGCGGACAAGACGATCCTGCTGATCGTCAATTCCGGTCGTACCGACGGACTCGGCTCTACGCAGGAGGCTATCGTCTCGGCCGGGGGTGTACCCGTCACGCTCACGATCGAGCGGCAAGGACTGGGACTTGATGACCCGGAAGTCCAGTCCGCGCTGGGGCGTGAGTCGGATACGGACGAAGAGACCTGGCAGCGTTCTATTGAGACGAGCCTTGCTCTGGAGTGGTCGTCGGCTGGGGAGCGTCCTTTGACTGAGGCACTCATGGAGCTTGGGATCCTCGGGTATGATGGCTTCGACCCTGAGACCGCAGTGGATGCGGTCGGTGTGCTTGCATCGTGGGACATGGAGCCTGCTGAGCGGATCCTGGACATTGCCGAGCGAATGGACGAAGCCGGCACAATCGCCATAGGTATCGAGGCACTTGGACGCAACACAGGTGTAGCAGTTGCCGCTGTGGACCACGGCCTATCCGCTGTCGATCACATGAGGCTCCCGGAAGGGACGTACTCTCTCGTGATGCTGCTCGCTGGTGAGGCCGAGGGCTACTTCGGATCGGGCGATACCGCGATCGCGCGGTACCCGCGCACTCTGCGCGAGGAGTGACGCGCAGTCCATCCGAGCGCAGCTGTCAGGGCGATCGTTCGCCTTGTGGGCGTTCGTCCCGATGTTGTACCGCAAGCCGCACAAGGGCTGTGGCGACGTGGACGAACTGTCGACCACGGTGGGTGAAGCCTTTCAGATCACGGCCTGTCGCTGCATGTGTCATACGGGTCGGAATCTCGATGAGCCGCAGGCCGGCGCGAAGCGCCCAGATGGTCATGGCGACCTCGACCCCGTATCCCGAAGCGAGTGGCTGCACTGCGTGGAGTGCGGAGGCATTCAGCGCACGTTGGCCCGAGAGGGGGGCGGTGGCGTCGAAGGGGCCGCCCAGTGCGCGGATCCCGAAACGGGCGAGACCCATCACCAGACCGAAACCTGCCTTCTTCTGCGGCTTCGGGAACGCCGCTATGCTCATATCGGCCTCACCCCGGACGATCGGCTCGAGAAGCAACGCAGCCTCCTGCGCGCTTCCGCCCAGATCGGCGTCGATGAACATGACGATATCCGCACTCCCGCACAGGTGGTCGATGCCCGTCTGAAGTGCGCCTCCCTTGCCGAGATTCGAGGTCAGCGAGAGGACTTCGGCTCCGGCCAGTCTCGCTTGTCCTACCGTGTCATCCGAGGAATGATCGTCCACGACGACGATTCTGTCGATGCCCTTGATGGTTCGGAGTGCGTCAACGGTCGACCCGATCAGGTCCGCTTCGTCATGCGCCGGAACCAGGGCGGTGATCATGATGCGCTCACCGGGCATCGGTCCGCACCCCGAGTCGGCTTACCAGACGTCGTAGCATGGAAGCGGCCAACTCGACCTCGGGAACCCGGAGTAACGTGGCCGCCAGCCAGGTGACGCCAAGACCGGCCACGCCACCCGCAAGGACGGTCCCGATCGCGCGTACGGGTTGGCCGGCGGTATCCGGGAGCATGACTGAGACACCCCACGCGGTAAGTCCTCCCAGAGCGGAGGCCGCCATGATGCGTGCGGTCACCCAAGTGATGCCGCGGATGTCGTATCCGCCGACCTTTCTGCGCAGAAGTACCGCGAGAACGAGCATGCTTGCGCCGTAGAACACACCGTCCGCGATCGGGATACCGATCAAACCGATGCCGGCAAAGCGTGTGGTCCCGGTGGTGAGAAGAGCGTAAAGACCGATATGCAGACCGACGAGTGCAAGGTTCGCGAGCATGGGGGTACGCGTGTCTTTGAGCGAGTAGAAAGACTTCAGGATGTACATGAAGGCGGCGAAGAAGAAGAGCCCCGCGCCCCACCACTGGAGGACCGCGGTCACTGTGGGTATGTCCTCGGCGGTGAAGCGGCCCGCCCGGTACAGGGTGACCAGAGGTTCGGCAAGTGCTATGAGCATCGCGGCCATAGGGATTATCAGCATCCCGGTCGCACGCAGCCCGCGAGAGAACTGGGCACGGAACGCGACCAGGTCACGCTTGCCTGCGGCCTCGGAAAGTTCCGTGAATATCGCAGTAGCGAGCGCAACCGCAAGCACCCCGTACGGCAGCTGGTAGAACATCCATGCGTAGCTCAGCGTCGCAGGGCCTTCGGGCGCGACCGCGAATGCGTAGGCGTTGCGGAACGAGATGGCGACCATGTTGGTCGCGACGTAGATCATGGTCGGTATTGCCATGCGCCCCATGGCACGCAGGCCAGGGTGGGAGAAGTCGATCTTGAAAGAGTAGCTCGGGCGCAGTTTGAGCAGACTCGGAATCTGTACGGCGAACATCACGAGTACACCCAAGGTGGTGCCGACGGCCAGCCACCAGTTCGCGGGCCCCGGGTCACGGGGAGCCAGGTAGACGTATACGAACATCGTGACTATCACGATGAGGTTGTTGAAGACCGGCCCCAGCGCCGGCCACAGGAACTGTCGCCTGGCGTTGAGGAGGCCTGCGATCACCGCTCCCGCACCGTAGAACAGCACCTGCACGGCGAAGACCCGGAAGAAGAACGTTGCGAGCAACGCCTCTTCGGGACTGGTCCGGAAGGTCTGGGTACGCACCACCGCGCCCGCCCATATCGTGGCAGCCAATGCGATGAGGCCCAAGACGATGACGGTCAGGTTGAACGTGTAACTGGCGTAGCGCCACGCGTCTTCTTCGCCGCGCTGCTCGAGACTGTCCAGGAAGACGGGGATGAACAGGGAGGAGAGGATGCCCCCCGCGACCAGCTCGTACACCATGTTCGGGATGTTGTTGGCGACGTGGTACGACGCGGCCAGTGCGGTGACGCCCAGCGCGTAGGCGGTGGCCCACATCCGGACGAATCCCGTGATGCGCGAGAGCGCCGTTGACATGGACATGACAGCTGTTGAACGCGCGATCGTGGGGCGTGTGATCTCAGACTCCGTTCGTAGGTCGGTAGTGCTGTCTTATTCGGCCGAACGTATTGTACCGTTCCCATCCGCTATACTTTCCGGTGGGCGCTGTTTGTCATGATTCCGTTTCGATGACAGCGACCGAATCCCCTGGAGATGTGAAGTGCACGTCGTCATGCCCGGCGTGCCTTGGAGGTGTGCGGATGAAGACATACGTATCGGTGGCAAGATCGCCGTTTCGTGCGATCGCCACCACGGGACTGCGTGCCGTGGCATCTCTGGCTCTGTGCGCATCCGTGTTGCCCACGCCATGTTCGAGCGCTTTCGCATCGACCCCGGACGTGTCTGTGCGCAGGGTCGTCATCGTGCTTGCTCCATATCTGAGCTGGTCTGACATCGAGCAGGGTTATGCTCCCTTCCTTGCCCGACTTGCCGAGGAAGGCGCCGTAGCGAACTTGAACACCAACAGCCGGAACCGTGCCGCGGTTCGCCCGGACATCCCGGTACAGGGGGCGCTGACGCTCTCGTCGGGGGTATGGGCCGCTGCAGACCCGGACGCCGCCGCTGCATATGGGATCGATGAAGAGGTCTCGGTGGGTACGGCCGGCGATGCATACATGAGGGTCATGGGAGTGGGGCCGGCTGAAGCCTCGATCGTCTACCTCGGACTGCCACGGGCGCAGCGGTTCAACGCGCGATCCTCCACGCTCGATGTGCGTCTCGGGGGACTAGGCGAGGCGATCACGGCAGCTGGGGGTGTGACGGCGGCGATAGGCAATTCGGACCTCGGTCATCCGGTGCGCGATGGTTGGAGGATCAGGCCTGCAGCCATCGTCGCGATGGACGAGTCAGGACGTGTCGGCCTGGGGGACGTGTCCCAGGACCTGCTCGTCGAAGACTCCCGGGCACCGTTCGGGGTAGTCACGGATCACAACAAGTTCGCGGCGGCTTACAGGCGTACCCTTGACGAACTCGACGGGCATGAAGGCCCTCAGCTGGTAGTGCTCGATCCGGGTGACCTGGTACGCGCTGAGGTCTTCCGGCCCGATGTCGCTGCCCAGGTCTCAGAGAGGCACCATCTTGAGGCCGTGCGCTCGCTCGACCGTATAGTAAGGCTGGTTGCCGAGGAGATGGCACAGGATGCCGTTCTCTTGGTAGTGCCGCAGACGACGACCAGGTCACTCGCCGGACCGGCGCCTTTCGTACCCCTGATCGCCTGGTCCCCGGCCGACCTTGGCTGGAGCGGCGTCTTACTCACCTCATCGTCGACCCAGCAACGTGGCCTTGTCACGAACATGGACGTTCCCGTCACGATAACGAGGTTGCTGGGGGTGGAGCGTCCCGTTTCCTTCCTGGGAAACCAGCTCGTCAGTCAGAGTGCGGAACCCACTCTGCAGCAGAGGATCGACTACCTCCAGCACTTCAGCGATGTGGCTGTGGCGATAGAAGCAGCTCGGGTCCCGGCGATCAACACGTTCATCGGACTGACGATGCTCGTCCTTGGCATCTCCGTGTTCGTGCTCTTTCGGTTCCAGCGTTGGTCGACGAACTTTGCTGTCGGGCTTTCCTCGGCATCGAGGTCTGCGTTGCTCGCATGCCTTGCAGCCCCCTTCGCATCGACGGCGATGTTCGCGTCGGGTCTTGATCCTGTCACGCGCGAGCGGGCGTTACTGGTCTTCGGCCTTCTGACAGCCATGATCTGGGTCATCGCCATGGCCTTTTCCCGGTTCGCCGCTTTCAGGGTGCCAATGGCTCTGATCGCGCTGGGCAACGCTTTGATCTTGATGATGGACCAGTGGCTAGGAGGGCCCTGGTCCTACACGGGCATCCTCAGCTTCTCGCCATTGGTGGCGGCTCGCTATTACGGCATGGGCAACGAGGGGGCCGCAATACTGATGGGCGCCCTGCCGGTCGGCCTTGCGCTGATCATCGACGAATACGCCTCACGACGATGGACGAAGATGCTGATGCGCGTGGGCTTCCCGGTCATCGGACTGATCGCCACCATCACCGGCGCCGCGCCCTTCTTGGGCGCGAATGTGGCTGTTGCGGTGTGGGGTGCTGTCACCTTCGCCGTCGCGTGGGCGTTGACGAACCGGATCAGGATCGACTGGCGTGTCATCACCGTGACCGTGCTGCTGGCAGTCGTCCTCATCGCTGCCTTCTCCTTCATCGACCTTGCCAAGGAGGACGGCGCGCAGACTCATCTCGGTCGTGCGTGGAGCAGTGCCGCAGAGGGAGGGATCTCGGAGCTGTGGCTCATCGTCGTCCGCAAGGCGGAGACGAACATGCGCATCCTGACGAGGACCAACTGGTCGTACCTCCTGATCGCGGTCGTCGGATTCCTGGCGTTCATGAGGTGGCGTCCGCAGGGCGACTTCGCGGAGACCTTGCGGGAGAATCCGGCCTTCTCAGCGGCCATGGCAGGCTGTCTGGCGGGTGGCGCCGTCGCGTACGTCACCGAGGACTCCGGCATCGTCATACCTGCGCTCATGGTGCTCTATGTGGGCACGGCCATTCTCTATCTGATGTTGGGCCGGCTCGAGCGTGAGAAGCGCGTGGTTCAGACAGGAGAGACCGCGACGTCCGGTTGTGCGACCGGCTCCGGAAGCTGACAAGGGGTTTGATGTCCTTCCTGTTTACAGCGACGATCATCACCACCGGCGCACTTGCTCTGGCGCTGCCATGGCTCGGGATGCGTCTGTTGTGGCCTGCTCTTGCGCGCGATGGACACCGTGTGACCAATTACCGTGGTCAGCCGGTGACACTTGGTCTGGGCCTCGTGTGGGTGGTCTGGGCTGCAGGGGTCGCATCGGCTGTGCTACTCCAGAAGGTGATGGCCCATCACATCGGCGAAGCCCTCACCCCGACAGAACTCGAAACCCTCATCGGTCAGGGTTCATGGGCCGCTGCCTCACAGGTCTCAGCTGTGTACTTCCTCGCCGTGCCGATGGTCGTCTGGGCGCTCCTCTTCGGGCTTATCGACGATGTCTGGGGCGGCGCATCGGACAAGGGCTTCAAGGGTCATCTCTCCAGTCTCGCCCGGGGTCGCGTGAGTACCGGAGCGCTGAAGGTGCTCGGCATCGGGCTGGCGTCGTTGGGTGCAGCATGGCTGATCGTGGTCGGACGCCAGAGCGGCTCGTCGACGCTCACAACGGGGCAGCGTTTCTGGACATGGGCACTGGCGGCAGCAGTGATCGCCCTGTCGGCCAATCTCGTGAACCTGTTCGACCTGCGTCCCGGCCGGGCGCTCAAGTTCTATGGAGCATTCTCGCTTGCAGCCATCACCGCACTGGCGACGGTGTCCACGGTTCGCGGAGCGAGCGCGACTTCTGTCGCGGTCTGGGCCTGGCTCTGGATGATCGGACCCGTGCTGGCGGTGTGGGGGTACGACCTCAGTGAACAGGGGATGCTGGGTGACGCAGGTGCGAACGCTGCCGGAGCCCTGGCGGGATTCATCCTGGCGTACTCGCTGCAACTCGGCGGGTTGGCCGCGGCAACGGCGGTGCTCCTCGGCATGAATGTCTTGTCTGAGAAGGTGTCGTACTCGCGCCTCATCGAGTCGAATGCGGCGCTTTCGTGGCTTGACGGCCTCGGAAGGCCGGGTGAACACCGCAAGGAGAACGGTTGACGGACGGATATCGCCGAGAAGGTCCCCGCTTCGCGGGATGCGCGGGTATAGTGGTGGTGTGCTCTTCGACGACGGCGGGAGGCTGAAGCGTTTCTATGGCAAAACATATCTTCGTAACGGGTGGAGTGGTGTCCTCGCTCGGCAAGGGGATCACAGCGGCGTCGCTGGGCAGGTTGCTCAAGTCGCGCGGAGTCAAGGTCACCATCCAGAAGCTCGACCCCTATCTCAATGTCGACCCCGGTACGATGAGCCCGTTCCAGCACGGTGAGGTCTTCGTCACCGACGATGGCGCCGAGACCGACCTCGACCTGGGACACTACGAACGCTTCATCGACGAATCGCTCACCCGTGACTGCAACGTGACCGCGGGCAAGATCTACCAGACGATCATCAGTCGCGAGAGGCGGGGAGATTTTCTCGGCGGGACGGTGCAGGTCATCCCGCATGTGACCAACGAGATCAAAGAACGGGTCGTCCGGATCGCCGAGGACACCAATCCCGATGTCGTCATCACCGAGGTCGGTGGGACTGTAGGCGACATCGAGTCGCTGCCATTCCTGGAATCGATCCGGCAGTTGCGCCGCGACCTGGGTCGCCAGAACGTGTGCTACATCCACGTGACGCTGGTGCCGTGGATCGCAGCGTCCTCGGAGCTCAAGACGAAGCCCACCCAGCATTCAGTTCAGGAGCTGCGCAGCATCGGTATCCAGCCGGACTTCATCGTGTGCCGTTCGGACCGGGCGATCGACGAGTCGATACGCCGCAAGATCGCGCTGTTCTGCGACGTGGAGCCGCATGAGGTGATCGCGGCTGTTGACGCCAGGAGCATCTACGAGGTCCCGCTCAACCTGTCCGCTCAGAACCTCGACGGTATGGTCATCGAGCGGCTTGCGCTGGCGTGCGGAGAGCCCGAGATGGGGGAGTGGAAGGAGTTCGTCGAGCACTCGATGTCGATCGAGCGAGAAGTGGACATAGCTCTGGTGGGCAAGTACGTGCAGCTGCCGGATGCATATCTCTCGGTGACCGAGGCGCTCGATCACGCGGGTATCTACCACGATCACAAGGTCAACGTGCACTGGGTCGACGCCGAATCCTGTACGCCCGAGGAAGTCGACGAGATGATGGCGCGTTTCGATGGTGTCCTGGTCCCGGGCGGCTTCGGTATCCGCGGTATCGAAGGCAAGATACGCGCTGCACGTTACGCGCGCGAGAATGGAGTTCCCTATCTGGGCATCTGTCTGGGTATGCAGGTCGCGGTGAGCGAATTCGCTCGTCATGTCGCCGGGCTGGACAAGGCGAATTCGACTGAGTTCGATGCGGTGACCGAGCACCCCGTGATCGACTTGATGCCCGACCAGCACGACCTGGACGACATGGGCGGTACGATGCGTCTCGGTACGTATCCGTGCAAGGTCTCTGAGGGCACGAAGGGCTTCGAGGCATATGGCGAGGAGCTCATCTACGAGCGGCACCGTCATCGCTACGAGGTCAACAACGCTTATCGGGACAAGCTGCTGGATGCCGGGCTGGTGATCAGCGGCCTGTCTCCCGACGGGCGTCTGGTCGAGATGGTGGAGCTACCCGACCATCCCTGGTTCGTGGGCAACCAGGGCCATCCCGAGTTCAAGAGCCGTCCTACCAGGCCCGCGCCTCTGTTCCGTGATTTCGTCGGGGCAGCGACGCGGTTCCGGGCTACGCGTGAAGCACGGCCGTGAGCGAGCGGGTACTCGACACTTTCCTGGACCTGGTGCGGATCGACAGCCCGTCACTCTCTGAAGCCGCAGTGGCGGCGTACTGCGAGTCCGCCCTGGAGCAGGCGGGATGTGAAGTCCGCCTGGACGACAGCGCGCGCATCACGGGTTCGGACACAGGTAACCTCATCGCCACCCTTCCGGCGGTTGGCAGTGACCGCACGCTACTGTTGTCGGCCCATATGGACTGCGTCGAGCCGTGCAGGGGGGTCGTGCCGGTAGTAGAGGACGGCCTCATACGCCCCGCCGGTGAGACCGTGCTCGGCGCCGATGACAAGGCGGGTGTGGCCGCCATCATCGAGACGGTGCGAAGGCTCGCCGCGCACGATGGACCACGACCGGCACTCCGCGTGATCCTCACCGTTGCCGAGGAGATCGGTCTGTCCGGCGCCAAGGCCCTCGATCCGAAGGACGTGAACGGCGACCTGTGCCTTGTCCTTGATGCCGACGGCGTACCTGGCGGTATCGTCATAGCCGCGCCGACCCATTACACGTTCGTTGCGACGTTCAAAGGTCTGGCGTCCCACGCAGGGGTGGCGCCCGAGGAGGGACGCTCGGCCATAGTCATGGCCGCACGTGCGATATGCGCGATGCGTACCGGGCGGCTTGATCAAGCCACCACAGCCAATGTCGGCACCATATCCGGTGGCACCGCCACGAATGTCGTGGCTCCGACCGCTATCGTGACCGGCGAGTGCCGCTCCCTCGACGACGCCGAAGTCGAGATCGTCCGCCAAGAGATGGAAACGGCCATGCGCGAGGCGGCTGCGACGGGACGAGGTTCTGTCGACATCGCCTGGACCCGGGAGTACGGTTCGTTCAGCATGCCGGCGACCGGTGAACTCCCCGATCTGGTCGCTGAGGTGTGTCGTGACATCGGTCTCGTGCCGTCCACGACATCGAGCGGTGGCGGCAGCGATGCGAACATCCTTGCCGGACACGGCGTTCCTACCCTCGTGCTCTCATGCGGCATGCAGGGACTCCATTCCACCTCGGAACGGATGGCCGTAAGCGACTTGCTCGCCCTGGCCGATCTGGTCGAAGCCGTCGCACTGCGTTTTGCGACGCAGGGGTAGGGCGTCATGCGTCTTGTCTGGGCCACAGTGGTCGCCATCAAGGGCTCCGAGGCAGGTTCTCAGCATCTCGACGTTGCTCTGGACGACCGCACGCGAGGCCAGGCCATCGCGTACCCGCACCTGACGGGTGAGTGCCAGGTCGCCGAACGCGTACTGCTGAACACGACCGCTGTGACACTCGGGCTCGGCACGGGCGGCGTGCATTTCGTGGTCGCACGGGCGGGCAGTGGCGAGGGGGTCGCACACGAGTCGGACTCCGGCGGTCACATCATGAAGTTGCGCTACACGCCGATACAGCACGACGTGCTCTCCGTCGAGGAGCAGGAAAGCCCGCATCACGAAGTGATGCGTACCGCCGAGGAGATCGGCGGGATGCCCGTGGCGTGTTGCGGGTTGCACAGCCACGTACCGCTGGTCGCCGCAGCGGTCAAGGAGGCGGATCCGCGGTTGCGCATCGCATTCGTGATGAGCGATCAGGCGGCGTTGCCCATCGCGTTGTCCGATCTCGTGCGGGCTTCGGTTGCGGCCGGTCTGCTGGACACGACCATCACGTGCGGACAGGCGTTCGGGGGAGAGCTTGAGGCCGTCAATGTCCATTCCGGTCTGCTGGCCGCGCGTCATGTGTGCCATGCAGACGTCGCCATCGTGGCTCTGGGACCCGGCGTGGTCGGGACGGCGACACCACTGGGGCACGGTGGTGTCGCGCAGGGAGAGGCTGTGAATACAGCAGCTTCGCTCAAGGGGCGACCCGTGGTGGTCCCGAGGATATCCTTCGCCGATGAACGCTCGCGGCACCGCGGAGTGAGTCACCACACGGTCACCGCATTGACGCGTGTCGCCCTGGCGCCAGCATATGTGGCGATACCGGTCGTCCCCGGCGAGTTCAGCGATGCGATCGAGGACGCGCTTGAGAGCGCCGGTGTATGGGACCGTCATGTCAGGGTGCCCCCGCTGCCCCGTACCAGTTCATCCGGTCCCTCCCTACGGGGGGTCGAGGTACGGACGATGGGCAGGTCTGCCGCTGAAGACCCCGCGTTCTTCGCTGCCGCTTACGCGGCCGGAGATGTGTGTGTCCGCCTTGCACACGGCGAGACGGTCACCGCCGGGTCCGGGTGAGCGTTCATGCGGGCGCTTCTTGAGGACTTCATGGGCTACCTGGCCGTCGAGCGGGGCGCATCACCGCATACACTGGATGCGTACAGGCGTGACCTGGGCATCTACCTGGAGGTCCTGGAAACCCGATCGGTTCGCACTCCCGACGCGGTGACCGCCGATGACGTGCTGGCTCTTGTCGGTGAGCTGCGGCGGCGAGGATTCGCGCCCAGCACGATCGAACGCAGACTGG
>DLMY01000030.1:39661-47863 GCA_002478275.1 Actinobacteria bacterium UBA7524
GCTTCCACAAGTTCCTCGTACGCGAGGGCCTGACGGAGAACCAGCCTGCCACCACGGTGCCGTTGCCGAAGGTACCGCAGCGGCTTCCCGACGTCATCAGCGTCCTTCAGGCCGAGGAGCTCGTTACCCAGCCGTTCGCGGAAGGTCCCGCGGGTCTGCGTGACAGGGCGATCCTGGAGGTCCTGTATGGGTGCGGTGTCCGTGTGAGCGAGTTGACCGGTGCTGATACCGGTGATGTGGATCTCAAGGAAGGCTTCTGGCGCGTCAGCGGCAAGGGCGGGAAGGAACGCGAGGTGCCGATCGGTGGTATGGCCGCACAGGCCCTCGAGGAGTATCTGATCTCCGGGCGTCCGTTCTTGCGTCCGAAAGGTACGACCGGGCGCCCTTTCTCCGACGCACTGTTCCTTAACGTCCGCGGCGGAAGGCTTTCGCGGCAGGCGGTCTTTCGGATGGTTCGTGCGTATGGTGGCAGGGTGGGTCTGAAGATGCATCCACACACACTCAGGCACTCCTACGCTACACATATGCTCGAAGGTGGCGCCGATCTGCGAGTCCTGCAGGACCTCCTCGGCCATGCTGATATCGCCACGACACAGGTTTACACTCACGTCGACAGGCGGCACATCCGCGAGGAGTACCTCTCGACCCATCCTCGCGCGCGCTTGCGTGTCACCGGCGTCTAACATGTTCTTGGCGAGGGAAGATACTCTTGGTGGAGTACGGCTGGCTCCGGTACGATGGATGAAGACCGGAGGAATCTGTATCAAGGAGGATGATGCGCGTGGACGCACGGTTCCGGAGGTTCCTGGCTCTTCTTGTCGCATTCGCGCTTCTGGCGACGATGGCGATCGGGTGTGCGGGGACAGACGACACGACCGACGATACCGATACCGGTGACGGGGCTGCCGAGGTCGATTTCTCGGTAGCGATGATCACCGACGTCGGAGGGTTGGGTGACAAGTCGTTCAACGACGGTGTGTACGCCGGCCTGGAGAACGCGCGCGACGATCTCGGCGTTGAGATCCGCGCAGTCGAATCCAATGAGATCGCCGACTATGAGCCCAACATCGACCAGGTGGCTTCTGCGGGCTACAACATGATCTTCACGGTAGGTTTCCTCATGACCGACACCACCATCAAGAAGGCGCCGGAGTACGAAGACGTGTACTTCGTCGGGATCGACCAGTTCATCGAGGAGCCTGCGGACAACACCGTGGGTGTCTTGTTCAAAGAGCATGAGGGCGCCTACCTGGCTGGCGTGGTCGCCGGGCTGGCCACTCTCGATCCGGACCTGGATGACCGCATCAACGATGACAACGTCATCGGCTTCGTGGGCGGTATGGACATACCGCCGGTCGAGAAGTTCCAGGCGGGCTTCATCGCCGGTGCCCGGTCCGTGAACCCGGACGTCCAGGTGATCAGCCTCTACACCGGGGACTTCGATGACCCGGCCAAGGGCAAGGAGATGGCGTTGTCCGCTATCGACCAGGGCGCGGACATCGTGTTCGCGGCCGCTGGTCTGTCAGGAGCGGGCGGTGTTCCGGCAGCTCAGGAGAGAGGCGCACTGTTCATCGGCGTGGACCAGGACCAGTATCTTACGATCCCGGGATCGGGCGACGTCATGCTGACATCATCGATGAAGCTTCTGGATGTTGCGGCGTACGACTTGATCAAGTCAGCCGTTGACGGTGCGTTCCCCGGTGGCTCGATCGTTGAGTTCGGACTCGCCGAGGGTGGCGTGGCGCTTGCGCCGTTCCACGATTTCGAGGACAAGATCTCACAGGAGATCCTTGATGCGATAGCCAAGGCCGAGCAGGACATCCTGTCGGGCGCCATCACGGTTCCCGCATCGAGGGCAGAGCTCTAGAATGGTGAGTGGCATCGGTCCGATACCTGGATCGTGATGCTGAGGTTGGCAACAGGGGGCGGTCGCTGCGTGAATATTCGCAGCGGTCGCCCCTTCGCGTGATACTCGCTATTGTGATGGGGTCGGCGGACACCGCTCAGGGAGAGGCCATGGATGCGGCTTTGCTTGAAGTGCGTGAGGTGACGAAGCGTTTCCCGGGGGTGCTGGCCAACGACAAGGTCAGTATGTCGCTTGAATCAGGCGAGATAGTCGCACTCCTCGGCGAGAACGGGGCCGGCAAGTCGACGCTGATGAACGTCGTCTACGGGCTGCTTTCCCCCGACGGCGGGGAGTTGTACTACGAGGGCCATCCTGTGAAGGTGCGATCTCCGCGACATGCGATCGACCTCGGAATCGGCATGGTGCACCAGCACTTCATGCTGGTGGAGCCGCTTACGGTCACCGAGAACATCGTGCTTGGCAACGAACCGACGAAGATTGCCGGCGTCATCGACTTTTCGACGGCCAGGAAGGCTGTCGCGGAGATCTCGAAGCGGTACGGTCTCGCGGTCGACCCGGATGCGGTGATTCGGGACCTGTCGGTGGGAATGCAGCAAAGGGTCGAGATCCTCAAGGCGCTCTACCGGGGCGCGAAGATCCTGATACTGGACGAACCCACGGCGGTGCTCACTCCCCAGGAGGTCAGGGAGCTGTTCAAGGTCGTTCGCTCCCTGGTCGACGAGGGTCTGGCGGTCGTCTTCATCACTCACAAGCTCGAAGAGGTGATGGCTGTCGCCGACAGGGTCGTTGTCATGCGAGACGGACGAGTGGTCGGCGAGGCCCGCCCCAGTGAGACGGACATGGCCGGGCTGGCCAGGATGATGGTCGGGCGTGATGTCGTGTTCCGGGTGGAGAAGAAGCCCTCGGTTCGCGGGGAGACCATTCTTGAGGTCGATGGGCTCGAGGTTCTGGACGAACGGCGTCTTGAAGCCGTGCGGGGGATGTCTTTCGACGTCTGCGCAGGCGAGGTCGTCGCTTTGGCCGGGGTGTCCGGTAACGGCCAGACGGAGCTCGTCGAGGCACTTACCGGACTACGTAGACCCGCTGCAGGCAGCGTCAGGCTTTCCGGGAAGGACATAACTCATGCCAGCGCCCGGCAGAGCATCGAGGCGGGGGTGTCTCACGTGCCCGAGGACCGTCATCGCAGGGGGATGGTCCTTGAGTTCGATCTGGCCGAGAACATGATTCTGGGGGACCATCGTCTGGAGCCCTTCTCCCGTCATGGCGTGATGAAGCCCACCGAGATAGCGCGGGTGACGGAGGAGAGGGTCGCTGCCTATGATGTGCGGACGCCTTCGATCCGAGTGCTTGGCGGAGCTCTGTCAGGTGGCAATCAGCAGAAGCTCGTGCTCGCGCGTGAGCTGGGACGCGATCCGAAGCTCTTGATAGCCGCCCAGCCGACTCGAGGGCTGGATGTGGGAGCGATCGAATTCGTGCACCAGCAGATCCTGGCGGAACGCGATTCGGGAAAGGGCGTCTTGCTGGTGTCGCTCGAACTCGAGGAGGTTCAGGGTCTGGCAGACCGGATACTGGTCGTGTATGAGGGTCGTATCGTCAAAGAGTTCGCAGCCGGTGAGGCGAGCGATGAGGACCTCGGGCTCTATATGACAGGCGGTGGTGGCGACAAATTCGCCGAGAGCACTGAAGTCTCCGTGAAAGGGTTGGGGACCTGATGGAGCGAGCGGGCAAGGCTTCGGTGACACATCGCCTGTACGGGTTGCTTGAGCAGATCGCTCCTCCTTTAGTGTCGGTCGTGATCGCTCTAGCGATCAGCTCTCTGATCATCTGGGTCGTGGGCTACGATCCCGTACGGGCATTCAGCGCGCTGTTCGATGGCGCTTTCGGCGGACCCAGGCAGATCGGCGAGACGATGCTGCGGTCCACGCCGCTGATATTCACAGGTCTTGCGGTGGCTTACGGCTTCCGGGCGGGGCTGTTCAACATCGGCGCAGAGGGTCAGCTGTTCATGGGTGGGCTCGTCGCCGCGTGGTTGGGTGTCGCGCTTGCGGGATTGCCTACCATGGTCATCGTGCCGATCATACTGGTGGCCGGTGCGGCGGCGGGAATGGCCTGGGCATTCATCCCGGCGTTGCTCAAGGCGCGTGTGGGTGCTCACGAAGTCATCACGACGATGATGTTCACGTTCATCGCGCGCTACATCGTCTCCTGGTTGGTCACGGGTCCCCTGAAGGCACCCGGTCAGATACCTCAGACCGTTCAGCTTCCTGCGGAGTCGATGCTGCCTAAGTTCACCGATATCCTGCCGGAGTTGGGAACAGGAAGGGCGCACCTGGGGTTCGTGGTCGGCATAGCGTTGGCAGTTGTGGTCTGGTGGGTACTCAAACACACCACGCTCGGCTACGAGGCGCGGGCGGTGGGCTTCAATCCCTGGGCATCTGAGACAGGAGGCATCTCCGTCTCCCTGACGACAGTGAAGTCCCTGTGCCTGTCGGGTGCGCTTGCCGCGACGGCCGGGGTCACCGAGGTCATCGGTCTGCATGGGCGCCTGTTCGATCAGTTCTCCGCGGGCTTCGGCTTCACGGGGATCGCGGTGGCATTGCTGGCTCGCAACAACCCGCTGGCCGTCATCATGACGGCGATGCTGTTCGGTGCGCTGTCAGCGGGCTCGGGCACGATGCAGCTGCAGGCTGACGTTCCCTCCAAGGTCGTGTTCATCATCCAGGGTCTCGTCGTGTTCCTCGTCGCTGCTCAACAGCTCGCCGTGTGGCTCTTGCGACCCTTCAAGGCGAGAGGGGGTGTCGAGAATGCTTAGCGACATCCTGTCCCCGGACGTGTTCGCAGCTGCGATGCGCATCGCCACACCGTTGGCCCTCGCCGCGATCGGGGGAACCATCTGCGAACGGGCCGGTGTGGTCAACATCGCTTTGGAGGGCATGATGTTGTTCGGCGCGTTCGTGGGCGTGATCGCGGTCACGTACGCCGGCAATCCCTGGGTGGGAGTATTCGCAGCCGCAGCGGCAGGCGCCTCTCTCGCACTGATGCACGCGTTCGCATCGGTGACGCTCAAGACCGACCAGGTCGTGTCCGGCACGGCGATCAACATACTTGCGGGCGGTCTCACCGGCTTCTTCATGGAGGTCATCATCGGGCATCCGGGGACCACGGACCCGGTTCCGCGCCTTGTCCCGGTCTTCGACTTCCCGGTCCCGTCGGCGGGCTTCTTCGCGCCGATGTGGCGCTGGATCGATGTGATATTCCTCAGCCATACGCCGATCGTCTACGGCACCATCCTTTTCGCCATAGTCGCGCACTGGGCATTGTTCCACACGCGTTGGGGCCTGCGCTTGCGTGCTCTGGGCGAACACCCTCGCGCGGCAGACACCGTCGGTATCAGCGTAGTGAGGGGTCGTTACTCTGCAGTCCTGTTCAGTGGGGTCCTCGCGGGACTCGCGGGAGCGAATCTGACTCTGGAGCAAGTGGGTTCGTTCACCGAGGGCATGACGAACGGCCGAGGCTTCATCGCTCTGGCGGCGAACATCTTCGGACGCTGGACACCGGGGGGATCGTACGGTGCGGCGCTACTGTTCGGGTTCGCCGAGGCGCTTCAGACGAAGCTCCAGCTTCTCCGGGACGTCATCACGATCCCGTCACAGTTCTTCCTGATGCTGCCGTACGTGCTCACCGTCGTGGTTCTCGCCGGAGTCGTGGGTCGTGCGGTCGCCCCGGCTGCGGTCGGCAAGCCCTACGAGAAGGGGTAGAGGAGTGTCTCGCATCGCCACAGTGCCGCGTGCAGTCTTCTGGGCAGCGACGTGGGGGGTAGGGGTGGCACTTGGCGTCGCTCTTGGCGGCTGGCTCACCGTTGTGGGTGGAGCGAGCGCTCCCGGTACCGAGTCACTCGACCTTGCCGAGGACATCCTGGTCTTGCCCGGCATCGCGGGTGGAGCCGTCTTCGTGCTGCACTTGATCGGACAGTCCATCGCCGCTGCCGTCAGATCGGCCAGACCATCGCACCGCACCGACGATGAGGATCCCGCCCGCAAGTAGTGCTGCCGCCAGTACGTCACCCGGAAGATCGGGAGAGAAGTCCCCACCGCGACCGATGGCCCGAAGCGTGTAGGCGGCGGCAGCTATCGCCACCGCCGCCCACAACGGCAGTCTTATCGAGGGTCCGCGGGCGATCACTCACACCTCGGGTGTCTGTGGGGCTGGATTCTCATCCGGTACAGACGGTGCTTTTGAGCGCCTACGGCGCATCATCGACCTGACGAGGAGCCAGACCACGAGTCCGATGATGATGATCGGTCCCAGGGCCCCGGCGACGACGATGATACCGTTGATGGTGCCTACGAAAGCGCGGACCGCCTGGGTGAGCGAGGCGACGAAGCCCCAATCCTCACCGGCGGGCCTGACCACCGGCTTGGGACCGGTGAGTTCGATGGTCACGGTGGAGTGGGCCGCCTGACGCTCCAGCCACGCGATCTGGGCCTGCATCGCTTCGATATCTCCGCGGATCCTTGAGAGCTCTTGTTCGACCGCGAGCATCTCGGTGACGTTCTTGGCCTGAGACAGGAACTCGCGCAGTTGAGCCTCGGTCGCCTGCAGGTTGCCCAGACGTGCCTTGAGGTCCACATGCTCCTGAGTGACATCGCTGCTGTTCTCGGCTTCTCGCAAGACCGTCCCCAGATCGGCGATCTCAGCCAGGAACGCGTCCAGCGAGGCCGCAGGGATGCGCACGGTGATGTAGCCGGAAAGGGCGACGTAGTCCAGTGAGGAGCCTCCTTCGCGGTAGACGGGCCCTTCATCCTCGCTGCTCACCGTCATGTTGACTACGGTGCCTTTGTGGGTCTCGGTTGAGGCGCGGATGGAGTCTACCGCTTCTTCGACGCTGTCCACCCTCACCCGCATGTCCACGTTGCGGATGATCAGGCGGTCTTCGGCAGGTATGTCCATCGCATCGATCCCGCTACCACCAGGCGCCGGTGCGATGGAGCCGGAGCGCACGCCCTGGTCTTCGGCGGAGAGCCCGTATTCTTCGGAGACATATCCTCCGTGCTCACCTTCTCCGACGAACGCAGGCTCGATCGAGGAGACCGCGTCTTCGGAGGCTGTGGAGCCCTCGAACAACGCGCAGCCCGAGAGTAGACCGCTGGACATGAGCATGATCGCGAGCGCGGCAATGGCGACAAGCCGATGAACACTCTTCTTGTTTCGCCCTGTGTTCATAACCTTCTCCTTACCTCCGGTTCAGCACACACAATTCGAAACGCCCTCCTCGAACAGGGCAGGAGGGCGTTCGTGAGAATCACAGCGAGATGTCTACGGAGGCTACTTGCACTTCTCCTCAAGCTTCTTGAGCTGCGTGGCAGCGTAGGCGCCGAGCGCCACGCCGATAGCCACGACCACGAAGAAGGCCAGAACAAGCGTGTTGAAGATCGGACTCGCAATGTTCGGAGTCATCTGCGTACTTCACCTCCGTATCGCTGATCGGGTCCTGCGCAGATTCTACTTCTAAGCGCGTGTGTGCGGCAACCGCGAAAGCGATGTCAGCCCGCACTGACGATCGTGCCCCGTATGTCACATTCCGCTGTCAACGAACGGTTCCTGCTTTGTTCATCTGCTAAGACGGACTGCACGTTCCGACGGTTCGCGGCATTCCGCCATCACCACACACCGGAATCGGGATGCACTTGCGTTCTCGTTCCCGGAGAGGCGAGGTGGGAGGCTGTGTACTCCTGTGGGATGGTCTCCCATAAAAGTGTTGCAAAGTGGGACAAAGTGTCATAGAGTGTGGTGCGTGATAACAGGGCGGGCATTCCGGTCCTTCAAGAGCGGGTCAGACGGAGAGAGTGGGGAGGGACGCGACATGTTTCTCGGCGAGTACCAGCACACGCTGGACGCCAAGGGTCGTGTCTCGCTGCCCGCGAGGTTCCGTGCTGAGATGACCGGCAAGATCGTCGTCGCTAAAGGGCTCGACGAGTGCCTGTACGTGTATCCCGCTGACGAGTACGTCAAGTTCCAGGATTCCCTGCTGGAGGGTTCGGATTTCGATCCCAGGAAACGTCAACTGCGACGGTTCTTCATGGCAGGCGCCAGCGAGACTGAGCTCGACTCGGCTGGCAGAGTCTCGATCCCTGTCAACCTGCGGGAACATGCAGGTCTCGATAGGGATGTGGTGATCACCGGTAACGGTGACCGCATCGAGATCTGGGATACGAAAGCGTGGAGCGAGTACAACGACGCATCCACGGAGAAGATCGAAGACCTTGCTCAGGAGCTGGCGAGCGCCGGACTCCTCTAGGGATTGACAATGGAATATCGGCACACCCCAGTTTTGC
>DLMY01000030.1:48087-62847 GCA_002478275.1 Actinobacteria bacterium UBA7524
ACCTTAGGCGGGGCAGGACACGCGAAGCGGATGGCAGATTCGATACAACCCACCGGGATCTTGGTGGGCATCGACCAAGATGATGCCGCACTTGATGCAGCAGCAGTCACACTCCGCCTCGGCCAGCAAGCCATTCTGCTCAAAGGGAACTTCGGAGACCTGGATGCGTTGCTCCAGGAAGCGGGGATCCCCTACGCAGATGCGGTTCTCTTCGACCTCGGCGTCTCCTCACCGCAACTCGATCTCGCTGAACGCGGGTTCACGTACCAGAGCGAGGCGCCACTGGACATGCGGATGGATGCGAGCGGGCCTCTCACAGCAGCGGACGTCGTCAATACATACTCCGAATCCCAGCTGGCCCGCATCATCCGCGAGTACGGGGAAGAGAGGTGGGCCTCGCGCATCGCAGAATTCATCGTAGCCGCGCGAGGCCGCCATCCCCTTGCGTCGACGGAAGACCTGGTCGACGTGATCAAGGCGGCCGTTCCCGCATCCGCCAGGCGTGAAGGAGGGCACCCTGCCCGAAGGACGTTCCAGGCTCTACGTATCGAAGTGAACCGTGAGCTGGAGGTCCTCGAACAGGGACTCCGGGCGGCCGCTCGCTGGTTGACTCCCGGAGGGCGGCTTGCCGTCATCAGCTACCACTCTCTCGAGGACCGGATAGTCAAGAAGGTCATCTCCGAACTCTCCGCTGGATGCACATGTCCACCAGAGATGCCGGTATGTACCTGCGATACCGTGCCGATACTCCGCCCGGTCACTCGGCGTCCGATCGTTCCGACCGCCGAGGAGATCGAGTCGAATCCACGCGCTCGCAGCGCGAAGTTGCGAGTCGCAGAACGGATCTGAGTCGAGGACGTTGCGATGCGTCTGTGGAAGTGAGAGGAGATGAGAAGCTGTGGGACAGGCGGTGCGCAAGCGCACGAGCACGTCTTCCACGCGGACACCACGGCTTCGACTCGTCTCCAGTCGCGCTCGACGCCGCCCCACGCGTTCCTCGGCAGCACGTGAGGCGCAGTGCCGCGATCTCTTCGGCATCGCATGCCTGCTCATGCTGGTGATCGCCCTGTTCGGCGTGGGTCGCGTCATGCTGTCGGCCAAGGCCGTAGAGGCCAGCATGGACGCGAGCCGCCTGAGGAGCGATATCAAGTCAGAGCGCTATACCGGCAGCGTTCTTGAAGCCGACCGCAGTGCCCTGGCGACGCCCTCGCGCATCGAGTGCATCGCCGAGGGGTCACTCAAGATGGCTCAGGCCCCTGAGATTCGTTACATCACCGTTCCGAAGGAATCGGGAGTCGCGGCTGCGTGTGTGACGGCCGAACACGAGGATGCGGTTTCGACGCGGACCACGCCGCTGGTCCAGGGGGCTGCTACCGTCGGCACCGCGGATGGCGTACCCATGCCTCCGCGCAGAAGCGGAGTCGTCGCGGGCGTCATAGCATCGGTCATGGAGCTGGCCGCCGGTGAGGCTCATGTGCTGCTCGTCGGCGACGTCGGGCTCGCTACGACGAAGTGAGGCGGTACTTCGGCAACGGACATGGAGGCAGCGTGGGAGCAGTGCGCAAGAAACGGACGGCCGCTCGTGGCCGTTTCGTCTTCGTATGGGTGTGCACGCTGCTCGCCCTCCTCGTCGTCGCGGGCAAGCTCATTCAACTCCAGGTAGTCGCCGCCCCGGCTTACGCCCAGCGGGCGGCCGCTCAACGCACGCGTGACGTGACACTCCCTCCGAAACGCGGATCCATCTACGACCGGGAAGGGGAGCCTCTGGCCGTGAGCGTGGAGGCCAGGACCATCTACGCGACCCCTTACCTCGTCGAGGACCCTTCCAGTGCCGCGGAAGCCCTTGCAGGGATACTAGGTGGCGAAGCCGCCACGTACGAGGAACGCCTGTCCAAGAGATCCGGATTCGTCTACATAGCCCGGAAGGTCGACATGGAGCGGGCGGTGGCCGTCGAGAAGCTCGATCTCGCGGGCATCGGATTCCTCGAGGACTCAAGGCGCACGTATCCTTCCGGCGAGCTCGCCTGCCAGGTACTCGGTTTCGTCGGAGTCGACGACCAGGGGCTTGCGGGTATCGAGCAGTACTACGATGAGATCCTGGCCGGAACGCCGGGAACGCTCCTCGCGGAACGGGATCCGTTCGGGCGCCTCATCCCCGGCGGTGTCATGCATGCCGAGGAGCCAGTGGACGGGCAGAACATCGTTCTGACCATAGACAAGGATATCCAGTACCAGACTCAGATCGCCTTGAACGAAGCGGTCGAGAAGTGGAATGCGGCCAGCGGTACGGTCGTGATCATGGATCCTCGTAACGGAGACATCCTCGCCATGGCTTCGTATCCCGGGTTCAATCCGAACAAGTACCGCGAGGCCACACCGGACGCGATACGGAATCGGGCTGTCACGGACACCTACGAGCCGGGTTCGACCGTCAAGTCGCTGACCGCTGCGGCGGTCATCGACAAGGGGCTGGCCACGCCGGACACGATGTACGACTTGCCTTCGACGATCAAGGTGGGAGGCAGGACGATAGGCGAGGCACATCCGCGGCCAAGAGCCAACTGGTCTCTCACTGAGATCGTAACCAAGTCGAGCAACGTGGGGGCCGTCAAACTGGGCATGGAGCTGGGGCCTGAGGGGCTCTATGAGTACTTCGACCGGTTCGGGTTGACGGAGAAGACAGGCGTCGATTTCCCCGGAGAGGTCAAGGGTTGGCTGCCGCCCACCGGGCAGTGGTCAGCCTCGACCATCGGTACGGTACCGTTCGGCCAGGGCGTCTCCATGACGACCTTGCAGTTGGCCAGGGCCCTTTCGGCCATCGCGAACGAGGGTGCGTTGCCGACGCCGCACTTCCTGCAGGCGCTGCCAGACGACCAGCTCACCCGTCTCGTGTGGCCCACGAAGAACGTGCTGTCTCCGGAGACGTCAAGGGTGATGCAGGAGGTGATGGGTGCCGTCATCACTGAAGGCACAGGTGGTTCCGCTGCCGTTCCCGGATATACCGTCGCCGGAAAGACGGGTACGGCACAGAAGGCGAGAACCGACGGTCGTGGTTACGCAGCCGGAAAGTACGTCGCGTCGTTCAGTGGATTCTTGCCGGCAGAGGACCCGCAGGTCCTGATCATCGTGAACATCGACGAGCCGCGAAACGCCATATACGGCGGCGTCGTTGCCGCACCGGTCTTCAGCCGCCTGGCGGAGTTCGCGGTCTCGCACCTCAAGATACCGCCCACCACGGTGCTCGGTTCTGACGACAGTACGGTAACACCTGTACCGGCACCCTGATGAACGCACGGTACGCGTGCTAGCATAAGCAGTTCGACCGGATGAGAGTGGCAGTGCAGCAGACACAGGACATTCTGGGACTCATAGGTGAAGACGAGGTCATAGAGGGCCGCCCGGCCCCCGTGAGCTCTATCGAGTACCGCTCCGGCGAGATCGTTCCCGGAAGCGCGTTCTTCTGCATCCCGGGGCTCAAGCACGACGGGCACGACTTCGTCGAAGCTGCTGTGGCCGCCGGCGCGAAGGTGCTCGTGGTCGAACGTCCTGTGTCGGGGTACCCGGGCGTCACTCAGGTTCTCGTACGTGATACTCGTCGTGCTCTCGCTCTCGCTGCTTCTGCCTTCTACGGTCACCCTTCGGCAGAGATGAACGTCATCGGTGTCACGGGAACGAACGGCAAGACCACCACGACGTATCTCGTGGACAGCATCATGAGGTACGCAGCGCACACGACCGGCCTGATCGGTACGGTCGAGACCCGCATGCATGGTGAGAGCACGGGTTCTGAACGGACGACTCCGGAATCGGCCGACCTGCAGCGGCTGTTCGCCACGATGAGAGACGCAGGCGTCGATACGGTCTCGATGGAGGTCTCCTCTCACGCTATCGATCTCAAGAGGGTCGACGGTGTGCGTTTCGGTGTCGCCGCCTTCACCAATCTCACCCAGGACCACCTCGACTACCATCACACCGTCGAGGAGTACGCCTCTGTCAAGAAGCGTCTGTTCCACGAGTTCGACGTGGGTCATCGTGTCGTCAACATCGACGATCCTGTGGGCGAGCAGCTTGCGGCCGAACTGCCTGAGGTGTTGACGGTCGGAATGAACGACCGAGCGCACGTCAGTGCCACTGATATCAAGTTGTCGACCGAAGGCGCCCGTTTCACGCTCCTGACGCCCGATGGTTCGGCCGCCGTGGTGTTGCCCCTCTCCGGGGCTTTCAACGTGAGCAACGCGCTCGTCGCCGCAGGCTGCGCTGTAGCCTGCGGCATCTCGATCGGCGACATCGCGATCGGGCTTGCGAGCGCGCCTCAGGTTCCCGGGCGACTCGAGCGTATCGACGAGGGTCAGCCGTTCGCGGTGTATGTGGATTACGCGCATACCCCGGACAGTCTCGACAAGGCGATTCGCGCGGTACGCCATGTGACTTCACGCAGGGTGCTCGTGGTGTTCGGATGTGGGGGCGATCGCGACCCGGAGAAGCGGCCACTCATGGGTGCCGCCGCCTCCCAGGGAGCCGACCACATCATCGTGACGAGTGACAATCCCCGCTCCGAGGATCCGGTGGGCATCATGCTGCAGATCGAGGATGGCCTGCGACACGGCCCAGCATCATACGAGATGGTGGTTGACCGGCGGCAGGCGATCGCCTCGGCGTTCGCCCAGGCCGAGGAGGGCGATACAGTGCTGGTGGCCGGCAAAGGCCATGAGGACTATCAGATCTTCGCTGACCGGACGATCCATTTCGATGACCGTGAGGTTGCACGAGAGGAGTTGGGGAGCCTGTGCTGACGATGGCGATAGAGACGCTCGTCGCCATCACCGGCGCCGAGCTCGTACATGGCGATCCGGGCGCGATGGTCAACGGGCTTGCGATCGACTCGCGACGTATCGAGCCGGGCAACGCTTTCGTTGCGTTCGTGGGCGAACACTCCGACGCGCACGAGTTCCTGGAAGATGCCATCTCGTTCGGCGCCAGGGCTCTCGTCGTGAGCCATCCGGTCGAACGGCTCCCCGCCGCGCTTGAGCAGGCGCGATTGCGCGAGGTGGCCGTCATCCGTGTCCCGGACCCACTCAGGGCCATCCAGCAACTCGCAACGTACCATCGCTCCCGGCTCTTCTGTCCGGTCATCGGGATCACAGGCTCGACCGGGAAGACGACGACGAAGGACTTCATAACCTCTGTTCTGTCGCAGAGTGCCCGCGTCGTCGCCACCGAAGGCAATCACAACAACGAACTCGGGGTACCACTGACCGTTCTCGAAGCCGGCGCGGACACAGATGTGCTGGTAGTCGAGATGGGTATGCGCGGCGAGGGTCAGATAGCTGAGCTCGCCGAGATATGTCGACCAACAGCTGGGCTGGTCACCAACATCGGAGTGGGCCACATCGAACTTCTGGGTTCGCAGGAGGCGATCGCGCGTGCGAAAGGTGAACTTGTCCGGGCGATAGATGAGAACGGAACGGTATTCTTGAACGGCGACGATGCCTTCAGCGACATCCTTGCTCAAGACGCGGTGGCAACCGTCGTGAGATACGGGCTCGGTGAGGACTGTGAGATACGCGCCGAGGAGATCGAACTCGATGACCAGAGCTGTGCGGAGTTCGTTCTCGTGACACCGGAGAACCGTCAACAGGTCACGCTGAAGGTGCCCGGCCGTCACAATGTGTACAACGCGCTTGCAGCCGCAGCGGTGGGGCTGCGTCTCGGCATGGATGTCGAGCTGGTTACCCGGGGTCTGGCGGCAGCGCGTACCGGAGACATGCGCATGCAGTCCTTCGTCACCGCAAGCGGGATACACGCTATCAATGATGCTTACAACGCGAATCCGACGTCTATGCGTGCCGCCATCGAGATGTTGGCGGGGCTTTCCTCGGCGGATCGTCGTATCGCCGTGTTGGGGGACATGGCGGAACTGGGGTCCCTCGCGGAGCTTGCCCATTTCCGGATCGGCGAAGCGGTCGCCCGGTTGGACATCCAGCACCTCGTGACGATAGGTGAGAGGGCCAAACGGATTGCTGATGGGGCCCGTGCAGAGGGGATGGATGACGAACGCATTCGCCCGTGTGCGACGGCGGAAGAAGCGAGTGAAGTACTCGACGACTTGCTCGAACCCGGCGATGCGGTCCTCGTGAAGGCATCGAGGGTGATGGGCTTGGAGTCTGTGGTGGAAGGGATAGTGACGCCGCGTGTTTAGCCTTGCTCAGTACCCGTCATACCTGGTGTTCCTGGGCGTGGTGCTCGCTCTGGTCGGATGTGGGGTGTTGTTCCCGTTCTGGATCAGGATTCTGAGGTTCCGCAATATCGGTCAGCAGGTCAGAGCTGATGGGCCGCAAGGGCATCTGGTCAAGCAGGGTACTCCGACCATGGGCGGAGTCCTCATCCTGATCATCGTGTTCGCCGTGTACGTACTCATGGGCGATTTCGGCAGGTCGTCGCTTCTCGCCTTGGGGGCGATGGCTGCCTGCGGGTTGTTAGGTCTGATCGATGACTGGTCCAAAGTCGCTCACGAGCGGTCACTCGGGCTCACTCCAAGGGCGAAGATAGTCGGTCAGGCGCTTGTCGCTTTGGGGTTCGGGCTGCTTGCGGTGAACTGGGCGGGCGTTTCTCCCTACGTCACTTTGCCGTTCGTTCGGGGAGCACTGGACCTGGGCGCCTACTCGACGGTGCTGTCGGTGGGAGGGATGGCGATCGCCGTCCCGTGGCTGTACCTCGCTTTGGCGTTCATCATGATGATCAGCTTCAGCAACACCGTGAACCTGACTGATGGCCTCGATGGTCTGGCCGCCGGCACGGTCACCATTGTGATGCTGGCCTATGCGGGCATAGCCTTTCGCCAGAACCGGCTTGATATCGCGCTCTTGGCGGCAAGTATCGCAGGCGCCTGTATCGGCTTCATCTGGTACAACAGCTACCCGGCCGACATCTTCATGGGAGATACGGGCTCACTCGGCCTGGGTGCGGGTATCGCGGCCCTTGCGATCATAACCAAGACGGAGCTTCTGGCCGTACTCATTGGTGGCATATACGTGGTCGAAGGACTTTCCGTCATCTTGCAGGTCGCCTCGTACAAACTCACGGGGAAGCGGATCTTCAAGATGGCGCCCATCCATCATCATTTCGAGATGATCGGATGGTCGGAGACCAAGGTCATGATCCGCTTCTGGATCGTCACCGGCATCATGGCAGGGACCGGGTTCGCGCTGTTCTTCGTGAGTTCGGTCAGGAGGTAGCGTGTATCCGCTCTCTGGCAGCATTGCCGTGCTGGGACTCGGCAGGTCGGGTCGGGCGACCGCACACTACCTTGCCGATCGCATCGCGGCTGGTGACCCGATCGAGGTCACCGCATACGATTCGGCGGATTCTGAGGAACTGCGCCTGTACTCGCCAGCGCTTGAGGAGGCTGGAATCCGTGTGGTCTTGGGCGCCTCTGCCGTGGAAGGAGCCGTCGATCTCGCGATAGCCAGTCCCGGAATCCCTCCGGCGAGCCCCCTGCGACGATCGGCGCAAGACGTCGCAGAGGAGTTGATCGGAGAGATCGAGTTCGCGTTCAGGCGTTCGCGTTCCCCATGGCTTGCAGTCACCGGAACCAATGGTAAGACGACCGTGACAAGCTTGGTCGCGCACCTCATGAGTGAGGCGGGGATACCGAACGTCTGTGTCGGCAACATCGGGGACCCGGCCATAGAGGCTGTCGACGGCGCCGGCCCTTCGACAGCCATAGTGGCGGAGGTCTCCTCCTTCCAGTTGGCGTTGTCGAAGGACTTCCACCCACGTGTATCGGTACTTCTGAACATCACGCCCGACCACATCGATTGGCATGGCTCTCTCGATGCGTACGCTGCGGACAAGGGAAGAGTGTTCGAGAGACAGGACGCTGACGATACGGCGATCATCGATATCGACGATCCGGGGTCCGCGCCATACGCCGCTCAAGTCGCCGGCCGCGGCGTACGGGTGGTCCCTGTGTCGCTGGAACGGATGCCTGAGGGGGGCGCGGCGCTTGTCGCCGGCGAGCTCAGGCTCGACACCCCTTCTGGGCAGATCACGTTACTGTCTACGGAGGAACTTCGAATTCGGGGCGCACACAACGTGAGTAACGCCCTCGCGGCCGCGGCTGCGGTGTATGCGTGGGGAGTCCCGCCCGAGGACATAGCTGCCGGTCTCAAGACTTTCGCTCCGATAGAGCATCGTCTGCAGACGGTCGGTTTCGTCGACGGCGTCGAGTACGTCGATGACTCCAAGGCGACCAATCCCGCCGCAGCCATCAAGGCGTTGAGTGCATTCGAGGAGCGAGGGATCGTACTGCTGGCGGGAGGGCGTAACAAGGGCTCGACGTTCGAGTCGCTCGCTGACGCGGCCCGGGTCTGCAGGAGTGTCGTAGTGTTCGGCGAGGCGGGGCCGGAGATCGCTGAGAGCATGAATCAGGCAGGAGTCCCGGTGGTGGCCGAGGGCGACATGCATTCAGCCATTGTCGCCGCACGGAAGATAGCGACCGAGGGAGATGTCGTGCTGCTCTCGCCTGCGTGCGCGTCCTTCGATGAGTTCTCAGGTTACGCTGAGCGCGGCCGGGCCTTCGCACATGCCGTCGCGGGCATGAGATGAGGAGCAGGGGCATGAACAGGGGATCGCTCAGGTGAGCGGACACCAACGATACGCGGGAGGGGCCGCCGCACGTTATCTCGTCATGGGTTCCGCGGTCTTCCTCGTGCTGATGGGTCTTGTGATGGTGTACTCGGCGGCGTCAGTGTCCGACTACGTGAATTTCGGCGACAGCATGCACCACATGAAACGCCAACTCCTGTTCGCTGCCATCGGTCTTGTGGTGCTGTTCGTTGCCCGTGCCGTTGATTTCCGGTCGCTGAAGTCCCTTGCATGGCCGTTCTTCGCGCTGTGCGTCGCCGGGCTTGTGACAGTGGCGTTGATGGGAGTCGGGAAGTGGGGCGCCACCCGCTGGATCGATTTCGGACTGTTCACTGTGCAGCCGTCTGAGTACGCGAAGCTGGCGTGTGTTCTGGTGGCTGCGCTTCTCCTCACGCAGTACTCCCAACGCCGGATCACCTCGAAGGACCTGTGGGGACGTCTCTTCGTGGCCTGCGGGATCGTGGTCGCTCTCGTGATGATGCAGCCTGACATGGGCACGACGATGGCGATACTGATCACCGTCTATCTCGTGCTGCTTCTTGGTGGTGTCGACGCTCGCATCCTTGGATCCGTGTTCGGCGCTGGGGTTGCTGGAGCGTTGGTGCTGATCTTCGCGGCATCCTACCGCGCGGAGCGCCTCATGGCCTTTCTCGACCCGTGGTCCGATTCCCAGGGGGCTGGCTACCAGACCATCCAGGCGATGCTCGCATTTGGCTCGGGGGGCATAGATGGTGTGGGCCTTGGCATGTCTCGACAGAAGTTCTTCTATCTGCCGGCAGCGCATACGGACTTCATCTTCGCCATCATCGGCGAAGAGCTCGGATTGATCGGCACACTCTCTATCGTTGTGGCTTTCGCTCTGTTCGCGTACGGCGGCTTCCGGATCGCGATCAAGACCAAGGACCACTTCGGAAGGCTCGTGGCGGGCGGACTGACCGGGATGATCGTGATCCAGGCGTTGATGAACATGGCGGCCGTGACGAACCTCATGCCGGTGACCGGCATCACGATGCCCCTGGTAAGCTATGGGGGATCTTCGATGGTCTTCACTCTGATGTGTACAGGCATCATCATGTCTGTGTCCTCGCACGGCGCGCACTCGGCACCTGTCAGGCGGGGACCGTCTCTCGATAAGGAGAATGGGCGTGCGGATCGTCATGAGCGGCGGCGGAACGGCCGGCCACATCTATCCAGCATTGACGGTGGCAGAAGCGCTCACAAGCGCAGGGCATGACGACGTCATATACGTAGGCACATCGTCCGGCCCGGAAGCCCGTCTCGCCCGTGAGGCGGGCGTCGTCTTCCACTCGCTTCCCGCGCGTGGGTTCGATCGGTCCAGGCCACTGTCGTTGCTCCTGGCGATCTTGGTGCTGACCGTGTCGACGATCCGGGCTCTGTTCACGTTCTTGTCCCACAGGCCCGATGTCGTCGTGGGGTTCGGCGGATATGTGTCGATACCTGTCGGATTAGCTGCGGTAGTGGCTCGCATCCCACTCGTCCTCCACGAGCAGAACTCGATTCCGGGTCTCGCGAACCGCATCCTCGCGCGTCACGCTCGCGCTGTTGCTGTGACATATCCGTCGTCTGTGCCTTACCTGCGGCAGGCGCGAAGAGTGGTGGAGACGGGCAACCCGGTGCGATCCCAGATCCTGAGGGCCGATCGTGAGCGGGGGAGGAGGCGGTTCGAACTTCCCGGTGATGCCGTGATGCTGCTCGTGTTCGGAGGTTCTCGTGGCGCCAGGCACATCAATCAGGCGTTGGCACGAGTGCTGACCGAGCTCCTCGGGCATTCGGACGTTCACATCGTGCACGTCACCGGACGAAGCGAGTATGAAGATGTTCTGGATCTCACCCGCGAAGCTGTCGCGACAGGGCGCTATCATGTCGTCGAGTACATCGACGACATGGGGTCCGCGCTTGCGGCCGCAGACGTCGTGCTGGCGCGCGCGGGAGCCACGTCAATTGCCGAGATCACCGCTCTCGGCAGGCCCGCCGTACTGGTACCCTATCCGTATGCGACCGATGACCATCAGACGTCTAATGCACGCGCGGTGGCAGACGCAGGCGGAGCGGTGTTGCTGGCCGATGAGCGGCTCGATTCGGATGACCTCACGGATGTTCTGACACGGCTGCTGACCGACGAGGCGGAACGGATCACGATGGCTATGAATGCGGCGAAGATGGGACATCCGGAGGCAGCAGAGAACGTCGCCCAGCTCGTCGTGGATGTCGCAGATGGACCCGTGCACGGGACCCGGAAGGAACCAGAGGGCACAATTGAGTAGCTCAAGAGACCTGCAAGAGGCAATGAGAGCGCATTTCATCGGCATCGGTGGAGCGGGGATGAGCGGGATCGCCCTTGTCATGCACGATCGCGGTGAGATCGTGACCGGTTCGGACATGAAGGAATCCCGTTACACGCGCGCCCTGACGCAGGCGGGTGTCGCGGTGGCCATCGGGCACGAAGCTTCTGCGTTGGGTGATCCGGACGTCGTCGTGGTTTCCTCGGCGATCAGGGAGGACAATCCGGAACTGGTCGAGGCACGAAAGCGAGGTATCGAGATCTGGCCACGCGCCAGGATGCTGGCTCATCTGGCGGGAGGTCGTGTCACGTTCGCGGTCGCGGGGACACACGGCAAGACCTCCACGAGCGCGATGGTCGCGACCGTCTTGGCGGGGATCGGAGCGGACCCCACGTTCGTCGTCGGCGGCGAGGTCTCGGCTTTCGGCGCGAACGCCAGAGCGGGCACGGGAGACCATTACGTGGTCGAAGCGGACGAATCGGACGGATCGTTCGTCTTTCTTGAGCCAACTATAGCCCTCGTGACCAATGTGGAGGCCGATCATCTCGACCATCACGGTTCTCTTGAGGCGATCGAAGACGTGTTCCATCAGTTCATGATGCGCTCGAGCCCTGACGGGACGCTGGTCCTGTGCGCGGATGATGAACGCCTGATCCGGATATCGGCAGACGTCCCACGTAAGACGTTGACGTACGGCTTCTCCGAGGCGGCCGATGTGCGTTGCCATTCGCTGGTCAGGGAGGGAGATGGGCACAGGTTCTTGATAGACGTGCCTGATGGCCGAAGAGTTCAGGCGGTGATGCACGTGCCCGGTGAGCACATGGTTTTGAATGCGACAGGAGCGCTGGCCGCGCTGTTCGCTGCAGACCTGGACCTGGATGCGGCAGCGGCCGCCCTGGATTCCTTCCGTGGAGTCAAGCGCAGATTCGACAGGGTCGGTGAGAGTGGAGGAGTCACGGTCGTCGATGACTATGCGCATCACCCGACCGAGATACGCGCGACGTTGGCCGCGGCGAGGCAGTGCGGATACGAGCGAGTGTGGGCGGTGTTCCAGCCGCACAGGTACTCCAGGACCAGAGCGTTCGCTCGTGAGTTCGGAGAAGCGTTCGAAGGTGCCGATCGTTTGGTGGTGATGGACGTCTATAGCGCGGGGGAGCCACCTGTCCCCGGCGTGACGGGAAAGACCGTCGTCGAGGCAGTGCTGGGCAACACCCCGCGCGCCCGGGTGGCCTATCTGCCCCATCGCGTCGATGTTCCGGGATATGTCTCGCTCAATGTGCGCCCCGGTGACCTGGTGTTGACGATGGGGGCAGGGGATGTGACCAGTATGGGTTCGGAGATACTGCGCGCACTGACGCCTGCGAAGGAGGCCGCTTCCCTGTGTCCGTGACGCATGCGTATGACGCGCTGCGTAAGGGTCTTACCGGTTCGGTCCGGCGTGATGAACCGATGTCGAGGCACACCACCTACCGGATAGGCGGACCGGCGCAACTCCTGATAATCGCCGACACCGTCGCGGACCTGACGCTTACAACCCGGATCCTTGCCGAAGAGGGGATCGAGTGGACCGTGCTTGGCAAGGGAAGCAACGTCCTGGTCTCCGATAGGGGATACGACGGGGCGGTTCTCATCCTGGGCAGGGATTTCAAGTCGCATGAAGCCAAGGCGGGGCACTTGCGAAGCGGTGCTGGCGTGATTCTGGCACATCTGGTTCAGGACGCGTTCTCGAAGGGACTGACAGGACTTGAGTTCGCTGTGGGCATACCCGGGACCCTGGGTGGAGCACTCGCCATGAATGCGGGGACACGAGATGCATGGATAGGGTCCATCGTCGAGAGCATCATCGTGCTCGACCCAGTGGAAGGGCTCGTGGGTCTGCGGGGTCCGGAGATCGGGTGGCAATACAGATCCAGCGGACTTACGGACCGAGGAATCGTCCTGGAGTGTGTCATGCGCGCCGAACCGGGTGACAAGGACGCTATCCGGCGCGCAATGGAGACAAGCTTCGCCAGACGTAAGAAGACGCAACCGGTAGGGCTGCCTTGTGCGGGCAGTGTGTTCGTCAACCCCGCCGACGACTCTGCCGGTCGATTGATAGAGCTATGTGGACTCAAGGGAGCCCGTGTGGGCGGAGCGATGGTGTCGGACGTTCACGCGAACTTCATCGTGAACGCAGGAGGGGCCACTGCTCGCGACGTCCTTGAGCTCATGCACAAGGTACGTGACGTGGTCTTCGAACTGCAGGGGATTCGTTTGCGGCCCGAGATACGCTTCATGGGTGCGTTCGATGGCGCGTAGAAAGGTGGTCATAGGGGCACCGCCACACGGAGGTCCGGGGGCCTCGAAGAAGGCTAGGCCTAAACCAAAGGCAAAGACTGCCGCTGTCTCGAAGCGGGAGAGCACGAGCCATCATTCTGGCAGCTCATCGGGCAAACGCACCTCCGGGGAACGGCGGAGTCCTGCCGCAAGGATGGCCTCCAACAAGCGAGAGGACCGAGAGCGGCGACTCCGTGTACAAAGGCGGAACCTCAAGTTGAAGTATATACTTGCCCTGATTGGCTGTGGCCTTGTCATCGGAGGACTGATCTCGGTATATCGATCGGACGTCTTCATGATCACCGATGTCGTCGTCGAGGGATCGGAGAGGGTATCAGCAGATGAGGTCCGGGCGCTCGCTGGTCTTGAGGTGGGTGAGACGCTGTTGCGGGTTTCGCCCGACGACGTCGAGACCGAGATCCTCAGGAATCCGTGGATCGAGACCGCCGAGGTCAGCAGGAGGTTCCCGGATACCCTGCGCATCGTCATCGGAGAGCGTCGACCTTTCGCTCTGGTCGACCACGGTGGCGCCGCTTTCCTGCTGTTGGACTCGGCTGGCCATGTGCTCGAGGAGCGCACGCCGGACTCGACCACCACCGTCATCGTGATCCGAGATGTACCTGACCTGACCGCTGGACCTGGCGAACGTATCGATTCTCCGGTGCTTCAGAATGCACTGGCAGTGTGGTCCGGATTGAGTACCGAGATGCGGGGGATGGTCAGGGCGATCTCGGCGCCGAGTATCGACCGGACGGCACTGATCACGCGCGACGATGTCGAGGTCTTCGTCGGTTCTGCCGAAGATATCGAGAGGAAGGATGTCGTGGCACGCAGTATCCTGGCGGAGCAGGCGGGTACTGTCGTATATATCAACGTGCGTAGTGTAGACCGTCCTACGTATCGCGGACTGGATTCACCGTAAGCGCCCACGAGAGGTGATAGTGCATGCGATCGATCCGATATCTTGCAGCGACATTGGCTACCACCCTGCTTGTGCTGCTTCTCGTTCCCGCATCCAAAGCATGCGCACTGGAGGTGTCCTCCTCCTCGATAGACCATCTCGAGTCCCCGGACTTCGCAGTGCGGCTCTCGAGTAGCGATCCTACCGGCACCGTCGTCCTTTCGATCGGCGACAGACCGTTGGGTACGGTCAACGCCGTACCAGGGCAGCGTGTGGATTTCGGCAGAACCAAGCTGCGCCCGGGCAGGCATACCGCGGTCGCGCTTCTGCGGACCGCCGACGGAGTGAAGCGATCGAAGCCGTTCACGGTCCGGGTGTGGGGCAGACCGATGCCGGCGACCCTCGCGTCACCCACTCCGGGCTCGTACGCCAGTCGGTACGTCGCCGGTTTGATTCAGACGGGAGCGGCCACCACCAGGGTGGAGGTCTACCTGAATGGACGCCTCATCAGGAATGAGGCAGTGATCGAGCAGTCCACGCAGCGATTGGGAACGCTCGAACTCGGGCCGGGATCGAACACATTCAAGCTCGTGG
>DLMY01000030.1:62948-65011 GCA_002478275.1 Actinobacteria bacterium UBA7524
CGAACACATTCAAGCTCGTGGCTCACAATCCCGTGGCCCGAACCGAGTCGACGTTCACCGTCACCCGGCTCGACTTCCCGTGGCCGACGTGCATCGTCATCGACAAGTCCGAGTTCCGGCTCTACTGGGTCAAAGACGGACAACTGGTCAAGGTCTACCCTGTCGCGCATGGCAGGGTGAACGCTCGAACGCCATCGGCGATCTGGCGTATCGACGCCAAATACTACTCTGACCCGAGGGGGGTCTACGGACCCAGGAAGATGCGGCTGTTCAGGCAGACTTCCTCAGGATATGTCTACACCCGGTATCTGATCCACGGAACCAACCAGCCCTGGGTGATCGGCACCCAGGCATCGGCGGGCTGCATCCGCATGTACAACGCCGATGTCCTTGAGCTTTGGCCGCAGGTGCCGCTCGGTACGATGGTCCAGACGCGGGACTGACGAGGAATCCGGCCTGTTCCGGCAGCTGAACGGGCATCGCGAAGTGCACTCACCGCTTGAGAGCCTCCATCATCCTTGCCGCGTAACCTCACGCTTCACTGGGGGTTGCGTGTCTCATAAGGTTTATGCAAAGATATAGTGTTCTGACGCTAGTCTAGATGTTGACTTGAGGGTTATTCGAAGACCTCCAGTAGTCGAACGGGGAGGGACCATGCTCGAGACGGGCGCGAACTACCTGGCCGTTATAAAGGTCGTGGGTGTCGGCGGCGGTGGCACGAACGCGATCAACCGAATGGTCGAGGCCGGCATCAAAGGTGTCGAATTCATCGCGGTCAACACCGACGCACAGGCGCTTCTGATGTCGGACGCGGACTACAAGGTGCACATCGGCGTGAACCTCACCAAGGGGCTTGGCGCCGGCGCGGACCCCGACGTAGGCCTGCAGGCTGCCGAGGAGAGCCGTGGCGAGATCAAGGAAGCGCTGCAGGGCGCGGACATGGTCTTCATCACTGCCGGCGAGGGTGGCGGAACCGGTACGGGTGCTGCTCCGGTGATCGCAGAGATCGCCAAAGAAGAGATCGGCGCGCTGACCGTCGGTGTGGTGACCCGCCCGTTCGCGTTCGAAGGCCGCAAGCGTGCTGTACAGGCCGAGGACGGAGTCAAGCGACTTCGTGACATGGTGGACACACTGATCGTGATACCTAACGATCGCCTCCTTCAGGTGGCCGAGAAGAAGACATCGATACTCGATGCTTTCAGGATCGCTGACGACATCCTTCGCCAGGGTACCCAAGGCATCACTGACCTGATCACTGTGCCCGGACTCATCAACCTCGACTTCGCAGATGTGCGTACGATCATGCAGGATGCCGGGAGCGCGTTGATGGGCATCGGTGTCGCCGCGGGTGACAATCGCGCTCACGATGCAGCCAAGGCTGCGATATCGAGCCCACTTCTCGAGAGCAGCATCGAGGGCGCGCAGGGAGTGCTCCTCTCGATCTCAGGCGGTAGCGATCTGGGCCTGTTCGAGGTCAACGAGGCCGCCGAGGTCGTGGCTGCGGCAGCTCATCCTGACGCCAACATCATCTTCGGTGCCGTCATCGATGACTCGATGATGGATCAGATTCGCGTGACTGTGATCTCGACTGGATTCGAGGGCAGGCGTAAGCAGGAGACGATGCAGCTCGGTTCGGACGACGAGGACGTTTCGATGCCCGTGTTCGAGCCGATGGTGACAGCGGATGACGAGCTCGATATCCCGGCGTTTCTGAAGAAGAGGACGTTCTAGAGGGTCGAAACACCGCGTCTGCGCTCACGGATGCGGTTTGCGGAATGGACCCGGGTGCGACGGCGGAGAGGCCCCGTCGCACCCGGGTCCGCCATTTCCCTGACGAACGGTGCGAGCAGGAGCACAGGGCCCGGCGGTCACCGCCGGGCCCTGCTGGTGTCGTACGACGCTGTCCGCTCGACGTGGTATCGCTGATCGCTACTCCTCGGGAGCGGCGGGTGGAGCGGGTGGGGCGGCCTCAGGTGCGGGAGGCGCTGGTGGTGCTGGTGGTGCAGGTGGGGTCGCCTTGGGCGCCGGTGCTGCCGGCGGTGCAGGTGGAGCCGGTGGTGCGG
>DLMY01000043.1 GCA_002478275.1 Actinobacteria bacterium UBA7524
TACTACGGTCAGGCGCAGAAGGCCCGCACGCTCATCAAGCAGGATTTCGCGCGCGCCTTCGCCGACTTCGACGTGCTCCTCACCCCGACCAGCCCCACGGTGGCCTTCAGGATCGGCGAGAAGTCGTCGGACCCGCTCGCGATGTACCTGTCCGACATCTACACCATCCCCGTCAACCTCGCCGGTATCCCGGCGATCAGCGTTCCCGCGGGGTTGTGCCCGTCGTCCGGTCTGCCGATGGGACTGCAGATCATGACCGATTACTTCGCCGAGGAGACCATGTTCCGTGCAGCGGCCGCGTACGAGGCCGCACTGGGATTCGAGGGAGTGCCGAGTGTCCAAAGACCGTCTGAGTGAAGTACTGGAAGACTGGGAAGCCGTCATCGGCCTGGAGATCCACACCGAGATCACCAGCAGTAAGACGAAGATGTTCTGCGGGTGCCCGGTCGATTTCGGCGGGGAGCCCAACACCCGCGTCTGCCCGGTCTGCCTGGGGATGCCCGGTGCGCTCCCGGTGCCCAATGAGTATGCCATCGAGGCGACGGTCCTGGCCGGCCTCGCCATCGACTGCGATATCGCGCAGTGGAGCCAGTTCCACCGCAAGAACTACTTCTATCCCGACATGCCGAAGGACTACCAGATCTCCCAGTATGACCTTCCCTTCTGCCACGGAGGCCACCTCGATATCGAGGTGGGCGATGGAGATGCGGCTTACACGACCCGCATCGGGATCACCCGCATCCACCTGGAAGAGGACACGGGCAAGATGATCCACGTGGGAGGATCGGAAGGGCGGATCTCAGGCGCGACCCATTCGCTGGTCGACTTCAACCGGGCGGGCACCCCGCTCATGGAACTCGTGAGCGAACCGGACATCCGCACGCCGGAAGAGGCCCGCAGGTTCGCCCAGACGCTTCGTTCGATCTGGCTGGCGCTTGGCGTCTCTGACTGCAACATGGAAGAAGGCTCGATGCGCGTAGACGCCAATGTGAGCGTTCGCCGCCGGGGAGACACCGAGTTCGGCACCAAGGCCGAGATCAAGAACATGAACTCGTTCAAGGCGCTCCATGACGGGGTCGCCTACGAGATCGTACGGCAGGCCGAACTCATAGAGAGTGGCGGCCGCGTCGTCCAGGAGACGCGCCACTGGGACGTCGGTGCTAAGCGGACCAGCGCACTGCGAAGCAAGGAAGAGGCGCACGACTACCGGTATTTCCCTGAACCGGATATGGTCCCGTTCCAGTTCTCGGTCGAATGGATCGAGTCCATCCGTGCGCGGCTGCCCGAACTGCCGGCCGCCCGCAAGGAGCGATACCGGTCGGACTATGGCTTGTCTGATTACGATGCCGGCGTCCTGGTCAACGACCCGGCTCTGGGCGTGTGTTTCGAGGATGCGGTAGAGATCGCCGGTGCGGCTCGTGCGAAGGCCGTGGCCAACCTGGTGATCAACGACCTGGCCGCGTTGCTGAACGCCGAGGGCGACGAGGGCGCGGCCGTGACTCCAGCCATGATCGCCGAACTCGTCACGCTCGTGGACGACAGCGTGATCTCCAGCAAGCAGGCCAAGGAGGTCTTCGCCGAGATGGCGCAGACGGGTGAAGCACCTGGTGCGATCGTCGAACTCAAAGGTATGAAGCAGGTCAGCGATGCGGACGCGATCGAGGCGGTCGTTGACGGCGTGCTGGCCGCTCACCCGGACGAGGTCGCGAGCTACAGAGGCGGAAAGACGGGCCTGATCGGTTTCTTCGTCGGTCAGGTCATGCGCGAGATGAGAGGGCAGGGTAACCCCGCAGTGGTCAACGAAGTGCTGCGGCGCAAGCTCGGGTGATACCCGAACCTGCGCCGCTCGGCACTGTGTATCCGGGACGGTTACTCCGAGGACTGGGTGACTTGTACCGCGATCGCTAGCGAGCCGTCGTCTTCCTCGGCGATCCAGATCGTGCTGTTCAGATCGCCCTTCGTCGCCACGAGCGAACCTGTCTTGACGCCATCTGACTCGAATACCATCTCGTTGTCGATGCTCCAGCCCTTCGACTCGAATTCGCCCTTCCACCAATCGAACACGGTGTCGAGGGGATCGTCTGTGGTCATCGAGACCGTGAAGTACGACTGTCCGCCGGTCTTGGTCGAGGTGGATCCGCTGATCTGCGCCTTGTCGTAGAGTGGGGCCTCGTCGGGCCACCCACTGGGCAGAGAGCCTTCCTTGCTCGAGATCTCCATCTCGCCGTCCTCACCCTGGATGGTGACCTTGTCGCCGTCCTCCTCGACCTTGACGCCCGTGGCCTTCTCGACGGCCGACTGCGCCGCCTTCTCGGCGATGTTCCTGCATCCGGTCGCCCCGGCTATGAGGGCCGCGCCCAGAGCGAGCACGATGAGCGCGCGCAGGGTTCGAAAGCTACTCATGATGTTCCTCCTTCTCTTCGGCACTTGTTCCGAGTATGCCACAAAGGAGATACCATCCCGCCTCCAGGTGGTACCATCCTGAGTATCAGGTTGCCGGGACTTCAGGAGAGCACCATGTCTGCCGAAACGTTCAAGCGTTCCTTCGCGGTCGTCACCGACAGTACATCCGACATCTCGCCTCAGATCGCTGCGGAACGAGGAATCACGGTCGTGCCGCTGCAGGTCACGTTCGGCGAGGAGTCGATCGCGGACGGGGTCCTTGACCAAGAGGCTTTCTTCGCGAAGATGGCGTCCTCCCCGCAATTGCCCACCACGTCACAGCCCTCAGTGGGAGCGTTCACCGACGTGTACGAACAGGTGCTCGAATCAGTCGAGGAGGTCGTTTCCATCCACATCTCCAATAGGCTGTCCGGAACGCTCGCGTCTGCACTGAAAGCGGCAGAGAGGTTCGAGGGCCGGATCCATGTGTTCGATTCCCTGAACCTGTCGGGCGGGCTCGCTCTGCAGGTCTACGAAGCTGCAGCGGCCGCCGCACAGGGCCTGACGCCGACCGCAGCACTCGAGCGGCTCGAGCGAGCGCGGGAGCGGGTGAAGATGATCGTCGGACTGGATTCACTGGACAACCTTGCCAAAGGCGGACGTATCGGCCGCGTCTCCGCGTTCCTCGGCTCCATGCTCAACCTCAAGGTCACGCTTACCGTAGACCCGGAGGGAGCGTTCCTTCCTGTGGCCCGGACGCGAGGGGAGAAAGCCGCGATAGCTCATACCCTGGAGTGGGTCGAGCAGCAGATGGGCGATGCTCGTCGTGCGGCGTTCGCGGTCGGACATGCGTTGTCGCTCGAGAGGGCGCTACGCCTTCGGGACGCGTTGGCAGAGCGCTACGAGGTCACCGAGATGCATGTCTATGAGGCTGGATCGGTCATCTCGACTCATACCGGCACCGGCTGGGGCGTGGCTCTTCTGCCCACCGAGTAGCTCGCTCGTCGCGGCGATGAGGGTCAGTTGAGGCCCTCGACGACCCGCTCGGCCTGCTCGATGTCTGCTTCGCTGCGTTCGAGGTCGGTCTGTGCCTGGGTGAGCCAGTCAGTGCCGGCCTCCTCCATCTCGTCGATCTCGAGGAGAGTGAGGTAGACCATCGGTACGAGTACCCCTGAGTACCGTCTCGCGATCATCAGCGTGTCGTCCTCGTCCTCGTCCTGGGCGTCTACCACCAGGATCGCGAATTCGGGAGCCGGGAATCTCTCCTCGGCGCGCTTGACGACGTCGAGCAATGACGGCGAGAAGCCCATGTCGGCGTCGTGTCCGGCCATACGTACGAGCATCGGCGTACATCCTTTCGTAAGTGACCGCCCGAAGCTGCACCAGGCGGTCGGCCTGGGTTGTTTGTGCCCGATGTGCGGGCTTCCCAAGCCCGCGCGGACGAGTCGGAGAGGTACCGTGCCGTTAGGCTACCATGAGTCAGTCGGACGATCGTCACGAACGAGAGTGGAGCGTGCATGAAGGAGGAGTCCGTGCTGGAACATGCGGGTGCTCCGACGTCCACCACCGCAGCGGCTCACGGTGGTGACGGAGACACTGTCGAATGGGAGTTCGATATCCCGCTCCTGACGAACCGGTTCATGGTGTGGGATTTCCTCCGCGTCACTGCATTCTCGGTCGCAGCCATGTGGCTGATCGTGGCTGCGATGGGATGGATCATCGAGGGGGAGCTGGTGCTCCTGCCGCTCGAGGTGCTGATCCTGACGGCGGGGATCCTCCTGGTGCTCTTCGCCCTGGCGTCATTGCTCCTGGGCAACCGCCACGGGGCTCGTTTCACCGTGGGCCCCGATGGCGTGCGGTACGCGGCGAGGCTACGAGAGCGGCGGATCAACACGCTTGTCACCGTACTGGGTGTGCTGGCCGGCAGCCCTACCGCCGCCGGTGCGGGCCTGCTCGCCAAGGGTCAGGAGCGTCTCGACGTCCCATGGACATCGATCGAGCGCCTGGTCATCCATCGCTCGGCTCGCGTGATAGTCGTGCGAAACTCGTGGCGAGCGGTGCTGAGGCTGCATTGCCCGCCGGAACTGTTCGGACGGGTCCTTGATCTGGCCGAGGAGTACTGGAGTGCGTCACGGCCTGCGCACGAGGCCGCGCAGCGACGTGGCGCGGAGAACAAGACCCCCGTGAGATCCTGGTCCTCCAGGCTGGGTCTGGCCCTTGTCGTGCTGGTACTCACTATCTGCGCACGGATATGGCCGTGGACGGAGCCTGAGATCGCGACGCGGATCGGGTCGTTGGGGGCCGCGGCGCTGGTACTGTCATCCCTCACCGAACTGGCCGGACGCCGGCTCTGGGCCTGGCTTGCGCTGCCTCTGCTGCTCTGGCACGCGGGTGCGACGGCATCATCCGCGCTCAAGCCTTTCGGCCTGGGTACGACTCAAGGCGTTACCTGGATGCTCGACACGCCCCTGCTCGCGCTGTCGGCCGCCGCTCTTCTCGGGTCGCTCGGCATCGCGGTATGGCGCGCCTTCGGGCGCTTGCCTGGCTGAGTGGAAGCCGGGCACCCTCACCCATGGGTGGGTCCCTGCGGCGGATCCTCAGATCATCGCTGCGGCGATCAGCGCTTCGCGCGCCTGTCCCGTGCCACCCCTGAGCGTGAGTCTGTACTTCTTGCCCGTGGTCTTGATGATCAGGCGGTCCGGCGACTCGGCCCCGTTCTCATCCATCGTACCGTGGACGATCTTCGCCTTGACTATCGTGCTGCGGTCGATCGCGAAGCTCTCCGCGGTCTCGGCCAGCGTCTGGTCGGGCGTCATCTCGTAGTAGCGCTGGGAGAACGCCGCGAAGGCCCCGAGTTGCGCTCCCCACTGCCCGAAGAACCCCTTGCCTTCGGCCTTCGCGCCCTCACGGGCGTCAGTGACCATCTTCTTCGTCATCTCCTTGGTCACGAACGCGAAGATGACGCGCCGGTCTGTAAGCACGAGCACATACGGTTTGCTTCCAACGCCGAGGAACCCGCTATTGAGCACGGCGTTCGGGATGAGGCCCAGTACACGTTCACCTGAAGCTGCCGGAGGTGTTGGCTGAGGGTCAGGCGTACTGGCCGGAGCCGCGAGCGGCTCAGGAGCCGCGACAGGGTCCGGCGTGGTGGACGATCCAGGCGCAGCCACTGTCGTTACGGCCGCTCCACATGCGGTACAGAATCGGGTGCCTTCGGTGAGACCTGCACCGCACTTCACGCAGAAACGGGCCTGCTCTGTCATGGCGAGTGATCCTTTCTCGTGGGGGTGCAAACGCGATCAGTAGTTGTCGTGGATCACCGCGTCGACCTTGGCCCGCCCATCTTCTTCGATGACGACGTACGTGACCTCTTCGGGACCTGAGTTCCATTCTTCTCTTGTGCGCACGATCCAGGTCGCTGCATCCGGGTAGTTGTCGGTCACCTCGAACTGGAAGAGCGCCCCGCCTGCAGGGTAGAGGAACCAGTCGTACTCCGTCTGGAAGTTGCGGGTCGTGTAGCTCGTAGCAGCGTCCACGTCGTTCTCTTTGAGTTCGTTGAGCAGATTGCCCACGGCATCGACCGCGGTCTCCGGGTTCACGACGGCTCCGCCTCCGGCGTCACCCTGCTGCTCGCTGTCGTCGATGGTCCAGTCATCGATCTTCCAGCCGTCCTCATCGACGAGGATGAACGTCACCAGACCTCCGAACATGCCCGCAGTGACGCCCCCGCCGGTCTCCTGCACCTGTACGTTGGCTATCCCTGGGCCGGGTTCGGTCGTCGCGATGATCTCGTAGTCCGGGTCTGACCAACCCTCGAAGAAGCCAGCGTCGATATAAGGCGCTGTCTCCTCGGAGAACAACGCTTTGACCGCATCGAGGTCTGCAGTGGAAACGGCCGCGTAGAAGTCCCGTACGGTGACTTCCGGTGCTTGTGTAGCTGGAGCATCCGGCTGGCTGGCGGGCGGTTCGGGTGTGGTGACCGGCGCAAGAGAGTCGATCCCCACCGAGGTGCCTGGACCTGCGGCGACTGCACGTGCGAACACGAAGCCCGCGATCGTGCTTCCGATCAGGTTCATCAGTATCGCGGCAACGAGGACGCCGATGGCAAGACCCCTCGCCCGGTTCACCGCTATGCCGCGCGCTTCGAGATCCGTCGCCCTGGCGACCTGTGTCTTCGCGGCCTTGTCGCCCACGCGTCTGCCCTCTTTGTCGACGAGGACCATGACCGGCTCGATGAGGCTACCTATCGCGGGGACGAGCCCGAGTGCGAAAAGGACCGCCTGGCGCAGGATGGTCGCTCCGGCAGAGGCCGGAGAACCGGTGGCCACTGAGGTCACGACGAGTCCCGTCATGCGTTTGCCGAATCCGGCGCCACCGGCGGCATCTCTGCCGAGCAGGTATCCGAGTTGCCATAGTCCACCGATAGTCGCCAGGGCGAAACCTGATATGGATGCCTGTCCTCGGGCGATCCCAGCATAGATCAGCAGGATGCCGGTGGGCAGGAGCGCTGATGCGATCAGGGAGTCGGCTATCACCGCACCCAGTCTCGCGCCGATCGGGGCTTTCTCGTAGGGTGCATCGCCCACCACGGGCATCGGGATCGTGGGATCTGACGGCACAGAGGCGACCTCAGGGGCCTGGGCCGGTACCACAGGCACAGGAGGCGCTACGGGAGGCAGTGGCTCGGTGGGAGCCGCCGGGGGAGGCTCCACAGGCACAGGAGGCGCCACGGGAGGCAGGGTTTCGGTGGGGGCCGCAGGG
>DLMY01000052.1 GCA_002478275.1 Actinobacteria bacterium UBA7524
GAGCCTCCGTCAAACCCGGGGCGTTTCAGTCACCAGGTATTTGGGCACCAAATCGGGCACCAAATCCGGGACGCGATCCGGCGTGAGTGCCTCTATCAAACCCGGGGCGCTTCATGAGAAGAAGAGAGCTATATGGTGCAGTTCAGGCTTGAACCTCGCCGCTGGGCAGCACCACTACCCGATCGTCACGATGGCATCGGCACCGCATGCGGCTGCCACAAGCCCTGGCATCGTGCCTTCGGCGCCAACAACCAGCTTGTCGGTCAGTTCGAAGTGCTTGAGGCAGGTACTGCACGCCGTGATGGTCGCCCCAGCGTCGGCAAGCGAGCGCAGCTCAGGAAGTGCGTCGGAGCCCTCGCAGGCGAGAAGCACGCCCTCGTTGACGAGCATGATCGCTGCCGGCGTCTGCTCCTCACGCGCGAGTGAGACCAGGAAGCTGCGCATGAGGACGGCGCCGAGCTCGGCCTCCGCCTTCCCGAATGTGTTGCTGGTTATGAGGATGCGCTTTGCCATCGGATGCTCCTCTCAGACACAGGTCACTGCCCGCACATGATTGCGCCTATCGGCTATGCTTATTATCCATATCATCCATGTCTATTCTCGTCCATCTACCGAGGGTGCGAACCCATGGGAGGGCACGCGTGAGCGAGGAATCGGTTCGTGAACTGGTCGAGTGGTTCGGCGAGGCAACGGCGTGGGCACGCGTGGCCGTCAAAGAGGCGTCAGAGGCAGGAACGCCGATCATCGGCCTGTACTGCGGCTATATCCCCTCCGAGATCATCAGGGCCTCCGGCGCGCTCGCCGTTGGGCTGTGCGGCTCAACGCCAGCTGCTGTTGCCGATGGCGAAGTCACACTGCCCCGCAACTTCTGCCCACTTATCAAGTCGAGCTACGGGCTCGCCATCACCGATACGTGCCCGTACTTCCACTTCGCCGACGCGCTCATCGGTGAGACCACCTGCGACGGCAAGAAGAAGGCGTTCGAGCTGTTCGGCGAGATGAAGCCGACCCATGTGATGCAGCTGCCGTACGACGCCGACACCGAGCGTGCGTACGAGCAGTGGCGCGCCGAGATCGATCGAGTCGTCGGGTTCATCGAGGGCGTCACCGGAACGACCATCACCGCAGAATCGCTCTCTCGCGAGATCCACGACGCCAACGAAGTCCGCGCGCTGCTGGCGGATGTCGCCTCCACATTCGAGGCGGAGCATCCCCTCCTGTCATGGGAGGAGATGCTGGTCGTCCAGAACGCCGGTGGCTTCCTCACCGACCGGTCGACGTACAAAGAGAAGCTGAGGGAACTGGCCGAGGCGCTCAGGGCAACGCCCCTTGTCACGGAGGCCGGGAACGGGCGGCCACGGGTGTTGCTCACGGGGACGCCGATAGCTCCGACGACCAACAAGGTCATGCGACTCATCGACGAGGCGGGGGGCCGAGTCGTGTGTCACGACGCCTGCAGCGGCGTGAAGATGTACGACAGACTGGTTGACGAGACCGGCGACCCGCTCGAGTCGCTGACGCGCTACACCCTGGGTCTGCCGTGCGCCTGCATGAGCCCAAATCCTGGACGGATCGACCTGCTCGCCAAGTCGGTCGAGCGCTACCGCATCCAGGGAGTCGTGGAGAACGTGTGGCAGGCATGCCACACGTTCAACGTGGAGTCCGTGGTGGTCGGCCGAGCATGCGAGAACGACCTCAAGATCCCGCACCTCAAGCTCGAGACCGACTACGCGGAGTCCGATCTCGACCAGCTCAGGGTTCGAATCGAGGCGTTCGTCGAGATGCTTCGGTAAGGGCTCGCCTCAAGCCATACGCGCCGATCGGAACGACAGGCACACCGTCAACACAGACGGCGGCCCCGTGTATCGAACCGGGGTAGCGAGTGCCGGCCAAGGGGTCTTCATCGAGGCGGTAGACGACGACCTCGATGATCGCGCGCCACTCGGCGCCGGCGCAGACCTCCCGTACGAGCTGCTCGCTTGCGCGGCAGTCAGGGCAGGTACTGAAGAACTCGATGAGTACTTTGTCTCTCACCGGGATGGGCGGGAGGGCCCGCCCGAAGGCGGGCCCTGCTCGGCGAATGCTAGAGGGTGATGACCTGGTCGGGGGCGGCGGGGGCGAGCGCTGCGTAGAGATCCGGGAAGCAGCCGATGCTCGCGCCGGGGATCAGCTGGTCTGCGATGTGGCGCTCGTACGCGCACTGATCGCACGCCATCAGCAGCATGCCGGTCTTCTCCTGAAGCGCCTGGAGCTTGCGGCCCATCTCGGTACCGTTGAGCAGGAAGAACGTGTTGTCGACGAAGAAGAACATGCCGACAACCTCCACTCCATGACGGCCCTCCTCCATCTGAGGGATGATCATGGTATCGAGGATCTTCTGGCTGGTGGTCGTGGCGAACACGTACGCGATCTTCATCTTGTGGCCTCCTGTGACTCGTGCTGACGGGTTGAACCGCGGCGACTGGCCTGCGCCAGCGCCGCCCTCAGGACGGATACCGCGAGCTCGCAGCGATCCCTCCGGTGGGCCGGGACTTGTTCGAGATCGGAAGCGAGCATCTCGGGCGTGATGGCGAGGGCATCTCCGACCGCAAGACCTGTCGCCATTTCGGTCAGCCGGCTGGATGCGGCGACCATAGTCACGCAGGTGCTCGAGCGAAAGGCGACGGCGTCGATCGTGTCGCCCGAGACGCGCACGCTCACACGAACGACGACGTTGTCCTTCGTCTCCTCGGCCATCCCGTCACACGGCTCGAGATCGCCGACGTTGCGAGGCGAACGGAAATGGTCGATGAGCGTCGCGGAATACGGATGCATGGTGCACGGGCCCCTCAGCTCGCGGTCCAGCACCATACTATCGTATTGTCTGATGCTGGTCATCCAGGATGCTTATGGCTGAAAGTGATCTGGGCCTCAGCAGTCGCAGCGGGGCTCCTCACCACTGAGCCACTGCCTGATGATCGCGTGAGCACAGCCCACGCCGGGACTGAGCGATATCGCGCCCTGGGCGCAGTTCTTGGCGCACGCGCCGCATTCCATGCACGCATCGCGGTCAGCAATGCGGGCGCGCCGCTCCTCCATGGCGAAGACGGCGTGCGGGCAGACCTGCGTGCAGAGAGCGCAACCGTTGCATTTCTCGACATCAAGCCTCAGCGTGACGACATCCTTGATGTAGCGCGGCGTGGACATCTCGTCCTCCCCTAGCCGGCGATCAGTGATACGACGATCAGGGCAATGCCCGCAGTCAGAGCAGCAAGCTGCAGGGGAATCGCACGACGCATCTCCCAGTCAACGCCCGAGGGAGACGTAAACGTGGATGAGCCGGTGAAGTTCATCGCGGTGTACGAGGCGATCGCAGTGCCGATGGCGACGAGCCCCCAGTCCCACAGCGGCACGTCACCTGCCGTCACGACCGCCACCGTGCCGCCCACGACCGCAACGCCAACGAGGGCGCCTTTGAGGGAGAACGCACGACCGGGCACCCACGGCAGCAGCAGCGGCGCGACTGCCGCGCCGGCAAGCACGCCGAGGATACAGGCGAGTACCGTTAGCCCGAACCTGCCGAGCATTTCAGGCGCAACCTGCGAGAGCACGATCGCAATCACGGCTGCGAGACCGAGCAGGACGAGGGACGTCCGGCGCCAGAGAACCGACATCTCCACGCCTACGAGCTTCGCCCGATCGGCGAGCGGGAAACGGACGGCCCGCATCTCAGGCGTGGCCGTCATCCCTGCATCAAGGAAGATCGGCAGGTCACTCGCCCGCACCGGACCCCAGTTGACCGAGAACCCGCACCGCGAGCGCACCTCGTGGCCCGCCACGCCAGTTGCTCCGAGCTGCGGCAGCACCAGTCGCGTGTGGCCGACGATCTGGTCGAGGCGCACCTTGCGTACCATGCGGACCACCTCGGCGGTGCCGAAGGTGCCCTTGCCCGCCGCACACCAGACGTTGACACCACGGGTATCGAGGACGAGTAACCACGCATCCCGACCGGCGAGTTCGCGACGTACCACGTCGAACGTGAGCTTGTAGTTGCAGGTGACGAGGACCGGTGAGGTGTCGTCTGGTGAGCCGACCGCATAGAGCGCGGGCCGCACACGATAGTCGCCACGCCTGATGCCAAGACGCACGCGAACGGCCCCGCGCTTGTCCGATGCGCCAAGTTGGGTGGAGATGCGCTCCACTGGCCCGGCGAGAGTGTCGACAGTGCCCGTTACGAACAGTTGCGGGGAGTATGCGTACTCGGGAGGCGCGTCACAGCAGCACGATTGGGGAGGACCGCAACACTCACTCACCGGACGAGTCCCTCCTCGTTGTGTGCCGCACCGCGCCAGGCGTGAGCGGCATTCTACGACAGCATCTCTACGAACGTGCGAACCCGCATGATCTGCTCTTCGGTGGGGCGCTCCTTGTGGATGGTGTTCTCAAGAGAGATGATCGGGATGCCAAGCCCCTTGAAGTAGTCGCGCTCGGTCTGCTGTACCACGCTTCCGTACGGGCAGCCAGTGATCGCCGAGGCGATGACCCCTTTGGCGCCCGTCGCCCTGCAGATCCTCTCAACATGGAACCGGCGATACGTGGCCGATGTCCCGGCGCCCTCGCCGAGCTCACCACGAGCCTGCGCATCCAGCACGTAGTGCGCAACGGCCTCCAGTGGCGGCATGTCCTCGGAGTACAGCTCGGTCCCGGCGATGACCCAACCCACGATGGCTGCGTTGGACTCATCGATCACCCGCAGCGTGTCGGCGCTTCCCGCGCCTCCGCCCGCCAGCACCAGCGGGATGTACGTGCGCGTTGTCGGTACGCGAGTCGCCTCCTCGAGTTCTGCGATGAGGAGGTCGAGCACCCGGCCGAACTCCGCCGGATCGCCGTACAGGTGGCTCGTACCCAGCAGCACGTGCAGCGTGGGCACGCTGCCGAGGACGAACGGGTCGCGCAACCTGAGGTCGAGGACTTGCCGCACCTTACGCGAGATCTCGTTCTTCCGTCGGATCTCCTCGCGCAGCCGGTCTTCATCGACCGGACTGCCGGTCAGCCAGATCGCGGCTCGCTGCAGCTCGCTCGCAAGGAAGCGCACGACCTCTGGGCGCTTCTCCTCCGCTGTGAACGCGGTGACGTTCTCAATGCAGAAGGTGTCGTAACCCTCCATCTTGACAAGTTCCATGACGTTGTTGATCGGCTCGCACGTCGCCCCGAAGTACAACACGCGCCTGATCTGCGACTCCTTGTTGAGGTGCATGCGACCGATGATCGTCTTCACCATCGAGCAGTACTCGGGCGGAATCTGGAACATGTTCTCGCCGAGCGACTCGGCCGTGCGGCTATCCTCCCGCCACAAGCCCTCGATACCGACCGGGATCGTGTCGCAGGCGTAGAGCAACGGTGTGTCCCAAGAGTTGCCACCCCATACCGCAGACGCACCCTCGGCCACCTGTCGCTCGATGCGCTCGAGCGAGTAGGACACCACGAGGGCCTCGAGCGCGACGCGGGCCTCCGAGACATCTCGCTGTTCCCCCACGGCGCGGCGATCAGCGGGCGATGACGAGTTCGCGGTCATGAGCATCACCTCTCCGGACCTCGAGTACTTCGACGAACGCTTCGATCCTCGTCTTCAGCTGACCGTGATCGCTCTCGGAGTAGTCACTGGAGACGTCGAGCACCGGGATCTCAAGATTCTGGAAGTGATCGATGAATCCCTTCTTGGTGACTCCGTAGCACGAACAGAACTTCAGGTAGACGTACAGGACCCCGTCCACGTCGTACTCGCGCGCGAGTCGGCCGGAGAAGTCAACGCAGTCGTCGAGTGTCTTCATCCGGCCACAGGGCGCCTGGTCAAGATAGCCGTCGGCGAGCGCCTGGAAGACGTCACCCTCCTCCGAGATCGTGTGCGAGAACGGCCTTAGCCCCGCGCAGTGGTCCTCGACCACGACCTGCAACCCGATCTCCTCCTCGAGGAGCGTGAGGAGCCGCCGGTCCCCATCCGCCGCGATGCTGCCGGCGACCATCACGCGCAGCCGAGTGTTCTCGCTGGAATCGGGAACGTCGCTCAGCTGCCGAAGCACATCCTCATAGACGGAGACCAGTTCCTCGGCGGGGACGTAGTAGTAGGCGCGCGCCAGGTCGACGAACTCCGTGCCGGACAGCGGCGGGTGCTCCCGCTTGCGCAGCTCGGAAATGGCCTTCAGTAATCGGCGAAGCCGGTTGTAGAGGCGGATCTGCTCCCTGATCGCTTCGTCAGACACGTCGTGACCGGTGAGCGTGACGAGGTCGTCTCGCAGGGCGAGCATCTCGCCCCGGAAGAACGCGCGCGATGCCTCCGAGTTCCTGAGCTTCGGCAGGTTGAAGAGCTTCACCGGCACGAACTGCTCGGCTACCTCACTGGCCCGCTTCATGCTCGCGCATGTGTGAAAGCTGTAGAGCCTGTCGATCGACGCATGGACCGGATCGCCGGCGGCGAACCCGCCGACGAAGCACTTGCTGAAGTCGCAGAACACGCTCTGCGTGTGCCGCTCACCCGCTGCCACCATCTCAGCCCCCCCGGCCTTAAAGAGCCTAAGGTGCTTTACGCCGGCCGCGTTGAGCAGCTCCACCGGGGTGTATGCGCACACGTAGCCGACCTGGGAATCGTCGCTCTTGTTCTCGATGAACGCCTCCCGCTGCAGTTCGATGAGCTCGGCCACCGACGACAGGTCGACGCCCCGGAACTGGTGGATCGTGTCCTCGGCCCCTCGGGAACGCGCCGCATGCTGCGTGGCATAGACGGCCGCCCCGAGCGCGCCCGCGTAGATCATGTCGAACGGAGTCTCGATGAAGCGCTCTCCGATGAGTTCCTCCAGAACCTGGCGCATCCCCGGGTTGTTCGAGACACCGCCGGTGAACAGCAAGTCGGGCTCTGACTCGACGCGTCCCAGCAGGTTCCGCACGCGGCGGGCAGCCGAGTGATGAATCCCCGCGGCGATGTTCGCCACAGCCGCAGCATCCTTCTGGCGGGCGCCCTTGGCCCGGAGCGAGATCATCTCCGACTCGGCAAAGACCACGCACTGGCTGCTGATCTGAGCGGGGTCGGTGGCTCGGAGCGATGCCGCGCCCAGCTCGTCAAGGTCGAGGCCGAGCTGCACTGCGGCCTTCTCGAGGAACTGCCCCGTTCCGGCGGCGCATTTGTCGTTCATCACGAAATCGACGACCTTGCCGGTGGCCGTGTCCACCCGTATCGCCTTCGAGTCCTGCCCGCCTATGTCGATGATCGTCCTGGTCGACGGGTGAAGCGCGTGCGCACCCATGGCATGGCAGGAGATCTCGGTCACGACTTCGAAGGGGATGTCCGCGAACGAGAGTGAGATCCGCCCATAGCCGGTGCTCACGATGTAGCCGATGTCCTCGCGGCCCAGGCCCGCGAGCCTGACGAGCCTGCCGAGAAGCTCGTCAGCGGTCTCCTGCATGTACAGGCCGGTCGGAATGAGGGTCGTGTGAATCGTGTCGCCCGTCAGCAGAACGCCCTTGGACGCACGCGATCCGATGTCCAGCCCCACGACCGGCTGGCGCCAGGCAAACCGCCAGGGCGCACCCCCCGTGAGCTCCTGTAGTGAGTAGTCCACACGCCTCCCTTGCGGTAGTCCCTGCTGATGCGGAGTGCACCTTCACCCGTCTACTCGAGGCCGAAGAGCCACCGAGCCACCACGAGCGCCTCGGTGACCTCGAGAATGAACAGGTCGGATGTGTCCGTGCCCGACTCGGCAACCCAATCCTCGTAGTGCTTCTTCGTACAGAAGAAGTTCATGACGTTTCAACAACTCCCCGCCCAGTTGTCATCCTTGTTGAGATCCGCGTGCACGGCGTGCGCCGTTGCCGGCACGGCGGAGGTGACTGCCCCGTCTGTGACCTCGACTCTGATCGGCTCCCCGCATCTCGAGCACTTCGAGGTCAGGACGATATCCTGCCCGAGTGTGAACGCGCTCCCGAGCCCGTCGATCGCGCACATCGGATGGAACGAGCGACCATCAGCCAGGGTCACGGTGTGTGTCGTGGGCAGTCCGGAGACCGGATACGCGAAGTTCACTTCGCCGCCGGCTCCACGAACGAGGAAGTGCTCTTCGTCCAGCCCACGTTCGGCAGCAGCAAAGCGCTCGTCATCGAGAGCCACCACGCCGCGCATGTCGGAGGGCGTCACCGGACCTCCGGCGTTGATGATGCCCTCCATCACGGCGTGCCGCAGGACCCGCTCATCCTCCGTGAGCCGGGAACAGATGCTCGCGATGCGCAAGCGCTCCTCGGGATACTCCTTGAACCTCATGCGCGCTCTCCCATCGCAGCCAGTTCCTGAGGCGCGCAACCGGTGTACTCTGCGGCACACTGTGCAGCACTCGCGAGGGCGACCGTTGCGCGGGAATCCCCTCGAGCCTCTTCGGCGGGCCCTGTGCCGAGGGCGGTCTTGAGCAGATCGATCAGGCGGTCCTCGTAGTGGTGATACGCATCGCCTTTGCGTTGACGCGGACGCGGGAGGTCGATGCGTATGTCTTCGAGGATCCGACCGCGGTCGGAGGACATCACGATCACGCGATCCGACAGGTAGATGGCCTCTTCAACGTCGTGGGTCACCATCAGGACCGTAGTGCGGTCCTTGAGCCAGAGCGCCTCCATCTCCTCCTGCATGATCATGCGCATCTGGAAATCGACCGCACCGAACGGCTCGTCCATGAGCAGGACCTGGGGACGAGCGGCAAGGGCCCGGATGACAGCCGTGCGCTGCTTCATCCCTCCGGACAGCTGGTGCGGATAGAGGTTCTCTTTGCCCTGAAGCTGCGCCAATGCCATGAGCTGCCCCAGGCGCTCCTCGCGCTCGGCCTTCGGCACACCCAGGCGCTTCATTGGGTACAGGATGTTGTCCTTGACCTTCATCCAGGGGAACAGCGCATAGTCCTGGAAGATGAAGCCTCTATCGGGGCCCGGCTTGGTGACCAGAGCGTCGTTCAGGGTGATCGTGCCTCCGGTCGCGGGGAGGAACCCCGCTATGATATTGAGCAGTGTGGTCTTCCCGCAGCCTGAGGGACCCAGCAGCGTGACGAACTCGCCGGTGCCGATGGTGAAGCCGACGTTCTCCAACACGACGTGCTTGGTCTTCCCGTTGTCGAACACCCTGCTGATGTTCTTCATCGCAAGTCGCATGGTCATGCCACCTTCCACCGCGCCAGAACGCGGCTCGTCAGAAGCAGCATTCTGTCGATCGTGAAACCCACCAGCGCGCCCATGATCATGAGACCCATCAGACGGTCGGTCTCCATGCGCGTCTGCGCGTCTACCATGAGGAAGCCGAATCCGGCACTTGTCGCGACGAACTCGGCGCAGATGACTGACATCCAGCCAGCACCGAGGGCGACGCGCATCCCCGTCAGGATGCCGGGGAACGAGCCAGGGACGATCACATGCGCGAAGATGCTCCAGGGCTTGGCGCCGAGACTGCGTGCGGCATTGTAGTAGTCCTTCGAGATCCCCTCGACCCCGGCGGTCGTGTTCAGGATCACCGCGAACACCCCAACGAATGCGATAAGGAAGACCGTTGGCCCGTCACCGAGGCCGAACCACACTATCGTCAGCGGCACCCATGCCATCATCGGGATCTGCCGTAAGGAGTCTATGAGCGGGTCGATGTAGCGACGCGCCGTCATCGAGTAGCCCATGAGGTAGCCGATGGGAACGCCGATGACGAGCGCGTAGCCGAACCCGGTCATGACGCGGCGAATCGTGAGCAGCAGGTTCTCGTGTATCCAGGGGTCGATGGCGTCTTTGCCGAACGCACTGATCGCCATCCACGGCGTCGGCATGATGAATGTGTTGCCGTAGAGCATCGCCGCCGCCTGCCACACCCCTATGAGCGCGAGCACGCTGACGATCCATGTGTACCGCCGCCGGTCGGTGATGCTAGCCAGCATGTCGCGGCTCACCCATCCACCGCGAGTGTTGTAGAGAGAAACCTTATCTGCTGCCTCTTCCACTTCTCCGCCTCCTCTCCCGTGAGTCGATCTCCTTTGTACGCGCCCACCGCGTCCGCCAGAGTCGCAGGATCGTTCAGTTCCGTCACTGACTGCTCAAACGCGCCGATGAAGCCCGGGTATGCGTCGCTGTCCCGGAACTCCGTGCTCACCACCAGCACGTACGTCACTCTGTCCCCCCCGTCGCCAAGCGTCGACGGAAGCCACTCGCCCTCCAGATGGCGGGCCTTGAGTGCATCGATGACGGCCCCGCCCACCGTCCCCCGTTCGTACGCGTACGGAATCGCGCTCGTCACCATCGGCGTCGCTGCCGCTGCGGCGCCGAATCGATCGGCGATCACATCGACCTGGTAGTCACGGTTCTGCGTGAATGCAACCCTCTGTGGTGTTGAGTCCCCTCTAACCAGCACTACGTCCGAGTTCGCCAGGCACGGTCCCACGATCACGAACCTGGCGTCCTTCTCCACCAAGCGCCGAGCAGCATCCGGACACATGATTGCAGCGTCCAGCGCCTCCGAACTCAGCGCCCACTCCGCGCGAGAGGTGCAGCAGTCCTTGATCGCGAGCGCACTGAGATCCTCGACCACGTGCTCGCCGTCAACGGTCGCAGTGCGCAGCATGTGATCGACGATCAGGCCCGACGTGTCATCCGGCGAACCGATCCTCAGCCCGCCGGGGACGCTCTCGCCAGGAGAGGCGATGATCAGGGCGATCACCACAAGGACAGCCGCTATGGCACCTGCGGTAATCACCCGTCTCATCGTCTTGCGCTACCCCTTGTCGACTTCTGCCGCTTTGAGCTTCCAGTCCTCGTATGGCATGCCGATTGGGAACACCGGGTCCACTTCCTCCTTGATGAAGGTCGCGAAGTCATCCACGGGTGCGGCTTCGAGCAACCCGGTCTGCAGCAGTGCGTCGAGATCGGGCGCAACGTCGATCGACTTCGCCTCAAGATCCCAGGCGACCTCGTCCTCGAAGCGCTGCCGATCGATCTCCCAGACCATCGTGCGGCCCTCGGCCACGGTCTTGCGCCAGATCGTCATCAGCGCGACTTCTTCGGGCACGCTGTAGGCCGTCGCGAACAGGCGCGCGGCCTCCATGGGCTGGGTGTAGATCATCTCGATCGCGTCAACGTGAGCGGCGATCACACGCGTTGCCAGCTCGGGATGGTTGTCGTAGAAGTCCTGGCTCATGGAGAGCTGGCAGCACGCCGCCCAGTCGCCGGTCGTCGGGATCTTGTCGGCCATCGCAAGGACATGGCCGGTTCCCTCATAGACAGCCATCGAGCCCCACGGATCACACGTCGTGTAGGCCTTGAGTTGCCCGGTCTTCATCGCGAGATACTCGTCCTTGTCGGACATGTCGAACGACTCGTAGTTGGAGCCAGCAACCGGAAGCCCCAGCTCCTTTGCCATGACGAGCCACGACGAGCTCGACTCCGGATTGGTGCCGAAGCCGACCTTCTGGCCGACCAGCTGCTCGGCATCGGTGATGTCGTTCGAAGCGATCAGGTAGTACGAACCGCCGAGGTGGTTGTCGGCCGCAACAACGATGGGAGCGCCCTTCGAGAACGCCTTCATCAGACCCTCAACGCCGATGTAACCCGCATCCATCTGACCGGCGGTCATGGCCTGCGGCACGTTGCCGTTGCCCACAACCTCGGTCGTCAGTCCGTACTTCTCGTAGAGCCCCGCCGCCAGGGCGATCGGCGCCGCGGTCATGTGATCGCAGTTGTAGTAGCCGATCCTGACCACGTAGTCCTTGTCGGCCTCTGGAATGGCCGGTAGCTCAACGGTCTCTTCCTCAACCGTCGGCTCTTCGACAGCCGACTCCTCTTCCTCCTTCGGAGTGCATCCGCCGACGGCGGCGGCGGCGAGCATGCCCGCGAGCATGAGCGCCACCATCTTCTTGTACTTCATCGTTCCTCCTAGTTGATTCGAGCCCTTACACGGTCCGCCTATCCACCGGGTCGCCCCCCTGGGGCACCCCCCAACGCAGAACCACTCACTCAGCAGCAGTCCTCCATCCCCTCACCGAACAAATCGCTCAACCGGCCGTCCTCGATCCGGTAGATGGCATAACCGATGTTCGCTCCCTTGGAGCCTTGAACGGTGAACTCCGTTGGAGCCGCCTCGTCGATGTCGCGGAGTGTGATCGACTGGTTCTCAGCCGGCGCGGGAAGATCGTTGGTGAGGCTTGGAACGTCGCCGCCAAGCACCACGAGCAACCCATTGCGTCCGTCGCCTTTCGCGAAGATCACCACGAGGTCGCCCACTCCATCGCCGCTCACGTCTCCCGCGGCACTCGCGATGACCTCGGCGCCGGGGCGCAGCGTCCCGAACGCCGCGAGGAGTTGCTCGTCGGACACCTCGGTAGTTGGCGATGGGCCGACTCCCGGACCTGGCGTGCATCCGGCGAGGGCGAATACGCAGATTGCCAGGCCAACAAGCGGCCACCGCTTCATCACGCCACCACCGTTGCGCGCCCGCGAACGAGTGTCGTCGCCCAGGTCCACCACGCGTACGCCCCCATCGCGATGACGGCAGCCGAGCACGCCCACTCCAGCGCCACGGGCGACCATCCCGAGAGCGCGGTCGCGAAGCCGACTGCGGCTTCGGAGCCAGAGGTGTCGAACGTGGGTACGAAGCCGGGCCCAAGCAGCGCATTCGCGATTGCGCCAACCGCGAAGGAGGCGAGTACGAGGAGGCCTGAGTAGATGATCGCCGGACGACGGCCCATGAGCTTCCAGATACTCAGAAGCTCGGGTGCGTTTGTGGCGGCACCCGTCATGAGAAAGGTCAGGGCCAGTCCCGGTGCCGCGCCGCTCGCCACGAGGGCAGCGGTGAACGGTATGTGGCCGACTGCGCAGACGTACATGATGGCGCCGAGGATGGCGCCTGCCCCCAGGGACAGCGCCCCAGGGTCGCCCAGGTATGCCTGTATGAGGCTCTGGGGCACCAGCGCGATGATTGCTCCCGCCAGCAGCATCCCCACCACCACGTACCTGCTCACCATGAGTCCGAGTTCGGCGAACCCCCAGCGCTGACCTGCAGCAAGACGGTCCTTCAGAGGTGCCATGTGCGAAATCGCCGGTACCGCCGCCGGTGCGCCCTCCTCAAGTCCGGGCGCGCGCAGGCTTGAGCCGCCGAGGCGGTTTCCTACGAACCCGATGATCATGGGCACCACGAAGCCCGCTATCAGGTAGATGGTCGCGATCCTCCACCCGAGCAGCGAGTACGCGAGGATGACCGCCGCGGGATTTATGATGGGCGTCGCGGCCATGAATGCCAGCGTCGGCCCCAGGTACGCACCTGAGTAGTAGAGCGAAAGCCCGATCGGGATGACGCCGCAGCTGCAGATCGGCAGGAGCATGCCTGAGACAGTCGCCTTCGCCAGTGTCGACAAGCGGCTGTTCCCAAGCGTGCGTTGCAGCCTGTCCGGACTGACGAGGGCGTGGATCAGCCCGGCCAGAGCGAAACTCAGTATCAGCCACACGGACGCCCCGTTGAGGATGTCGAGAGCTGCGGTGAGTGTCTTGGTGACGGCGCCGGTCATCTACGCGCCCGCCTCTGCCACAGCCTCGGCGACGACTCGCTCGATGAGCGAGCGGCTGGGCTCCTCGTATCGATCGGTCCCGTTGATGATTAGCGTTCCGCGTGAGACCACGCCGTAGCGCCTGATGTAGTCGACGTCTCTCCCTGCGACGTGAATGTGCACGTCTACCCTGTCGGGATAGGTGGCCGCCACTTCGCGAACGTCGCGCTCAAAGCCCGCGCAGTGCGGGCACGTGTTTATGAACTCAACGAGTGCTCTGGGCATTGTGCGAACCCCCTATTCAACCGCGGCGCTCAGTGCCGCACCGTAAGCGCCCACGATCTCGGCCTCATCCGGCACGCGCACCTCACCGGCAAACCCCTCGGTGATGAGCGCCACCATGGCCGGGTTCTTGGCCACGCCGCCCGCGAACACAAGCGGGCCCTGCGCGTTCACCCGCTTGAGCGAGCCGAGAGTGCGCTTGGCTATCGAGTCGTGCAGGCCGCGGGCAATGCGCGCCCGATCCTCGCCGCGATGCACCAGCCCGGTGACCTCGCTCTCTGCGAACACGGTGCACATGCTGGAGATCGCGATGCCCGCCTCTGCCTCCAGTGCGCACTCAGCCATCTCCTCGAGCGAGTAGCCGAGGGCACGGGCCATCACTTCAAGGAACTTCCCTGTGCCTGCGGCGCACTTATCGTTCATCTCGAAATCGGTCACGCGTCCGCCGTGGCCGAGCGTGATCACCTTGGTGTCCTGGCCGCCGATGTCGAGCACGGAGGCGGCCTCCGGAAAGAGCACCGCGGCGCCCGTGCCATACGCGGTGATCTCGGTGACCGCGGTGCCGCCGAAGCGCTCCTTGGCGGCATGTCTCCCGTACCCGGTCGACACGATCACGTCGTGCGCGCAGCGGTCGACGAAGGCGGCCGCGGCTGACCCGGGGTCGAACCCCGAGTCAGCGACCGCCCAATCGACGATCCGGCTATCGTCGAGCCACACGGCGTCCACGCTTCTGGAACCGATATCAAGCCCGAGTACCCGCATCCGCCTAGAGCATCTCGAGGAACGCTTCGACACGCGTGGCGAGCTGACCCACGTCTTCCATCGAGTAGTCGGTCGTGACCTTCAGGACCGGCAGCCCTGCTTCGCGGACTGCGCTCTCCACACCATTGCTCTCCATCTCGTACAGACCGCAGAACTGCAGCGAATAGTCGATCACGCCGTCTGCGCCGTACTCCTTGGCCATGCGAACGACATCGTCGATGCGGCCTTTGTTGGGCGTGAAGCATGCGCAATTGATGTCGAGGTACTTCTCGGCGATGTCATCGATCATCTCATCGAGCGTGGCCGCGTTCTCGTCCACAAGGTCCTGGTAGTAGCGGCTACCGGTGCACATCTCCTCGGCCACCACCACGGCGCCGGCCTTCTCGATGATGTCGTGGAGCTTCCAGTTCGGGAGCGCCATCGGTGTTCCGGTCACGAGCACGCGCTTGGCGCCCTTGTGTGCCACACCCTCGCCCGCAGCGACGCGCTGGTCGAGCTCGTCAGCGAGCGCGTTCATCATCTGGGTGAAACGCGGTACGTCATCGTAGAAGGCCACCTGCGTTGCGAGCAGGCGGTCCTTGCCGGAGATCGGCGCCGGGTCGGCTTTGCACGCCGCGGCGATGCGCTGTAGCGCGCGGCGCTTGTCGTTCACTTCCTTGATCGACGCGCGTAGGCTCTCGGCGGTGATGGTGTTGCCGGTGATCTCCTCGGCCTTCTTCACCAGCTCTCGGATCTCGCCCTTCCACATCTCCAGGTCCTGCGGACGCTTCATCTGCGGAAGCTCCATGACCCACGTGTTGTGGATCTCGCCGAGGAGCTCGTAGGCCTTCTTCTTGCCGTCGCACGTGGTCTCGCCGATGACGAGGTCCGCCGACTCGATGTATGGACACACCTTCGCAAGTTTGAAGCCCATGAAGCTCTTGATGAGCGCGCAGGTGTTGCGCGGCATGATCTGCTCGACCTGGTCGTAGGCGAACTCCGCGCCGGCGCACAGGCCCACGCACCAGCCACCCGCCGCGCGGATGATCTCCTCGGGCACGTAGAGACAGAACGTGCCGAAGACCTTGCCGCCGGCCTTGCGGAAGTCGTCGAGCTCCTTGATGCGAAGACCGTGGACCTCGGAGAGCACGAAGTTGAGGTAGTCCATGCCCTTCGGGCGGTTCTCCTGCGTGAGGTAGGCATCGCCGAACAGCTGGCCCACCGCGCCGAGCAGCGCGTCGTGCGAAGGCAGGTCGAGGCCGAGCTCGGCCCACATCGGATGATAGTCGACAGACTGATCGCTCATTGGGAACCTCCTGCTACTCAGTTTCCTTATCGGGCTGTTCCGATATGCTTATACCTTGTATCACAGTGGGGCCCCAGTTGGGAACGGGGAGATCCGGCCTACCGCTCTACGGGATAGCTGCCGAGCACCTTCACTTCGCGCAGATTCAGGCGCAGGCAGTCGAGTGCGAGGCGCATGCGGGGATCCTCAACGTGACCTTCGAGGTCCACGAAGAGCATTCAGTCACCGAGCGCTCTGAGGTCAGCGCTCACGCCTGGCTGGCAGGATGCCGACGAAACCTGATGCATGCAGCGCGGGCCGCTTGGACCCGATGCTGCAGGGGGCGACCAGATGGCCTACTTCTGCGCCGTCCAGGAATAGGAGGCGAAGGTAACGCCCACCATGGAGAAGTCCATGTTCCCGGTGATCACGATCTGGCTGCCGCTCCTGCTCGCCGTACCCTTGAACTGACACAGAACCGCTGTGCCATCCTCCTCCATACTCACGAAGAAACTGACAGCGCTGCCTGCGCATTGTGCTTCGCCGCCATAGCCGTTCACGTTCACTGTGCCTGTCCCGGCTTCGTTGAGTTGCAGTGTCACCGGCAGGCTCTTTGGAGACTCCACGTCTTCTTCCAGATGTTGCAGTGCTGCGCTCGCGCTATAGGTGCCAGCCATTTCTTCGGCTGAAATGGGTCCCGTGGCAGGATCTTCTTGCGCTCCGGTCAGTGCGCCTTCCTCTTGGTCAGAAGGAGCAGTCTCCTGAGGCTGCGTGCTTTGGCTGTCACTCTCTTTCGCCGCGCGCTCCTTCGCCTCCCGCGCCTCCATCGCCGCGTTCATGTCTTCATCCGCAGCAGAGTTGATGCTCCACACAGGGTCGCAACCCATGAGGAGCATCGCCACCAGTATGGTGCAGAGAGCGACCTTAGTGCGGTCCGCGCGTGCTGCCTCCACGACATCCACCTCCATCGAGTAGCCACGGGTCGAGCGCCTCGCGCAGCTCCGCAAGCACCGGACCGATCGGGCCGGCCTCGACCTGCACGAGATCAAGGTCCTCCGAGTAGCGCCCCGGAAGATCGAAGTGGAGCTTGTGCAGAGCGGTCCCGCCGCGGAAGGCGAGCGCCTCTCGCAAGGAAGGGCGGCCGAAGATCGCGGTGAGGGCTCTCGACAAGACCAGGTCCTGCTCGACCTGCTCGTCTTGGGGCCACGGCGCAGAAGCTCTCCAAGCCGTGATCTGGGCCCGGGGGATCACAGATCGATCTCCACATCCAGGTTCGGGATCACGCGCCAGGGACTGACGGCATCGGCGGCGCCCCGAGGCGCGTCGGAAGCGAGCGCAACGGTCCGATACCGTTTGGAGCCGAGGACTCGGAGTAACGAGTCGGCGAGCCGGGGCTGACCCGCTCGGTCCAACAGGTAGCCGAGGCGCTGGATCGCGGGGGTCTTGCGCAGTTGCGCGACCGCGCCGAGAGCTTCGGGTTCGAGGCGCTCAGCGAGCTCGAGCAGCACCGTGGCGACATTGCTCCAGCCACCGCAGGCCTCCGAGTAGCGCACGAGATCGAACGCCGTCGATTCAGGCGTGGACACGAGCATGGTGCCGGTCTCCGTCTGAACCCGGGTGGCGGGAGTCTCCCCGACCTGACGACTCATGTGGAAGGTGATGCGCGCGCGTCCTGCCACGCCCCCGCGGGTGGGACGGTCGGTGACGACCTGAAACGTCATCGGCTGCTGATGAGAAGCGCCGTGGATGGCTGCTGCGGATAGCAATCCCACGTAGTAGGGCTGGCCGAGGAAGCCCATCAGGTCGTCGATGAACCACGAGGGCGGCGGAGAGCCAGCCGTGCGGTACTCGGTGGGCACGATCACGTAGAAGCCGCGACGCGGCGCCACGATGCGACCACGCTTCTTGAGCCGGCGAAGGGCGTTGTCGACCGCTATCTCAGACGTCGGAAGTGCGGCTCGCGCATCCGCGTGAGAGAACGTGTAGATCCCCGTTGCCTGAAGCTGTTCGACGAACGCCGAGACGTCTTCAGGGGCTGTCACGTCTTGAATCGCCATTTCACTTTCATAAGATAGCGCTCAACGCTGCTTTACGCAAGTAGATTGGCGTCTCGGAAGGAAGTTGGGAGCGACGCGACGCCAATGGAATCGGGCGACGAATCGGGCGACAAATCAGAGACCGCACCTTCTCTGACCTGCGGTTTTGTGGTGCCCCCAAGGGAATTC
>DLMY01000026.1:0-4801 GCA_002478275.1 Actinobacteria bacterium UBA7524
TTCTGGGCCTGAGAGGAACTCCTCGACCACGACGGTCGCCCCAGCCTCGCCGAAGCGCCCCGCGAAGCACTCCCCGATCGCCTCTCGCGCAGTGGAGACGTCCATCGCCACCGTCACGCCCTTACCTGCGGCCAGCCCGTCGGCCTTGACCACGATCGGCGCGCCGACCTCGTCGAGGTAAGCGAGAGCGCTCTCCGCATCGGTGAACGCCGAGGAGAACCCTGTCGGGATGCTGTAGCGCTTCATCAGGTCCTTCGCGAACGCCTTGCTGCCCTCGAGGCGCGCGCCGTCCGCACCCGGGCCGAACGCAGGGATGCCCACGGCGCGCACGTCGTCCGCAACGCCGGCGACGAGCGGCGCCTCCGGGCCGATCACCACGAGGTCGACGCCGTGTTCTTGCGCGTACGAGGTCACCGCCGGGCCGCTCTCGATGTCGAGCGCGGCGTGGGTGGCCAGCGCCGCAGTACCGCCGTTACCGGGCGCGACGTGGATGCCGGTGACGAGCGGCGATTCGGCGAGCTTGGCGACGATGGCGTGCTCGCGACCGCCACCGCCCAGGACGAGGATACGCATCGGGTGACCTCCCCGGAGATGGGTTGCGGATGGATCCCACCGATTGTAGCGCAGCGGTGACGGCGACGGGGGAGCCGCCGGTCTCGCGGGCGCGGGCGGCGCTCGGCCCAGGTCGACCGCGTGGCCGCGCGCCCGCCCCTGAGTGTTCACGCATGCTAGACTATCCGCGGGCGATGGAGCTCGCCTGTCTCAAACCGCTTCGGCTGATGGCTCCTACACGTAGACGGTGTGGGAGCTGTTGTCGTCTTGGGAGGTCGGACCGTGCGGCTTGGCGATGTGATGGTAGTGATGCTGGGAGCCGGGCTCGGCGGAGGAGCGCGCTACGCCATATGCGGCTGGATAACCCACCGGTGGGGATCGAGCCTTCCCTGGCACACCCTCGCCGTCAACATCACGGGTGCGTTCCTGATCGGTGTCCTGGCGTCCATCTCCATCGACCGCGAACTGCTGCCCGAGACGTGGCGCATCTTCCTTACCGCAGGCGTGCTCGGCGGCTACACGACTTTCTCGACGCTGTCCTACGAGAGCATCGTCCTGTTCGAGCGCGGCCTCGGGGTCCATGCCGCCGCCAACATGTTCGGCTCCGGAGCGGCCGGGCTCGTCGCTGTGGTGCTGGGACTGGCGGCGGGGCGGCTACTGTAGCGCGTGCCAGGCCTGCGAGTGTCTAGTGCCCCCCGCACACGTGACGCGCGTCCATCTCGTTGACGGCTCCATCAAGCACGAGCTTGACCGTATCACGGATGCCCTGTGTCTGATTCTCGAAGTAGACTTTGATACCAGCGTCGTTGAACCCGGTGAGCGGACGCGAACCCATCCCCGCGACCACCAGCTCGTTCACCCCATGTGAAGCGAGTATGCCCACCGGCGCCATGCATCCGCCCTGTTCGTGTGGAGGGTTCTGAAGCACCCGCACGTCCGCGACCTCACCGTCGATCACTTCAACCAGCGTGAAGCAGTCACAGTGCCCGAAGTGCGCCGATCTCTCGCCTTCCAGGCCGCCCGCCCCATTGGAAGGAACCGCTAGTACTCTTCGCTCACTCATCACGATCTCCTTGGTCCTGGGACCTACCCGGCCCCACGGTCGGCAAGTCGCCCGTTCACTCCGTGTCCTTCTTCATCGCCGCGGAAAGCGAGTCGGCCAGCAGGCCGGATAGACGCTCGCGTTCACGCAGGTGGGCCACCCAGTCCTCGGCCAGTTCGCGTCCCTCCGCAGTGAGTTCGTAGTCTCTGCGCTGTGGTCCGGAGTCGCCCTCGGCCCACACTGAGGTGACGAAACCCTCGTCTTCCAGGCGTCGAAGCACCCGGTACAGACCCCCGGCATCCACCTCGAGCTCACCGCCGGTCATCCGCTGGATCTCACGACGCAGGTCGTAACCGTGCGCGGACTTGGCAAGGAGTGCGGCGAGTGCGGCAGGTTCTACCAGAGCCCCCCGACCACCACCTCCCGCACGCCTGCAGCACGGACGCATGCCGCCGGCTGCACCGGGCCCCCTCGGCTCGTGTCCGTGGATCCGTCCCATGGCTGCTTCGCCTCCATCTGCGATATCCATCTAGGTGTAGGTGACAGTATATGCAGCATACATCTAGACAGTCAACACAGCATTTCGGATAGGAGGCTGAGTCGACTTCAGTCGGGGATTGCGCCATCAAGCGAACCGAGATGGACGCCTCAGGGCTTCTCTTCCTCGGACACGACCTCGGTCTTGAGCATGCCGACGAGCCGCTGCAGGCCCGCGAAGACGTTCTCCCGGATGTCACCCGCGACCAGCACGACCATGATGTCGTCGCCGACCTGCAACAGGCCTTCGTTGATCCAGGCCCGCACAGCGAGCAACCCCTCCCAGGTGCGGGCCTCCTCGAGGATCTCGGCCAGGCGCTCCCGATCGACACCCAGCATCATCGAGCTGACCGGGTCTCCCGCACGCGTCGTCCCCCGCACCACACCTCGATGCATCAACATCATCCCGATCCCGGCGGCATCGGGCTGCGCCTTGACCTCATCCATCCACGCGTTCATGTCTGGAGCTTCGATCACACCAACATCTCCTCTCGGTTATCGGCGTGCAAGCGCGCCATGCAGTTCGCGAGCGTCTTGCTCGCTGTACATGTGTATCGCATAACGGACCTCTCGCCCGAATTCATCAGGGGCGAAGAAGGAGACGGCCCGGCCCGCCGCCATCTTGTCCACCGCGGCCTTGAACGAGAGCAGAACGACCTCGAGACCGCCCTTCGCCCATCCTGCGCCCAGGTCGACCTCGCTCACGCACTCCAGGGGGAATTCAACCGCAAGGAAGCGTCCGTTCTCGACCGCCGACAGCTCTCCGAACCCGGGCCACAAGCCTGCTCCCAGACTCGAAACGACCCAGTGGACGAAGAACATGAGCGCAGCCAGGACGAGCCAGCGCCAGTCCAGCGAGACGGCGGCACCGGCCAGGATGGGAAAGACGACGGCGAACGCGAGGCCCTGGAGCCAGATCCAGACTTCGTACAGCCCACGCGGTACCCTGGGCCCGCTCACTGACATCCTCTCTCCGTCAAGCACCACGCGCACGCGGCCCGCGAAGCGCGCACCCACACGGTAAGACCACCCGTCGAACACACGGGAGCCATCCGGGGCGGCTGCACCGTAGAGTGCAGACTCCACGGCACTCGCTTCTCTGAGCTCCGCTGCGCATCCGGACCTTCTGGTGAACAGCTGCGCGATCGCCCGCCCGACCCACACAAGCGACACCGATCCGGCACCCAAGACCACATACCACTTCCACGCATCCAGCTCGAACATCAGCCCTCGCCTTCCGAAACGGCCTCTGCCAACGCTTCCCCGAACACGCCGGCGACCATCCTGGCGCCCCGGCTGTTGAGGTGCACTCCATCGAGCGTCATCACCAACCCTCGCGCCGAGGAGACCGCATCGAGCCCGGCAGGCGTCCTCAACATGATCGCGTCACGGACCACCGCCGAAGCGCTGGTCGGGAGGTAGTGCTCTTGACCTGTTCCTCGCTCCGGGTCGGCGGCACGGCCGGAGCGGGCTCGGTGCTCCGGGCCTCCCTCGCTTCCACCCTCTACCGTGCGCAGACCGTCCGCGACATCGTGGAAGAACCGCTCCCGCATATCGACGTGCTGTACGTCAGGGTACTCCTCGGCAAGGTCGCGAATCACCGAACACAGCTCGTCGAGCTTGCGATTCCAGGGGTTGTGCGGGTCCTCGCCGATGGCAAGCGGGCAGACAGCCAGCACGTGCGACGAGCGTTCGAGAAGCACGTCGAGCAGGCGGCGGTAGCAACGGGAGAACTCCTCGGGACTGCGCGTCCTGGGCTTCGCGAGCACTCCGCGCACACGCGTGAGCGACGGCGATATCTCTGCGAACACGTCGTTGACGCCGATGAACACGAACGTCACATCGGCTCGAGGCTTTCCGCGCATGCGTTGCGCGCGACGCAGCGCCCCGATGACCGAGTCGCCGCCCTGCGCGCAGGGGATGATCGTGTGACCGGGAAACCGGTCGCGGAGCATATCAACGTACGAGACGCCGGGTACGCCTGTTGTCAGACTGTCGCCGAAGATCTCGATGCGCATCGCCCGTCTCCGCTCCCGCTCACCGCTCGCACGGCCGCCGCACGCCTACTTCCGCTCGCACGGCCGCCGCACTACCATTCTAGCCGGAAAACGGCAGCACAACCGTGCCGGATCGGCGGTGCGCGACCCCTGACAGGAGTATGATGTCATCATGTCGGGAGCCGTGTACCGGCCAGACCGGACGACGACACGAGAGGGAGGCATACATGGAACCTTTGTTGTTGCTCGCGATCTTCTTGTTCGCGTACGGCGCGCTGGTCCTGGTGACCGCCATCTTCAAGCCCGCACCGATCTGGAAGATGGCCAAGATCCAGGGGTTCATCAAGCTGCTCGGCGAGACGGGCACCGTCGTGCTGTTCGTCATCGTCGGGATCGCCGCGCTCGTGGGCGGCTACTTCTCGCTCATCAACGCCGACCTGTAAAGCAGTCAGAACCAGGCGGCCGAACGCAGGTCAGGTGCCCGGAAAGGACAGGACCGGGCGTCCCATGTGGGGCACCCGGTCCTTGTACGCTCATGCAAGTACGCTTAGATGGCACGCACCTGAGTCGCCTGCTGCTTGCCGTTCTGGCCGGTGGCCTCGGTGAACGAGACGGCCTGACCCTCGTCGAGGGTCTTGAAGCCCTCCGACTGGATCTCGGAGAAGTGGACGAA
>DLMY01000026.1:4891-16036 GCA_002478275.1 Actinobacteria bacterium UBA7524
AGTGGACGAACAGGTCGTCGCCATCCTCGCGCTCGATGAAGCCGTAGCCCTTGTCAGCGTTGAACCACTTTACCTTGCCTTCTGCCATGCAAACCCATCCTCTCGCCCCACCTTCGGGGCAAAACAAAACGACGTGACCATTTCCACCAGAATGCGGTGTGTCACGTCGCAATCCTACGGACCCTTTGGCCCGCCTGCGTGACAGGATAGCACGTTCAGGGCCACAGTGTGCGCAAACCCGTGAAATTCTACGCGAACCAAGCAACCGGCAGGCGCGCGAGCTAGAGCGCGAGCAGTACCTCAGGAAACGCAGCGACCGCGCCGAAGATTGCGGCAACGCCGATAGGGACCGCACGCGTCCTACAACCCCGCCCCCTCCGGCTAACCGGTCCGAACCGCTTCGACAGCTCTCTCGACCTTGACGGCCGGTCCGGCGACCAACACATGCTCCACGTTCCGGAGACGCCCGACCTTGCCGACCTTCTTGCCGGAAGGATCGAAGATACCGATCTGCGCCCCCACGTATCGTTTCGAGTCGAAGTCGAGAAGCTCGACATGCTCGTGCCCGGCCTCAAGGAGCCAGCCTCGGATGTCCTCGGCCGTGACCCACGATTCGTCGTTGTACGATACCACGACCGTTTCCGCGTCAACGTCGCATATCACCCGTCGCAAGGCATCGGGCATCTCGGCCTTCGAGTTGAAAGGGCTCTTCGTTGCGTCGTCGCGCGAATCGACACGCTTGCAGGCGACCCCGTAGTGCTCGGGCGCGTCCCACCTGACCAACGTCTCCCACACGTGATAGTTGGTGAAGTACCGGTGCTGGTTGTACGGCGGGTCGAGATAGGCGAGGTCGAAACGGCCGAGGCTCCCCGCGAGGCTCCCCGCATCACCCAGCACCGCCCGTCCCGACCCGGGCAGCAGTGCCGGGACCCGCAACTCCAGATCGTTGTGTGCGCGCGGCGCCCAACTCTTCAGATAGGCCATCTGCACGCCCGTAGTGGAGTCGACGCGGTCCGCCGCCAGCATGAGCGAGGTCAGCAGCACGGGGAACAGCGGATCTTCGCGGTAGTGGAGCTCGAGGTGGTCGCGGATCGAGTCGATCCTCATCCCATTCCTGGGCTGGAAGTAGCGCGCCTGCTCGCAGAAGACCTCGGTGACGTACCCCCTCTTTCCCGGCAGCGCCTCCAGTTCGCCGAGGATACCTTCTAGCCTCTCCATATCCACCATCGCTGCGTCGGTTTCGATGTAGCACTGTGCGAGCACGTGCGCGTACGTGGCGGAATCGACCGCGGTGACGGCGCATCCACCCTTCTTGAACTCCTGCGCCACGCGCGTCGTTCCGCTGAACAGGTCCAGCGCCGTCCGCGTTTCGACGGCGCCGGCGATCGCTCCCAGCACCCCGACGAGCACCCGCTTCGAACCCAGGTACTTGATCAACCGCGTCCCATTCCTCGCGCGTCTTCAGTGCTGCAAGTGTAGGGCACCAGGAGTTGAGGTGGCACAGTGGAGTATGATTTCATATCGCCCAGCCAATGACAGCGCACGCGCCATGCGCACGTGCAGGCCGAAAGATGCGAGAAGGAGCGGATGTGGACAGCTTCGACTACAAAGACGGCGTCCTGTACTGCGAGGACGTATCGGTCGACGAGATCGCGCAGCGCTTCGGCACGCCGCTCTACGTCTACTCCCGGGACACGTTGATCGACCACTTCGCAAGGTTCGCGAAGGCGTTCGAAGCGATCGACCCGCTCGTGTGCTTCTCGGTCAAGGCTCTGAGCAACATGCGCTTGCTGGCAGAGCTCGGCCGCGCCGGCGCCGGCATCGACACCGTGAGCGGCGGCGAGCTGCACCGGGCGATCACCGCGGGCGTGGACGTCGACCGCATCGTCTTCGCCGGTGTGGGCAAGTCAGAACAAGAGCTTCGCACCGCGGTCGCCGCCGGCATCCGCTCCATCAACGTGGAGTCCGAGGCTGAGTTGGAGCTGCTCTCCGCCATCGCCGCCGAGGAAGGTCGCAGGCCCCGGGTCGCCATCCGGGTCAACCCCGACGTCGCGCCGGGCGATCGCACGCCGGCCAAGACCACGACCGGCACGCGCGGCAACAAGTTCGGTGTGGACATCGAAGACGCCGCCGACCTGTTCGAGCGCGCAACACGCGACGAGAACCTGGAGATGGACGGTGTGCATATCCACTTGGGCAGCCCCATCTTCCTCCCTGAGGTCTATGGGCTGGGGATAGATCGCGTGCTTGCTCTAGTGGCGGACCTCGCGGCACGCGGAGTCAAGGTGAACACCATCAACATCGGTGGGGGTTACGCCGCCGAGTACGAGTCGGACAGTGCTCCAAGCTGGGACGACTATGCCGCGGTCATATGTCCGAAACTGCAGGACTTCGTAGATGCGGGCGGTAAGGTGGTCATGGAGCCGGGCCGCACGATCGCGGCTAACTCCGCTTCACTCCTGACCACCGTCCTGTATGTCAAGAAGGCCGGAGACAACAACGTCGCTGTAGTCGACGCGGGCATGTCGCACTTCGTACGCACCGCGATCTACGGTAGCTCGCACTTCATCTGGCCGGTGAAGCCGGCAGACGGCCTGGCCCCCGAATCCAGGGACATGCCCGAGGAAGGCCCAGGGCTGACACGCTACGACGTCGCAGGTCCCATCTGCGAATCGAGTGACTACCTCGGCAAGGCGCGCATGCTGCCGGGCCTGAAGCGGGGTGACGTGCTCTGCGTCTTCTCTACCGGCGCATACGGCATGACGATGGCGAGTAACTACAACAGCCAGCCCCGGCCCGCAGAGGTGCTCGTCGACGGTGATGATGCGTTCCTCATCCGCCGTCGAGAGACCTACGAGGACCTCATCGCACTCGAGATGCCCGACGACGGCAGACTGTAGCGAGAAGACACCGAGGGGGAGCCGATGAAGAAGATACTCGGGCAAGTCGCGCTGGGCTGCGCGATCTCAATCCTTGTCCTGAGCTCCGGATGCGGGCAAGTCGAATCCTCGGCGGCGCCCGAAACGGACGATGTGTTCACACGCCTCGTCCATGAGGCCGACCAGGCGATGGCCTCAGGAGACGCGAAGGCCGCGTTCGACCTGTACACGGACGCCCTCGCAAGCGACGGCGCTTCCGACCCTGACGGATCCGTAGCAGCCAAACAAGAACAGGCAAAGCACCTGTTCATTGCCCGAAACCTCCTCGCAAAGAAGACGAATCTCGGAATCAACAACTACGTCGCTATCGTGGTGGAGCATTCCTCGGCGGAAACGGAGACGGCCGAAGCAAAGCGCAGGATACACGCGTTCTTCGGTGAACAACACGACCAGATGTTGAAGGAACTGGCACAGCTGAAGACTGGGATAAAGTCCGAGGAGCCCTACAAGATCCCCCTCTCGGTCATCATGGCCACGGGTGCCTCAGGAGAGGAGTGGGCTCACGCCCTGACGCGACTCGATGGAGAATTCGGAGTGCAGATGCGTCGGGCATCGGACCTGCTGTGTCTCGCTGGGACTCAGGCCAGCAAGTGTGGTGACCGCACATGGGTGAACGAAGCCCTCGCAGACGTCGCCGAAGCGGAGGGCACTCTCGCATCTCTGAAGGCACATCTCGATTCATGCCCGCCTGAGTGAGCGGTACCCCGTTTCGCGGTACGGGCACCAGTCAGGCGACGGTCCGCGGTAGTACTCGCCGGTCCGAGCCAAGCGCACGTCACCCGACCCTGTAGCCCACCTTCATGTATGCCGATTACCAGTGATGGAGTCCATGACGAAAGGACACCGTCTCCGTGCGCGAAGACCGTCTGACAGAAGTGCAGCGAGACTCGCTATGGAAGTGGCGCTGGCTCGGGTTTCGCAACAGCACGCCGGCGTTCAAGGGGAGCCTGGTTCTCCTCGGAATCGCAACGTTGTATATCGCTGTGCGGGCGCTGGCCGGCTGAACCTAAGGGCGTACCGCGGTCAGCGAGAACGACAGCGGGATGTCACCGGAGCCGGGTGGCATCCGCCACAGCCCGTCACCATCCTGCTCCAGGAATTCGAGCGCCTTCCAGGCGACGACGGGATACTCCGAGAACTGTCGAATCTTGAGTCCGCTGTTCAACAACGCGCCGATGATCTCGGAGAGCGGATGCTGCCACACGTAGGAGTCCGCCACGAAGTCGGCTGTTCGATCCGCGTAGCTGCCGTGCTCCTCGAAGTACAGCGGCTCGCGCGAGAAGTAGGGGTAGCGCACCCTGAGCTCGGGTTCTTCGACCGTATCGTCGAAGACCGTCAGGAATGGATGGACGTCGATGATGTGGAACACGCCACCCCGAACGAGCCTGGACGCGATCATCCGGGCCCATTCCTCGAGCTCGGGCAGCCACATGATCGTGCCGTGTGAGGTGAACACGATATCGAACCCCTCGGTCGGCACGGCGTCGGGAAGATCGGTGACGTCGGCCTGAACGAACTGCACGGAGAGGTCGAGCTGTGTAGCAATCGACCGCGCCGCCTCCACCGCACGCGAAGAAGAGTCGACCCCCATCACCTCCGCGGCGCCTACGAGCGCGAAGGTCACCGTGTCGATACCGATGGACTGCACCAGAGCTTCAGGTTAGCGGCGACTTCTTCGCGCATCGAGTTCTCCAGAGCTCGACTCAGGCCACACCATGGTCATTGAGGAACGGACCGAATGCCTTGTCTCGAACGCTGATGTGATCCACTAACCACTCGCCGAGGAAATCCATCACCTCAAGCGAGAGCATGAGGCGGTCCTCCTCGAATCCCTGCTTGAAATCGGCCACTTTGGCGATGAACGCCTCGTGCTCGGATTTGTGGGAACCGGCTTCCGGATAACCGTACCTGTCGAAGTATGTCTCTTCGGTCGAGAAGTGGATCTTCGTGTAGTCGACGAGTTCGTCGATCGTCTCGCCGAGCATGACCTTGCCACGCCCTTCCGACATTGCGGTGTGCAGCCTGTTCACGAGATCGACCAGTCCCCGATGCTGCGCGTCAACAGTGCTGACTCCGACCGCCAGGCTCTCGTTCCAAGTAAGGAATTCCATTCCGCCTCCTCACACACGGGACCGTGCACAGAACACCGAGACTACACGATAGCATCGCCACGTTTCCGGCGTGTTTCCCGGCACCAGATGTCATTGGCCTCAGGCAAGGCCGGCTGTTCCGCGCGGCGTTGTCGTGCTGACCGCGATGCCTATACTGGACCAAGAACCGGGGAGGTCCCCTTTGGACGACGACAGCGCGCACGTGCCAGTCACCCTCGAGCACTATGCCCACGTGGAAGGCCCCTTCTACCACGGGACGAAGGCCAGCCTGCAACCTGGCGAACCGCTCGTCCCGGGCTACGGCTCCAACTTCGAGGACGGTCGAGTATCGAGGCACATCTACTTCAGCGCCACGATGGATGCCGCGATCTGGGGAGCTGAGCTAGCCAAAGGCGAAGGGACGGGCCGAATCTACATCGTCGAGCCCACAGGCCCTTTTGAAGATGATCCCAACCTGACCGACAAGCGCTTCCCCGGCAACCCCACCAGATCCTACAGGACCCAGGAACCGCTCAAGATCATGGACGAAGTCAGGGACTGGGAAGGACATCCTCCTGACGTGCTCAAGGCGATGCTGGATCATCTCGCGGAGTTGGAGCGAAAGGGACTTGCGACCATCGACGACTGAACGACTGTCGGCTCGACGCATGAGTCGAGCTCAAGTCACCCGCCCAGACTGCTCTCGAAGGATCCTTCGATACATGCCGGAGAGCATGATCGCCAGCGCAAGCAGCAGAGGTCCCCAGGCTACGAAGCCCACCATCGACAGAAGGGTGGAGGTGACGTAGCCGATTCCGCTCGCCAGCGAGAGCACGCCGAACGCGACAAACGTCCAGCGCAGCGAACGCATGAGGCCGTCGCCTACGAAGAGCGGCGCGACCGCCAGGGCCGCGATTGCGAGGAAGAAGCCCCATCCCAGCATCTCAAGGGCGAACATCACCGAGGTTGTGGAGTACGGAAGGAATCTGGCCAGGTCGGAGGTAGCCGGTCCGTCCGGCGCTTGACGGATCACGGTCAGTTGCACGAAACGGTTGATGCTGACAACGGCAGCGAACAACAGCGCGAAGCACAATCCGACCGTACCGAGGAAGCCGTCTCTGCCGGGGACTTCCCGGATAGCCGCGAACAGGACCACCAGCACGCTGGCGGTGAGGAACGTGACAACGCCCGCAACAAGCTGAACGCCGGCAGAGGGTGGAAAGGCGAGGCCTTCGAACGCGAAGTACAACGCAAGCGTCAGCAGATAGACGGCCCCCAATAGCGAAAGGGCCACCGAGCAGAAGAACCCGACCTGCACCGAGCGACGATCATCCAATCGAGCCTGCCCTTCGCGGGGTACTTCAACCAAGCAGGACAGATGGGCTGCGGTACGCCGTTCCCCGCACTGCTTCACCCGTTCCCGACTCGCCGCACCCCTCGATGACTGCTCGATCAGAGTTCAGGTAACGGCATGCCGATGACGGACACCTCGTGTCAGCCTGGACAGGAGATTCACCACGCCCATGATCCAGCCAACAGGATACGGCAAGATCAGGACACCCAGCCACATGGATTGTCCGCTCGTGCCTCCGATGCCACCTAAGGCGCTCAGGGCGAACATGGCCGCAACCCCCAGGACGATCAGGCCGAAGGCCGCCGACCAGTAGAGCAGCACCTGACGCGGCTCCTGGCCGAGGAACATGCCGAGCAGCACCAAGGCACTGCCGACAAGCACGAGCACGGATCCTTCGAGCGGATCGATCGCGCCGATGAACATCCCTATACCGCCAACGACGACGAGCGAGCGAGACCACCGACTTCGTGTGCTCATGTCGCCACCCCCTTTACGGTTGGCGTCTACAAGATGTATCTACCCGCACGATGTGTGGGACTGACGTGTGCTGGTCGGCCGGGCGATTGAGCGTCTCAGTCAAGCGAGAAGGAGAGAAGGCTGGGGTTGAACCGCTCACCGTCCCATCTCACGGTCGCCGTGGCATTGTAGCCGGTGTCCGCAGTGACAGTTATCCGGTACTCCCCCTCAGCGTCCTCGGGGTCGTAGTATTCCGGCTGAGTGAGCTGCTTATTGAAGTTCGTCGCACCGAACGGGTAATCGTCGTACATCCCATCGGCACTTCCGAGAGAACCCGCATGCGCGATGAACTCGACCTCGTCGTACCAACCGGTGCGCTCGTTGTCGATGCGCACCTGGCACTGCGCGGCCCCACTCTTCCCGTAGTTGACGCGTACTGAGAGTATCTCGCCGGACGCGAGTGCCTGATCCGGCTCGGCCTGGTACTCCTTCGGCGGATCCTTCTTGATAGCGTCCTCACCCTCATACTCGTAGAAGTTCGAATCCGATGACTCGACGAACAAGTCGAGGAGCGCACAGCCCATGAGCAACATCGATGCGGCTAGGATGCTGACGACGATGACCACGCGGTGCCTGCGTGCTCCTGGCATGATGTACTCCCTGTCAGCCTCGACTTCGACGCTACCACGATGAGGTGCCCATAGCGTGCCGGAATGCCTCGTCGAGCATACTTCACCTGGGCGAGTCGTCGTAGACTAGTGGCGGACGACTTCAGTCAGGATCAACTCCAATCCGATAATCAGATCACATGATGATGAGCCCCGGGCAAGCTGCGCATATGTCGAACCGCTTGTTCGGCGTCACGGTCCGGGAATCTCGAGGTCCCGACATATCTTCGCTGCAAGACATTCACTGATCTCGCGGTGACGAGGGACGGTAGACGCCTTTCCGGCCTCGCGGCTCGATGCGCTTGTTGGGCAGATTGCGGCACCTAGAACACGGCCAGGGCAAACGCGCCCAGCGCCAACCCGGACACAAGCGAGATGACACCCACGGCGACATCGAGCGGCCGTTTGCCTTCACCGTAGCTCTGCGTGACCGGCTTGAAGCGGACCCAGAAGGCGCCGAAGAGCACGAGGTAGGCCGCCACACACAGATAGATCCACTTCGCGTTCAGACTCCCCGGTGTGGCAGCGACCCTGACCGCACCGGCGGCTGCGGCGCCGACGAACAGCCCGAGCACCCGGTAGAACCACGGAGCGTCGAAGTCGAGAGGCTCCCTGACCTCCGAGAAGGGGACGTCTGCCATTGAGCGCAGACTACCGACGAACCCCTCAGGATCCTGGAGCGCGTTCACATAGAGGATCCCGCCGCTGCGCATGCCCACGGCAACGGCCCGGATGCCGCCAGAGACGGTGCGTTTGACGCTGACACGCCCGATGTCCCCAACAGGGTGTTCATCCCTTTGCGCATCGCACGTGCGAACGAGGCTCAGCTCAGTGAGGGTCCACACGGTATGTGCGTAGCGGGCGAACGAGCGCGCGAGTAGGGCCCGGGAGATGAGCAGGAGGCAGAACAGTACGGACAGCAAGAGAACGGCGACGAGTGAGCCGCGTGCGAGAAGGTCCGCACAAGAAAGTGCGGCTCCGAGCGCAATGAACGTGACAAGACGCGTGTACGCCTCGAGCCGCCTCGACATCTCGGTCGTCGAGAGGCCGAACTCCGCGCCGCCCTCTCTCAAGCGATGCTCCTTCAACTGCGGTGAAGTACGTGGCTGCCCGGCACCAGCCGCACGATTCTGCCCAACGTCTCGGCGCTTCAGCTGACGCGCCCCCCTGTCGCCTTGCCATCCGAGCATACATCACATGGCGGCGCTTTTCTGCTGGAAGTGCCTATCAGGCCGCTGTCGCTCTATCCCAGCGTGGTGATTGCATATATGAACAGAGCTAGGCCCGCTGCTGCTACAGCCAATCCGGCGATGCCCAAAGCCCTCCCGCGACCCTTGAGCGCCTGCAGCCCGAGTATCATTGCCAGCAACAAACCGATTGGAAACATCGCCATCAACGGGATACGCACCCACCCCGGCGGGTCGATCCACACGGAGGACGCATAGATCATGAGTGAGCCGATTGCCGAGAACACGCCGGCAATCAATGCAGCAGCTCCGGGGATCTTCGAGCGTCGTGCTCCAGAGTCCACCATGCTTGCCCCCACTCGCTTGGTTCTGCCCATCGTCTTAGGGCGTAACCTGCGGCGCCTACTCCCGATTCCGACCCGAGGATACCTCACACGGCGTTGTCAGGTTGACGCCCTGGTTGGGCAGTGGGCCGCCCGCAGCAGCGAAGAGCCTACGGCAGAGCCGTTTCATAGATGCCCAGCTCCTCAAAGTCCCACGAGAACTCGAATCCTGTCTGTCCGCTTTCGACATCGAAGTACTGAACCGTTTCCAGCACTCCGCCGGGACCGAGACCGCCTCCAGATACGCCGAACTTTCCGCTTGGAGCGTTACTCGCAGCAAGCTCGCCGCCCACCGGCACTAGATACTCGCCTGCCGCCGTCGTGACCGTCGGAAAGTTGTGTTCGACTCTTATCGGCAATGTGGTCTCGCTGGAGTTCGTGGCTTTGGCAATCACGGTCAAGCGTATCTTGCCTGAGACAGGTTGCACGTACTCGACTCTGGAGCCTTGCCCATCGGATATGTCCGGGCCCGGCCCCGAGCTGGTTTCTACGGTCACCTCAAGGTCGCCGAGATCAGCCACAGAATCGAAAACCGGGGCACTTTCTTGTGTGGAAGGCGCATTCGACACCGGGGTCTCAGAGCAACCGACCGCCACAATACCGAGCACGAGCACAGAGATACATACGATGCATCGGTTACGTACGTCCACAAGCCCCCCATTCATCTGCCCAACGTGGTTGCGCATAAGCTGCGCGCCGTGCGCTTTCAGGATACGACAACCTCGTGCGCGTCAGCTTGATGCGCTGGTTAGACCGCGGCGGCGCCCAATCCACTCCTGTTCAGGAGACTCTTCAATCGCGAGCGGTACCGCTTCAGGGTCTCGTAGTCGAGCACCACCCGATCGCCTTGCGAGGGCGCCGGCGACATCCCAGCGGCCTTCAACTTTGTAACCGCGCGCTTTGAGTATTCTCGCTCACCGTGCGCGATCAGATTGCGGACTACTCCGAGCTCCACGATGCCCACGCGTTCGTCGTCGTTTCGCCATCCGGCGCCGGCAGCTGAAAGAAGTTGCTCCGCCCAGTCCTCGATTCCGTTGCAACCGACCAGATCCTCCCGACCAAGGAAATCGGCGGCCGCCGCTTCCGCCAGCGCAAAGTAGTGAAGAAATGCGGACGAGTAGAGGGGCCGCGTGTTCCTGAGGGCGGAGATGTGCTGTTCGAGCGAGACTCGGTAGAGGGTGCCTTGCGTCTCGAACTCAAGGTTAGCGGCGGTGGGGTTCAGCTGAAGCAACTCTTCCCATCGCATGGCTGCTGGCAGCAACGTCATCCTGCTGCTCTCGAGAAAGCGAGTGATGCTCGCCCATTCATCCCAGATCAAGCCGACCCCCAGTCGGTCTAACGTTTTGGCGCTTCAGCTGCGCGCCGATACCTGACAGTGTAGCCGAGCGCTCCGGCGCGTCAGCTGGAAGCGCTTGTTAGCCACGCGACCGACGCCGATGATGCTCCGGATCACGAACCGCATGTAGGCAGGCGACCACGATGATCCCGGCGTCATCGACGCGGTAGTACAGACAGTATGGAAAGCGCGGCAGCAAGAAGCGGCGAGATCTACGGTAGACAACGGGATGTGCGGCAGGGAAACCGAGAATGGAGTCCACCGCCGAATCCATGGCATCAATGAACTCGTCGCCGAGACCCGGTCGCTGGAGTTCATACCAGTCGCGCGCCTCCGCCACGTCTGCGACTGCCGATGTAAGGAACCAGGCGCTGCGCACGCCGATCAGCCGCGAAGCCGCCGCTTGGCGTCGTCCCAGGAGATGACTGCGGCGTCGCCGCTGTCGAGCTCGTCGAGCCTCCGGTCAAGCACCTTCTGCTGCGCCGGAGTGATATGCAACGCCTCGGGCTTGGTGCGGAGGCTGTCCCACAGGTCTCCAATCAAGGCGAGACGCTCCTCAGGCGCGAGCTTGTTGATGTCGATCGCTGGTGTACTCATGATTCGATGATACGCCCCCAGCCTTACCAGAACCAAACCGGATTCTTGCTGTGGCTAACGTCTCTTGAGATGAGCCGCGAACGAAGTGAGTCGGCTCGATCTCGGGGTTAGGCACCGCGAATTCAGATACTAACT
>DLMY01000046.1:0-292 GCA_002478275.1 Actinobacteria bacterium UBA7524
CGGCGTACCCGCCGAAGGCCTCACCCGCGTGCTGGTCGTAGCGGCCAGCCCCAACGACGAGGGCGCCGTGGTAGGACAGATCGTGATGGTGGTGGATGTCACCGAGGAGCCCGCCGCTCTCGAGCCGATCAGCCCCGCACTTGCCGTGTCCATCCCCGGCACCACGTACGCCACGCTCGGTGACGCCTATCCGTTCGGCGGGGGAGCCGGCGTGGCAGAGGCGCTCGCTCGCGCTCGCGATGAGGTGCCGTACCCGTACGTAGCGCTCTCCGCAGACGAGCTCGCCGGGGCC
>DLMY01000046.1:431-18891 GCA_002478275.1 Actinobacteria bacterium UBA7524
GCCGTGACGGCCGCGGGAGGCATGAACGTCACGCTGCCCGCCGACATGAGCGTGTTCGACGGCAGCGATCTCTTCACGTTCGAGCGCGGCGAGCAGATGCTGAGCGCCGCCGAGCTGCATGCGGTGCTCAAGGGAGCGCCCTACCTTGCCGATGGAGAACGGGAGAGGCTCGACGCGTCGCTCGCCGAGGGGCTGGCGGCCGTCCTGGCAGCCGAGCCGGAGTCGCTGACGGGGGCCACACGCACGAACCTCGCAGCGGATGCACTGGCCCGTATAGCGGGGTCGCTCTAGCGGGAGAATCGAATAGCGGGTTTGCAGGATAGTGTGACGGGATGTAACGTAACTCATAGCGGCCTCAGCCCGTTATCCAGATTATGGAGTGTTTGATCGTCGTGGCGCGCCCGCAAGGGCGCACCGTGTTGTCCGAGGGAGTGATCTGATGGGGGACGAGTTGCTGGCCACAGATGAGGTCAAGAAGCGTCGGACGGGCCTTGTTGTAGCGCTGATCGCCCTCCTCCTCGTTGCCGGAGGCACGGGCTTCATGTACGTGACGGGCTTCGGGCCGTTCGCGACGGACGAGCCCGAAGTGGTGGCGCCCAAGCCCACCGACACGGACGATGCCGAGAAGGCCGACGAGGCCGACGAGGAGACCACCACGCCGGTGGCCAATCCCACCACGGTGCCGCTTCCTCCCGCTGCCGCCCAGGAGGCGATGTACTGGGAGCAGGTGGCGAGCGCGAGCACCATCGGTGAGCTCGTGAACAACGAGTTCGCCGCGTTCTCGCTCAGCCAGGTCACCGAGTCGGCCGACCTCGCGAACATCCGCGTGAAGGGCACCTACCGCAGCGGCGAAGAGCTGAACGGGTGGCTGGTGCTCAAGTCGTACGAGGGCGCGTGGTACTTCTACTCGATCACCGCCGACGGTCACACGGGCACCACGCCCGACCTGGGCGACCCCGATCCGGACGTGCTCAAGGCGATCGTGGATCAGCAGGCAACCAACCAGGACGTGTACGCATCGATCCTCGACGGCACCTACAACGCGTTCACGGTAGATAAGATCGTGGTAGGCTCCGGCGCCAAGACGCTCGAGATCACACTCTCGGGTCCTGGCAAGACCGGCGACAAGGGCAAGATCACCACGATCACGAGCGACAGCGGTTCGGGCTCGCAGTGGTTCATCACCTCGTTCTCGCAGTAGCCCTCCACTCTGTGGGGCCACTCGCACGATCGGCCGCGCACCTCTCCTCGGTGTGCGGCCGAACACTGTAAGATGATGCAAGCCAGGGCAGCGAGGTAAAGGGGACCGCGTGGACGAGCTCGACCTTCGCGACTACCTGAACGTGATCATGGCCCGCAAGGGCGTGATCATCCGCACCGTGCTCGTGGCGGCGCTCGTGGCCCTCATCTGGAGCCTTGTGCAAGCTCCCGTGTACGAGGGGCAGGCGAAGGTGCTCATCGCCGAGACGGGATCGGGCGCGGACATCTTCGGTGACCTGGGGCTCGACATCTCGAGCCAGGCCGAGCGAGGCCTGCAGACGCAGGTGCAGCTCATGCAGGTGCGCCCGCTGCTGGAGAACACCATCCGTACGCTCGACCTGGGCATGTCACCCGAGGATCTCGGGCGGTACGTGCAGATCACCGGCGTGGGTCAGACCAACGTGGTGACGATCACTGCGCGGGACGGCGATGCCGAGACTGCTGCCGCGATCGCGAACACGCTCGCCGAGGAGTTCGTCACCTGGAGCCGCGACTACCGTCGCGAGGCCATCACGCTCGCTGCCAAGGAGGTGGAAAGCCGCCTGGAGGTGGCCAAGAGCGAGATTCTCGACCTGGGCCGCAAGATCGCGAGCGAAGGCAAGAGCGACGAGCTCTCCGCTGAGCTCTCGATCGCCACCGGCAACTACACCACGCTAGCTGCGAAGCTCGAGGAGCTCCGCATCAGCGCGCAGCTGGAGACCGGCTCCGGGCGCGTGGTGAGCCCGGCCGTGGTCTCCGACGACCCGGTGGAGCCCACACCCGTGCGCAACACCGTGCTGGGCGTGATGATCGGTCTCGTGATCGGCCTCGGGCTCGCGTTCCTCTACGAGTACCTCGACAACACGCTCAAGAGCTCCGATGAGGCCGAGAAGCTGCTAGGCGTGCCGGTTCTAGGCATCATCCCGGCCGAGAAGTACGAGAAGGACGAGCGCCGCCGCGCCAGCATCCTCACTAATCCGAGCAGCGCGGCCGCCGAAGCGTACCGCGTACTCCGCAACAACCTGGACTTCATCAACTTCGAGCACGACATCAAGACGCTGCTCATCTCGAGCGCCGCTCCAGCCGAGGGCAAGAGCACCGTAGCCGCGAACCTCGCTGCGGGCCTCTCGCAGGCGGGCAAGAAGGTCGTGCTCGTGGCCTGCGACTTCCGCAAGCCCACCACCGCCCAGTTCTTCGGGGTGAAGAACCTGATCGGGCTTTCCGACGTGCTCACTGGTGCACACTCGCTCAAGAGCGCGCTCCAGCGCCCGATGGACAACCTCGACTTGCTGGTGCTCACGAGCGGCAAGCTGCCCCCGAACCCGAGCGAGCTCCTGGGCTCCGAGAAGATGCGCGGCGTGCTCGAGGAGCTCAAGGAGTGGGCCGACTGGGTGATCATCGATACGCCGCCGCTGCTGGCGGTGGCCGACGGTGCCGCCGTTGCACGCTACACCGACGGCGTGCTGCTGGTCACCAAGGCCGGTAGCTCAACACGTGAGGCCGTGAAGAAGGCCGGCGAGATGCTCGAGGCCGCCGGCGGACGGGCGATCGGCTCAGTGGTCTGGGGTCTGGACGCCACCGGCACGCGCGCGGGCTATGGCTACGGCTACGGCAAGAGCGCCTACGGCGGCTACTACTCGTACGCCGACTACTACAACGCACCGGAGGCGGGGGACACGGGCCGTGGCGGCGGCGCGATGCTCCAGTCGGCGCCTGCGAGCGTGTACATCCCGCAGAAGAGCCCCGGGCGGAAGTTCGCCGAGAGCCTGGGCCGGGTCGTGGGCGTGGTGCTCGCGGTGATCGCGGTCCTCGCCATTGCCGTGCTGGTGCTGTACTTCCTGGACCAGGCGATGGGGTGGGGGCTGCTACAGGTAGTCCTGGGACGATGATATCGGACGAAGGGTGAGACCCCTAGATGGCATCTGAGGAATTCGCCGGTAAGACGTTGCTCGTGACCGGCGGCACGGGGAGTTTTGGCCACGCGATCGTGGACCGCTTCCTCAACACGGAGATCGGCGAGATCCGCGTGTTCTCGCGGGATGAGGCGAAGCAGGATGCCATGCGGCACCTGTATCAGCACGCGCATCCCGAGATGAGCGGCCGGATCAAGTTCTACATCGGCGATGTGCGGGATGTGAATTCCGTCCGCGATGCGATGACAGACGTCGACTACGTCTTCCACGCTGCGGCGCTCAAGCAGGTGCCGTCGTGTGAGTTCTTCCCGATGGAGGCCGTGAAGACCAACGTGCTCGGGACCGAGAACGTGCTTGCCGTGGCCATTCGCGCCGGTGTACAGAAGGTGGTCTGTCTCTCCACCGACAAGGCAGCCTATCCCATCAACGCCATGGGCACGAGCAAGGCGATGATGGAGAAGGTCTTCATAGCAAAGTCGCGCTCGGCGGAGTCCACCATGATCTGCGGCACTCGCTACGGGAATGTGCTGTGCTCGCGCGGTTCGGTAGTGCCGTTGTTTGTCGAGCAGGTGAAGGCGGGACAACCGCTCACGGTCACTGATCCCGCCATGACCCGCTTCATCATGACGCTGGAGGAGGCCGTGGAGCTCGTGCTCTACGCGTTCGCGCATGCTGAGTCTGGCGACATCTTCGTGCAGAAGGCGCCGGCATCCACCGTGGGCGACCTCGCGCAGGCGGTGCTCGAGATCTTCGAGGCGCCGAACGAGATCAAGACGATCGGTATCCGTCACGGCGAGAAGTCCTACGAGACGCTGCTCACGCTCGAAGAGTGCCTGGGTGCCATCGATCTGGGTGGCTACTATCGCGTGCCAGCAGACAAGCGTGACCTCAACTACGACAAGTACTTCACCGAGGGCATGGGCGCGCGGTCGATGCAGCTGCAGGAGTACACGTCCCAGAGCACCGAGCAGCTCTCGCTCCCACAGGTGAAGGAGAAGCTGCTCGCTGTGCCGTACATGCAAGATGAACTGGCACGCTGGAGGAGCCGGTCGTGAGGGTTCTCGTCACAGGAGCCGCAGGCTTCATCGGGCGCAACCTCGTCGAGCGCCTGAGGTCTGGCGCGTTTCCCGATGTGACCGACATTCTCGAGTTCGATCGCGATACCGATCCCGGTCTGCTTGAGGACTATGCGTCGCAATGCGACTTCGTGTTCCACCTTGCCGGGGTGAACCGGCCGCAGGACCCTGCGGAGTTCACCGAGGGCAATGTGGACCTCACCACGCGACTGCTCGATGCACTGCGCGCATCCACGCCCCGCCCGGTGCTACTGACCTCATCGGTGCAGGCCGAGCGCGACAACCCGTACGGCGTGAGCAAGCGCGGCGCCGAGGAAGCGGTTAAGGCCTACGCCGAGGAGACGGGGGCCGGCACCTACGTGTACCGACTGCCGAATGTGTTCGGCAAGTGGTCGCGCCCGAACTACAACACCGTTGTCGCCACGTTCTGCCACAACATCGCGCGGGACCTACCTATCGAGGTCAGCGACCCACAGGCACCCCTGCCGCTCGTGTACATCGACGACGTCGTGGACGAGTTCCTGCGGGCGCTCACCGGTGAAGCGACCAACGTTGAGGGCGTGTACGTGGTGCGTCCGACGTACCAGACCACAGTGGGGGAGCTCGCGGCTGGACTGCATGGCTTCAGGCAGAGCCGCGAATCACTCGCAGTGCCCGATTTCAGTGACGAGCTTGAGAAGAAGCTCTACGCAACCTACTTGAGCTTCCTTGAGCCCGACTCGTTCAGTTACCCGCTCACCATGCACGTCGATGCGCGTGGGAGCTTCACTGAGATCATCCGCACACCCGAACGCGGGCAGTTCTCGGTGAACGTGATCAAACCAGGGGTGACCAAGGGCAACCACTGGCACGACACCAAGAACGAGAAGTTCGTGGTGGTGAGCGGGAAGGGTGTCATTCGATTCCGCAAGGTAGGGGACTCTGAGGTGCGCGAGTATCACGTGTCCGACGAGAAGATCGAAGTCGTAGACATCCCGCCGGGCTACACGCACAACATCGAGAACCTGGGCGAGGCCGACATGGTTGTGTTCATGTGGGCGAGCGAGGCGTTCAGCGTAGAGCGCCCGGACACCCACCCTCTTGGCGTCAGCATGAGCGACCAGGAGACACCGAATGGGCTATGAGGACGTGCGCTTCCCTGCCGAGTCGCTCTTCTTGGTAACGGGCGGAGCGGGCTTCATTGGGTCGAACCTGTGTGAGGCATTGTTGCGGATGGGTCACGGCGTCAGGTGCCTTGACGACCTCTCCACCGGTAGGCGCTCCAACGTGGAGATGTTCATGGCCGAGCCGGGCTATGCATTCATCGAAGGTGACATCCGGGACTTTGAGACGTGCCTGCAGTCGACCTCGGGCGTGGATTTCGTGCTGCATCAGGCGGCGTGGGGGAGTGTGCCGAGGAGCATCGAGCGTCCGCTAGTCTACGAGGAAATCAACATCCGTGGCACCCTGAACATGATGGAGGCTGCGCGGCGCAACGGCGTCAGCAAGTTCGTCTACGCATCCAGCTCGTCTGTGTACGGCGACGAGACCGCACTACCCAAGCGCGAGGGGCAGGAGGGCGTGCTCCTTTCGCCCTACGCTGTGACCAAGCGAGCGACCGAGGAGTACGGGAAGCTGTACACCAGACTGTACGGGCTCGACACGTACGGCCTGCGCTACTTCAACGTGTTCGGCCGGCGCCAAGACCCTGATGGCGCGTACGCCGCGGCCATTCCGAAGTTCATTAGGCAGCTCATGAACGATGAGGCTCCGACCATCTACGGTGATGGTAGGCAGTCGCGGGACTTCACCTACATCGACAACGTGATCGAGGCGAATCTCAAGGCGTGTCTAGCGCCAGAGGAGGCGGCTGGGCAGGTCTTTAACATCGCCTATGGCGGGCGCGAGTACCTGATGGACATCTATCATGTGCTCGCGGAAGCCCTGGACAAGGACATCGAACCGGTGCTCGGACCGGCTCGTCCAGGCGAGATACGGCACAGCAACGCCGACATCAGCAAAGCGATTGAGTTGCTTGGCTACAAGCCCAGCTACAGCTTCGCGCATGGGATACGGCTTGCGATCGAGTGGTACAGGGATAACCTGTGAGGGGCGCTTCGGCTTCCGGCGGGCGAGGTTCTCCTGCGGGCGATTCGAGCGGCACGCAACCCGGCGGGTGTCGCGTCCTGTACATAGGCGGGTTCGAACTGCCCGATCAGAATGCCGCTGCTCATCGGGTCATCGCCAACGCGAAGCTGCTGAGCGCGTTGGGCTACGAGACGGTGTTCCTACACCACAAGCGGGGGGCGGCTGCCTCTCTGCGCGAGTACGCCGGCTTCCTCTGTCACGAATTCCCTGAGGTTCCTGGTCGCGCGGCACTTGTGCGTGCTCTATGGGACATCACTACCGTTGTGTCGGTGATCGAACAGCGCGGCGACATCGGGATGCTGATTGCCTACAACTATCCGGGAATCGCGCTCGCAAGGCTCAAGTCGTATTGCCGGAAGCATGGCATTCAGTGCGTCGCTGATGTCACGGACTGGTATGGCTCGCGTGATCGTTCGCTGGCGTACAAGATCGTGAAGGGCGCAGACACTCTCCTGCGGATGCGAGTCGTGCACAAGCGTCTTGACGGACTCATCGTCATCAGCCGCTTTCTCGAGGAGTACTACAGGAGAAGCACAACCACGGTCAGTATTCCACCGCTCTACGATGCGGAAGACGAGCGGTGGCTGCCGCTGCAGGAATCATCAGACCGCAAGGGGACGAGACTCGTCTACGCAGGATCCCCGAGTAATGAGAAAGAGCGTCTTGATGTGCTGGTCAGCGCAGTCATTCAGGTTGGGCGGAGGCATCCAGTCTCACTGGATGTGGTTGGCATCACCGAGGAGCAGTTCCGGCGGATGTACAGGACATCAGGCGCCATCGCTGAGCCGGGTAAGCAGTTCGGTGAGGCGGCCATAGCGTTTCACGGTCGGCTGAGTCATGAGGCCGCCCTGGCTTTCGTCAAGCGAGCAGACTACACCGTTGTGGTTCGGGAGCCAAACCGGGTGACGATGGCAGGTTTCCCGACGAAGTTCGTCGAGAGCATCGCCTGCGGTACGCCCGTCATCGCGAGTCCATCGAGCAACTTAGCAGAGTACCTGACGGAGGGAAGGAATGGCCACCTAGTCGGTCTGGATGAGCTAGCGACTCACCTTGAACGCATCGTATCGCAAGACCCTCCGCCGCCTGTCGACCGAAGCTCGTTCGACTATCACACATACCTGCGCCCGATGGGCGAGTTCATGTCCGCGCTGTTCGAACGTCAACGCGACGGCGTGTTGCGAGCATGAGCAAGCCGCGTGTTGCCCTGCATATAATCATGCCGAATCAGGTGAGCGGTCCGAATACCTCCAACTGGCTGATTGCGGATTCGCGGCTGAGCAACAGGTTCGACTTCGTCTTCGTCGTACAGCGATCGCTGGCGGGCGGTCGGGTCAACCTTGGACTAATACGTGACCTTCGCGACCAGTTCCTCGCGGCCAAGCCGGACCTGGTGCACCTGTCGGGACTTCAGGCATCAGGATTCCATGCGGTAATCGCCGCAAGGCTTGCGGGCTACTCGAACATCCTGGTGACGATACACGGATTCTCGGGTGATGCGTGTGCACTCGGCCCCTTGAAGCGTCTGGCCTTCACGCACATAGTTGAGCCGCTCACGATACGTCTCGCGAAGCGAGTTCTCACGGTGTGTGAAGAGGCAGGGCGAAAGCCCATGGTGGCGCGTCAGAAGAAGAAGTACCTGGGAGTCATACACAACCCGGCGCCAGCAATCGAGTTCGACGTTGGGCAAGCACGCGAGGAGTTCAGACGCAGCATTGACGCTGATGTTCAGGATTTCCTAGTCGTTGTGGTCGGTCGAATGGTGTATGACAAAGGACTGTCGTTCATCTCGGACGCCATCGACATGCTGGATCATCCCTCGATCAAGTTCGTCTTCGTTGGCGACGGCGAATATGGGGCCAAGATCGCACAGAAACATGCGCAGCTGATTGACGACGGTCGCCTGTTCTTGTTGGGCAAGAGAGATGATGTTAAGCGCGTACTTGCAGGCTGTGATCTGTTCTTGTTCGCGACGCTGCATGAGAACCTATCGAACGCTCTACTCGAGGCGATGGCCGTTGGGCTCCCTGTCGTTGCCACGTCGGTCGGTGGCAACGTGGAGGTTGTCGAGGACTCGGCAAACGGGTTTCTCGTGCCACCGTGCGATGCCGGCGCACTCGCAGAGGGCGTGCTGAGGATCTGGGAAGATGTGACGCTGCGGGGTCACATGTCTGCTCGCTCCCGGCAGATCGTGGAGGACAGGTTCTCCCAGTCCGAGGTCTATGGGCAGCTCGAGGCGGTGTACTCGATGATGTTGGAGTCGGGTGCGCGATGAGGCTGCCCGAACGGTATCACCGGATGGCACAACAGTACGGCGTGCTGACCATGGCGAACTACGCAACGATTGGTGTGTCACTGCTGACGACTATCCTGCTGACGACCCAGGTCAGCCAGGCTGACTACGGGACCTACCGCTACGTCATCAACATAGCCATGATGCTCGTCTCATTCTCGAACCTCGGGATCTACTACTCGACAGCTCGACTGCTAACTACGGCGGACGAAGCGAGAACCCGTCGGTTGTATGGCGCCACCATGGTCATCTTGCTCGGCATCGTGGCGATCGTCGGTTCAATCGTGGGTGCCGCGTATCCCCTCGCGGCAGCAGTCATCAAGGACGTGGACCGCAGCTTCTTGTATGCAGTGCCCGTCTTCCTCGTGCTCATGCTTCAGCGGATGTTCGTGAGCATGTTGAAGGGCTCCAACAGGATTTCTGAAGTAGCGGTCCAAACTGCGCTGCCATCGGTCATAGCGCTAGTTGTCTACGGGATCCTCTGGCTCTCAGGTGTGTCACTGACGCTGTTGTCTGCACTGCTGATCTACTTGCTCTCGTACCTCCTCACGCACATGCTCACGATACGTACGCTTGGCGTCGCATTCCCACGAGGGATGAAGGACGAGTACTCTGCGATCCTCCGAGAGCAGAAGACGACCGGATTCGAGCTCTACAAGGGGTCTCTGTTGTCTGTCTTCTCCGCTGATGCAATCGCGGTGTTGGCGGGGAGTCTCACCACGAGGGCGAGCTATGGGGCCTACGCTCTGGCTCTGAATGTGGCGTCACCAATCATGCAGATTCCAGCCACCCTTGGCATCGTCCGCTTCCAGGACAGCGCAGCTCGGGTGCGCATCTCGCGACGGGAGCTTGCTGCCATCGGGTTGTTTGGGGCCTTGTCGCTTCTAGTTCTCAACGTCTTAATCCAGGTCGTCTTTGCGGTCCTCTATCACGGGGACTATGCTGAGGCTCCCGGATTCGCCGCAGTGCTCTCGGTGGGGTTTCTGCTGCACGGGTTCGGAGACTACCTGAACAACTTCCTGAGCTCACACGGAGAGGGTGCACGCATCAAGCGCAGTGCCTACGTGTCTGGTGGTACGCAGATTGCGCTTGCTGCGGTCTTGGTTCCGTTATGGGGTATCTGGGGGCTGGTCGTGTCTCGGGCCATGGCGAGTGCTGCCTACTGCGCGTCGATGTGGCTCGGCTACCAAGCGTTTCGGAAGTTGGCAGTGATCGAGCGATGACCAACGCGGGTGACACGACGGGTGCGAGCGTCGACGCGAGTGCGCCGGTTCTGCGGCGTGGTCTGGTCGATGCCCCGATGAAGTACGTGATGATCTACTTGTTGCTCACACTCGTTTTGTTCCTGGTCGAGTACTACGAGACTCGTCCAAACGCCGTTCTGGTGGCCGCGTACTGTCTGATCAGCTTCGCCGCGCTGTTCGCCGGCTGGACGTTCAAACGCGGCCAGGAGCAGCCCAGCCTCACGTTCGACTATGGCCACGGTTTGGCCTGGCTGCTTAGGGTTGCCTGCCTTGCAACAATCGTTGTGTCGCTGAACAACGTCTTCGCGTTCTACTCGAGTCTGGCGGAGGCGGCCGAGTACGCGATTCAGCCCGGCGTCGCGTACGAGTATGTGAAGTACATCTCGCGCAACGGCCTGGATGCAGCAGGTGCCACTACGCCATCTGTCCTTGGGGTGCTCCTGACTGCGCTGACCTTCACGAAGTACTACGTGGTCGGCATTTCTGTCCTCTACTGGCGTCGAATCAGGTTCATGGAGCGCGTTCTCGTTGGACTCACGGCTGTCGTGTACGTGTTCCAGAGCTTCGCAATCGGGGCGATGATTAATGTTGGGAGCCTCCTGGTAGCGTCTGCTCCGTTCGCGTGGTTCCTCCTGAGCAGACGCCCAGAGTCGCTGCGTCTTCGCCGGCGTCCCAAGGGGAGGCTGGCAAAGGTTCGGGCTGCGCTGCTCTCAGGGGCGGCCATCGCCAGCATGTTGTACTTCCTGGGTAATCGGGGCGTGTTCTTGTCCAGCGGCGGTGGCCAGCTGGCTCCGCTGCTAGGAGGACTTGTCGGGATGGTGTTCTACCTGTCCCACGGTTATGTAGGTCTCTCGTACTGCCTGGAGTTGCCGTTTGTCTTCACCTGGGGACACACAACATTCAGGGGGCTTGCGACAGTCATCTTGCCGTACCTTGGCGTGGTGAATCGCTGGACGGATAGCTATTTGGTGAGAAGCGAGATGACGTTTGGATGGGATGCGCTTCGGGTCTGGTCCACGGTGTTCGCGTGGCTGGCGTCTGACCTGAGCTTCTGGCTAGTACCGTTGGTCTTCCTGCTTGTAGGCCTGAGCATGAAGCGTGCATGGATTCGCGGGATCACGACCGGAAATCCCTTCGCCCTTGCCTTCGCAGGGCAGCTGCTGATCTTCTGCGTAATGATCCCGGCGAACAACCAGCTCTTCAACACGTTCGGAAACAGCGTCGCGACTCTCACCATCTGGGTCGCCTATCGCCTGTCACTGCGACGGCCGAAGCTCGCGCACTCGCGGTCAGTAGCACCGGGGCATTCCGCTCTCGTGCGCGACGCGTCAGGCAGCGCTGATGGGCTATCCTCTGTATGAGCCTGCGTGTGTGTGCGGAGTAGCACGTCAGTTGATACCGTCTGTGTGCTTGTGAGCTCTGACATTGATGGGGTGCGAACATGAACAAGCTCAAGCTCATGACAATCGTGGGCACGCGACCCGAGATCATCCGCCTGTCGTCGGTCATCAAGGCGTGCGACGCGTACTTCGATCATGTGCTTGTGCATACCGGGCAGAATTGGGCGGACTCACTCAACAAGATCTTCTTCGAGGACTTCGACCTTCGCGATCCCGACCACTTTCTTGGCGTTGTCGGCGGAAATATCGGCGAGACTATGGGCGCCATCCTCGCGAAGTCGTATGAGGTTCTGGAGAGGGAGCGCCCGGACGCACTTCTCGTCCTCGGTGACACCAACTCCGCGCTCTCGGCTATCTGCGCCAAGCGGCTGAAGGTCCCGATCTTCCACATGGAGGCCGGCAATCGGTGTTGGGACTGGAACGTGCCGGAGATGACCAACCGCACGATTGTCGACCACATCGCCGACATCAACCTGCCGTACACCGAGCACTCGCGCCGCTACCTGCTCTCGGAGGGCATCGACGGCAAGACAATCTTCGTTACCGGCTCGCCGATGCGCGAGGTGCTTCGCGACATGCGCGACAAGATCGAGGTGAGCGGTGTGCTCGAGCGTCTCGGCCTGGAGCAGGGACGGTACTTCGTTCTGTCGGCGCACCGTGAAGAGAACATCGATAGCGAGCAGGCGTTCCTCTCGCTGATGAGCGGGGTGAACCACATCGCGGAGCGCTTCGGGATGCCCGTGCTCTACTCGGCGCACCCGCGGTCGCGCAAGTTCATCGAGGCACGCGGCTTTGAGTTCCACCCGCTGGTGCAGGTACACGAACCGTTCAACTTCAGCGACTATAACAAGCTCCAGATCAACAGCTACTGTGTGCTCTCGGACAGTGGGACGCTATCGGAGGAAAGCGCAATTCTGGGCTTCCCGGGCGTACTTGTCCGCACTTCAACGGAACGCCCTGAGGCGCTCGACGCTGGGACCGTGATGATAGGGGGCATCACCGGGCCAGAAATGGAGCAAGCAGTCTCTCTCGCCGTGGCGATGGCTGAAGCCGGCGCGGCAGTCGGCACCGTGGCCGACTATGAGACCACCGCAGTGTCAACCAAGGTCGCGAGAATCATCCAGAGCTACGCGAAGATCGTCAACGTGACGACCTGGCGGAAGAATGGATGAGCAAGAGCATCCTAGCCGCGTTCTGGTAATCGCGAGCTTTCCAGACTCGCTCGTGCGCTTCCGCGGAGCGCTGCTTGAGTCGTTCGTTTCCGCAGGATGCGCTGTGCACGTCGCGGCGCCCGATTTGCCTCGCGGGGATGAGGTGCGCGCGGTTCTTGAGGGCCTTGGCGTCGAGGTTCACGAGGTTCCGATGAGTCGCGCCGGGATGAATCCCCTCCAGGACGTCAAGACGCTGCTGGAGCTTCACGCGCTGTGCAGGAGCCTCTCTCCCACGCACGTGCTGGCCTATACGATCAAGCCCGTTGTGTACGGACTCTGGGCTGCTCGAATGGCGGGTGTCCCCAACCGCTTCGCGCTGATCACCGGCCTGGGGTATGCGTTCTCCGACCGGGCCAGGGGGGCGCGGAAGTTGCTGTCCGGGCTAGTGCAACGCCTGTACGCGAACGCGCTCCGCGGCTCCGCGCACGTGTTCTTCCAGAACCCGGACGACAGGCTGGCGTTCAATCAGCTCAGGCTGCTTCCGTCAGGCACTGGATCGAGCGTCGTCAACGGCTCTGGTGTGGATGTGGCGGCGTTCGGAGTAGCACCCCTGCCATCGAATGTCAGGTTCCTGTTGATCGCCCGGCTGCTCGGTGAGAAGGGTGTGAGGGAGTACGCCACTGCAGCCCGCCGGATTCGGCAGGCGAACCCGGCAGTGTCGTTCGGTCTTGTGGGGTGGATTGATCAGGGGCCCGACGCCATCCACGAGTCCGAGTTGGAGGAGTGGATTCAGGAAGGCGCGCTCGACTACCTGGGCCGCTTGGATGATGTTCGTCCAGCAATCGCCGAGTGCTCGGTGTACGTGCTTCCCTCGTATCGTGAGGGGACACCACGCACGGTCCTCGAAGCGATGGCAATGGGTCGACCGATCGTGACAACGGATGCGCCCGGTTGTCGTGAGACTGTGGTGGACGGCGACAACGGCTTCCTTGTGCCGGTCAAGTCCGTCGATGCACTGGTCGAGGCTATGGAACGGTTCATCCGGGAGCCCGATCTCATTCCGGCGATGGGCGCACGCTCGCGGGAGATCGCAGAGGACAGGTACGACGTTCACAAGGTGAATGCGGACATGTTGCGAGTGATGGCTCTGTGAAGCGAACGCTCGACATCGGCGCATCGCTGCTGGTGCTTGTCATCGGCTGTCCGGTGTTCGTGCTGATCGCCGCGCTGGTCAGGCTCCTCCTTGGCGCCCCCGTTGTCTTCGCTCAGGACCGTCCCGGCCTCGGCGGACGCACCTTCCGCCTCTACAAGTTCCGCACGATGACCGACGCGCGTGATGCGGACGGACAGCCACTGCCGGACGCAGAGAGGCTCACCGGTTTCGGCCGGTTCCTGCGGTCCACCTCCCTCGACGAACTCCCGGAGTTCTGGAACGTGCTCAGAGGACACATGAGCCTCGTGGGGCCGCGGCCACTGCTGGTGGAGTACCTCGATCGTTACACGCCTGAACAGGCGCGTCGGCATGAGGTACGGCCGGGCATTACGGGCCTTGCGCAGGTAAGCGGTCGCAATGAGCTGCCCTGGGAGGAGCGCTTCAAGCTCGACGTGTGGTACGTGGACAATCACTCGCTGTGGCTTGATATGAAGATTCTCGGCATGACATTGTGGAAGGCGATCCGGCGGGAGGGTGTGTCGAGTCCCGGGCACGTCACGATGCCGGAGTTCACCGGTCAGCAGAACGAAGGAGGGCCCCCGTGCGGTTCGTTGTGATGGGCGCCGGCGGCCATTCCCGTGAGGCGGCCGACCTGGTGGCGGCCTGTGGACATGAGGTTGCCGGCTTCACCGACGACGCGCTGACTGGCATGCATCGCCCCACCGGGCTGGCGATCTCCGCCGATCTTGCCTCCATCGAGGCCGATGCGGTCACGGTCGCGGTGGGCGGCCCGGAGTCGCGGGCACGCCTCTTCGAGCGCGCACAGGGGCGGCCGATGCCCGCACTGGTGCACCCTTCGGCGTGTGTGAGCCCACATGCGGTGATCGGCGATGGCGTGCAGATCATGCAGAACGTGGTCGTGAGCGCCGCGGCTACGATCGGGCCCAACGCGATCCTCAACGTGGGGTGCTTCGTGGCGCACGACTGTCGCGTGGGCGCACACACGCACGTGGCGCCGGGTGTGCTCATGAGCGGCGAATCGTCGGTGGGGGAACGGTGCACCATCGGCGCCGGGGCGATCCTGCTTCCGGGCGTGCATGTGGACAACGCCTGCACTGTGGGCGCCGGGGCCGTGGTAACCGCCGACGTTGCCAGCGGGGAGACCGTGGTAGGCGTGCCTGCCCGGCCTCTCGGAGACACCCGATGATCAGGTGGCCTGTCTTCGCCGATGACGAGCGCGCCGCAGTCGAGCAGGTGCTCGCCTCCGGTCGTGTGAACTACTGGACCGGGAACGAGGGCCGGGCCTTCGAGCAGGAGTTCGCGGCGTTCACAGGAGCTCGCCACGCCGTTGCTCTCGCGAACGGCACCGTGGCGCTCGAACTTGCGCTGCATGCCCTCGGCGTTGGCCGCGGTGACGACGTGATCGTCCCGGCGCGGACGTTCGTGGGGACCGCAACCGCGGTGGTCGCACGTGGGGCCCGGCCGGTGGTTGCTGATGTTGACCGCGTCTCCGGCAATCTCACCGCGGACACGATCGAGGCTGCGCTCACTGAGCACACGCGCTGCGTGATCCCGGTCCATGTCGGCGGCTGGCCGTGCGACATGGACGCGATCATGGCGCTCGCGGATGCGCGGGGTCTGTACGTGATCGAGGACTGCGCTCAGGCACACGGTGCCCGCTGGAACGGGCGGCACGTGGGCACCTTGGGTCACGTCGGTGCCTTCTCGTTCTGCCAGGACAAGATCATGACCACGGCCGGCGAGGGCGGGCTGCTCGTCACCGACGATGACGAACTGTACCGCCGGGCCTGGGAGTACAAGGATCACGGCCGGAGCGCGGATGCGATGGAGCGGGCCGCTGCCCAGGGCGGCTACGAGTTCAAGTACGTGGTCGAGTCCTTCGGCACGAACTGGCGCATGACCGAAGTCCAGGCCGCGATCGGGCGCGTGCAGCTCGGCAAGCTGGATTCGTGGGTGGAGACGCGACGACGCAACGCCGCCGTGCTCGACACGGAGCTCACCACCGTTCCCGGCCTGCGCCTCGTGGTTCCTGAACGGCAGGCGCATCACGCCTACTACAAGTACTATGCATACCTTGAGTTGGGTGCGCTCGATGCGGGCTGGTCGCGTGCGCGCGTGCTCGATGAGGTGAACGCCCGGGGTGTGGCCTGCCTGCAGGGCGTTTGCGGTGAGATCTACCGCGAGCGTGCGTTCGTTTCTGCCGGCTGGGCACCCACCGACCGGCTGCCGGTGGCTGCGGAGCTGGCCGATTCGGCGATAATGCTCTTGGTCGACCCCACACTCGATGAGGCTGACATGACAAAGGCGGCAGACGTGCTTCGGGCAGTGATGACGGAGGCAACCGGTGGAGCCTGATCTCCTGGTAGACCCTGCCGAGGAGGCCAACGGGCCCTGGATTCGTCTGAAGCGCCTGTTCTATGAATCCCATCCCGTGCAGGTCGCCGGGATGATGCTCGCGGATGCCGTGATCGTGATCATGGCGCTGTTCCTCGCGTACTTCGCCCGGTTCGAGGGCGAGGTGCCGCACGAGTTCCTGCAGTACACGGTGCCCGCGATGCTGGTGACGATCGCGGTGTTCGTGGTGGCGCTGTGGTTCTCGGGTCTCTATCACATCGTGCTCCGCTACGTAGGCATCCAGGTGATGGGCCGCCTCACCGTTGCCGTCGCCTCGGCGCTGCTAGTGCTGGGAGTCGCGGACTACGTCCTCGGCAACGTTCTTGAAGGTCGTCCCGTTCCCTTCGGCGTACTCATCGCCACCAGCGCCTTCGCGTTCGTGGGCCTCGCGGCGCTGCGCAGCGTCGGCCGCCTGTGGGTCGTGATGACCGGCGCGGGTCGCAGGGGCGACCATCGCGTGCTCATCGTGGGTGCGGGCGACGCGGGCTCGCTCCTGCTGCGCGACATCGAGACGCAGCCGCAGCTCGGCTACAACGTGATCGGCTTCCTCGACGACCACCGCGCGAAGATCGGCCTCAAGGTCCGCAGCGCCGAAGTCCTTGGCGCCATCGGCGACCTCCCCGAGATCGTCGAGCGCGAGCGCGTGGACGAGATCCTCGTGGCCATTCCGTCGATGGGCTCCGACCGCCGCCGCGAGATCCTCGAGCTCTGCACTTCGGCAGGGGTGCCCACACGCATGATCACCGGCATCGCAGCCGACGCCGTCTCGGCAGGTCTCGGCCAGCTGCGCCCTGTGGAGATCGACGACCTGCTCGGCCGGGAGCCCAATGAGATCGACGTGCAGCTCATCAGCGAGACGCTCACCGGGCGTGTGGTTGCTGTCACCGGTGCGGCAGGGTCGATCGGCTCGGAGCTGTGCCGCCAGATCATGAAGATGCGCCCGTCGAAGCTGGTGCTGATCGAGATGGACGAGTCGCGCCTCTACGAGCTCTATCTCGAGCTGCAGGAGGTGCATCCGGGCGTGGCGGTGATGCGCATCTGCGACGTGCGCGACGACCGCAAGCTGCGCACGGTCTTCACCGACGAGCGGCCGCAGGTGGTGTTCCACGCCGCTGCGTACAAGCACGTGCCGCTGATGGAGGACGAGCCGGACGAGGCCATCCGCGCTAACGTGGGCGGCACGATGAACGTGCTGCACGTGTGTGAGCTGACCGGCGTGGAGCGCTTCGTCCTCATCTCAACGGACAAGGCGGTCCAGCCGCGCAACGTCATGGGCGCCACCAAGGCCGTGGCCGAGTTGCTGATGGTCGCCGCGGCGCGCAGCGGCATGAAGGCCGTGGCCGTGCGCTTTGGCAACGTGCTCGGGAGTCGCGGCAGCGTGATCCCCATCTTTGAGGAACAGCTCAAGCGCGGCGGTCCGATGCGGGTGACGCATCCGGAGGTCACGCGCTACTTCATGACGATCCCCGAGGCCGCGCGGCTCGTGTTGCAGGCGCAGGCGATGTGCGAGGGCGGAGACATCTTCGTGCTCGATATGGGCGAGCCGGTCCGCATCGTGGACCTCGCGCAGCGCATGATGGTGTTGAGCGGCGTGCACACGCACATCGAGTACGCAGGCCTGCGGCCCGGCGAGAAGCTCCACGAGATCCTCGTGCACGGCGACGGCGAGTTGCTCGAGACCGACTGTGCCGCGGTCACGCGCCTGAACGCGCTCCCGCGCCTTGCGCCGGACTTCCAGGACCGGTTGCTCGATCTCGTGAAACTCGCGCGGATCGGCGGCAGCCCCGACATCAAAGACCTGCTCTGTGACCTGGCGGGCGCCCGGCTCGACGGCGGAGACGGCATGTGTGGCACAGCCGACGCACAGCCGGACGGAAGGGACGGAACGACATGAAGCGCGCACTGATCACCGGGATCACCGGGCAGGACGGCTCGTACTTGGCCGAGCTGCTGCTTGAGAAGGGCTACGAGGTCCACGGGATCATCCGGCGGGCGTCCACGTTCAACACCGACCGCATCGACCATCTGTATCGTGACCCGCACGAGACTGGCGTTCGGCTGTTCTTGCACTACGGCGATCTCACTGACGGGACGTGCCTGCGCCGGGTGCTCGACCAGGTATGCCCGGACGAGGTCTACAACCTTGGCGCGCAGTCGCACGTGAAGGTCTCTTTCGACCAGCCGGAGTACACCGCCGACGTGGTGGCCACCGGCACCCTGCGTCTGCTCGACGCGGTCCGTGACCACATGGGCGCCACCGGCAGGACGGTGCGCTTCTACCAGGCGGGGTCCTCGGAGATGTACGGCGCGGCCGCGCCGCCGCATACCGAAGCGACGCCGTTTCACCCACGGAGCCCGTACGCCGTGGCCAAGGTGGCGGGCTACTGGTACGGCGTGAACTATCGCGAGGCGTACGGCATGTTCGTCGCCAACGGCATCCTGTTCAACCACG
>DLMY01000046.1:18980-23378 GCA_002478275.1 Actinobacteria bacterium UBA7524
GGCATCCTGTTCAACCACGAGTCGCCCCGCCGCGGCGAGACCTTCGTCACGCGCAAGGTCACGCGGGCCGTGGGCCGAATCAAGCACGGGCTGCAGGACACGCTCTACCTCGGCAACCTGGACGCCAAGCGCGACTGGGGCTACGCGCCGGACTACGTGGAGGCCATGTGGCTGATGCTGCAGGCCGAGACGCCGGATGACTACGTGGTGGCCACGGGCTCGGCGTTCTCCGTGCGTGAGTTTGTGGAGGCCGCATTTGCCGGGGCGGGTCTGGACTGGCAGGCCCACGTGGAGATCGACCCACGCTACTTTCGGCCCACCGAGGTGGACTATCTGCTTGGTGACGCATCCAAGGCACGCGAGCGCCTCGGCTGGGAGCCGAAGGTGGACTTTGACGAGCTGGTCCGGCGCATGGTCGCGTACGACCTTGAGCTCGCGGCGCAGGAGAAGACGCTGAAGGACGCCGGCCACACGGTGAGCATGCGTGGCATCTCCCATGGCTAGCGAGCGCATCTACGTTGCGGGTCACGTGGGGCTCGTGGGCGGCGCCATCGTCCGGCGGCTCGCGGCCGGGGGCGTGACGAGCCTGATCACGCGCACGCGTGCCGAACTCGACCTCACCGATCAGGCCGCCGTGCGCGCGTTCTTTGAGGCCGAGCGCCCCGAGCAGGTGTATCTTGCCGCCGCGAAGGTGGGCGGCATCCTGGCCAACAGCACGTACCCCGCGGACTTCATCCGCGAGAACCTCCAGGTGCAGACCAACGTGATCGACTCGGCGTACCGCGCAGGCGTGAAGAAGCTCCTGTTCCTCGGCAGCAGCTGCATCTACCCCAAGCTGGCGCCGCAGCCGCTCAAGGAGGAGTACCTGCTCACAGGGCCGCTCGAGCCCACCAACGAGGCGTACGCGGTGGCAAAGATCGCCGGCATCGTGATGGCGCAGAGCTACCGCAGGCAGTACGGCTGTGACGTCGTCAGCCTGATGCCCACCAACCTGTACGGACCCGGCGACAACTTCGACCTGGAGACATCCCACGTGCTCCCCGCGCTCATCCGCAAGTTCCACGAGGCGGCGCGCGCAGACGAGCCGTCGGTGAGCGTGTGGGGGACGGGGACGCCGCGGCGCGAGTTCCTGCACGTGGATGACCTGGCCGATGCCGCGGTGTTCCTCATGGAGCGGTATTCGAGCGACGAGATCGTCAACGTGGGCGCGGGCGAGGACGTCAGCATCGGCGAGCTTGCGGCGCTGGTGGCCGACGTGGTGGGCTACGCAGGCGAGATCGTCTACGACACGTCAAAGCCCGACGGCACGCCGCGCAAGCTGCTGGACGTCTCGCGGCTGTTCGCACTCGGCTGGCGTCCGCGGATCGGTCTGCGCGAGGGGATTGAGAGCACGTATCGCTGGTACGTGGAGCACGCGGCGGGGTAGCGCCGCGATCGGCACACTGATGACGATGGCCGCGACGCGACGGCCAGAGGAGAGAGGCGCTTCATGCAAGTCACGGTCATCGGCGCGGGCTACGTGGGGCTGGTTGCGGCGGTGTGTCTGGCGCGCTCGGGCCACTCGGTCACGTGTGTGGACATCGACCCGTCGCGCGTTGCCGGGCTGAACGCGGGCGTGTCGCCGATCCATGAGCCGGGCATCGAGGCGCTGATCGCCGAAGGGCTCGCCAGCGGCCGCCTGACGTTCACCACGCCCGACCCCGGATGGGCATCGCTCATCTCGGAGATCACCATCGTGGCCGTCGGGACGCCGATGGCCGACAACGGCGCGGCGGACCTGTCGCAGGTGCGCGAAGTGGTGCGGGCGCTCAGCCAGGCCGCCACGCGGCCGTTCACGCTTGTGATGAAGTCCACGGTCGCTGTGGGGACGGGCGCTGCGCTGATCGAGCGGTACCTCTCGCGTGCGGCTGCGGAGATCCGCTACGTGTCCAACCCGGAGTTCCTCCGAGAGGGGAGAGCGCTCGACGACTGGTACGCCACTGACCGGATCGTCCTGGGCGCCGCGGACCCCGCCGACCTTGCGCCGCTGCGCGAGCTGTACGCCGACATCGACGCGCCGGTGCTTGAGACCGATATCGCCAGCGCCGAGACGATCAAGTACGCCTCCAACGCCTTTCTCTCCACGAAGATCTCGTTCATCAACGAGATCGCCAACCTGTGTGACGCCGTGGGGGCCGACATCGACGACGTGGCGCGGGGCATCGGCCTGGATGTGCGGATCAGTCCGCACTTCCTGCACGCAGGGATCGGCTACGGCGGCTCGTGCTTCCCCAAAGACACCCGGGCGCTCGAGTTCATCGCCGCGATCAACGGGTATCAGTTCTCGCTCCTGAAGGCCGTCATCGACGTCAACAACCGCCAGCGTCTCCTGCCGGTCATCCGGCTGGCGCGCGCCCTGCCGGACCTCGACCGCCGGAAGGTCGCCGTGCTCGGCCTGGCGTTCAAGCCGCAGACCGACGACGTGCGCGAGGCGCCGGCATTCGACATCATGCCGCTGCTGCTTGAGGAGGGCGCCGAGGTGGCGGCATACGATCCGCTTGCCCGGGCGGTGCCGTTGCCGGCGGGCGCGACTCGTCGCGACACCGTCTGGGAGGCGCTCGAGGGTGCCTCGGCGGCGATCATCACCACCGAGTGGCCGAGTTCTGCCAGCTGGATTGGGAGCGCGTGCGCGGCGTGATGGCCGATCCCGCAATCGTCTACGACGGACGCAACTGCCTCGTGCCCGCCGACGTGGAGGCTGCGGGACTGACGTACATGGCCATCGGCCGGCCGGGGGCGCACAGGGCGTAGGGGTTGCCTGATTGTATCCCTCCGGCACAAAGGCGCGCTGCGGTTCTGGCGCATGTCGGTGCCATTCGCTATCCTGACGGAAACGAAATGGCAACACGTACACCGCATCATTGAACCGCTGGAACGTGGTAAGGGGTCGATGCGCGGAGCCGGCGTTCTCCATCCGCCGCATCACGACTCACGACAACGACGGAGGGTGATGGAATGAAACGGTTGGCAAGTCTGCTGGTTCTCGTACTGATGCTCGCACTTGTGGTGCCCGGCTGCGGTCCGGCCGACGATGGCGCCACGGACGGCGACACCGATGGTGGCGCTGTCGCCGGTGACGAGATCATCATCGGCGCGGCCCTGTGCCAGACCGGCATCCAGGCCCCGCTGGACGAGCCCGCGCTTCGTGGCGCGCAGCTCGCGATCGATGACCTGAACGCCGCTGGCGGCATCCTCGGCAAGCCGGTCAAGCTCGTTGCCATGGACGGCAAGAGCGACCCGGTGACGGTGGGTAACGTGGCCAAGCAGCTCGTCGAGGAGGGCGCGGCCGCGATCATTGCCCCCTCGGACTTCGACTTCGGCGGCCCCGCCTCCCGCGAGGCCCAGAAGGCCGGTATCGTCGGCATCTCGCCGTGCGCCTCATCGCCGCTGTACGGCTCGGCCGCTCTCGGCGACAAGCAGTTCACCATGTCCATGTGGAACACCACGATGGGCGCCGTGACCGCCGAGTACGCGTACAACGAGAAGGGGTGGCGTACGACGTACGTCATCACCGACGACTTCATCGACTACACCAAGAGCCTGTCGCGCTACTTCATCGCTCACTTCGAGACCCTCGGCGGCGAGGTCTACCGCGAGGATATGTACACCCAGGGTCAGCAGGACATCTCGGCGCAGCTCGCCCGCATCAAGGCGCTCCCCGAGCAGCCCGACTTCATCTACATCTCGTCGTACATGCCTGACCTTGCGCTCATGATCCGCACCCTGCGCGAGTCCGGCGTCACCGTGCCGATCGTCGGTGGCGACGCGTACGACGATCCGGGCCTGTTCGAGGCGCTCGGCGAGGAGTACGGCAGCGACATCTACTTCGACACCCACGGCTTCCTCTCCGATGAGGCCAACCCCGAGTTCTCCGCGTGGGCCGAGCGCTACGAGGCCAAGTTCGGCGCCGCTCCTGACGCTGTCTGGATCATGCCCGGCTATGACGTTGTGATGCTGCTCGCCGAGGCCATGGAGATCGCCGGCACCACCGACGGCGCCGCCGTTGCCAAGGCCATGGAGGAGAACACGTTCGAGCTGTTCACCGGTACGCTGGATTGGTCTGACGCCGCCTCCGGTCACGAGCCCAACAAGGCTGCGGCCATGGTCGAGCTCATCAAGGGCGAGCCGAAGTTCCTGGGCTGGGTCATCCCCGACAGCATCCCGGTTCCGTAACAACCCGCACCACCTTGACCTGCAAGCGCATGGGGGAGGGTCCGGATTCGGACTCTCCCCCGGTGCTGCCGGCAGTACGGACCGCGTGACGACCGGCACGGGAGATAACCGCATGGAACCGCGCGACGAGAAGCGCACGAGCGTTCTTGAGATCCGCAATCTCTGCAAGTCGTTCGCCGGCCTCAA
>DLMY01000046.1:23542-26593 GCA_002478275.1 Actinobacteria bacterium UBA7524
TCGACGACGTCAGTTTCAGCCTCGCAACCGGGGAGATCCTCGGCCTGATCGGCCCCAACGGCTCCGGGAAGACCACGCTGATCAACGTGGTGACCGGCCTGCTGCCATCAACCGGCGGACAGGTGATCGTTGATGGGGTGGACACCACCAAGAAGCCGCCGCACCGCGTAGCGCGCGCCGGCCTCGCGCGTACGTTCCAGACGATCAGGCTGTTCAAGGAACTCACCGTGCTTGAGAACGTCGAGGTCGGCGCCGTGAGTCAGGGCATGTCGCGACGCGCGGCGGTCCACGTGGCGCGCGGGCTGCTCGATGAGTTCGGTTTGAGTGAGTGGGGTTCGCGCCTGGCCGCCGAGGTCCCCTTCGGCCATCAGCGCAAGCTCGAGATCGCCCGCGCGCTCGCGATGCAGCCCAAGTTCCTGCTCCTCGATGAGCCCGCCGCGGGCCTGAACGAAGAGGAGAGCGACCTGCTCCTCGACCTGCTGCGAGGAATCCCCGCCGCCAAGCACGTGGGGCTGCTCATCGTCGAGCACGACATGCGGCTGATGATGAACCTCTGCGCACGGCTGCACGTGCTCAACTACGGGCGCACCATCGCCGAGGGCACGCCCGCCGAGGTCCGGTCCAATCCCGAGGTCGTCACGGCGTACCTCGGCTCGACGGCGTAAGGAGGCGCGCATGCTCACAGTCGCCGACCTGTACGCCTCCTACGGAGCGATCCGAGCGGTCCGCGACATCTCGCTCGAGGTCAACGAGGGCGAGCTGGTGGCGCTTCTTGGCGTCAACGGCGCGGGGAAGTCCACCACCCTCAAGGCCATCTCCGGCGTGCTGCGCCCCATCCAGGGCTCGGTGCGGTTCCTCGGCGAGGAGATCGGCAACCGCAAGCCGGAGGCCATCGTCAAGCGCGGCATCTCGCTCGTGCCCGAGGGGCGCGAGATCTTCGGCGGGCTGACGGTGGAGGAGAACCTGCGCCTCGGCGCGTTCTCGTCGTTCGACCGCGGACGCTACAAAGCCGACCTTGAGGAGATGTTCGCGCTCTTCCCGATCCTGAAGGAGCGCTTCCACCAGGCCGGCGGCCTGCTCTCGGGCGGCGAGCAGCAGATGCTCGCCATCGCCCGGGCGCTCATGAGCCACCCGAAGCTGCTCATGCTCGACGAGCCCTCGCTCGGCCTGTCGCCGGCGATGACCGATCAGATCTTCGAGCTGATCGTGGCGCTCAAGGAGCGCGGCACGACGATCCTCCTTGTTGAGCAGAACGCCGAGCGAGCGCTTGAGATCGTGGACCGTGCGTATCTGCTCGCAACCGGGTCGCTCGAGTTCGCCGGCACGCCCGAGGAGATGAAGCGCAAGGTGGACCTCACCTCGGTCTACCTCGGCGGAGACGAAGACGAGCCCTGCGAGGTGCACCTGTGATCGATCTCGAGTTCGCGATCAACACCATCAGCCTGGGCAGCCTGTACGCGCTGCTCGCGCTCGGCCTCGTGTTTGTGTACGGCATCCTGAAGCTGGTCAACTTCGCCTACGGCGAGTACATCATGATCGCCGGCTACGCCATGTACGTGCTGGGCGGCTTCGGCTACATCCCGTGGTACGTCACGATGATCGCCGCGGTGCTGTTTGCGGCGCTGGTGAGCTACACCACCGAGCTCGTCGCGTTCCGTCCGGTCCGCACCAAGTCGATGACCGCCATGCTGGTCACCTCGTTCGCGGTGAGCATCTTCTTGCAGAACCTCGTGCTCATCCCCGTCTCGCCGCGCGCGCGAGCCGTGAAGTTCCCCGCGATCTTCTCGCACACGCTGACGGTCGCGGGCGCCACGGTGCCGGTGCGCAACGTCCTCATCATCGGCACGACCGTGCTGCTGCTTGCCGGACTGACGCTGCTGATGAAGAAGACCGTGCTCGGGATCGCCATGCGTGCGGCGGCCGACAAGTTCACCACCACGCGGCTGATGGGCGTGCCCGCCAACCTGGTCATCTCGGCGACCTTCATCATCTCCGGCTTCCTCGCCGGTGTCGTGTCGGTCTTCTGGGTGAGCCGCTCGGCGTCGGTCGATCCGCTCACCGGGTCGATGCCGCTGCTCATCGCGTTCATCGCCACGGTGCTCGGCGGCATGCACAGCCTGCAAGGCGCGGTCATCGGCGGGTTCGTGTACGGCCTGCTGTTCAACGTGCTGAGCATCACGCTGCCCGTGTCGATGATCAGCTACCGTGACGCGATCATGTTCGTGATCGTGATCCTCTTCCTGCTGTTCAGGCCCGAGGGCATCTGGCGCAAGGGCTACACCGAGGAGCGTGTCGGATGACGGGAGCCGGCTCTGTGTCTGAACTGATGAAGCGGCAATCCACGCTGGCGATCCTGCTCGTGCCGCTGGTGGGCGTCGGCCTGCTCGTGAACGTCTTCGGGACGTCGCTGCAGGTCAACATCTACACGTACTTCTGCGTGAACCTGATGATCGTGCTCGGGCTGCAGATCTTCATGGGCAACTCGGGCATCCTGGCCTGGACGCACGTCGGGTGGATGGGCATCGGCGCGTATGTGTCTGGCATCCTGTCGATGGCGCCGATGGTCAAGAGCCTCGGCGTGCCCAACATGTATCCCGTACTCGTGCAACTGCAGATGCCGCACCCGCTGATCGCCATCGCCATCGGGGGCGTGGTCGCCGCGCTGGTGGCAGCGGTGGTGGCATGGCCGCTCATGCGGCTGTCCGACGCGGCGGGCGTCATCACGCTGTTCGCCACGCTGATCGTCATGCATGTGGTGATGACCCAGTGGGACAACGTGACCAACGGCCCGCGGACCTTCTTCGGCCTGGAGGAGTTCACCACGCTGCCCGTGGCGCTCATCGGCGCGGTGCTCGTGCTGCTCGTTGCGCGCTGGTACCGCGAGTCCTCGCTCGGCTTGCGGCTCCGCGCGTCGCGCGACGACCGGTACGCGGCCGCCGCCATCGGCGTGAGCGTCGTGCAGGTGCGCTACATCTCCTTCGTGCTCTCGGCGCTGGTGGCCGGGCTTGCCGGTGGTGTCTGGGCCCACTTCATCACGTCGTTCCAGCCCAA
>DLMY01000046.1:26886-27117 GCA_002478275.1 Actinobacteria bacterium UBA7524
GAGGTCTACGGCCTGACCGAGCTGGTGATGGCCGTGCTCATGGTCGTGGTGCTCATCTGGCGACCTAACGGTGTCATCGGCGGTCAGGAGATCACCTGGCCGCTGTTCAAGAGGAAGAGGGGCGTGCCGGCAGCCGAGACCGACTCGGCGCGCGCCGCCTGAACGTGATCAGCCGCCCAACGAGGAGGTTTCGTCATGGCAAATGAACTCACCCGGGACAAGGCGTTCTTC
>DLMY01000013.1 GCA_002478275.1 Actinobacteria bacterium UBA7524
ACACCACTTGACGGGACATGGCCAATCGGGCACCAAATCCGGGCCTCGAATGAGATCGGCTTTCGTCGCAATATCATGAATTGAGAGTCCATGTCACGCAGGGGTACCGAACCACGTCGGCATCATCGCCGTGTCGTTGACATCGGCAACTTCGACTTCTTCTTCTTCATCATCATCATCGTCGTCGTCGTCGTCGTCGAAAGAGGAGGCTCACCCAATCGCGGGCGAACGTCAACTAAGCCTCTTCATCCCGGTCCAACGCCTCAATCATCTTCCGAGCCTCCCACTCTTCGGCACGGCTGCACCGCAGGAGTCGCCCCTCTTCCGCGTCAAGGTCACGAAGGAAGACAAAGCGATTTCGCACGTCATCGATCCAGCGAATGATGTCAACGGGCGTGGTCAGATAGCCGATAGCCTCAGGCTCGAACTCGGCCTCGCTCCGGGGCCGAAGTATGTCCTCAGGGTCCCACGGCTTCTCGCCCAGACCGTCGTCGACGACATCCGACCAAACCTTGAGAGCCGTCATTCGCCTGACAAGCGGCTCGTCGAAAGGACGATGAGACAACCACGCGAGGTCGTACAGGTCTCGCGCAAGGCTGGTGCGGCGATATCGCGCCAGCTTCTCGGCGATCACCTCTTCGATTCGGGCCGTAGGAATCGCCGGCAGCAGGACGTCGTACTGTGCGTGGATGGGAAGTGGCAGCGCTGGAAGCCGTTCGGGCGACAACCAGAGTCCACGTCGTCCGAGGTCGAGCCGAGCGGGCACCTCCGTGTCCCCGAACTCGCTGGCGATATGCAACAACATCCGTTGCGTGCCATTCAACGGCTCGAGTTCAAACGTAAACGGGCCGACCTGGGCACCCTGAACGATCTCGATGAGCAGGTCGGCAGTCGCGTCGCCCATACCAGCGAAGTCAAGATCGGTCGAAAAGCGACCGGCATTGCCCGCGCGGAACTTGCGGATGGCGGTTCCGCCTTTCAGAGAGACATCCAACTCGAAGATTCCGGCTTCAGAGAGATGGGCCAGCAGATGATCTTGGGCAATATCGATGATCGCAGGCCCGCGTCCTCCTTTGCGTCCCTGGTAGTGGCGAACTAGGTATCCCTCGGTAATCACTCGGCCGACACCTCCACTCCGAAGGTGTCCACGACGTCGAATCGGGCGTCATAGCGTCCTGAACCGCGTCTCCTTCCCAGATAGAACGGACCCGTTCCCGGAGGCGCCGAGTCCAGAAGCTGCTGCGCCTCAAGTTCTTTGCCGCCCTTTGAGAGAAGATAGGCGACACGCGCCCAGGCGCTGCGCGACCGTCCTTGGAGTTCCTCTTCGACAGACTGTGGGTTCGCCCGTCCCACACCCTGCCGGAGCCATTCGCCAACGTTGGGCCAGTCACGATAGGCAGCCGGCTTCGCCCCCATGAAGGCAAGAAGCGTGTCCACCGACCAGACCGGCAAACCCCCCTTGACCACGCGGCTCTCCTTGGGGACCCATCGCACCAGTCTCATTTCGGACAGCGCTTTCGGAAGCCTCACACCATCAGGCGCACCGATCACCTCCACGTCGGGGCGTCGACTTACAAGACCCAGGAGGTAGGCTGCCGACTCGGCGCCGACCGAAAGCGGCAAAGAAGGTCGATGGGCCAATGTTGCCCGCAGTTCGATGAGGGGATCTCCCGAACCGAATGCCCCGGCTCGGGCGCCGGGAGCGAACTCCCATACTCCACGGGTCTTGAGGTCCAGCAACCAACCAGCTTCCCGCAGCCGCCTAACGGTGACTTGGACCGGCCAATCCAGGCCGACGTTCGTTGACCATGATTCGAGCTGTTCTCGAGTCACAACTCTCGGCTGCTCTAGCTCCAATTGCTGAACCAGCGGAGCCATCTGTTTCGTCACGTTCCGCTTAGCTGTCATTTCGCACACCTATCGTGTCGTGGTTTGACACGAAGATTGTCCGTTTTGACAGGGTAATTGTCAATTCCTACACTTATCGTGCCATCCATTGACACTATGCACGCCATTTTCGACAGGAGTCTACGACGTCAGGACCGAGAGTCCTCAGCAATCTCGATGTCAGGCGTCAGAACCACTCCCGTCGCTACGCGCGTGTCCCGAGCATCGCGGCCTTGACGCTACGCCCAGGACCGGTGGTCATCGGTCGTCAAACTCGGAGAGACCTGTGAAGTATTCCTCACCGATCCTCCACAGATCCAGGCTGAAGCCTAGGGCATCATCAGATGACTCAACAAACGGATCGGCCCACTCTGCCTGGCGTTGAACCGCCTCGATGACTCTCGCCAACAGCTTCTTTCGGCCGTCGTCTGTCATTGTCTGCTGATGCTCAGAAAGAGCATGGCAAAACTCCCTTAGCCCCCTCGCCTCATCCCATCCTTTGGCGCACTCCAGGATGTTCTGGCGGAACTTTGCCTCCAGGTTTCGTCTTTGTTCCAGTCTTCTTCGTCGCTCCGATGCAGCGAGTTCTCGCTCCCACTCGCGGTGCTGCATCAGCATCAGGCCCCTTCGCTTGTCTCCTCGGACACAGAGCGCATGGACCATCTCTCCGACGTGGTCCTCAATGGGATCACCCATACGATCCGCCCGCTGCCAGACAGGGATCCCACCGTGTTCTTCTTTGGCTTCCAGTGTCAGGCGACCGCTCGCTTCCTCGCTGAAACCGAGTTGGAAGTAGTCCTCGAGCAGACACACTCGAATGTGGTGCTCGACTGCGCCTCTGCTGTCGTAGTGCTTCTCGGACTCGCTGATCCATCCCTCAATTCTGAAGAGCGTCTTGTCGAGCGTGTCAATTACACGAAGTGCCCGCTTCTCATTCCTGGGAGACAGGTCAAACGGCCAGAGCTTGCCGTCGACGGGCCTTCCCCAGCGCTGGTGCGTCAACCGGAAATCCCAGTCTTGGCGCTCCGCTCGTCTCTTCTCACGGGCCTCGGCAAGACTCTGCACTACTGCCAACGCAACCGTTTCCGGGGATCGAAGCTGTCCTTCTACGACCAGCTCGCTTGTATAGCCGGTGAGCGTCTCGATTGATTCGTGATTCAGGAGATGAAGCGGCCCCCCATCAACGAGCAGCTCGTCCGACATGCCGTCATTGTCTGTCCACTGGATCGCGTAGCCCCTCACATGCCTGGACAGGCTCTTGTTGATCGGAGGCAGTAGCGGTGGAATCGGAACCTTCTTGCCTGCCGCCCTCTTGGCCCAATAGCCACGTTGAGGGTTAACGTCCCCGGAAGTGGT
>DLMY01000020.1:0-262 GCA_002478275.1 Actinobacteria bacterium UBA7524
CACATCATGAAGTAGTGGATGATGCGCATGTTCATGGGGCCGTTGACATACTCCAGTCCGGCCTGGAAGAAGGGCCAGTCCATCACGGGAGCGTAGATCGCGAATCCCGTGTACGCCATGAAGTACGTCAGCGGGATGGTCGCGAGGTAGGCGATCTTCTGCAGAACGCCGTACTTGGCTCCGAGCGGGTGGTCCTTCTTGAGGAACAGATAGTACTTGATCCACGGGATCAACTGGTGGCGGTTGGCCTGCTGCGGCAGCC
>DLMY01000020.1:455-11814 GCA_002478275.1 Actinobacteria bacterium UBA7524
TGCGGCAGCCAGTTCTTGATGTCCGTGTCCTGCTCACGCGTACCGAGCATGACAGCGCTCTTGACGAAGAACGCTGCGATGATCCGGAAGGTGAGGTTGATGATGAGCACGTACATGAAGAAGAAGTGCATACCGCGAGCGACACCCATGAATCCCGCGAAGAACGGGAAGTGGATGTAGAAACCTGAGAAGGCGAGTGCCACCATGGCGATGAGGTTGATCCAGTGCGTCAGCACGAACACCATGGGGTGAGCCTCACGATAGTGAGCTGGGTGCGACATCTACTTCACCCCCATCGGCTTGGTGTGGATATGGGCTTCCTTGCCGGTCTTCGGTTCAATCACGTGAACCGCGCACCCGATTCAAGGATCGAAGCTGCGAGCGACTCGAGCGACGTTGAGCGGCTTTTCCACATCGGCGACGGGAGTACCGATCAGCGCCTCTTCCATCGGTCCGCGGACACCGTTGGCATCACGCGGAGCTATGTCCCAGGTTGTGGGAGCCACGACGTTGTAGCGGTCGATCTTGCCGCCCTTGATGTCCATGAAGTGCGCGACCGAGCCGCGTGGGGCCTCCCAGAGGCCGTAACCAGAACCGTCGACGACATCGTGCGGCTCGAAGAGCTTGACGTCTCCGCCCTTCATGGCCTCGATGACCTCACCGACGAACTGTTCGGCCAGGTCCGCCACGTAGACAGCCTCGAGGTTTCGGGCTGCAACACGGCCGAGGAGAGATACCAGCACCTCGGGCTTTCCGCCGGCGCCAAGTGCCTCCAGCGTACCGTCGATCAGGTCCTGAACAGGCTTCACACCACGTACATATGCGACGACCATGCGCGCGAGCGGGCCGACCTCGGCAGGCAGGTCCTTATAGCGTACGGCTTTGCCCCACGAGTACTTGCCGTCCGTGTCGTATTCGACGTACTCGGCCTCGGTCTCGCCGACTTTCGGGTTCAGACCCGAAGGCGACTTGTACCAGGAGTGCTCCGTGTACTCTTTGACGTTGTCGACATCCACGTCTTCGACGCCGAGGCTCGCACCCTCGGAGAAGCCGGCCGGCAGGTACCTGTTGTTGAGCTCGAAGCTCGGGTCGTTGAACACGCCCCACGACAGGAAGTTGCCTCCACCGCCACCGAACTCGAGCGCGGCCGCGTAGAACGGTGCGATCGCCAGGGTGTCGGGGATCATAGCGTCACGGATGAATGCATTGACCTTCAGGAGCCGGAACAGGATGTCGTCAAGCTTCTCCTCGGTCGGAACGAAGGTCGTTCCGCCATTGACCGACGTCATGAAGTGCGGGAACTTGCCCCCCATGATGCCGATGATGGCTGCGGCCTCCGCCTGCATCTCGAGCGCCTCAAGATAGTGGGCGACCGCGATGAGGTGGAGCTCAGCAGGCATGTCTGCGGCGTACTCGGGATGGCCGAACCAGCCGTTGGTGAAGATGGAGAGCTGTCCGTTCTCGACGAACGCCGCCAGTCTCTTGGCCACTGCCCCGAAGTCCGATACACGCGTGCCTGCCGCCTGGGCAAGAGCGTACGTATCGGCGATGTCGGCGGAGAGCGCCTTGACGGGGTCTACGTAGTCGAGGGCACCGAGCGTGTAGAACCACAGGATGTGACTGTGCAGATATTGGGCGCATTCGATGATGTTGCGGACGAGTCGTGCGCCCTCGGGGATCTGTACGCCCATCGCGTCTTCCGCGGCGGTGGTCGATGCGTGTCCGTGGGATATGGGGCACACACCGCAGATCCGCTGTGAGATGTAGAACGCGTCTTGCGGGCGGCGGCCCTTGAGCACGGTCTCCATGCCGCGGTACAGCGTACCGGAGACCCATGCGTCCGTGACCTCGCCGCCGTTGACTTCGACTTCGACTCTGAGGTGACCCTCGATACGGGTCAACGGGTCGATAACCGCGCGTGCCACTATTTACCGCCTCCCTTCTTGCGATCGTGTTCCTTGGCTTCCTCGTAAGGAGCTCCGCCGTCCATGCGGCCGGTGGCCTTCATGCCCAGGCCATGTACGGCGAGAGCCGCGACAGCAGCAGCCCCGACAGCAGCGCCTACGATGGTCGGCTGTGTGATGGTCTCGCCGATCAGTATGTCCCGATGACGGTTCAGGAACGGTACGCCGACATCGACCCAGTTGCCGCCCGCCTTGAGGGGGTTGGCCGAGCCGCAACCGATGCAGGGGGCACCGGATTCGACGCACCATGACGCGAGTCTGTTCCAGCGCACTATCGGGCAGTTCGTGAAGGTCTGCGGACCTTTGCAGCCCACGGGGTACAGGCAGTAGCCCTTGGCCTCTTCCGCTGAGCCGAACTCGTAGACGAACTCGCCGTTCTCGAAGTGCCCGCGGCGGGGGCAGTTGTCGTGTATCGACTGGCCGAAGATCAGCTTGGGTCGACCGAACGAGTCGAGCTTGTCGAGGATCTTACCGCTTTCCAGCGAGCCGAGCAGCAGGACGTCGACGACCATAGCCACCACCCACTCGGGATTGACCGGGCACGTGGGAAGGTTGATGACCGGGGTCGCGATGTCGTTGCGAGTGCAGAACTCCTGGACGCCGATTCCCTCGGCTGGATTGGGCCTTGCGGCCACCCATCCGCCGTCCACAGCACACGATCCAACCGCAAGGATCGCTGCCGCGTTGCTGAACAGTTCGGGCAGCTCCTCTGTCTGCGGGTGTCCCGCGATGCGGAGGGTGTTGCCGTCTGCACCTGTCATGACGGTGCCTTCGTAGATACAGACGTAGCCACCCGCTTCCATCAGAGCCTTCTTTGCGTCCTCGGCATCGTCACCCTGGGCCATCATGACCGTCTCGAAGTACTCGATACTCAGTAGGTCGAGAACGACCGTAGCGACGTCAGGGTACTGGACCTGTGCCATGGACTCGGTGCAGCCGGTACAGGCGCCGCCGTTGACCCACAGTGCGGGCGTGAGCTTGGCGCCCTTCTCGACTGCCGCGGCGATCGCCGGGACCATGGACTCGGACAAACCGAGCATCGCCGCGACCGAGCCGCAAAACTTGAGGAAATCGCGACGCGTCACTCCACGGAACGCGAGCATCGACTCGAAAGCGTCGTGGTCCTCATGTGCCATGCCATACACCTCCTTGTTCAGTAACGTGACCGGCTAGCGAAGATCTTGCGAGTTGGCCGGGAGCGGGACGAGCAAGGATCCGCACCCGGTTCGCGACAGGGGACGTTCGGCATCCTCCTTTCCTGCTGAAGCAGAGACAGCGCGTACGAGTCGCGAAACAGGGGAGCACGCAGCCGATGTGGCCGTATGCAGGGTTCCCCGGGTTTCCAGGATCGGAGTCATGGAACTGTGTGTGATCGTGGGAAGCTGCGATGCCCCATGGGCGTTGCAGTGAGGTTCGGTGTAGTTCGATTCGGTGCGTGTCTGAGACGAGACCCGCCTCATGACCGGGGAGACTCAACCGCTGGCCTGTCTCCTGCCCAGCGCTGGCACGTTACTCGTAGCCCCCTTGATGTCATCGGGGTGTAGACCCGTGTCCCAAATACACCCATGACATGTCGTCGTGTATCGGCCTCCGTTGCGTTGTGCATATTCTACCCATCATCAGCGCGTAGTACCACCAGAATCTGGCCCTGACTACACCTGGCCCGTCCAGGGCATGAACTTATGTGCAGCGACGGTCTCGGCTGATGGAGGTGTGAACGAGATGAGCGCGAGCAAGCATCAACGATCAATCACCGGTGAGTGGCCAGCCATCCCTGGGTCAGACGAAGAACTCGACGCGGCATCGGAAGCGTGCGAGCATGAGAGGGAGGAGATGACTCCGCGACAGACCGCCGATTGCGCAGGCGCGGACATAGCCCAGGCGTACGAGAACGAGGAAGACGGCGGTTCATAGCGAACTATGTCACTCGTAGGATCTTCCGCGACAAGACGGCAGGGAGCGCTCAGGCGGTGGCTTCTGGTTCCCACAATGGTCTGGTGATCGACGTCAGGGGATTCACTCCCGGGCTTCGACGACCGATCGTTTTCGCGATCGTCGACAAGATGCTGTCGCTCGAATCTGACGACAGTCTTGTCGTGATATGCGATCACGAGCCTGCTGGCCTTGGCTACCAGCTCGACTTGCGGAAAGAGACCAGAGGCATGTATGAGTACTTCTACGACCAGCGTCTTGACGGTGCATGGGTTGCCTTGATCAGGCGTAAGTCGAGCTGACCTCGACAGACTGGCCGGTCGCTCAGTCGATTCTGGTGAGCAGGTCGGCGAGGTCGGTGAGCGTGCCTCGGTAGTCTGCAGAAGTCACCTCGAAGCTTCCGACATAGAACGTCTTCATGCCGATGTCTGCTGCCGCCAGGTCCAAGACCGGGTCGTCTCCGACCATAAGACAAGAAGCCGGAGGCACATCGAGCATGGCGGCAGTCTCTCGGAAATAGGCCGGCTGAGGCTTGCACGCTGTCATCGTTTCGAAACTCGTGATCACATCCACGTCTTCGGGCGAGACCCCGGCCCACGACATCCTGTGCTCGATCGCGCGCAACGGGAAGATGGGGTTCGTGGCGACCGCAACCCGCATACCCCGATTCCTGGCGGCATCCAGTGCCTCTCGCGTTCCGGGCGACGGGCCGATACCTTCACCGAGACCGGGAAACACCTCTTCGTAGAATCGCTCGAACACCGGCCGACACTCCTCGAAGGAGAATCCGGAGAGCAACTCGTACTCCTCGGCGAATACATCTTCGTTGGTGCGCCCCGGATGCACCTGCATCATGGCGCCCGTCGAGTCATGGATGGCTTTCATGACCCGGGCGTGGATATCGTCGGTATGCGCGAAGGTCTCCACTGCTTCTGCGAGTGCCCGGAAGTAGACGGCAAGGAACGCTTCGATGTCGATGTCGAGCAACGTGCCATCCAGATCGAACAGTACTGCTTTCATGGCGCGGTTCGCCTCCGGTGGTCGTTATCGGGTTCGGCAGATGTTAGCACGTGACGCAAGAGAAGAGAGGGTTGACGGCGGGATACCCCCGGGGGTATGCTACGGTTAATCAAAGTTCAGGTCGTCGGCCCGGCGTCCGTGCCCTCCGTAAGGTGCGGGACCCCGGTAGATGATGCGGATGGGAAGGGAACGGACATGGCGGCAGTTGGCGAGCGCGTTGGCTCGAAGCTAAGGGATATCTTCGGGGACCGGTATCGGGATGACAGAGTCGAGCGCAAGATGTACTCGACTGATATCGGGGCGATGCCCCGGTTGGTCAAGCCTTTCGTGCCTTCAGGGATCGCCGGCGCGGTCGTCAGACCCAAGACCGAGGATGAGGTCGTACGTTTGGTGGAGGCGGCTCGTCGCGATGGTTTCAAGGTCGTGCCTCGCGGTTGGGCAACGTCAGGGTACGGCGGTGTGTTGCCGGTCGACGGTGCGGTGGTGGCCGATATGTCCGGCATGCACAGGGTGTTGTCGATCGACCATGAGAACATGACGGTCACCGTAGAGGCCTCGGCCATCTGGGAGGAGATCGAGCGCGCCCTGCACAAGGTGGGACTCGCGCTGAGGCTCTACCCGTCATCCACCCCGTCGTCCGGAGCCGCCGGTTGGTTGGCTCAAGGTGGTGCGGGTTTCGGTTCCTACGAATACGGGATGTTCAAGGACAACGTCATCTCCGCCCGGGTCGTTTTGCCCACCGGTGAGGTCCGCGAGTTCACCGGCGACGAACTTCAGAATCACGTCGCGGACGCGGAGGGCATCACCGGCATCATCACGCAACTCACCTTCCGGGTCAGGTTGTTGGAGCCTGAGACTCACAGGGCGTTCGCATTTCCGGATGCGGACTCGCTTGCTGTCGCGTTGAGCGCGATCTCGTCGCAACAGCTTCCGGTGTGGTCCATCACCTTCCTCAATCCTGAATCCATCAGCCTCAAGAAGCAGCTGCCGCATCGTCATGGACATCCATATGAGGAGGCGCATCCGCACGAGGACCCCGTCTTGCCCGAAGAGTACATCGCAGTCATCGCGTACCCGGATTCTCGCCGCCCTGCGCTCGATGACCAGCTCGCCGCCATCGTCTCGAACAGTGGAGGCGTGGACCTGGGGTCTGAGGTCGCGGAACACGAATGGGAGCTGCGCTTCTCTCCGATGCGCCTTAAGAGGGTCGGGCCTTCGCTCGTGCCTACCGAGGTCGTCGTTCCTCTCGACCGGATGGCCGATGTCCTGAAGGCGATCGACCAGAGGATCTCGCAGCCTTTCATCCTCGAGGGGATGCACGCGAAGGGTGACAACATCGTCCTCCTCGGCTTCATACCGCACGACGAGCGTTCTTTCGCCTTCAACCTTGCGTTCGCCCTGTCACTCTCAGTGATCGGTATCGCAAAGCAACACGGAGGTTCCGCGTACTCCACGGGCCTGTACTTCCGGCGTGAAGCCGAAGACGTACTCGGTCCCGAGAAGGTAGCGGCACTGAAGGCGTACAAGCAGGCGGTCGATCCTGCGGGGATCATGAATCCCGGTAAGGTGCTTGGCCGAGGAGTGATCGACTTGTTGATGGGGGGTGCCGCGGTCGCCGAGCCCCTGGTCCGACCCATAGCGAACGCGGCCAAGCCGCCCAGCCGTAACGGCGAGCTCAAAGAGGTGCGCGGTATTCCGGGAGACGTCGCGTTCATGGCGTACGCGTGCGCGCGGTGCGGATACTGCGTGCCGACGTGCGAGCAGTACACCGGTCGTGGATGGGAATCGCACAGCCCGCGCGGGAAGTACGCTTACCTGCGCGAAGTCATGGAGGGACGCGAGAGTTTCGACCGCAAGGCGGTAGACACGTTCCTTGTCTGCACCACATGTGAGGTCTGCAACACGCGATGCCAACTCCAGTTGCCCATCGAGCACAACTGGATGGATATGCGCGGCAAGCTGATTCACGAGGAGAAGCGCGGCACCTTCCCGCCGTTCGAGATGATGGCAGCGTCGCTGCGTGGAGAGCTCGACATCTGGGCCGGGAAGCGCGAGAACAGGGCCAACTGGGTGCCGGATGATGTGAAGCCCAAGCTCAAGGACTCGGGTGAGCTACTGTACTTCGCAGGCTGCACGGCGAGCTATGTGGAGACTGACGTGGCCGAGGCGAGCGTACGTCTGCTTACAGACGCCGGCTACGACATCGGCTACATGGGGACTGACGAGGCGTGCTGTGGGATTCCGATGAAGGTGGCAGGCAAGTGGGATGTGTTCGAGGAGATATACGAGCACAACACTACGGAGGCGCGCAAACGCGGGGCGAAGACCATCGTGACATCGTGTCCCGCGTGTGCACTGGTGTGGAAGGAGATCTACGCCAAGACGGCAGCTGACCGGGGTGACGAGTACGAGTTCGAGGTCAGGCATTACTCCGAGCTCGTGAGCGAAGCGCTCGGGGAAGGACGTCTCGAACTCAAGAACCCAGTCGAAGGAAGGCTTACATTCCATGATTCGTGTCATGCCGGACGAGCGCAGGGCCTCTACGAGCCGCCGCGTGAGATGCTCAAGGCGATTCCGGGAGTCGACTACGTAGAGATGGAGCACAATCGCGAAGATGGCTACTGCTGCGGTTCCGTGCTGACCCTTGTCGGCGAGATGCCGGTGGCGCCAGTGCTGGGCAAACAGCGTTTGCAGGAGGCTGTGGACGTAGAGGCGGACACCGTCGTAGCGTTGTGCCCTTGTTGTCAGGTTCAGCTGCGCGACAGCAACATCAAGAATGACCTTGGACTTAAGATCGACGACCTCTCTCGCATCGTCGCGCAGGCTGCGGGGTACGAGATTCCCGAGACAACCGATCAGGCGATGTACATGTGGGGATACTTCGAGAAGTTCATCATCTTGATGCAGCCGGAGCATATGGCGGCGTTGATGGAGCGGATATTCCCTCAGATATGCGATTCGATGCCGTTCGGGATGAAGCCGATGATGAAGGCCATGAAGGTCGTCCCCGGTGGGCCTGCCCTGATAGGCAAGACCATGCCGTTCATGTTCCCGCTGCTCATCGATGGGATCATGGGCAAGGTGATGCCCGACATGATCAAGGCTGTCGAGGAGTACGTCGGCCCGATGCCCGATGACATGGCGGAGCTGATGCCGGACCTCCTTCCCAAGACGATGGATTCGATGATGCCCACCTACCTGCCCGAGCTCATCCCGCATCTGGTGCCCCGGATGGTCGCCTATATCCAGCGCTGCTAAGAGCAGCTCGCTGGGTCACAGCTCGTTCGTGTGAGATTGGACCTGCTAGTGTGACGAGACTCATCGCATTGTGTCTCAAGTCACAGTGTCGTCGAGCCGATATCCTCTTACATGAACGAGCTGCAGACATCTCAGGAGCAAGCGGTAGCCAAACTCAGGGCGATTCCGATGTTCTCGGACCTTTCCGCCGACGACCTCGGTACGTTCGCGTCGATGGTCCAGTTCCGGCACTACCCCAAAGGTGCGTTCATCGTGAACCAGAATGACTCTGGTTCGGTGATGTACCTGCTTGTCTCGGGTCGGGTGAAGGTTTCGCTCGCTTCTCCCGACGGCAAGGAACTCGCCCTCAACTACCTTGAGGCTCCCGCGCACTTCGGTGAGATGAGCCTCGTCGATGCGGAACCACGCTCCGCGGACGTCATCGCCGTGAGTGACGTCGAGCTCTTCAGTCTCGATGCGAGTGATCTGACCGCCGCGATCCAGCTCAACCCGCGCCTGGCCGTATCGTTGATAGCAACGCTTTCGCGCCGGTTGCGCAACACGATCGCCAGGCTCGAGGACATGGCGTTTCACGATGCCACGCACCGCGTCATGCGTGTGGTCCTCAATGTCGCCACAGCGAGCTACGAGTCGCGAGGCGTACCGGTCATAGAGGGTCTGACACACTACGACATCGCCACACTCGCAGGTACGTCACGCGAAACGGCCAGCCGCATCATCTCCAACCTTGCCAAGGCTGAGGTCGTAGCCACCAAGGGACGCAAGATCGTCGTGGACCTCATTCGACTGAGAGAGCGCCTCGAGGGCTGAACGCATCCTGCGTGTTGCGTTAGGTCGACTGCCGGCAAGGGGACAAACCCACCAGATCGCCCGATTCACGCATACGGAGGAGACCATGACCGAGTTCACCCTCGAAGATCTCGTCGCTTACGACGGCAAAGACGGGCGCCGTGCCTACGTGGCCTATCAGGGTGTCGTTTACGACGTCACTGAAAGTGCGATGTGGGGCGATGGCGAACACGAAGCCATGCATGATGCCGGTCAGGACCTGACCGAAGCCCATGATGATGCCCCGCATGATGTCTACGTGACGGATTTTCCAGAGGTGGGCAGGTTGTCCGGTTAGACGGACGCTTCGAACACCGCGACGGTCTCGACATGGTAGGTTTGCGGGAACAGGTCCACCGGAACGGCCAGTCGCAGTCGATATCCTCCGGCGCTTAGACGTGCAGCGTCTCTTGCCAGCGTACTCGGATCACACGAGACGTATACGATTCTTCGTGCGCCGGTCTTGCACATCGGATCGATGGTGTTGGGCGAAAGCCCGGATCTGGGAGGATCGACCAGGATCAGGTCGATCGCACCGAGGTCAGGGAGTACGCGCGAGACGTCTCCCGGCTCGACCTCCACGGGAGATGCGTTCATCTCGATGTTCCTGCGCAGGTCGCTGACGGCCGGCCCGTAGGACTCAACAGCGATCGTCTCGCCGGCCGTTCGCGCGATCGCATGGGTGAACGTCCCCACTCCGGCGTACAGGTCCGCGACCCTGTCATCAGGGCCCGCATCGAGCAATTCGATGACCTTTCCGACCAGCAGTTCGGCAGCTGCTGTGTTGACCTGGAAGAAGGACGGTGCAGACACCAGCAAGGAGTCTTTCAGGATACGCTCCTTCCAGGCCCCTCTTCCCTTCAGGACCTCGACGCCCGCGATCCTTCGTTGAGCCGCCTCTCCCTTCGCCATAACGCGTACGACGCCGCTTGCTCCTGTGGCCTGTGTGATCGTGGTTCCCGCGATGCGTCGCGGGAAGGGCCCGGGCGCGGTCCAGATCGCCACTTCTACGTCTTTGTGGTGGTGGGATACCCTCAGGCCGACGCGTTGTACCTGGAGATCCTCACGGCCGGCGAGGTAACGGAGTGCCCCCCGGAGCGATCGGGGTGCCCGGCTCGCGTGAGTGGGCAGCAGTAGGCACTCGTCTATCGCGATCGTCGCGTCACTGCAGTAGCCCTTGAACCCCAGTTCGAGCGGATGGCCCTCGCGTCTCGTCGCGGACAACTCGATCTTGTTGCGGTAGCCATATGGGGAGGGAGAAGCGACACATGGATCGACCGGCGGTGACGTGTGATGACCTATCCGTTCCAAGGCATCTGCGACGACGAGTCGTTTCGCTTCGAGCTGTGTCGGTTCGTCGACGTGTTGCCATTGACAACCTCCGCAGACCCCGAAGTACGGGCAAGGAGGGGTCACACGAGAAGTCGATGGTTCCACCACGTTGACAAGGTGCATATGGACGTATCTGGGGTGTTCTGTCTCTACATGAGCTTCAACCACGTCACCGGGGCACGTCGCGGGAACGAATGCGACGCGGCCGTCGGACAGATGCGACACTCCTGCACCGCCGTAGGCAAGGCGTTCGATCTGAAGGCGCATGAGTTCTCGATCCAAGGATGGTCCATTCAGGATGAGTCCGCGCTCGCGTGAGCACGGCACGTGGGAATGCGGTCCGATACGGGAAGTATACTAGCGCGATGTGGGTTCGCGGCTATCGGTGCGCATCACACGACCTGCTACAGTAGGTGTCGCGCAACACCGATACTACTTTCGTCGAATGCAGCCGGGCATCGATGCGCGGTTCGAGTAGGAGGGTGTCTCCAGGTGGCAGAGAAGAAGGTACTGATCGTTCACGAGGACGCTGGACTCATCGAGAGCATCAAGTCCGGAGTCCTTCAGTCCGGAGCCGACATGGACGTCGTGAGCGTGATATCGGGTCCCAGGGCGCTTGGGATGATAGAGGCGCAGTCTCCCACGGTCATCGTGGTCGACGCTGAGCTGGAGGGCATGGACGGCTATGCGCTCACGCAGCAGATAAAGGCCGGTGTCGGCGGCGACGCCCCGGTCATCATCCTTTCACTTCAACCCGGCGAGGCATCCGCGCTGCGCGCCCGGCAGGCGGGCGCTGCGGCCCATCTGCCCTCGACGGGAGCGGTCGACGCGATCGTCGCCAAGATCCTGGCGCTCGGGGGCGTCGACGGCGCAGGGGGGCAGCCGGATGCGAGTGCAGCCGCGCCGCAGCCGGCCGCCGCATCCGCTCCCGGTCAGACGGCGGCTTCACCATCCGCGCCTGCAGAGCCGATGGGGGTTCGATCCGCGACCGAGGGTGGAGCAGGCGCGCCGCCTGCAGCCCCTGC
>DLMY01000020.1:11924-12602 GCA_002478275.1 Actinobacteria bacterium UBA7524
CGAGTTGTCCGCGACGAGACGCGCGCCGCCTGCAGCCCCTGCGCCTACGCCGGCCGGCTCGCCGCTCGGCGGGGACGGGGTGCCCAAGCCGGTGGGGGCACCATCGCCATCGGCTCCCGCTTCGGCTGCAACGCCTGGCCCTCAGACCGCAGGCGGGTTCGGTTCGGGTGTACCGCAGCCTGTCGGTGCACCGTCGCCCGCTGCTGCTCCCAACGCAGCCGGCTCAGCTTCGCCGGGTTCCGATGCTCCCCACGTCGATGACCTGCTGCGTCTGATGTTGGAGCGCGGTGGTTCGGACCTGCATATCACGGTCGGGAGTCCCCCCGGCATACGCCAGCGCGGGGAACTCGTCCAGGTCGAGAACATGCGGCCGGTGACGCCCAGGGATGCACAGGAGATGATCTTGGGCCTGCTGTCCGAAGAGCAGAGACGCCGGTTCGAGACCGAGCTCGAGCTGGACTTCGCTTACAGCATCCCGGGGGTCTCCAGGTTCAGGGCGAACGTCTTCCAGCAGCGCAATTCGCTGGGCGCGGTCTTCCGCGTGATTCCTATCACCATCCCGACGCTGGAGGAGCTCGCCCTTCCGAAGGTCTGCAAGTTCCTCTCCGAGCGTCCCCGTGGTCTCGTTCTGGTAACTGGGCCTACGGGTTCAGGTAAGTCGACCACGCTGGCGGCGAT
>DLMY01000020.1:12727-87325 GCA_002478275.1 Actinobacteria bacterium UBA7524
AAGTCGACCACGCTGGCGGCGATGATCGATCACATCAACGACACACGCCCCTTGCACATCATCACCATGGAAGACCCCATCGAGTTCATGCACAAGAACAAGCGCGCTTACGTCAACCAGCGCGAGGTCGGTGAGGATACCCATTCATTCGCGGCTGCTCTCAAGCGGGTACTGCGTCAGGACCCTGATGTGATCCTTGTCGGTGAGATGCGCGACCTTGAGACGATCTCCGCCGCCATCACGGCGGCCGAGACCGGCCACTTGGTGCTTGCCACTTTGCATACGACAGGTGGACCGGAGACGGTCGACCGTATCATCGACGTCTTTCCTCCACACCAGCAGCAGCAGGTTCGCATGCAGCTTTCCAACACACTCGAAGGCGTGCTCTCCCAGGTCCTGTTGCGCAGCACCGACGGTCGCAGCCGCATTATGGCCATGGAGATCATGCTTGGTATCCCGGCCATCCGTAACTTGATCCGAGAAGGGAAGACACACCAGATGGCGACCATCATCCAGGGTGGAGGTTCCCTGGGTATGCAGACCTTGGACCAGCATCTCAGGACCTTGCTGCAGGGAGGTAAGGTCACTTTCGAGGAGGCAATCGGCAAGGCCCAGAATCCCAGGGAACTCGCCGAGGCCGTCGGCCGCAAGGTCTGACGCCGGGGACCGGTCGCGAAAGGGGCAGATTTGGATACCATACGTGTCCGCCGGAGCGCCAAACGGCAGCTCGTGGCATGGGACGACTCCGGACATGCGATCGTCATGGACGCCAGGACCGAATACAAGGGCGAAAGCACCGGCATGCGGCCGCTTCAGGTCGTACTTGCCGGCCTTGCCGGCTGTACTGCGATGGATGTCATATCGATACTCGAGAAGAAACGTCAGGATGTTCGGGCCATCGAGATCGAGGTCGAAGCGGACCAGCGTGAGGATGACTTCCCCAAGATCTACACCGCCATCAGGATTCACTACCTGGTCACAGGCTATGGGGTGTCGTCGGATGCGGTGGTGAGAGCGATCGAGCTTTCCGAGGAGAAGTACTGCGCCGTGAAGGGGATGTTCGGACCGCAGGTCGACATCACCACCACGTTCGAGGTCCTAGAAGCGCCCGCGCCAGGCGCGGCCTTGAACCGCTGACGCGAGAGCGAGACGGTCCAGTGGCTGACGTAGTGCTGCTACCGGTCTTCAACGAGGCGCCCACGGTCACAAGCGTGCTCGATGCGGTGCGCGAACACTTCGATGGAGAGATCATCGTCGTGGACGACGGTTCGACGGACGATACGGCGAGTGTACTGGCAGTGCGGCCTGACGTCACCCTGGTGACACACCCCGTGAACCTGGGATACGGTCGCGCGCTGGCAGAAGGGTTCGCTCTTGCGCGTGCCAGGTCGGCACAGTCGGTCGTGACCATGGACTGCGACGGGCAGCACGAGCCGGCACACATCGAGCGGTTCCTTGAGACGGCGCGCCACGGAGTGGACATAGTGTCGGGTAGCCGCTACCTGCCCGGCAGCCGGGAGATAGGCCTGGCACCTGAGTCTCGGCGGGAGATCAACGCCAGGGTCACGGCCGAGATCAACCGCGTGACCGGGTGGGGACTGACCGACGCGTTCTGTGGCTTCAAGGCCTATCGTCTGTCTTCGCTTGAACGGATCTCCTTGACCGAACCGGGCTATGCGATGCCGATGGAGTTGTGGGCCAAGGCGTTCAGGAACCGCCTGGAGATCGCGGAACTGCCTGTGGAGCGGATCTACTACGATCATGACCGTTCTTTCGGAGAGGACCTCGACGACCCGGAGATCCGCTTCACCTACTACATGCGCGTGTGGCAGACCGCGCTCGAGGAGGACTCACCATGACACGCATCGTCTGCGTCGGAGCCCATCCCGACGACGTGGAGATCGGTATGGGGGCTACCGTCGCGAAGTTCGCGGCCGAGGGCCACGAGGTCACGCTGATCGACCTGACGGACGGAGAGCCCACGCCGCAGGGCACACACGAGACCAGGATGCTGGAGGCGGCCCGTGCGGCGCGATCGCTGGGTGCGATGCGACGTACACTCGATCTGCCCAACCGCTATCTGTTCGACACGGTCGAGGCGCGTACCACCCTGGCCGAGGTCCTGCGGGAGACCAGGCCGGACGTGGTGTTCGCACCCTATCCGCAAGACGCCCACCCGGATCACATCGCCGCTGCGAGCATCGTTGACGCGGCGCGGTTCTACGCGAAGTTCACGAAGACTGCCATGCGGGGTGAACCGCACTACCCGACGCGCATCTATCGTTACATGGCGGTCCATCTGAGGCTCGTCCGAGAGCCTTCCTTCGTCGTCGACGTGAGCGATCATCTCGACGCGAAGCTCATCGCACTTCGGTGCTATGAGTCCCAGTTCGAGTCGAACACCGCGAACGCGGGCATCATCGACATGATGAAAGCGACGGCGGAGATGTGGGGCCGCACAATAGGAACCAGCGCCGGCGAGCCGTTCTTCGCGGCTGAGCCCGTGGGTCTGCGCACGTTCGACGCACTGCTGTAGAGGAGATTCGATGGTACGGACTCGTCCCGCCATTCCTTCGGGTCACGGCGAACTCCTCCTGCGTCCACCATACGGGTCGTGGACTTCTATCGCCGAGGAGAACATGGCGTTGCTGGCCACCTCCGACATCGAGGTTGCGGGTGTCGCCCTCGGGGCGTTGCGACGGCAGGCGCGCCGTGAGGCGGTGACGGAGGCCGTGGCGTACTCCGGGTGCCTGGGGGTACCACTCGCCGAAGCTGAGCCAGAACCGCGGATGCTTGTCGTTACCGGCCATCAGCCCGAACTGTTCCATCCGGGTGTATGGGCGAAGATGTTCCTGCTCGATCGATTCGCTCGTGAGAACGATGCGGTCGGGATCGACCTTGTCGTGGACTCGGACTCCTCTCATGACGTCGGGATGAACATCCCATGCCTTTCTCCAGTGGCCCGGCGCTGCAGGGTCTCGCTGACGTCTGGTGGGCCAGGTGCATGCTATGCATGCGCACCGGTCCCCGATACCGCCTCGATAGAGCGGTTCTGCGAGGAGAGTTCTGCACTTGCCGGCGCTCTGCCCGCACCAGCCGTCGCACGCCATCTTGCGCGCTTCTGCGAGGAACTGCGGGGTGCCGGGAGCGATGCGTCTGACCTGGGTCAGCTGATGACCGTCACGCGGCGGCGTTTCGAGGCGGATGCAGGCACGAGTTACCTCGAACTCCCCGTGACCCGTCTTGCCTCCACACACGCTTTTTCGAGCTTCGCGCAACACCTCATGCGGCATGCCGCGAGATTCCGGACCGTCTACAACGCCGCTCTCGATCACTACCGTACGGTGCACAAGACTCGCTCGCGAGCGCAGCCTGTCCCGGACCTGGCCGAGACCTACGGGGCGGTCGAGCTGCCGTTCTGGGTGTTGAGCGGCATGAAGCGCAGGACCTTGTGGGTCCGGTCGACGGACGCGAACCTCGAGGTCCTCGCTGACGATGAGATCGTGGCTCATCTGCCTGCCGCTGGGACGCCGAAAGACCTTGGCGAGCTCGACCTCGCGCCCAAGGCCCTGGCTCTCACGATGTACGCGCGTCTCTTCTTGAGTGACCTGTTCATACACGGAGTCGGAGGAGGCAGGTACGATCAGGTCACCGATGCAGTCATCAGGTCCTTCTTCGGGATCGAGCCACCCTCGTTCACGGTGGCGTCGCTGACTATGTATCTGCCAATCGGCGCGCACATCGTCTCCGCGGAGGAGGTCGCTGAGGCGCGGCGGCGCCTCAGCCGCTTCGAGCACAACCCGGACGAGATGTTGCGTGAGGCCGAGTTCGAGTCTGACGTGGAAGCCAGCCGGGCCACGGCCTTGACAGCGGAGAAGGCAGACCTGCGCCGCGCGATATCGACTGAAGGTGCGGACAAGAAGTCGCTTGGCACCAGAATCCGGGATGTCAACGAAGAACTGCGTGCGCTTCTTGCCCCTCTTGCTGGGCAGATGCGCATCGAACTTGCGGCGCTGGAGGCACAGCATGCTCGAAGTGAGGTGCTGACCGACCGTACTTACCCGTACTGCCTCTGGAGCCCTGAAGAGGTTGCCGACAAGGTCGGGTGATCCTGCCGGGGACACAGGTGGCACCGTGTCGCGTGAGGCGTGCTATCATACGGCCACTCTTTGCACCTTACAGTCGCGTGAAAGGACAAGTTCCATGTCGATCCCCGTCGTTGACTCCGACCTGTGCACCGCATGTGGCATCTGTGTCGATGAGTGCCCCGTATCCTGCTACGACCTTGAGGATGTCGCGGTGCTGGCACGACCGGACGACTGCACTGAGTGCGGTATCTGCGTCGACGCATGCCCCAGTGGTGCCATCTCCATGCCGTAGAGCCATCTTGGGCCGGTCCACCGTCCTGTCCGGCACGGTGGACCCGCCTAACCCTTCGGGCCCATTCCGTCGTTGATGTAGAACTTCGGCTCGGCTCCCGCGAGTAGCCCCATGAAGCGTTTGTGGTGTGCAGCGTAGACGACGGCACCCATCAGTAGCGCGAAGGGCCAGTCTGGGGATCCCAGCAAGAGCGCGGTGAGCGGCAGAGTCGCCGCGGCAGCGACCTGTCCGGCCATCATGTAGCGCGTGATGAAGATGATCGCGAGCCCGACGGCTACGACAGCTACGAAGTAGCGCCAGTCGTAGGCGAGTAGCGCACCGCCACCGGTCGCCAACCCTTTGCCCGTACGCGAGAAGCGCTTCTTGATGATCGCCATCCACAAGGAGTAGTTGTGACCGAGTACTGCTCCCGCGACGACGATGATGGGGATCGGAGCGCTCGCCATCATTCCCAGGCTGTCCGGGAGTCCCGGTGGAGAGAGCAGCGATAAGACCGCGTCATCTGCGATCTGAGAACCGTAAGGCAGCTGGATCGCCATGCCGCTGGCAAGAAGCTTGGCGGCTGCAACGGGCAGAATCCCTTTGAGCGCATCGCCGATCATCGCTACCGTGAACCAGCCCCATGAGCCTGTGGAGCGTCGGACGTTCATGGCGCCGACATTCCCGCTCCCGTGTGTGGTGACGTCCTCTCCGATGATCGCCTTGACGATGATATAGGCGAACGGTATCGAGCCGATCATATAGGCCGCAGCAGCCCACAGGGCGGGTGAGAGTAGTCGTTCCGTGAACTGGTCCATCGTCAGGCTCTCCTCGGCACGACACACTCGATGGCCCGGGGCAGGATCGAGATGTCGTAGCGGCTCTCAAGCAGGACTTCGCCATCGATCTGCGCCGGGACGGCTGAATCGCATTCGATCACGAGCGAGGTGTGGCGGCTCATGTGGACAGGTCGCATCTTCGTGTGCTTGCCGGCGATGACGAACGGCAGTCGGACGAGTGCCTGCGGGAGGGAGAGCGGGTCGATCATGCACACATCGAACTGGCCGTCGTCGGATACCGCGTCCGGCGTGATGAAGAATCCGCCCCCGTACGTGGGGCCGTTCGTGACGGCCACTATCAGCGTGTCGTGTACCTCTGGCGGCTGCCCGTCGAAGCTGATGCGCAGCTCGAAGCTGGACAGGTCGTTGAAGAGCACGTGCAGGAGTGCGGTGAGATAGAGCCACAGCCCGGAGCGTTTCGTCGTGACCTTGTACTCGACGGCCTTGGCGGTGACTTTGGCGTCCAGGCCGGCAGCGAAGCTGTTGTTGAAGTAGATACCGTTGCAGAGTCCGACGTCGAACCGCTTGCGCACCCCGGTCGCCAGTGCGAGTGCCGCCTCCGTGAGGTCCTCGGGGACACCTAGGGTACGCCTGGTGTCGTTACCTGAACCGGTGGGCAGAAGGCCGAGGGCGGGCCGGTCATCAGCCGGTCGGCGCATGAGTCCGTTGAGGACTTCATGGACCGTGCCGTCACCGCCCACGGCGACGATGAGGTCGTATCCTGCCGCTGATAGCGCGATGTCCGTCGCGTGGCCCATCGCCTGTGTCTCGACGGTGTCATGCGGGATGCTTTGCAGCAGGCGTTCGATGACGGGTAGCAGTCGAGCTGCTTCACCATGCTTCGCGGCCGGGTTGGTGATGACCAGGGTCCTTGCCGCGTTCATGCGTCCCCTATCCCTCATCGATGGCAGTGAGCTGTCGTCTTGCGTGCATTCGGCCAAAGGTCGTGGTCGGCGTCTTGCGGGTATGATACTCTGCGTTGGCGTCAAGCGCACCGGCCCTCTTAGCTCAGTGGATAGAGCGTCTGCCTCCGGAGCAGAAGGCCGCAGGTTCGAATCCTGCAGAGGGCACCATACGCACACAGAGAAGGAGGCCGGCCCCGCGTGGGGGACCGGCCTCCTTTCGTACGTCGGTGCCACCTGTTAGTGTCCCTCGGCCCTTTCCTTCTGATACTGCTCGACGATCTTCTTGGCCATGTCCGGGGGGACCTGTTCGTACGATTCGATCTGGATGGTGTACGTCCCGGTACCGCTGGTCAGGGAGCGGAGATGCGTGGAGTAGTGCACCACTTCCGCGTAGGGCGCTTGTGCCTTGATGACCTGCTCACCCGGGTCGGGTGCGTCCATCCCCAGGATGCGTCCACGAATCGAGGAGATGTCGCCCATGACCGCGCCGGCGTACTCGTCCGGAACGTGGATCTCCAGCGTCGCGATCGGCTCGAGCAACACCAGGTCCGCCTTCTCTGCGGCCGCCCTGAACCCGATCCTGGCCGCCGTGCGGAAAGCCATCTCGTTCGAGTCGACGCTATGGTAGCTGCCGTCGTATACTGCGACCTTGACGTCGACGACCGGGTAGCCGGCCAACACGCCCTCGGTCATCGTGTTCTGCACGCCTTTGTCGACCGCCGGGATGAACTGGCGCGGAATCCGTCCGCCTACGATCTCGTCGACGAACTCGTAGCCGCCACCGGGGTTCGGTTCAAGGCGCAGCCAGCAGTCGGCGAACTGTCCCGAGCCACCCGTCTGCTTCTTGTGACGTCCCTGGGCCTGTGAGGTCTTGCGGATGGTCTCCCGGTAGGGGATGCGCAACTCCTCGAGTTCGGCTTCGACGTGGAACCTGTCGTGTAGTCTCGCGATGACCACGTCGATCGCGGTCTCACCCAAGCCGGTCAAGACGGTCTGGTGGGTCTCCTCGTCGCGTGTGAGCAGCAGTGAGGGGTCCTCGTCAACGATGGTCTTGAGCGCGGTGCCCAGCTTGTCCTCATCTGCTTTCGTCTTGGCGACGATCGCGACGGGATAGAGCGGCTCGGGTGTCGGCAGGGGCGCGAAGGAGGTCTTGCCGGAAGCCGAGAGCGTGTCGTTGGTCAGCGTGTCCGAGAGTTTCGCCAGCACGGCGATATCGCCGGCAGGCGCCCCCTCGATACCCTCAGTCTCCTTGCCGGTCATCTTGAATACGTGCGCGACCCGTTCCTTCTTACCCGTGCGGGAGTTGACCAGTTCGGTGCCGGGCGTCAGCGTCCCCGAGACGATCTTGAGGAACGAGAGCCTTCCGACGTAGGGGTCCGAGAGGCTCTTGAAGACGTGCGCGGTCACCTCACCACTGGTCGAGAAGGGGATCTCGTCGCCGTCAACGGTCTTGAGTGGCCCGTGCGCAGTAGGTTCCGGGAAGAACGTGACGATCTCATCCATGAGATCTTCGACGCCCTGCAAAGTGAGTGCGGAGCCGACGAACACCGGGATGAAGATGCCCTGGGCGATCGCCTTGTCCAGCAGCACCTCTAGCTCTTCCTGGCTTAGACGCTCGCCTTCGAGGTACTTCTCCATCAAGTCGTCGTCTGCTTCGGCGACCAGCTCACACAGCCGGTCACGGGCGGCTTCGGTGGCCTCTGAGAACTCGGCAGGTATGTCGCCGATCTCCTCTTTGGCGCCCTGGTGACGGTAGGACTTCATGCGGATGACGTCGATGACTCCAGAGAAGTCGCTTTCCTTGCCCATCGGTATCTGAACGGCGCCGACGCGGTGGCCGAATTTGGCCTCGAGGGCCACCATGGCCGCGTCGAAGTCGGCATGTTCCTTGTCCAGGCGGTTGACGAAGACGGCCCGGGCGATACCCATATCGCCCGCTATCTTCCAGAGCCGTTCGGTTTGGACCTGAGGTCCCGCGACTGCGTCAACCACGAACAGCGCCATCTCGGCCGCCTCCATGCCTGCGATGGCTTCGCCGATGAAGTCGGCGTATCCGGGGGTGTCGATGACGTTGACTTTGACGCCTTTGTGCGTGAAGGGTGCTAGTGCGAGGTTGATTGTGAGCTTACGCTTGATCTCTTCTGGGTCGTAGTCGAGGTTCGAATGTTCCTCGTCCACGCTCCCCAGGCGCTTCGTGACGCCGGCCAGGTGCAGCATCGCCTCCGCTAGAGAGGTCTTTCCCGCACCGCCGTGGCCGACCAGTACGACGTTACGGACCTTGTCAGTACTTGGCGCTCCCAAGTGCATCTCCTCCTCGGCCGAGCGTATAGGACAACGCGCCACGCGCCTGTCCGGTCACGTGGCGGCTGGACGGATACCATGCAAGCATACTCCTTATCACGTCTGTGCCACACTGGTAGAATGACACATTGTGCGCGGCCCGTATGGCCGCATCGGGTACGTGCCGAGAAGGAGAGCCTTCCATGTCGCCAAAGCCGCTTCGCGTCTTGACTCTGATCATCGTGTTCGCCCTGTTCGCCATGACGCTTGGCGTTGCGGGTTGTGCGACGCCGTCCGAACCCGAAACGTCGAAGGACACTGCCGTCCAAGACGAGCCGGTTACCGAGGAGGAGCCCGTAGAGGTTCCCCAGATCGCCGAGGAGAACGCCTTGTATACAGCAACGTACGAACCGAACGGCAGCGAGATAGCGGTCATCACGACACCGAAGGGTGTCATCAAGTTCGAGTTCTACGCCGAGGATGCGCCGAACCATGTCGCGGCGTTCATCGAGCTTGCCCAGAAGGGCTTCTACGATGGGACCAAGTTCCATCGTGTCGAACCGGGATTCGTGATCCAGGGTGGAGACCCGCTCTCGAAGGACGACGACCCGAACGTGGGTACCGGGGGACCGGGCTACCGGCTGGCGGCGGAGTTCAACTCTCGCCAGCACCTGGACGGCACAGTAGCGATGGCACGTTCTCAGCACCCGGACTCCGCTGGGTCTCAGTTCTATATCTGCCTTGGCCCACAGTCCTTCCTTGATGGGAACTACACCGTATTCGGTCAGGTCACCGAGGGGATGGATGTTGTGCGCTCAATCGCCGTGGGCGATGTGATGCAGTCTGTGACCATCGAGAACGCCACACCGTGACGCAAGGCGGACCCGCCGTGGATGACGCTCGTTTCCAGGAAGCGAAGGCGGCGTACGACGCGGGCGACTATCGCGTCGCCGCGAAGGGCTTCCTTGCCGCTGCGGGACGTGGCACCGACGGCAACGGAGCTGCGTACCACATGGCCGGCAACGCCCTGATGCGGCTTCGTCGCTACTCTGATGCGGTATCCGTGTACCGACATGCCTTGCGCGACGAACTCTATGAGAAGCGCGCCGCGGCCAGGGTGAACCTTGCGTCAGCTCTCGTCGCCCAGGCCGAGTATGGTGAAGCGGTGGAGGAGTACCGCGCAGCACTCGAAGACCCTGAGTACGATGCCCATTACAGAGCACTCCAAGGGATGGCCGGAGCGCACATGCAGATGGGACACATCGAGGAGGCGGCTACCGCCTACCGGCAGGCAGCACTCGACTCGGGTAATCCCGACCCCGGGAAGGCGCTCAACAACCTCGGACTCTGCTTCATGGCGCTTGACCGGCCCGGCGACGCGGTCGAGGCGTACAAGGCGGCGCTTGGCTTCGACACGTATTCCGGTCGCGGAAAGGCGCTGGCCAATCTGGGTATCGCGTTTCACGCTCTGGGTTTGGATGCCGAGGCGGTCAAGGCGTTCGAGAAGGCGATTCAGCTCCACGGACACTCGCTGTCGGGCCAGGCTCTTGAGGCCTTCGACAGGAGCCAGGCGGCGCTCGTCGCACCCACGCCCGAACGTGAGGTCGTGGAGGGCTGGCAGACCGGAGAGATGCCGCCGGTGATCGAGTCGAGCATGGTCGGAATGTCCGGTTTCGACGACGGAGCCACTGTGGAGTTCGCGGCTATCCCGGGCAGTGATATCGAGTCTGGCACTCCGGGTACCGGTGCCGTTCTCGAAACGGAGGAGATCGAGGAGTCAGCCTTCTTCACCCGTTCGGACCAGGATATGCGTGAAGCCGACCGAGAGCTGAGAAGGGCCGAGCGGCTCAGCCGCAGAGAGACGCGCAACCCCTGGCGGACTGTGGTGTCGATCGCGTCGGTCGTGGTCGTGGTGGCCGGCGCTCTGCTGGCGCTGTACTTCACCGGACTCGGCTTCCCGACGCAGGCGATGACCGTCGATGGCCTGCTTGAGGCACGTGCCGCAGGTAGTGCGGTCGACAAGTACTGGGTGGCAGTGCCCGATGCTGACGTGGACAAGGAGATGGCGAAGCTGCCTCCTGTCAAGGAGTTCCAACTCGGAGCGATCGAGCGCGCGGCTCGTACGTCCCGGGTCGAGGTGACTGTGACGCCAGACAACGGAGCTCCATTACGTTATGAGATCACGTTGTCGCGCGAGGGTGTCGGTTGGAAGGTCAGTGGAGTGGCCAACGACTGGCGAACGCCAGAAGATGACTGAGTGAGGCGAGCGGGTTTTCGAGGTCCGCAGGAGTAGTCCTATGTGCGATGCATCTCCCTCACTTAGCCCGGATCGGCCCACTCGTGTACACTTGCCCGGATTGTAAGAGCGAGAATGGCGGCGAAGCGCCGTGACGGAAAGGAAGAACGTGGAGCAGAAGACCTTCATCATGATCAAACCGGACGCTGTGGCCAGGGGCCTCATCGCCCCGATCGTCCAGCGTTTCGAGAACACCGGCCTCACGATCGAACGGCTCGAACTCGGAACGGTCACTCCCGAACAGGCCGCCGAGAACTATGCGGAGCACGAGGGCAAGCCCTTCTACCCCGGTCTCATCGAGTACATCACGTCAGGCCCTGTCGTGAAGATGGTGTTGTCCGGACCTGAGGCCGTGATGGTCTGCCGTAAACTCATGGGTGCGACCAACCCGCGCGATGCCGCGCCTGGAACCATCCGCGGTGATTTCGGACTGGTCGTGGACGCCAACGTCGTACACGGATCGGACTCGCCGGAGTCCGCACTTCGCGAGATCGAGATCTTCTTCGGGGACTAGCGGAGTGGCGCCGATGCCTGGGGCGCCTCACGCTGATATACGTGCCGGACATGCCGGTCCGGCACCGACTCTGCCGGGAGTATGGGGGTAGCATATGTTCTTCCGTGTCATGGACAAGGAACGGGTGCCTGAACTCGTTTCCGGACTGTCCGAGAGCTTCGAGCTTTTCGGTCCAGTAGCGAAAGGGGAGAAGTTCGTTCTGGACCGCATCGAAGACCCAGCGGAGCTCAGGCTGGACTTCGATACCACGCTACTGCCGCCCAAGAAGCTCTTCTTCCCTCCAGAAGATCAGATGATGCGCTTCAGGGTGGCTGACAACGAGGTGCTCGACGACGAGGTCTTCGCGGCACCCCGGATGATCTTCGGGTTGCACCCGTGCGACATCAACGCACTGATGCTGATGGACAACGTCTTCACGGGCGACTACGAGGATCCCTATTACACGGCCCGTCGGGCCTCGACGATGATCGTAGGCGTCTCGTGTGTCCCCACGGAGAGCTGCTTCTGCAATGCCTGGGGTACCGACGAGGTCCATTGGGGCTTCGACGTCTTCCTGACGGACATCGGAGACAGGTACTTCGTGTCCGTGCACTCGGTCAAAGGCGCCGAACTGCTCGACCAGCACGTCGTGACGAGAGAGATCACCGACGAGGACACCGCCGCCTTCCAGGAGCGCACGAGAGCATTCAAGTCCTCATTCACCGAGGAACTCGATACGGCGCAGTTGCCGCTGCTCCTGGATGCGAAGTTCGATGACAAGCTTTGGGATGAGCTCGGTGAGCGGTGCCTGAGCTGCGGTGCCTGTTCAATGGTATGCCCGACTTGTTACTGCTTCGACGTCAAGGACCGGCTCGCGGCCGACGGCAAGACGGGTGTCAGGGTCAGGACGTGGGACTCCTGCCAATTCAGTGAGTTCGCGGAGGTGGCTCACGGCGACAACTTCCGTGCGAGCCGGGCGAGCAGGGTCAAGTACCGTTACTACCACAAGCAGTGGGGTTATCTCTCGAAGTTCGAGCGTGTGTTGTGCGTCGGATGCGGCAGGTGCGCGAAAGCGTGTCTTGCCGGAATCAGTCCCAGAGAAGTCGTGAAGGCGCTGGAGAAGGGCGGTGAGTGCTGATGAGCGCATCGGCGTATCGCGAACTCCAGGCGAATCCGTATAGGCCGTGGCCTGCGCGTATCACTTCGATCATGGATCTGACCGAGCACGAGAAGCTCTTCGAACTTCGTATCATCGACAACGAGGTACGTGAGGCGTTCAAGTTCGACAGCGGGCAGTTCGTCGAGCTGTCCATCTTCGGTGTGGGTGAAGCGCCGATCTCGATCTCCTCGGCGCCCAGCAAGCAGGGTTTCATCGAGCTGTGCGTACGTAACGCTGGCGACGTGACCGGGGCGCTGCACCGCAAGCAGTGCGGTGACGTAGTCGGTCTGCGCGGTCCTTTCGGTCGCGGCTTCCCGTTCTCGGAGATGAAGGGTCATGACGTCTTGCTTGTGGCCGGCGGGCTCGGCATCGCGCCGCTCAAGTCGCTCATCAACCACATCCATGATGACAGACACGATTTCGGCAAGGTGACGATCTTGTACGGCGCCCGGAACCCTGATGAGGTGCTGTTCCGCTATCAGTTCGACATGTGGAAGCACCGCGACGATTTCGATCTGAAGTTGACGGTGGACGAGGCAGACGACACGTGGACCGACGGCGTGGGGCGCGTGACCGGACTGTTCGAGGAGCTGGACATCGACCCGTCGGTGACGTACGGGGCCATCTGTGGGCCGCCGGTGATGTATCGCTACGTCATCGACGAGATGCGTGAGAAGAAGATGGATGTCGACAAGATCTACGTGAGTTTCGAGCGGCGGATGAAGTGCGGGATCGGTAAGTGCGGACACTGTGGTGTTGGGCACCAGTACGCGTGTGTGGATGGTCCCGTCTTCAACTACTGGGAAGCCATGAACCTCCAGGAGGCGATATAGATGGCCGCTCGAGTCGTGGTCATCGGCCTGGCGAGTGATTTCGGGTGTCAGGTACAGATGACTAACATAGAGGACGACCTGCTTGACGTGCTCGGAACCATCGACCTCGTTTACTGGCAGCTTGCCGCGAGCGGACACATGCCCGAGGAGTACGACGTGGCGATCGTCGAGGGTGCTGTCACGACCGACGCGCATGTCGAGACGCTCAAGCGCGTGAGGGAGACGGCGAGTGTCGTGATCGCGCTGGGAGCCTGTGCGGCTACAGGTGGTATCCCTGCCCTGGGCGCAACGGGTGATCTGGAAGCTCACTACGGTTGCGTATACGGACAAGACGCAGCCCAGGTCGCATGCGGACGCATCACACCTATGGCGATCGATTCCGTCATCGGCGTCGACTATGTGGTGCCGGGATGCCCGATCGACACCGAGGAGTTCCTCGTCGTGCTGTCTCGGGCGCTGCTGGGACTCAAGAGCAGGGTTCCCGCAGAGCCGATGTGTGCGATCTGCAAGACCAAGGAGAACGTCTGCTTCTTCGAGCGCGGCGAGCTGTGCCTCGGCGTGATAACCAGGACCGGATGTGGAGCTCGCTGCATCACGCTGGGACGGCCTTGCACGGGGTGCCGGGGTGTGGCGCCTGAGGCGAACCTCGACTCGGCCATCGCACTTCTGGCTGAGAAGGGGATCACCGCCGAGCGGCTGTTCGAGCGAGCTCGTCTGTACAACACTCTCGAGGAGGCGCTGGATCGATGAGCACCCTTACTGTTGAGCACGTTGCCCGCATCGAGGGCCATGGCACCATCTCGGTAGACGTCGAAGGAGGAGAAGTCCGCGACATCAGGATGGACGTGATAGAGCCGGCGCGCTTCTTCGAGTCCATGGTTCGCGGGCGGCGCTTCGACGAAGTCCCGTTGATCACGAGCCGCATCTGCGGGATCTGCTCGCCCAACCATGCTCTGACTTCGATCAAGGCGCTTGAAGCGGCAATGGGCGTTGAGGTGTGCGACAGGACGAACCTGCTCCGCAAGCTGCTCGTCTACGGCAGCTACCTTCAGAACCACGCGACTCACCTCTACCTGTTCGCTGCTCCCGACTACGTGAATCTCGGCAGCGTCTTTCCGCTTGCGGAAACGCACCCGGATGTCGTGCAGCGCGCATTGCGTATCAAGAAGCTCGGCAACGACCTTACGACTCAGGTCGGTGGTAGGCCGGTTCATCCCATCACCGCGGTGGTGGGGGGCTTCACCTCCGAACCGTCCGTGTCCGTGTTGGAGGCCATGCATACCGCCTTGCTCGACGTGGCCAAGGACGCGGTTTCGACGGCCGAGTTGTTCGCGGCCTTCGAGGAGTTGGACCTGTCGACCGGCGGTGAGATGCTCGCGCTTTCCTCGGCGGATGACTACGCGATCTACGACGGTGACATCGCGGCGCTTGACGGTGGTTGGCGCAAGCCGGTGGCCGGGTATCGTGACGTGATCCGCGAGGACGTGGCCGCGCACAGCAACGCAAAGCACTCGACGGTCGACGGCAGGACGTTCATGACCGGTGCTCTACCGCGCATCAACATCAACGGTGAGCGTCTGGTCGATGAGGCGAGAGCCGCGATGGAGAGCGTAGCTGGCCTGCAGGGATCGAGAAACCCGCTGCACAACAACGTCTCTCAGGCGATCGAGTTGATAGATGCGGCAGTTCGCTGCGCCGGCTACATCGAGCAGCTCCTTGCCGAGCCCGGAGAGAGCACGCCCGTCGAGTACCAGGTACGTGCAGGTGACGGGGCGGCCGCGACCGAAGCTCCCAGGGGCACGCTGTACCACTGGTATGAGGTCGACGATGACGGCATAGTGCGCGCCGGAGACGTGATCACGCCCACGGCGCAGAATCTGGCGAACCTGGAAAGCGATATGCGGGCGTTCGCTCCGACGGTCGCAGGACTGCCCGAACAGGAGTTCTTGCTGGCCATCGAGCGGCTCGTACGTGCGTACGACCCCTGTCTGTCGTGTTCGGTGCATTAGGCCGGATCGAGGAAATCGCCCGGGGCTATGGCGGGAATCCGCAATGACTGGTAAAACCTTGTCTCAACCATCTTTGGCGGTTGACAGGGGTTGAAGGGAGAGCTCTTGCGAAAGGCCGGCTTCCCGGGCGGCGTGCACCCGCCCGATCGCAAAGAGGCGTCCAGGGACGAAGCGATACGACGGGCACCTGTGCCTGAGGTGCTCGTCGTCCCTATGAGCCAGCATCTGGGGGCACCCTGTGCGCCTACGGTCGAAGTGGGCGAGCACGTCCGTCGCGGCCAGGTGGTCGGGGCCGTCGACGCCATGGTGTCGGCCCCGGTGCACTCGCCGGTCGACGGAGAAGTCACGGCGATAGTACGTGTGATGCTGGCGTCGGGCGTCATGGCTCAGGCTGTCGAGATCACGCCCGCGGCCGACCAGGACTTCGGTTCGTTCGAGCGGATACCGGACGCAGAGAGCGTTGCGGAACTCGTTCGTGCCGCAGGCATCGTCGGGCTCGGAGGAGCCACGTTCCCTGCGGCGGTCAAGCTAAGCCCGCCGAAGGACATGAGGATCCACACGGTCATCCTCAACGGCTGCGAGTGCGAGCCGTATCTGACGTGTGACCACAGGCTCATGCTCGAGCAGCCGCAGCGCGTGGTGAAGGGTGCCGAGATCATCCGCGAAGCGGTCGGAGCGTCCCGGGCGGTGATCGCGGTCGAGGACAACAAGCCTGACGCTGCTTCCGCACTCGGTGCCGTGTCGGGGGCCGACGTTGACGTCCATGTACTGCCTACACACTACCCGCAGGGTGCTGAGAAGCAGCTGATACTCGCCGTGCTGGGCAAGGAGGTTCCACACGGCAAGCTTCCGGCGGCCACCGGCGCGCTCGTGCACAACGTCGGCACCGCCGCGGCGATCGCAGACGCGGTGGAGCTGCGCCGGCCGCTCATGGAGCGCGTCGTCACGGTCACCGGTAAGGTGGCCTCTCCCGCCAACCTGCTGACGCTGCTGGGCACGCCCGCGCAGGTCCTCGTCGACGAGGCTGGCGGGCTGACGGGCGACGTCGGACGCCTGATCGCAGGCGGCCCGATGACCGGCAACGGCCTGGCGGACCTCTCGATCCCCGTGATCAAGGGTACGTCGGGCATCGTCGCCCTGCCTGCCGAGGAGACCCCGCCGGCGGTTTGCGGTGACCAACCCTGCATCCGGTGCTCGCGTTGCGTGAGCGCGTGTCCGATGTACCTTCAGCCCTACGCGATCGGCATCTACGCGAACCGTTCCGATTGGGACGGGACCGAGAGGTACAAGGCGCTCGACTGCATCGAGTGCGGTTGCTGCAGCTATGCGTGTCCGACCAACCGCCCGCTGGTGCAACTGATCCGCCGGGCCAAGCATGCGTTGATGGAGAGGGGGGCGAAGCTGTGAGCGAGCAGGAGACCCAGACAGCGTTGCCGCGCCTCGCTTCGTCCCCGCATATCTCCGACGGGGAGAGCTGCACCAGGATCATGTTATGGGTGGTCGCGGCACTTACGCCGGTCACGCTGTGGTCGGTATGGAACATGGGGATGGTCGCGGTCGGACTTCTGGCCGCGTGCATACTGTCCGCCGTCGGTACGGAGTGGGTCTGGAACCGGGTGGCCAAGCATCCACAGACCATCACGGACGGCAGTGCGCTGCTGACAGGTCTGCTGCTTGCGCTTGCGCTGCCCCCCAGGACGCCGCTTTGGATAGCCGTGGCCGGCGGCATCGTCTCCATAGGCCTGGCCAAGATGCTCTTCGGTGGCCTGGGTTGGAACCTCTTCAACCCGGCACTGGTGGGTCGCGCGTTCATCGCGATCTCCTGGGGCGGCGTGTTGGCGGAGCAGAAGGTTCCCGGCGGGTGGTTCCGCGGCATCGACGTCTTGGCGCCTGAGGGTCTCGACGCCCTGACCGGCGCGACACGGCTGGCCATCGCTGGTGCGGACATGGCGGCCGGGGGTGCGTACGGTTTCGACGCGAAGGCCCAGTACGTCCCGCTTCTGTTCATGAACCTGGAAGGGTCGCTCGGCGAGATCTCTGGAGCGCTCCTCATCCTGGGGGGCTTCGTGCTTGTCGCTCGCGGAATCATCGACTGGAGGATCCCCGTGAGCTACATCGGCACGGTCGCGGTGCTCGCCTGGGCGTTCGGCGTCGATCCCGTCTTCAGCGTGTTGGCGGGAGGCGTGCTGCTCGGGGCGTTCTTCATGGCGACCGACTATGTGACGTCCCCTATGACGCCGACGGGCCGGCTGCTGTTCGGTTGCGGATGTGGGCTGATCAACATCGTCGCGAGGCTGTTCGGCCCCGCTCCCGAGGCCACGACCTGGGCGATCCTGTTCATGAACGGCCTGGTGCCGCTGATAGACAGGCTTACGCTGCCGCGCGTGTTCGGATGGGAGGGTCGCCGTGGATAGAGTGGCGTCTACTCCCGCGAAGATGGTACTTGCGGTTCTGGTGACCTGCGCAGTCTCGGCGACCGCACTCACGCTCACTTACGAGATGACTCGCGGACGCATCGCCGAACAGCAAAGAGCCGCCGAGGAAAGAGCCCTCAAGTCGGTGCTTTCCTCGGCAGAGGAGTTCGAGGCGCTCGACGACGGGCTGCTCGAAGACGCCCAGGAAGCCGCTGGAGAGGTTCAGGTCTTCGGCCTGTGGGTGGGACGCGACGCGACTGGCGGACCCCAGGGTTTTGCCGTGCGCTGTGCTCCCCGAGGTTACGGCGGACCCATGCAGCTGGTCGTCGGTTTAGATAGAGATGGGAAAGTCTCCGGTGTCAGTATCATCACGCAGAATGAGACACCGGGACTCGGCACGAAGATCATGACCGATGCGTGGTTCCTCGAGCAGTTCGTCGGATGGGACGGCACGTCGATCGACACAGCATCCAAGGAGTTCGATTCGATCAGCGGTGCGACCAAGTCCGCGGTCGGTGTTCGTAAAGGCGTTATCGTCGCCGGGCACGTCTATGCTGACGTGCTGGCCGGGATCGAGGTACCGGAAGGGGGTGGGGGACAGTGAGTGAATGGATAGCGGTTTTCAAGCGCGGCCTCCTGATCGACAACCCCCTGACCGTGTTGATGATCGGGTTGTGTGCGACCCTCGCCGTCTCGACCAAGGTCGAAGGCGCGTTGTTCATGGGCCTCGCCGTCATCTTCGTCATGACCGCATCCAGCGTGCTGATCTCGACGATGCGACGTTTCGTGCCAGAACTGGTGCGCATCCCAGTGTTCATCGTCGTGATCGCCTCGTTCGTGACCATAGTCGACTTGACGATGCACGCCTTCCTGCCTGACATCTACACGTTTCTGGGCGTCTGGATCCCGCTCATCGTCGTGAACTGCCTTATCCTCGGCAGGGCCGAGGCGTTCGCGTATCACAACCCGCCCCGTCTGGTGTCCGCCGATGGCCTCGGGATGGGACTCGGGTTCGCCGTCGTGATCGTCGTGCTTGCGTTCATCCGCGAGTTCGTCGGTAGCGGTGAGATCGTATTCATGGGAACCAGGTTGATCGCTATGCCCTCGTGGTATCGCGGTCCTGGTGTCGTGATGCTGTTCCCGGGCGCGTTCCTCGTGTTCGGTTTCCTCGTGGCAGCGATGACAGCGCTCAATCGCCGACTCGCCGCACGCAAAGTCGAGCCGATCCCCGGGTGTACGTTGGACGAAGGAGGCCCGAGCTGATGGAGACGCTCAGTCACTTCGCGCTGCTCCTTGTCGGCGGTGCGCTCGTCAACAACATCCTGCTCACGCGGTTCATCGGGCTGTGCCCGTTCTTCGGTGTGTCGAACGCGATGGAGACATCGATAGGCATGGCGGGCGCGGTGTTGTTCGTGATGACGCTTGCCTCGACGGGGACCTGGGTCTTCTGGAACGTGTTGCTCGAGCCTCTCGGGGTGGGTGACTTCCTCTACATCCCCGCATTCATCCTGGTGATAGCCTCGCTGGTCCAGTTCGTCGAGATGTACCTGCGCAAGGCGAGCCCGGGGCTGTACCGCGCGCTCGGCATCTTCTTGCCGCTGATCACCACGAACTGCGCGGTCCTTGCCACGGCGACCGAGTCGGTCAAGCCTGGCTTCTTCAAGATGAACGTGGCGTATTCGTTCGGTTTCGGTGAGACGCTCGTATACACCCTTGGGGTCGCGATCGGTTTCGGATTCGCGCTCATCAGCTTCGCCGCACTTCGCGAGCGTCTTGAGGTCGCCCCGGTGCCGGAGATCATGAAGGGTACTCCGATGGCGTTCATCACGGCAGGACTGCTCTCATTCGGCTACGTGGGCCTCGGCGGCCTGTTCGGTCTGTAAGGAAGGGAAGCACGTGGATCTGGAGCTCGTACTCAAAGCAGTGCTCTCCTTGGCCGTGATCGGCCTGGCGGCTTCGTTCATGCTCGCCGTGGCGTCGCGCCGGTTCGCGGTCGAGGTGGATCCCCGCGTCGAGCGCGTCTTGGCGGTCTTGCCCGGAGCGAACTGCGGAGCGTGTGGGAGTCCTTCGTGCTTCGCCGCCGCGGAAGCCATGGTGACCGGCGATGTTCCCGTCACGGCTTGTACCGCCGGAGGCCAGCCGGTCGCTGATGCGGTCGCAGACGCGTTGGGTGTCGAGAAGTGTGAGGTCTCCTCGGCGGTCAGCATGCGCCAGTGCGGCGGTGGCAAGGTCGCGAAGCGGCGATTCGAATACAGTGGCGTCATGTCATGTGCCGCGGTCGTTCGCGTGGCCGGCGGTGATCTGATCTGTCCGACCGGATGTCTCGGCTACGGTGACTGCGCTCGCGCGTGTCCGTTCGATGCGATCATCATGGACGAGCGTGACCTGCCCTACATCGATCTGGACAAGTGCACGGGATGCGAGGTCTGCGTCACGGCTTGCCCGCGTGGCGGGACAGGACTGCTCGCTATGCGCCCGGCTGATGCGGGTATCGCCGTGCGATGTTCGGCCCACGACAAGGCCAAGGAGCGCAGGGGTTACTGTTCGGTGTGCTGCATCGCCTGCAAGCGCTGTGAGAAGGTCTGCCCGACAGATGCGATCGTGGTCGTCGATCTTCTCGCCGTCGTTGACTACGACAAGTGCATCTCGTGTGGCAGGTGTGTCGAGGTGTGTCCTCAGAAATGCATCGACCTGACCGGACGGGCTCTGGCTCTCTCGGTCCGCGACAGTGACGGAGCCGGTCCTGACGTGGACGGCTTCGAGGCGATGACCGATGAGGAGGCCGCGTCGTTGTGACACGTGGCGATACCGTACTGGTGTGCCTCGTCGCAGCGATGGCCCTGTTCGCGCTGCCGCTGTCGGGTGCGCTGGCAGGTGCCCCGGCTCAAGACGTGGCGGTGTTGCAGGGACCAGCGGGCGTGACGCGTGTCCCTCTCGACCAGGATGCCTCCTATGTCGTCGAGGGTTCGAGCGGCGAGGTCGTGTTCAAGGTTCGAGATGGAGCCCTCAGGTGTGTCACCTCCACATGCCCGGACCATGTGTGCGTGCGCTCCGGTCTGTTGCGCCCCGGTGCGCCCATAGTCTGCGCACCCAACGGGGTGACGGCCACACTCGAAGCGCGGGCTGAAGGTGATCTCGATGCGATCTCACGCTGATTCCCAGACGACCTCGCTGGCTTTGACCGCAGTCCTGGTCGCCGTCGCTGTCTGTCTCGGATACGCAGAAGCAGTGCTGTTGCCGACGATGCCCGTAGCCGGCGTGCGGATAGGTCTTGCGAACATCGCCGTGGTCATGGCGCTGGCATTCCTCGGGTCCGGCAGGGCGCTTCTGGTCTCTGTGGTCAGAGTCGTTCTGGTCGCAGCGATCACCGGCACCCTCGGCGGACCGGCGTTCGTCTTCGCGCTGAGCGGCGCTGTCGCCGCCTGGTTGGCGATGTGCGCCGTGGCACGCGCCGGGCATCTGTTCAGCGTGATCGGATGGTCCGTGGCCGGCTCGGCCGCGCACGTCTCGGCACAGCTTCTCGTAGCCTCTTTCTTCGTGGGCTCGGCGGTGCCGCTGCTCATGTTGCCGGCTTCCCTTGGTCTGGCTCTGGCGACCGGTCTTGTGACCGGTCATCTCTCCCGTCTCCTACTCTCCCGGATACCCTCACCGTCGCTATCGGCCGCGTGAGTAGGGAGGTGGCGCATGGCGCCACGCATCGTTGGGGGGATCGGGTCTTCAAGGCAGATGTTGCTTTCGGGATGTCCTGAGTCGGTGACGGACGCAGGCCTCGTGTCCGTCCTGCTCGGAGATGAAGCTGAACGGCTTGGCAGAGACGTGCTGCGCGAGCATCCCGCACCCGAGGCCCTCTGGAGAGTGAGTGCGGAGGACCTGGTCCACCTGCCGGGGGTCGGCCCCGTTGCTGCCGCACGGCTTCTGGCCTCCCTGGAGATGACACGCAGGGTCGGAGTGTGGAGGCCCACGTCACGGCCTTCGATATCCACACCCGAGGACGTCGTGGCCCTGTGTTGGCCCCAGATGCGCGGATCTGACAGGGAGCGTTTCTGGGCGCTTGCGCTGTCGACGAAGAATCGCCTGTTGCGTACGGTAGAGGTCTCGGTCGGCTCTCTCAATGCGTCGATCGTCCACCCCAGGGAACTGTTCAAGGAGGCAGTCAAGCTCTCGGCGGCATCAGTCGTTGTCGCTCACAACCATCCGAGCGGCGATCCCACTCCCTCCGGAGCCGACATCCAGCTGACCCGCAGGTTGGTGAAGGCCGGGGACGTACTGGGGATCGAGGTGCTCGATCACGTCGTGATCGGCGATGGGGGTGAGCACGCGAGTCTTCGCGAACTCGGGCTGATGTGACAGGGTCAACGCCGCTACCTGGGCGATGTCTTCGCCTCCGCACGCTCGCAAGACCCTCGCTATGCTACACTTGTCCGGTTCAGACGTGCGGTCGACGAGCGATGGGGCTCTGTCGACCGTTCGAGCGTGCTCGCAACGCAGCGTTTCGGCTGTTCTCGCGTGCCGGGTGTGATCAGGCACGTGGATGCGAAGGGAAAGGGATAGCGACCGTGTCGCTTATAGATATGTTCTTCAACTCATGGGGCGGCGACATGGCCGTCGACCTCGGAACGGCCAACACGCTCGTGTCGGTTCGTGGCCGGGGCATCGTCTTGATAGAGCCGTCGGTCGTGGCTGTGGAGAAAGACACCAAGCGCGTGCTCGCCGTCGGTATCGAGGCCAAGCGTATGCTCGGACGCACACCCGGCAGTATCGTTGCCATCCGCCCACTGAAAGACGGCGTCATCGCCGACTTCGAGGTCACCGAGGCGATGCTGCGCTACTTCATCAACAAGACGCGCGTGAAGCGCTTCCCCTGGCAGCCCAAGCCGCGAGTGGTGGTATGCGTACCGTCCGGAGTGACCGAGGTCGAGAAACGAGCGGTGTTCGAGGCCACGATGCAGGCGGGCGCTCGCCAGGCCTATCTCATCGAGGAGCCTATGGCCGCTGCGATCGGTGCCGGTCTTCCGATCCAGGAGCCGACGGGCAACATGGTCGTCGACATCGGCGGAGGGACCACCGAGGTCGCGGTCATCTCGCTCGGCGGCATCGTCGTGGCGCAGTCCATACGCATCGCAGGCGACGAGTTCGATGAAGCGATCATCGCCCACGTCAAGCGCGTGTACAACGTGCTTATCGGCGAGCGCACCGCCGAGGAGATCAAGTTCGAGATCGGTAGCGCATGGCCGCTTCTCGAGGAGGTCGATGTCGAGATACGAGGACGTGACCTGCTCACAGGCCTCCCCAGGACCGTCGCCATGGAGTCCGAGGAGATCCGTGAGGCGATCGAGGAGCCGCTCGGGGCGATCATCGATGCTGTGAAGGCCACGCTTGAGAAGACGCCGCCGGAACTTGCGAGCGATCTGATGGAGTACGGGATCGTGCTGACCGGTGGAGGCTCGTTGCTTCGTGGGCTGGATGAGCGCTTGAAGAGCGAGACCGGTATGCCCGTCCATGTCTCCGAGAATGCGCTGACCAACGTGGTGGACGGTTCCGCGATGGCCCTCGAGGAGATAGACGCGCTCAAGAAGATCCTCACCGGCGCCCGCTAGGAAGCTGGTCTTCCGGATATGAAGATGGGCCAACGTGACAGAGCCGGAGGCAGCGGGATACTCCTTGCGCTTCTCGTCGTCTTGTCACTCGTGATGACCACGATCTACTTCCGTGAAGGGGAGACCGGGCCCCTGCACCGGACCCGCCAGACGGTCAGGGCTATCACAGCGCCTGTCTCTGCGGCAGGTGATTGGGTGTTCACTCCCGTGCGGGCGGTTCGTTCCTGGATGCGGAATCTCGGTGTGAGCCGGGAAGAGGTGGATGCCCTCAGAGCGCAGAACGTCGAATTGCGAGCCCGCGTCGTCGAGCTCGAAGAGGCGGGGTTGGAGAACGAACGCCTCCGGCGCTTGATCGATTTCCTCGAAACCAGTGAGTTGGAGGCCAAGGGAGCGAGGGTGATCAGGCGTCCCGCCACTGCTTGGGAGGGTACGATCCTGATCGACCGGGGGTCGCGCGACGGTATCGAGCCGGGGATGCCCGTTCTGGCTCCCGGCGGGCTGCTTGGTCAGACGGTGGATGTCACGGCTCGCTCCTCGACGGTCCGGCTCATCACCGACCAGCGATCGGGAGTGGCCGCGATCCTTCAGTCCACCCGCGCAGAGGGAGTCGTGCGCGGCTCTATCGAGGGGCGGTTGTCCCTGGAGTATGTCAGCCGTGAGACGACGGTGAATGTGGGTGACGTGGTTCTCACGTCGGGCATGGGCGGTGTCTACCCCAGGGGTCTGTTCATCGGTGAGGTAAGCGACTACGAGTTAAGAGACAACGACCTGTTTCCACGCATCGTCGTGAGGCCCATCGCGCGATTCGAGGGTATCGAAGAAGTAGTCGTCTTGCTTGGTGCACCGCCGCAACCTGAGATAGGGGGCGGCGAGTGAGTCGTACACTGCCTATCGTAGCGGCACTCGTGGTCGCGGCCCTCTTGCAGGTCGCCCTTGCCCCACACCTGGCTATCGGCGGCGTTGCGCCCAACCTGCTCCTGCTCGTCGTGTTGTCCTTGGCGCTACTTCGAGGAGCCGGGTCGGGTGCTGCAGCCGGGTTCGCGGCGGGTCTCGTGTTCGACCTTCTCGGCACAGGGCCGATCGGTCCGGCGGCTCTCGTCTTGGCGGTTGTCGGATACCTCGCAGGGTCGCTCCAGGAGAACATGTTCGCAGAAGGATGGCGGCTTCCGGTCACCGTGGTCTTCATCGCCGGCCTGGTCGCGGAGCTGTCCTACGCGGCTGTTCTTGCAGTCCTCGGAGTCGGGTCACCGTTCCTGTCATCGTTGACCGCCGTGATCCTGCCTGCCGCTGCCTATAATGGTGTGTTAGCGCTCCTGGTGTATCCGTGGTTGGCTCGCTTCTTGCGGCAGGAGCGGCGCGTTACGACGTTCCGCCGCATCGGCAGTTAGGAAGATGACGGCGGGTTTCCGGTTGTCATCTTCCCGAGCGTATCGATCGTGATGAGGATACGGACCTAGATGCTCGACTTCCGACAACACCTGAAAGGCCGTTACGCCGCCCTGGCGATGATCGTCCTTGCCATCCTCGGTATCCTGCTCGTTCGTCTGTGGAGCATGCAGGTGCTTTCGGGGGACGACTACGTCGCGATGGCCGAGAACAACCGGTTGCGGGAGATATCGATCGATGCGCCGCGCGGCCGGATACTCGATCGCAACGGAACACCGCTCGTCACCAACAGGCCCAGTCTCGCAGTCGTTGCCGCAGCGGGGACGAAAGACGACGAGGAGCTGCTCAACCGCTTGTCCGCACTGTTGGGCATGAATGTCGAGGAGATCCGGGAACGGGTTTCCTCGGTCAAGGAAGCGGCGTTGAGGCCTCGTGTCGTCATGATCGATGCGAGCAAGGAGATAGTCGCGTATCTTGCCGAGCATGAGGCGGAGTTCCCCGGAGTCGAGGTCCAGGTCATCCCGTTGAGGGAGTACCCCAACGGTCAGGTGGCCGCCCACATCCTCGGGTACACAGGGGAGATCTCCGAGGCGCAGATAGCCGAACCCGACTTCGAGGGGTACGTCTTAGGGGACACGGTCGGGAAGACGGGTGCCGAGCGTCAGTTCGAGTCGGTGCTGCAAGGCGACAAGGGGTATCGCAGGATCGAGGTCGACGCAGTCGGGCGTCCTCGCAATATCGTCGAGGAGACGGATCCCGTGCCCGGACGCGACATAGTCCTCACCATCGACCTCGAGGTACAGCGTGTCGCCGAGGAAGCCTTGATGCTCGCTCTTGAAGAGGCACATTCGGACGATTTCACCTCCGCCCGTGCTGCAGCCGCTGTCGCAGTGGACGTGCAGACCGGAGAGGTCTTGGCGATGGCCAGTCTGCCGACGTACGATCCGCAGCTCTTCCTGGGTGGCATCTCCGCCGCCGACTGGGAACGACTGAACGCGAAGGACAGCGAATACCCGCTGAACAATCGGGCTACCATGGCGCTCTATCCGACTGCCTCGACCTTCAAGGTGATAACGGGCCTTGCCGGCCTGACGTATGGCACGACGAGCGAGTGGAAGATGTACCGCTGCGATGGCCGTTGGACCGAGATGGGTGAGCAGTGGTCCAAGTACTGCTGGAAGCGAGCGGGCGGCCACGGCGCGGTCAGTTTTCACCGGGGGATCGTCGACAGTTGCGACACGGTGTTCTATGAGATCGGTTACGACTTCTACAAGCAAGGTGACGAGAAGCTTCAGAAGTACGCACGTCAGTGGGGCTACGGAGAGCTCACAGGAATCGACCTTCCCGGGGAGGTTTCGGGACGAATGCCGGATGCAGCCTGGAAGGCGGCGTTCAATCGCAACTACCCGGAGTTCCGCACGTGGCTGCCGGGCGATACCGTCAACATCTCGATCGGGCAGGGAGATATGCTCGCCACTCCGTTGCAGGTGGCGGCGTCTTACGCTGGAATCGCTAATGACGGCAGGATAATGAGACCGCATGTCCTCAAGCAGGTGCTCGACTCGCAAGGGGAGCCGGTCATCGAGATGAAACCCGAAGTCGCATTCTCACCGGATGTCGACCCCGGGCATCTTGCCGTCATCCATAGGGCCCTGGTCGCAGTCACACAGGAGGGAACCGGTGCCAGTGCGTTTCGCGGGTTCGAGGCGAAGGTCGCCGGCAAGACGGGGACCGCAGAGGTCGCCGGCAAGGATGACTACGCGTGGTTCGCGGCGTATGCGCCCGCGGCGGAGCCCCGCTATGCGGTGGCCGTCGTGATCGAGCAAGGTGGGCACGGCGGCTCAGTCGCGGGGCCGGCGGCTCGCGAGATACTGTCGGCCCTGCTGGGGTTGCCGGTCGAACATGTCAAGGCGACCGATGTGTCGAGGTAGATGCAGATGAGGATAGGAGACGACGGGTTCAGGCGTCTCATGAACGTGCCGTTGCTGGTGTCGGTGGCCCTGCTGGTGCTGTACGGCAGCGTCATGGTGCAGTCGGCGACGTCAGGCATGGCCGGTGGTGGGGGCATGTTCTACCGGCATCTGTTCGGCCTGGGTCTGGGCTTCGTCCTGCTCGTCGTCGCCTGGTTGATCGACTACAGTAAGTTCGCCGGGTGGATAGGTCCGCTGATCTTCTTGAATGCGTTTCTCATCCTTTCGCCCCGGATCCCGGGCCTTGGCGCCACGGCCAAGGGCGCCACCTCCTGGCTGGAGATCGCGGGTGTGCGGTTGTTCCAGCCCTCAGAGCCAGCCAAGCTTGTGACCATCGTGATCATGGCGGCCGTGATAGCTCAGTACAAGGGCAGGATCGAGCAGCCACGAGACGTGGCGAAGATACTTGGGATTCTTGCGATACCGCTCGGTCTGATCCTGCTTCAGCCGGATCTGGGTACTGGTCTGGTCTTCGTGGCGATCACCATGGGGATGCTTCTGGTTGGTGGCCTGAAAGTGAAGTGGTTCGTTGCGTTCGGGCTCACGGTGGTGCTGGGCTTGGGGCTGCTCCTCCCGATAGATGCTGGATTGGATGCCATGGCGGGCAAAGACGTCGCTCTCAAGGAGTACCAGAAGAACCGCCTGCTCGTGTTCGTTGACTCCTCCCGTGATCCTAAGGGTGCGGGCTACAACCTCGCGCAGTCCAAGATCGCGATCGGCTCGGGTGGCCTGAGCGGTCAGGGACTCGGTTCGGGCACCCAGGGCAACCTCAACTTCCTGCCCGAACGCCACACGGATTTCATCTTCTCCGTGCTCGGTGAGGAGCTCGGTTTCCTCGGCGCCGCATTGTTGCTCGGCCTGTATCTTGTGCTGATGATCACCGCACTCGAGATATCGGTGCAGTCGAAGGACCTGTTCGGATCGCTGATCGCGGCCGGGCTGATCAGTATGTGGGCGTTCCAGGTGCTTGAGAACGTGGGCATGACGATAGGGCTGATGCCGATCACCGGCATCCCGTTGCCGTTCATGAGCTTCGGTTCCTCGGCGATGATCACCAATCTGGCCGGAACGGGTATGTTACTGTCGGTCTGGGCCCGCCGGCGCAGGACCTGATCTCGGGCTACGAAGAGAGGAGCGCGTCGATGCGCTTGCCCATAGATGTGTTCGATACCGTGCGCAGCGGTACACAGATACAGAAGGAACGCGAGAAGCCGGTTCGGATCGCGGTGTTCGTCGAATTCGACGCTCCCGATGAGCTCGTCGAATCCGTTCGCGAGCACCTTCGCCCGGCAAGCGCCGGGGCCAGACTGCATATCGAGGTGGCCGAACCGGGGACCAAGCTCATGGTCGACCCTTCCGCCGACGCGGTCGTCGGCATCGCGGGAAGCGGGAAGGGTGGTTTGAGCGAATCACTCGCCGCCGCGCGCGAGCGTGCCGTGCCAACGGCTTTGGTCGCTTTGGCCGAAGACAGAGACGGTGTCGCACGCAGGTTCGACCATCCCTTGCTCGACACGCTCGCCAACGAGGACCCGTCAGAGGCCGTCGCGCTGGAGCTCGGCGATTGGCTCTCCATGCGTATCCCGGCTAAGCGACTCGCACTCGCACACAACTTCGCTTTCATGCGCAGGGCCGTTGCACTGGAGCACGTGCGCAACACCGCGCTCCAGAACGCGCTCATCGGTGCGGTGACGATAATCCCAGGCGCCGACATGCCTCTCATGACCGCCAACCAGGCCAAGATGGTCCTGCAGATCGCGGCGGCGTACGGTGAGGTGCTCGGAGCCGAGCGGGCCAAGGAGCTTCTCGGCGTCGTCGGCGGCGCGTTCGCATTCCGGACCGCCGCTCGCCAGGTGGTCGGAATGGTGCCGGGCTTCGGTTGGGCCATCAAGGGCGGCATCGGCTACACCGGGACTCTCGCCATGGGCTATGCGGCGATCAAGTACTTCGAGGGAGGGGTTGACCTCGAGGGCCTCAAACGGCGTTTCGACACCTTGCGTGCGCAGGTCGCCTCGAGGCGTCGTTCCCTCAGCGAGGCGCCGACCGACGAGATCGAGATCGCCGAGGAGATCCATACCGGTGTCTAGCGTCTGGGAACGTGTGGAGCCGTTGCTTGGTACCGTCGAGCGGCCGGCCCGGTATCTGAACTCGGAGTGGAACGCGGTCCACAAGGACGCTACGGAGTATCGCGTCGCCCTCATGTACCCGGATGCCTACGAGATCGGGATGGCGAACCAGGCCATCGCTATTCTCTATGAGCGTCTCAACGCGATTCCCGGTGTGTCTGCCGAGCGCGTCTTCGTCCCGTGGGTGGACATGATCGAGCGGATGCGTTCGGCGGCGGTCGGGCTGTTCACCCTCGAGTCGAGCGTACTGGTGCGAGATGTGGACCTCCTCGGCATCACGCTTCCCTACGAGCTCACGTACACGAACATCCTCGAGGCTCTCGACCTGGCCGGACTGCCCGTGCGAGCGGACCAGCGTGATGAGACCCACCCCCTCGTCGTCGGCGGAGGGCCGTGCGTCTTCAATCCGGAACCCGTGGCGCCGTTCTTCGACGCGTTCCTGATCGGCGAGGGTGAACAGGCGGTTGCCGAGATCGTGTCTGCGCATCGCGAGGCGTTGGCTGGGGGACTATCGCGGCCCGATACGCTGGCGCGGATCGCGTGCATCGATGGTGTTTACGTGCCGTCGCTCCATGAACCGGGGTCCGCGGGTCGTGGCGTGCGTGTGACGAAGCGGGTCGTGGACGATATGGATGCGTGTCGCGGCCCGTTGTGCCCCGTGGTGCCGTACATGGATGTCGTTCACGACCGGGTGGCAGTCGAGGTCCTGAGGGGTTGCACACGAGGCTGCAGGTTCTGCCAGGCCGGAATGGTCTACCGCCCCGTACGCGAACGCTCTGCCGATACGGTCGTACGTGACGTGCTTGAGGGCCTGAGGTGTACCGGATACGACGAGGTCTCGCTGACATCGTTGTCAACGACCGACCACTCTCAGCTCGAGGAGGTCTTGCGCAGACTCACGCGTAGACTGGAGGGGACCGGGGTGACCGTGTCGCTCCCGAGCCTTAGAGCCGACGCGTTCGGTGTCGAGATGGCGCGTCTCGTCGCAGGAGCCGGCCGAAAGTCCGGACTCACGCTCGCGCCCGAAGCGGGGACTCAACGTTTGCGTGACGTCATCAACAAGAATGTCACGGAAGAGGACCTTCTGAGTGCGGTGGAGTCTGCGTTTCGGTCCGGATGGCGCCGGGTCAAGCTCTACTTCATGCTCGGACTGCCGACAGAGACCGACGACGATGTGCGCGGGATCGGTGACCTGACCGCTAAGGTGCTTCGCGCCGCCCGAGACGTCACACCCGCGGATCAGCGCGGCAGCGTCCGGGTCGCGGTGTCAGTCTCGACCTTGGTCCCCAAGGCACACACGCCGTTCCAGTGGCAGGGACAGATTCCTCGCGAGGAGATCGAGCGAAGGCAGGCCGTGTTGCGCGAATCGATGCCCCGCAAGGGCGTCGACCTGTCGTGGCACGACGCCGACGTCTCACTGCTCGAGGCGGTCCTTGCCCGCAGTGGGCGCGAGGCTGCCGATGGCATCGAGGCGGCGTGGCGCGCCGGCGCTCGCTTCGACGCCTGGACCGAACGGTTCGACCTGGCGGTGTGGCGCGAAGCGTTCTCCTCGGCGGGTATGGATATCGACGCGATGGCGCACAGGAGCTACGAGCGGGAAGATGTCCTCCCGTGGGGCCATATCACTTCGGGAGTCGCCGAGGATTACCTGTGGGCGGAGTACGAGCGGGCACTGGCGGGGGAGGCCACACCGGACTGCTCCTTCGAGGCGTGCACCGGTTGTGGCGTGTGCGGTCCCGCAGGGCTCGGTGTAGACATGGTGTTGGGCGGTGAGCGCCGTGGCCGGTGACGAGTTTCGCCTGCGTTTGTGCTGCGGTAAGCGCGGTAGACTGCGTTTCCTGTCGCACCTCGAGTATTCCCACGCGTTCGAGCGTGGTGCGCGAAGGGCCGCTATACCGTATTCTGTGACTAAGGGTTTCAGCCCGCATATGAAGGCCGCGTTCGGGCCGGCGTTGCCCGTAGGCACTCAGGGGCTGCGTGAATACATCGATGTGTGGTTGACACGATACGTGGCCGCCGAGACGGTGCTTGCGGCACTGGGGCAGGCATTGCCCGGCGACCTGGCTCCGACAGAGGCCGGTTATGCGGCCGCGAAGGAGCCATCGCTCGGGGCCGCATGCACGATCGGTGTCTACGAAGTGAGGGTCGAAGGAGGTGATGTGGCACAGGATATCGTGAGCCGTGCGCTTGACGACGTAGTCGGGGCCGGTGTGTGGCAGGTCGAGCACAAGGGCAAGACCAAGGTTTTCGATCTGGCCGAAAGTCTCCCGAAGGAGATGGACGTCCGGTCGACAGGAGAAGCAGAGGTGGTCGTCGGCGTGACGACCCGAATGGGCCAAGGCGGCTCTCTGCGACCTGATTCGCTCGTAAGCCATGCGCTCTCCCGGGCTGGCGTCGCTGGTGCGGTGACACTGGTGACGCGTCTGGACACTCTCATCGAGACCGAGGAGGGGACGTTCAGACGCCCGATCTGATGGGAGAGCAGTGGTGGGCCAACCGCTGCGCGAGATGCTCATCTCGCACGATACGAACGAGACACGTGTCGCGTTGCTCGAAGACCGTGAACTCGTTGAGCTTTACATAGAGCGTCCGAAACGTTCCGTGGTCGGCAACGTCTATCTGGCGAAGGTCAAAGACGTGCTCCCCGGTATGCAGGCCGCGTTCGTCGACATCGGACTCGAGAAGAACGCCTTCCTCCACGTGGACGAGGTGGTCAGTCCCGAGGGCGTTGAGGGGCTGCCCCGCCGGGACATCCAGTCGCTGCTCAAGTCGGGCCAGCAGGTCATGGTTCAGGTGCTCAAGGATCCGATGGGCACGAAGGGTGCGCGGGTCACGACCGAGATCACCCTGCCGGGCCGCTTCCTGGTGTTGATGCCCTTCTCGGAATTCGTTGGCGTGTCCAGGAAAGTCGATGATGCTGAGAGGGATCGGCTGCATGCCGCCATAGCGCCGCACGTCCCCGAGGGGATGGGGGCCATCGTCAGGACGGTCGCCAGCGGCGTGAGCGAGCGAGATCTCGTCTCGGACCTGGAGTTCTTGCTCAGATTGTGGCGCCGTGTGAGCCGCCAGTCCGATGAGGCGCTGGCTCCCGAGGTCGTCTACACAGAGATGGACCTCGCACTGAGGCTGGTGCGCGACGTCTTCTCCAGCGAGTACAAGCGATTGGTCATAGAGGACAAGACCACGCATGACAAGGTGGTCTCGTTCATGAAACGCACCTCTCCTCAGCTTGTGAAGAGAGTGCAGCTTCACAAGGACAGGCAGGCGCTGTTCGATGTCTACCGGCTGCAGTCCGCCATCGAATCCGCCCTCACCCGCACGGTCACACTGCCCAGCGGCGGGTACGTCGCGATCGACCGGACCGAGGCGCTCACCGCGATAGATGTGAACACAGGTAAGTTCGTCGGACGCAAGAACCTCGAGGAGACCATCTACCAGACCAACCTCGAGGCCGCCGATGAGATCGCCAGGCAACTGCGGCTCAGAGACATCGGCGGGATCATCGTCATCGACTTCATCGACATGGAGGACTCCTTCCACCGGGCCGAGGTCACGAGGCGGTTCAATCTCGCGTTGGAGAGGGACCGAACGAGGACCCGGGTCACCGAGATCAGCAAGCTGGGCCTGGTCGAGATGACGCGCAAGAACGTGACCGACGGACTCTACGGCCTCCTTACCGAAGCGTGTCCAGGGTGTTCCGGCGAGGGGAGGATTCTTTCCTCGGCCACGCGCAGGATCGCTGTCGAACGCAGGTTGAGGGAGATTCTGCTCAACGGGCGCGCAAGTGCGTACCTGTTCGGGGTGAATCCCAAGACATATCGCCTGCTCATGGCCCCGGGACTGAACCTCGTTCCAGCGCTGCGCGCGTCGACCGGTAAGAAGGTCGTGATAGTGGAGGACGAGAGTTGTGCTCCCGCTGAAGTGAAAGTGCTCATCGAGGGCAAGGCGGGGATGTCGGAGTGATCTGGAGCTGGTAGCGGGTTCGTTGACGCTGCCGGTCGAGCCTGATAGCATATCCCCTTGCGCAATCAGCGATAGAGAGGGCATTTCAGGATGTACGCTGTCGTTTCTACAGGCGGGAAGCAGCTCAAGGTCGAGAAGGGCATGGAGGCCGTCGTCGAGAAGCTTGACGTGGCGGTCGGCGATTCCGTGACCTTCGACGTCCTGTTCGCGGCCGATGGCGATTCGATCGTCGCCGGTTCCGACGCTCGCGAAACCGCATCGGTCACCGCTCAGGTCGTCGAGCATTTCCGCGGCGATAAGCAGGTGGTTTTCAAGTTCAAGAAGCGTAAGGGATACAAGCGGCTCAAGGGACATCGCCAGGAGCAGACGCGGGTGTTGATCACCGATGTCGTCATGGGCGAGGTCGCGGCCAAGAAGGCTGCTCCCAAGGCGACTGCGAAGGCGGAGAAGCCGAAGGCCGAAGCTCCTAAGGCGGCTGCGAAGGCCGAGAAGCCGAAGGTGGAAGCTCCCAAGGCGGAGAAGCCGAAGGCGGAAGCCGTCGGCGAGACCAAGCTCGATACGTCGCGGTGCCTTGCGCTCAAGTCCAACGGAGAGCAGTGCGCCAACAAGCCCAAAGAGGGCTCGAAGTACTGCGGAGTGCACGCGAAGAAGTACGAAGGTTAAGCGAGGGTTCACACCCCCGGAATCACGAAGGCAGGTCAGAGGGTCATGGCTCACAAGAAAGGCCTTGGTAGCACGAAGAACGGCCGGGATTCCCGCGCCAAGCGGCTCGGCGTGAAGCGTTTCGGCGGACAGGAAGTCACCGCCGGCTCCATCCTCGTGCGTCAGCGCGGTACGCACTTCCATCCCGGCGAGAACGTTGGCCGTGGAGGCGACGACACGCTGTTCGCGCTGGTAGATGGTACCGTGGAGTTCACGCGCGGACTGAAGCGCCGCGTACACGTGCGACCGCTTGAGGGCTAGCGGAGTCTGGCCCGGTACGGACGCTTCAAGCGGGACCGAGTATCCAGACCCTCCGCTCCAGCCGGGGCGGGGGGTTTCTTGTTCATCGGAAGGAGGTGGCACGTGAGTAACCCGATGTTCGTCGACGAGGCACGCATACACGTCAAGGGCGGAGACGGTGGCGCGGGGTGCCGCTCCTTCAGGCGCGAGGCGCACGTGCCCAAAGGTGGACCCGACGGTGGCGACGGAGGCCGTGGTGGTGATGTCGTCCTGCAGGCTGACGGGTCGGTCTCGACGTTGCTGGACTACCATTACCGGCGGCACTACAAGGCTACACGCGGACAGCACGGCAAGGGGTCCAAGCTGCACGGCGCTACAGGCGACGATCTCGTGTTGCCCGTTCCCCTGGGCACCGTCGTCCGTGACGGCGAAAGCGGTGAGTGGCTGGCCGATCTCGTGAGGGAGGGCCAGAGCATCGTCGTCGCCTCGGGCGGTCGTGGTGGTCGTGGAAACATCCACTTCGTCACTCCGACCAGGCGTGCACCTGCCTTCGCCGAGCTCGGTGAACCTGCCGAGGAACGCTGGATCGAGCTCGAGATGAAGCTGCTCGCTGACGTCGCCTTGGTCGGTCTTCCCAGTGTGGGCAAGTCTTCGCTCATCGCGCGTATCAGCGCAGCGCGTCCCAAGGTGGCCGACTACCCGTTCACCACGGTCGCACCCAACCTTGGTGTCGTACGCTCCGGCGAGCACTCCTTCGTCGTGGCCGACGTTCCGGGTCTGATCGAGGGCGCCAGTGAGGGCAAAGGACTGGGACACGCCTTCCTTCGCCACATCGAACGAACTGCGGTCATCGCTCACATCGTCGACCTCTCTGGTGGGTACGAGCAGCGCAACGCGGTAGACGACGTCAGCGTCATAGAACGCGAGCTCGCCAACCACGCCGAGGAGCTCGCCGACAGGCCGTGGGTCCTTGTGGGCAACAAGGCCGATATCCCGGAGACACGGCATGTCTCCACTGAGTTGAGGGCCCTTGCCGCCCACCGTGATGTGCCGTACTTCGAGATATCGACGGTCACAGGGGCAGGCATCGATCCTCTGGTCCTGCGCCTGGGTCAGATGGTGTTCGCCTCGCGTAGCTCCCGCGTTGCAGACGAGCCCGTGCAGGAGGTCAGGGAGTACGTCTACAGACCCTCCGGTGACACGCACGTCAGTGTGAGCCGCGAGAACGAAGGATGGCGCGTCACCGGCAAGGCTGTGGAACGTATGGTCATAATGACCGAGATGGACAACGATGAAGCGGTTGCGTTTCTGCAGAAACGGCTCGTGAAGGCGGGTGTCGAGCGTGCTCTCGAGGAGGCCGGTGCGGTTGACGGCGACGAGGTCCACATCGCCGGCGCCTCATTCGAGTTCTCAGGCGCACTCGCAGCCGATCCCGAGCTGGAGCACATCGAGGACGAGCCGGTGAGTATCGCTGATTCGCAGGTGTGTTGCGAACATGAAGGATCAACTGCCCCGGACGCCAGGGAGGATGACCGATGGCCGCTCCCAGAAGAATAGTCATCAAGGTAGGCTCATCGACCCTGGCCGCAGAAGACGGGGGCCTGGACCGGGAGTACGTCGACGGTCTTGTGGCACAGATCGCCGCCGTCAAGGAGCAGGGATGGCAGCCGGTACTGGTCTCAAGCGGGGCGATAGCCGCGGGGCTGGGGACCCTGGGTGTGCCTACGTGCGGGGACGACATCCCTTGCCTTCAGGCGGCCGCGAGCGTTGGTCAGGTCCAGATACTCGGCTTGTACGCCGCTCTGTTCGCTGCACACGGGATCGGGGTGGGCCAGGTGCTGCTCACGCGTCACGACACGGGGCACCGGCAGGCATATCTGCATGCGCGCGATACGTTCGAACGCCTGCTTACCCTGGGTATCGTGCCGGTCGTCAACGAGAACGACACCGTCGCGGTCGACGAGATCCGCTTCGGGGACAACGATACACTCGCCGCGCTCGTGGCGGTCATGGTGGGAGCAGAGCTCGTGGTGCTGCTCACCGACATCGAGGGCCTGTACTCCTCCGACCCCAGGGTCGATGCCGAGGCTGAGCTGCTCGAACACGTCGTCGAACTGACCGATCAGGTGGTCTCGGCGGCCGGTGGGGCAGGCACGGCCGTGGGCTCGGGTGGCATGGCGACCAAGGTGGAGGCAGCGAAGGTCCTGATGCGCGCGGGGATACCGATGGTCGTTTGCGACGGGCGTAGACCCGGCGTGGTCGTGGATGCCGCCGAGGGCAAGCCGGTAGGCACGTATTTCGCCGGAGGAGCGGTCTCGATCGGAGCCCGCAAGCTGTGGATCGCCATCGCGAACAAGGCCAAAGGGCACGTGATCATCGACGACGGAGCCAAAGAGGCTCTGTGCGCGAGAGGTAAGTCCCTTCTTCCTGCGGGAGTCGTCGGGGTGGAGGGGACGTTTCGGGTCGGGGATGCGATAGTATTGAGGGACATCACGGGCACGGATGTGGCCCGGGGTCTGACGGCGATCTCCTCGGCGGACCTTGAGACTGTGAAGGGCATGAAGTCCGCCGACATCGCCCAGGTCTTGCCGGCGGTGGCGGGCAAGGAAGTCATACACAGGGATCACCTGGTCATACTGTAAGAATCGCGCGGCCCGGATGGTCGCGTTGGGACAAGGAAGAGGGGACGGCAGATGTCGGAAGTGATGACGTTGGCGGTGCGGGCGAGAGAGGCGGCCCAGCGGTTGTCGACCACGTCGACCGGACAGCGCAACAGAGCGTTGCTGGCGATGGCACATGCTCTCACGCATAACCAGGATGACATCCTCAGCGCCAACGAACAGGACATGAACGAGGCGCGTGCGAAGAACGTGCAGGAATCTCTGCTCGATCGGCTTGAGCTGAACCCGTCGCGCCTCAAGTCGATGTCCGAGGCGCTCAAGGCACTTTCTCTGTTGCCGGACCCGATCGGTGAAGTCATCGAGGGTCACACACTGCCCAACGGCATCAGGCTCTCGCAGGTGCGGGTACCGCTCGGTGTGGTCGGCATGATCTACGAGGCCAGGCCTAACGTCACCGCGGACGCCGCCGGACTGTGTATCAAGACCGCCAACGCGGTCATCCTGCGAGGAGGTTCGCTTGCGGTCAACTCCAATATCGCGCTGGTGCGGGCGCTCTCGAACGCCGCGGTGGCTTCGGGTATGCCCGAGGGTTGCATCGGCCTGATCGAGTCCACCGAACGTGAAGCTGCCGAGGAGCTCATGGGGCTTCACGGCTACATCGATGTGCTGATCCCTCGCGGCGGTGCGGGTCTGATCCGTAGTGTCGTGGAGAACGCGAAGGTGCCTGTCATCGAGACGGGTGTGGGGAACTGCCACGTCTACGTGCATGGGTCGGCTGACCCCGAGATGGCGCGCAAGATCGTGATCAACGCAAAGACGCAGCGTCCCGGCGTGTGCAACGCGGCGGAGTCGCTTCTGGTGGACGAGGAGTGTTACCGCACGGTGCTCCCTCCGATCCTCAAAGAACTCGAACAGGCCGGAGTGACGATCATGGGTGACGACGCCTCACGCGGCCTGGGTGCGGTCATGAGCATCGAGCCGGCGACCGAGGCCGACTGGGGCACCGAGTATCTCGACCTCAAGATCTCCGTCAAGGTCGTCAGTGGCCTCGACGACGCGATCAGGCACATCAACACCTTCGGGACGAAGCACTCAGAATCGATCGTCACGGAGGACTACACGGCCGCACAGCGCTTCCTGAACGAAGTGGACGCGGCGGCGGTCTACGTCAACGCGTCGACGCGCTTCACCGACGGCGGCGAATTCGGTCTTGGTGCCGAGATCGGCATTTCCACACAGAAGCTGCACGCACGCGGTCCGATGGGATTGGCCGCGTTGACGTCTGCCAAGTTCATCGCGTACGGAAGTGGTCAGATACGGGAGTGAGAACCAAGTCGCGGCTCGGCATAATGGGCGGGACGTTCGACCCCGTCCACTTCGGCCATCTCGTGACCGCCGAGGAGGCACTTGTCCAATTCAATCTGGACAAGGTCATCTTCATGCCCACTGGTAACCCGGTGCGCAAGACGGGTTCGGCTGTTTCGGACTCCGAGCACCGCTATCTCATGACGGTCATCGCGACCTCGGCGAACCCTGACTTCGACGTCTCACGCATGGAGATCGATCGACCCGGTCTGACCTATACGGTGGACACGATGCTCGCGTTGCGAGAGCAGTATGGTGCGCAGACGGAACTCTACTTCATCACCGGCGCCGATGCCGTCTGGGAGATCGCCACGTGGAAGGACGCCGAGCGTTTCGTCGGCCTGTGTACCTTCATCGCGGCCACGCGTCCTGGCTACGACATCGAGGCCGCCTTGGCCGACCACGCCGAGATCCTCTCGCGTCTGGCCATCGAGTTCATCGAGGTACCCGCGCTGGCCATCAGCTCGACAGACATCAGGGAGCGCGTGGCGGAGCGACGTCCCATCCGGTACCTCGTGCCGGAGCCCGTGGCGTCTTACGTGCACAAGTACGGGCTCTACCAGGGAGATTACTGAGATGCCCGCACCGTCGTTGGAGACGCTGCGGGCCGACGTCCGTGAACGCCTCGGCGACCGCGCGTTCGCCCATTGTGAGGCGGTCGAACGCACCGCCGCGCAGCTTGCCGCAACCTATGGCGTCGATGTCGGACTGGCGTCGACGGCAGGCCTTCTGCACGACTGGGCACGCGAGGACGGTCACCGCTCGCTGCTCGACCAGGCGGGGGAAGCCGGAATACCGACCGGCCCGGTCGACGTTTCCGTACCTTATCTGCTGCACGCTCCTGCGGGTGCCGCGGCGCTCAGCCAGGTGTATCCAGGACTCGCCGAGGAGATCATCCAGGCTGTCGGGCGTCACACGACCGGCGCAGCCGACATGAGCGAGTTGGACATGATCGTCTACGTCGCGGACATGATCGAGCCGGCGCGGGAGTTTCCCGGCGTAGCCGAGCTTCGCGCGGCCGTAGGCGATGTGGACTTGTTCGAACTCTACGCGCGCTGCTACCAGGCGTCGCTGATGCATCTCGTCCGCAGACGTAAGCATCTGCATCCGGACACGCTGACCGCGTGGAACGCGATAGTGGATGCCGGCAGGCGCGACGGTGAGACATCATGAGCAGACGTGGAGGCCGTGACGAATCCAGACCGTCGAGGCGCAGCCGCAAGAATCGTGGCGCGTCCCGTCACGAGCAGAACGATCTGCTGCGCCACGAGTCGGACGCCCTGCCCCGCCATGAGCCCACCAGGCGTTCACGCCGTCCCGCTGAGCCCCCGCCGATCCCTTCGGGGTGGCGTTCCTCACGCAGGGGCTCGCGTCAGATCAAGAAGGCTCGCCGCGAGGCCAAGGTCCACAACGTCCGGGAGTCAGCGGTGACGCTTGCCCACAGGACGAAGCGTACCGCAGGCCATGTCGCCTATCTCGTCGGCGTGACGTTCGCTGCCATAGTGGGCGCGGTGGTCCTGGTCGCCCTTCTCTCCCTCGCGATCAACGGCATCGCCCGTTGGAATGCAGTGAGAGTGGCACAGAACCGCAGTCCGGCCGACGCCAGGCTTGAGAAGGCGCGAGACAACCTCCTGATCGTCGGGGTCGACGAGAACGATCGCGCTGCCGGTTTCCTCGCTCTACGCGTCGACGGCGAGGAGGGCTACATATACGGCATCGCGATTCCGGACGGAGCCTTCATCGAGGTGCCGGGGCAGGGCTTCGAGCGCATCGGCGATTCGTGGCAGGCGGGGCCGGACGTCTCGTTGGACGCCGTGGCGAACTTCTTCGGGGTGCCTTTCGCGAAATTCGTGAAGGTCGACTTCGCCGTCTATCAGACCGCGTTGACGGAGCAGTCACTCGTGACCATCGACGAAGCCATCGAGACCTCGAATCTCGATGCTGATGACAGACAGCGCTTCGTCACCGCATTCCAGGAGACACCCAGCGACAACGTCGCCCTTGTCCCGATGCCGGTCAAGCCGATCACCCTGGGGAGCCAGACGTACTTCGAGCCCCAGCGCGCTGAGATCTCCGACCTCGTTGAGATGTGGTGGGGCGTCAAACTCGATGCCGAGGAGACCCCGACCCGCGTGATCGTCTACAACGGCTCCGGGGTGCCGGGCATCGCGGGGATCGCTGCCCAGCAGTTGATACGCGGCGGTCTGAGGGTCGTCGACACCAAGAACGCCGACAGGTTCGACTATGCGACAACAAAAGTGATCGTGCAGCAGGGTCCTGCGAGCGTGGGTGACGATATCGTGCAGGTCATCGGTGTCGGCGAGATCGTGGAACAGGCGGCAGACCAGCAGGTGGCCGATGTGATCGTGATCATCGGTAAGGACTATCAGCCCCCTGCGCGTTAGCGTCCATGAACATCAGGAACCGGCTGCAGAGCCCCTGCATTCGCAACGCGGCCTGATACGGGAAGTGAGGGATCGACACTGGATACGAAGGAGATCGCACTACTGGCGGCCCGTGCGGCCAGCGACAAGAAGGCAGAGGAGATCGTGGCGATCGACGTCGCCGAGCTTCTCGTCATCACGGACTACTTCGTCATCTGCACCGGGCGCAATGACCGGCAGGTGAAGACGATCGCAGACGAGGTCGAGGACCGGCTTAGAGAGACACTCGGGATCAAGCCGATCGGCCGCGAGGGGACCGATGAAGGCAAATGGGTACTGCTGGACTTCGCTGATGTCGTTGTCCATGTCTTTCAGCCCGAGGAGCGGGATTTCTACAGGCTTGAGAAGCTGTGGAGCGACGCGCCGAGGCTTCCGCTGGGCGCGGATGTCACCGGAGAGCCTGTAGCGTGAGGGATCCGGCCAAGCGCCTTTGGCTGACGGCAGCGCTCATAGGAGTGGCGGTCGTCTGGGGCGGCACGTTCGTCATGGTCAAGGACGCAGTGGCGTCCTACCCGCTCTACTCCTTCCTGGGCTGGCGCTTCTCAGTCGCGGTCCTTGCGTTCGTGCTCATCTTTCCCCGCACTCTGTTGCGCCTCGACCGCCGCACGGTCGCCGTTGGCGTCCTGGCCGGACTGTTCCTGTGTGCGGGCTACATCTTCCAGACGTGGGGTCTGCAAGGCACGACCGCCAGCAAGGCAGCGTTCATCACCGGCATGTTCGTGGTCATCACGCCACTCATGCAGGCGGTTGTACTGCGCAGGATGCCTCGTGCGGCGACGGCCGGCGGCGCGGCCATCGCGGTCGTGGGGTTGTGGTTGCTCTCCGGCGGGGCCGCAGGTGGGTGGAATGCCGGCGATACACGCGTGTTCCTGTGTGCGGTCGCCTATTCCGCGCACATGATAGTGCTGGGCAGTCTGGGCAAGAAGCACGACGTCTTGCCGCTTACTCTCGTGCAGCTCGTGACGACAGCCGTGTTCTGCTCGGCGATAGCTCTGATGGTCGAACCCTTCGCCGCCCCGAGCACCGCTTCGGTGTGGGCGGCCGTCCTGGTGACCGGAGTCCTCGCCTCCGCCGTCGCCTTCGCGGTGCAGACTCTCGCTCAGCAACACATCTCGCCTTCGCGCACTGCCCTCATACTGACCAGCGAACCAGCGTTCGGAGGGCTGTTCGGGTGGATGGCCGGTGACGTCCTGGGGCTTCGCGGCCTTGCGGGCGCAGGGCTGATCCTTGCGGGGATGGTTCTGGCGGAGGCGGTCGCTGCGCGATCTGCCGAGGAGCCCCTGGTCCACGAGCCTGCGCTTGAGGGGCCCAGTGTAGCGATGCTCGACGAATAGGTGAGGCCGCGGCGAATGCTCGCCGCGGCCTCGGTATCCACTCTCAGGTGGCCAACTGATCGTCAGGGATGTATCAGCGGACAACCTTCGTCACGGCGGTCCGAGAGTTGTTGCTCAGGTCCTTGTCGTTGCCAGCGCTCACTGTGGCTGTCCACGTGATGTCACCGGTTCTCGCGGGTGCTGTCCAGTTCCACGTGTAGGTCTGTTCGGTCGAGTTGCTTGGCGTTGTGAATGCGGTGGTGTACTCGTCGACGACCGCACCGGCTTTGTTCCTGCCCACGAGGGTCAGGGTGCCAGTGGCCGCACCGGACAGGTTGTTCTTGATGCGGACCGAGATGTTCGACGAGGCGCCCATCTTGATCTGGGAAGGCACGTTCACCGCGGTGACCGTGACGTCGTTCCACGACACCGGATCGGCCGGGATGCCGACGTTGTCATACTCGATGATCAGCGAGGCGTCGTAGAGCGGGGTGCCCTTGTAGTCACCCTTGATGTAGAGGCTCAGGTCGAAGTCGTTGGTGAGCTTGACGAAGTTCTCATCGGACAGACCGTCGCCGTCCTCGTCGAGGTATGCCATCCAGTTCTTGCTTTCGAGAAGCGGTGAAGGTACGGGTTCCCCGGTGATTTCGTCCAACATCGGCGCAAGAAGGTCGATATCGGTGAACGAGAGCTCGCCGACCGTGTACTGTGGGATCTCAACGCCAGGCAGGTCCTGGCCGTAAGCTCCTGCCTTCAGGCGCCAGCGCGGGTTCGGTCCTGCGAAGGGGTCACGGTCGAGCGACGTGTACCAGGCGTTGGTGTACTCGCCCGCAGCGTCGCGCAGGATGGTGCCGGCTGGAATGAAGTGGCCGTCACCTTCGAATGCGTCGACGGCGGACAGCCAACGCCCGTCAGATGCGACGGTGTAACGGGGCAGGATGCCCGTGGCGCCATGGTTGCCGAAGTCCTCCGGCCGAATCTGGTCGTTGGGGCTACCGGTGATGTTGTGCGTGATGACGAGGCGAGCGGACGTGACCTTGTAGTTCGCGTTCGGCTGCTTCCACTCCGCAGGCAGTGGGATCTTCGCGTAGAGCCGGATGTCGGTCGGCTTCTTGGCGTAGTTACCCCACTTGTACAGCAGTCCGTCATCCTTGACTTTGATGGTGTAGTCGACACCCTCGACGAGGGTCGGCATCCAGGGTGCGTTCAGGACGTGGTCCATGACTACGTAGTGCTCGGTGCTGGCCTTGACCATGTTCGAGCCGAGTCCACCGAGCCACTCGCCCTTGAGAGCGCCCGTCTTCCACTTCGGAGTCTCGGGGGTCTTGGGCTTGACGCCTATGACGTTGCCAGCCTCGTCGAATATATTGGCGACCCAGCCCTCCTGGTATTTCCCGTCGAGCGGACGCGCCACCGCTTCGCCACCGAAGTCGCTGCCGTCGTAGCCATAGATCGAGTCGATGGCGTAGTAGGTCAGCCCGTCCTTGGCGTCCTTCTGACCCTTCTGCAGGTCCAGGCAGGCGGTGCCATAGTAGGTGCCGCTCCCGTCACCCTGGACGTCGTTGATTGAGAACACGTGCTTGGGCGCCATGTACTTGACGGTGGCCGCCTGTGCGACAGCAGGCGCGAAAACCATACTTGATAGAACGATCACGCAGCTCATCGCGGCGCGCGTCGATCGTGAGAGTACGTTCATCGAGGAATCCTCCAGTCCCAGATTGACAGAACACACGAAATTCCCACCCCGTGCCTGCATTCACCCCCTGCTGCACATCGGTTCGCCACATGCGCATGAAGCTGCGCGTGATGTCGGGGAGCGATGGATGTGCTTGCGATTGCCGGTGTGCCGTCCCCGAATGTGTGACGAACATCACACTGATTCACGGAATGCTAACACCGGTTAAGCGCCTGGCCTTGTAAGAGGACGTGACGAATAGGCCAAATGGTGAGTGGAGAGGATGGATTGTGCAGTTCGTGAAGGATTCACAGTTAGGAAGGCCCAGGGATGGGAAACGGCGGTACGCGTGTTCGGGGTACACACCGACTGAACCCGGGATGGGCACTGTCGTCCGCAGGATGCGTTGACGCGAGAGCGCAGGTTGCTATACTACCGCTTGTCGCTCTGAAGGGGCGATTCGTGGGGCCTTAGCTCAGCTGGGAGAGCGCATGGCTGGCAGCCATGAGGTCAGGGGTTCGATCCCCCTAGGCTCCACCAACCGCATCTCACGACGCCCGCCGCACCTGGCGGGCGTTTTGTCGTTGCTGCACGCGCAAACGCCCCGCGCGAACGCTTGGCCGATCGATCCACACACGCGCGCACATGACGCGCGCGCAGGGGTACACTCTCCGAGAGTCCCGAGTCGAACAGCCGCCGCCTGAGAGGGGAGCCCCGACGTGCCGTCCACCGTCATCCGCTGCGAGTCACTCGCCAAGTTCTACGGCAAGAATCGCGGAGTCGAGGACCTGACCTTCGAGGTTCGCCCCGGGCAGGTCTACGGGTTTCTCGGCCCGAATGGTGCGGGGAAGACGACCACGATCCGCTGTCTTCTGTCGATGCTTCGGCCCACTTCGGGCGATGCGTATCTGTTCGATGAGAAGGTCGGCGTCGACGGGCGAGCGCTTCGGGGGCGCATCGGTTACGTGCCGGGTGATGTGAAGCTGTTCGAGCGACAGACCGGGCGCTGGATACTGGATTACGTGGCGGGTCTGCGCGGGTCGCGCGGTCCGCTGGAGGCCGAGGTCTGCGAACGGCTGGAATTCGACCCGAACCGTCGGGTCAAGGAGCTTTCGAAGGGAAACAAGCAGAAGCTCGCCTTGGTGATCTCGCTCATGCACGATCCCGAGCTGCTGATCTTGGACGAGCCGACCAGCGGGCTCGACCCCCTTAACCAACAGGTCGTCTTCGACATACTCGAAGAACGCGTGCGCGACGGCGCGACGGTGTTCCTGAGCAGCCACATCCTGTCTGAGGTGGAGCGGGTCTGCGAACGGGTGGCGATCATCCGGCAGGGCAGGGTGGTCGCCGAGGAATCCGTCGAGACACTCCTGTCCCGCGCCATACGTAAGGTCGAGGCGACGTACGCAGAGGACCTGCCTCAGGCGTTCCTCGACAGTCTGGCGGGACTCGCTTCCGTCGAACTCGTGGGCACTAACGGGCTTCGTGCCACGGTCGCCGAGGATATCGACGGGGCGCTTCGGGCGCTTCTGGGCAGGACGGTCAAGGACTTCACGGTGGAGCATGCCTCGCTCGAAGAGGTGTTCCTGCAGTACTACGGGCACGGTGAGAGTGGCGCCGACCGTGAGGCGGGAGAGAACGACGGTGACGTCGCCGGGTCTGCTGCGGGCGAAGAAGGGGGTGCGCGATGAGCTGGACCGTCTTCAAGTCATCGCTGCAGCTCAGGCGCACCGCGCTTCTCTGGTACTCGATCGGGATCACCGCCTACGGGTGGATGATCGTGGCGTTCTACCCTTTGATGGAGGAGAACCTCGACTATATGGAAGCGGTCGAGGCCATGTTCAGCGAGGAGCTGCTCGCTGTCTTTGGCGGTGCGGGACTGGACTTCGCGACGATCGGCGGGTTCCTGGGTGTCGAGTACCTGAGTCTGATGTGGGTGTTCATCATCGGCGCGGCCGTGATCACGTTCGCTGCGAGTGCGCTGGGCGGGTCGGTCGATGATGGGACGATGGAGCTCACGCTCGCCCAGCCGGTCTCGCGTCTGCAAGTCGTGCTCTCGCGCTACGCTGCGCTTGCGGTCTACGCGGCCCTGCTGAACTTCGTGACGGCTGCGACTCTATATCTGCCTGGCTTGTTGCACGACGTCGACATCCCGCTTGATGCTGCGGCGCTGCTGGCGGCTATCGGTTGGGTGATGTCGATGGCGATCGGCGGGTTCGCCTACGCGGTATCGGCTTTCTCCTCGGGCTCCGGACGTGCTGTCGCGGCCAGTCTTGGCGCGATCGCTGCGATGTGGCTTACCGATATCCTCGGCAACATCTCGGAGAAGTTCGACTGGCTGACCGATGTCTCGATGTTCCATTACTGGAAGCCCAACGAGGTATTCGACAGTCTGCACGTCGCATCGGAGAGCTGGGCGGTGTTCGGGGTGGCTGCTGTGGTGTTCTTCGCCGTGGCAGTGATCGGCTTCATGCGCCGCGACGTCGTCTGAGGCGGGTGCGGGCGGAGGGCGACCTGCGTGAGGGCGGCCGGTTCCGCGTCAGGCACTCCTCGGCTAGAATCGCAAGGTACCGAATCGAAGCGCCAGATGGAGGCCGATCCGACGTGTCAGACAACGTGTCCGCCAAGTACGAGCCGCTGCAGATCGAGCCGAAGTGGCAAAGCGTGTGGGAGCAGGCCGGCCTGAACAAGGTCGACGAGGACCCCGCCAAACCCAAGTACTACGTGCTCGAGATGTTCCCGTACCCCAGTGGCGACATCCACATGGGCCACGTGCGCAACTACACCATCGGCGATGTCGTGGCCAGGCACCTGGCGATGCGCGGCTACAGCGTGCTGCATCCGATGGGGTGGGACGCGTTCGGGCTGCCGGCGGAGAACGCCGCGATCAAGGGCAACACGCATCCGGCGACGTGGACGCATGCGAACATCGACAAGCAGAAGGCCAGCCTCGCGCGGATGGGCTTCAGCTACGACTGGGACCGCACGGTGGTCACGTGCGACGAGGACTACTACCGCTGGGGCCAGTGGATCTTCCTGAAGTTCTGGGAGCGCGGGCTGGTCGAGCGCAAGATGTCGCCGGTCAACTGGTGCCCGGGCTGCAAGACGGTGCTCGCCAACGAGCAGGTGCTGGGTGACGGGGAGTGCTGGCGCTGCAAGAGCATCGTCGAGAAGCGCGACCTGGAGCAGTGGTACTTCAAGATCACCGAGTATGCACAAGAGCTCCTCGATTCGCTCGACGAGATGCCGGGATGGCCGGAGCGCGTCAAGACGATGCAGGCGAACTGGATCGGCCGCTCCGAGGGTGCCGAGGTGGACTTCGTGCTGTGCGGTGCCGATGGCGAGCCGACCGATGAGCGCATCACCGTGTTCACGACGCGCCCCGACACGCTGTTCGGCTGCACGTTCTTCCTGCTCGCGCCGGAGCATCCGCTCGTGCACGAGCTGGTGCACGGCACGCCGTATGCGGCCGACGTGATGACTGTGGTGCGCGCGGCGGAGCGCGAGAGTGCGGTGGAGCGCTCGATGGGCGAGCGCGAGAAGCATGGCGCGTTCACTGGCCGCTACGTCATCAACCCCGTCAACGGCGAGAAGGTGCCGGTGTGGGTCGCCGACTACGTGCTCATGGAGTACGGGACCGGCGCGGTCATGGCGGTTCCCTGCGGCGATCAGCGCGACTTCGAATTCGCGCGCGCCTACGGTCTGCCGATCCCGCCCGTGGTCGTGCCTGAAGACGACCCGCTCGCCGACAAGCTGCGCAACACGCCCGAGCGCGTGCTCGACGACGTGACGTGGGAGTGCGCGTACGACGGCCCCGGCATCATGGTGCAATCCGGGCAGTTCACCGGCACGCCGACCGGCAAGGGCGGCGAGGGCGTCACCGCCGTCATCGAGTGGCTCGCCGAGCGCGGGTTGGGCACAGAGGCGATCAACTTCCGTCTGCGCGACTGGCTGATCAGCCGCCAGCGCTACTGGGGCAACCCGATCCCCGCTATCCACTGCCCGGCGTGCGGGCTCGTGCCGGTGCCCGAAGCCGAGCTGCCGGTGCGTCTGCCCCAAGACGTCGACATCACCAAGGGCGAGACGCTCGCGGACCATCCGGAGTTCTACGAGACGACGTGCCCGAAGTGCGGTGGGGCGGCCGCGCGCGAGACCGATACGATGGATACGTTCACTTGCTCCTCGTGGTACTACCTGCGCTATTGTGACGCGCGCAACGCCGAGGAGATCTGGGACACCGACAAGGCCGCCTACTGGATGCCGGTCGACCAGTACATCGGCGGCATCGAGCACGCTATCCTGCACCTGCTCTACTCGCGCTTCTTCACGAAGGTCTTCCGCGACATGGGCCTGCTCGCACACGGCGAGCCGTTCACGAACCTGCTGACCCAGGGCATGGTCAAGCTCGACGGCCACACCATGTCGAAGTCGCGCGGCAACGTCGTGGCGCCCGAGGACATCATCGCGAAGTACGGCGCGGACACGCTTCGTGCGTTCATCCTGTTCATGGCGCCGCCCGACAAGGACCTCGATTGGTCATACGAGGGTCTCGACGGGATCTACCGCTGGCTCGCGCGCGTCTGGCGATTCGTGAACGACTCCGCCGAGGAGAGCGCTTCGGGCAGCGACGCGGTGGCCGGTGGCGATGAGGCGGCCGCCAAGCTCTACCGCGAGATGCACAGGGTGATCGGCAAGGTCACCGATGATGTCGCCCGTTTCCAGCTCAACACCTCGATCGCCGCGATGATGGAGCTCACCAACTCCGCCTACGAGTACCGAAACGCCGTTCCCGCAGGCGGTCGTGATGTGGCGCTGCAGCGGGAGGTCGCCTCGGCGCTTGTCCGCATGCTCGCGCCGTACGTACCGCACATGGCCGAGGAGCTCTGGCGCGAAGTGCTCGGCGAGCCCGACTCCGTCCACCTGCAGGCGTGGCCCGAGTTCGACCCGTCAGCTGTCGTGACGGAGACCATCGATATGGTGGTCCAGGTCAACGGCAAGGTGCGTGGCAAGATCACCGTCGCGACCGACGCGCCGCAAGACGAGATCACCGCTGCAGCACTTGCGGCCGTGCCTTCGTGGATCGAGGGCAAAGAGGTCAAGAAGGTCGTCGTGGTGGCGGGCAAGCTCGTCAGCGTGGTGGTCTAGCCGCCTCGGCGAGAGCTCCCGAAAAGCGACATACTCCTGGCGTTCAGATGTGGTTTGGACGCCGTTAAGTGCCGGGTGCTTCACTCTTTCATGCGGCATGCCGGTGTCTGCTGGTATGACCGCACGATCCTGTCGTTGGCGTCGTCCCCTCCGTGCGTCCGCTGAGTCGGGGGGTATCGTCATGGTCTGGAACGAAGATGACTCGGTACTGACACGCATGGTGCGCAGGGCGGGCCTTTCGGGGGTTCCACCTCGCGTGCTGCTACTGGTGGCGGTCGCGTGTGTCGCGGTGGTCGTGGTCGCGGCGCTGCGATGGTGGCCTGCGACTGATGCGGCCGGAGCGGGATTCTCGATCGACGAGGAGATCGCTGTCGATCCTGCTGAGCCTGAAGGCGCCTCAAACGGCGGTGAGAGTACTGTCACCGAGGAGCCGGGCGAGACCGCGCCGGTCGTCGTTCATGTCGCCGGTGCGGTGATGAGACCGGGGCTGGTGAGTCTGCCCGGTGGCAGCAGGTGCGGTGATGCCGTGGATGCGGTCGGAGGACTGACGGGCAACGCGGCTGCATCGTCGGTCAATCTTGCGCGGGTTCTCGTCGACGGCGAGCAGATCTACGTTCCCACGCTCGATGAGGTCGCATCGGGAACGTATCCGGGTGGGCCTGCCGGGGGAGTAGCGTCTGGTGTGGGCGGAGCGCCTACGGGTAGCGCTGGTCCCGCTGGCGCACCTGGCGCGCTCGTCGATCTGAACACCGCAACGGCGCAAGAACTGGAGGCGTTGCCCGGGATCGGCCCTTCGACGGCGGCCAAGATCATCGCGGACAGGGAGTCGAACGGTGCGTTTCGTAGCGTGGAGGACATCCAGCGCGTCTCAGGTATCGGCCCCAAGAAGTACGAATCGCTCAAAGAGCTGATCGTGGTGCGCTAGGTGCAGACACCGACACGCCCGTCCATCCCGCTACTGGTCTGGCTGGTGTGCGCGTTCTGGGCAGGGCTCGTGTTGGCGGAACATGTGTGCTGGACCCTGGGCCCACCGACGGGCCTCCCGGCGTGGTCGGCGCTCATCGGTGTCGTGGCAGCTGCGATGTGTGTGGCAGGCCTGGTGGTCGTGCGCCTACCGGTCCCGGTCGGCTTCGTCGGTAGGTTCGCGCCGGCGTTTCTTCTCGTCTTGGCCTTGTCGTGCGGCACTGCATACGGGCTGATGTACTGGGCGCGCATCGCTAACGCTCAAGAACAACTCACGTCGGCCGCTACACAGCAACTCGATGCGGAGGTGACCGGCGACCCCATAGTGCGCGAGCGAGGCGCCACGGTTCTGGCGAAAGTCGCGCAGGGCCCTTTGCGTGGCCACGTCCTGGGGGTGATGTGGCCGGCGAGCGCTGCCGTCCCACGCGCGGGCCAGATCGTCTCCGTGAGGGGGGCGGTGATGGCAGATGCCGATCAGCGCGATGTCTGGGCGCGGCGGCGCTTCCGATCGGGCCAGGTCGGTACGGTGCGCGCGTGGAAGGCGGAGGTTCGCGAGTGGGCTCGAACGCCGGTGGGGCTATGTGGTCCCGTACGTGCGCGCGTGTCGGACACGCTGCGGGCCATCGCATCCCAGGGTTCCGGCCTGCTCGAAGGCGTTCTCCTCGGTGACAGGACGACACTCAGGGGCGGGACGCTGGAGACCGATTTCCGCACGTGCGGGTTGTCTCACATGGTCGCGGTATCGGGGACGCACCTGGCCATCGTCGCGTATCTGCTCGGCGGAGTGCTGGGTGCGGCCGGCGTCGCCCGCTCCTGGCGTCTGGTCGCGGTGCTGTCGGGTTGCGTGGTGTACGTGTCGCTCACGGGCGCACACACCTCGGCGTTGCGAGCACTTCTGATGGGCGCGGTCGCGCTTTCCGCATCTCTTTCAGGACGCCGGAAGGACCCGCTGGGTGCGCTGGCTTCCGCCACGTTCCTGCTACTCTTGCTCGCTCCTTCGCAGGCGTTCGATATCGGTCTGGTGCTGTCCGTCTCGGCTGTCGCGGGTCTCGTGACGTTCGCGCCGCTGGCCACACACTGGATAGCCGCCGCGCTGCCGCGAAGAGTACATCGCATCGGGTCGGCGATGGGGGTCACACTCGTAGCACAGGCGGCCACACTGCCTGTGACCGTCCCGGCGTTCAATTCGCTGTCGCTTGTCGGCCCCATCGCCAATGTCGCCACGGCGCCGCTCGTCACACTCGGCCTGGGAGCCGGTCTTGCCGGGGTGGCCATGCTTCACGTATCGAACTGGGCGGGTGTGTGGGCGCTCAGGCTCGCGTCGATGCCGCTGGACCTGGCCGCTGTGTTGGCAGCTCGGTTGGCGAGCCTCCCGTATGCCGCGATCCCCGTGGGCGGATCGGCCCTGGTGCTCTCTGCTGCCATCGGGGCGTGCTTGGCGCTGCTCTGGGCTCGCTGGCCCGTGCCTCGCGACCCTCGCGCGGCACGTCGGGTGATCGTGCTCGCAGTCGTGGCAGCGATCGTGTTGGGCGCGGGACCGCCTCCGTCACGCTCGGCGAGAGTCGTGGTGCTCGACGTCGGCCAGGGAGACGCGATCCTGCTCAAGGACGGTGGAGCGGCAGCACTCATCGACACCGGGCCCGATCCCGGATTGCTGAGAGAAGCGATGGCGCGTTGCGGCCTGAGGCATCTCGACGCGGTGGTGATCACACACGATCATGCAGATCACACAGCTGGACTGCCCGGACTTGTCGGGGTCATCAGGACAGCGCGCGTGTTGGTGCCCGACACTGAAGACCCCGATGACTTCGCCGCCGTAGCGGCCTACGCACAAGGGGCAGGCGCGGAGTTCGCGACGCTTACACAAGGTCAGCGCTTCAACGTGGGCGAGATCACGTGCGAGGTACTGTGGCCCACGCCCGGATGGCGCGGCGACGATGTGAACGATTCCAGTGTAGTGATTCGCGCTTCTGTGGGAGACACGGCGATCCTGCTGACCGGAGATGCCGAGGAAAGCGTGTACGACTCACTGATGGCTGGCGGGCTCCTCCCGCAGACCACTGTGCTCAAAGTCGCACATCACGGGAGCGAGAACGGCATCTCGGATGCTGCGCTCGAACGCCTTGCACCGCGAGCGGCCATCATCAGCGTCGGGACGCCGAACGACTACGGCCATCCGTGTGCTCAGACGCTTGAACAACTGAGGAGCCACGGCATCCGCGCGCTTCGCACCGACAGGTCCGGGGACATCACGATGGACTTCGGGCGAGGTCGCATCGACGTGCGGGAGGCCGGCGACCTGTGCGACAATGCTGCGCGCGAGCCATTCCCGTCCATGCCACCCACCCTGGAGCGCGCCGCATGCCCGAGGGCCTGCAAGACCTCAAACCTGTCTACCTCATCTACGGCGAAGAAGAGGTGCTGCTCGAGCGCGCCCTCACCCGGCTTCGCAAGCGCGTTGAAGAAGCAGGCGGATCCGATTTCGACGTCGATGTCCTTGACGCCGAGAGCGCGGAGCCCGACGCCGTTGTCGCCTCGGCCAATATGCTCCCGCTCATGTCAGCCAGACGGCTCGTGATCCTGCGTGGTCTCGACCGCTATCCTGCCGATCGACTTGAGCCTCTGATCGACTATGCGGGGGACCCCAACCCCACGACCACACTCGTGCTCGTGGCCGCCAAGATCGCGAAGAACATGCGTATCTACAAGGCCATCGATGCCCTGGGGGGCGTGGGTCACTACGCCGCGCCCAAGAGGGGGGAGTACCCGCGTATCGTCATCGAGATGTTCGCCGACCGCGGCAAGACGATCGGTCGTGACGCCGCCGAGGTGCTTGCCCGGGCCGTCGGTTTCGACACCCAGGCGAAGGACAATCTGCGCCGTCTTGAGATCGAGGTCGAGAAGGTTCTTGCCTACACTGGCGAGCGCGAGACGCTGTCGCGTCAGGACGTTGAAGAGGTCGTCTCCGAGACAGCACCGACCTCGGTGTTCGAACTCACCGACGCTATCGGCGCCCGTGACTGCCGAGGAGCCCTGGCGCTGCTGGCACGTCTCATCGATGCGCAGGAGTCCGTTCTCGGGATCCATGCGCTGTCGTTGAGACTCGTGCGGCAACTCCTGTCCGCTCGCGCCGTCATCGAGCGGCCCGATCATGGCCGGTCGGGTGATACGGTTGCCAAGGTGCTGGGCGTGCAGCCGTGGCTTGCGACGAAGATCCTCAAGCAGGCAGAGCGCTACTCCACCGCAGAACTCGTGGACGCGCTGCGACTGGCTGCCGATAGTGAGGCACAAATGAAAACGAGCCGGGATCCCCGGCTCGTTTACGAGCGATGGCTTGTTGCGGTCTGCACCGGCGAGCTCGCCGGACACAAACGCTAGGAGGCGCTTACCCGCTTGGCGATACCCGACTTGCGGTTCGCTGCCTGGTTCTTGTGGATGACACCCTTGGTGGCTGCCTTGTCCAGCAGACGGTTGGCGGCCTGAGCGGCGGCCTTGGCCGTATCGGCGTCACCTTCGGCGATCGCCGCGTCGACCTTCTTGACGGCCGTCTTGATCTCGGACTTGACGGCCTTGTTGCGAAGGCGTGCCTTCTCGTTGGTGAGCACGCGCTTCTTCTGGCTCTTGATATTCGCCACGTTCTACGGTCCTTCCAGCTGAAGATGTGATACCCGTCGTCGCAGTGGGGTGCGGACGAACCCTGCGATACTATCACACGCCACCGGGTGGCGCCATATGCGATGGCGCAATCGTTCCCACCTGCTATGATAGGGCGCTATGAGCGATCCCTCCCACATCCGCAACTTCTCCATCATCGCGCACATCGATCACGGTAAGTCCACGCTCGCGGACCGCATCCTCGAGCTGACGCATACTGTGGCCGATCGTGACATGAAAGAGCAGGTACTCGACTCGATGGACATCGAGCGAGAGCGTGGTATCACCATCAAGGCACAGGCCGTGCGCGTCATGTACGAGGCCGATGACGGGCAGACCTATCAGCTCAACCTGATCGACACGCCAGGACACGTCGACTTCACCTACGAGGTCTCGCGCTCGCTGCAAGCGTGCGAGGGCGTCTTGCTTGTGGTCGACGCCGCTCAAGGTGTCGAGGCGCAGACGGTGGCCAACGCCATGATGGCGACGAACGCCGATCTCGAGATCATCCCGGTCATCAACAAGATCGACCTGCCCGCGGCAGATCCGGAGCGCGTGCGCCACGAGATCGAAGAAGGACTCACCATCCCTGCCGACGATGCCGTGCTTGCCAGCGGCAAGACCGGCGAGGGGGTATGCGAGGCGCTCGAGGCGGTCGTCAAACGCGTCCCGCCGCCAGTAGGCGATCCCGACGCGCCACTCTCGGCACTCATTTTCGACTCGTATTTCGACACCTATCGCGGTGTGGTCGCGCTCATCCGTATCGTCGACGGTGAGGTCCGCAAGAACATGAAGATCCGCCTGATGGCCACCGGTGTGGTCACCGACGTCGAGGAGGTCGGAGTCCGCAGGCCGGCCAACATGCCGGTCGACGCGCTGACGGTCGGCGAGGTCGGCTACCTGGTCACGGGCCTCAAGGACCCCGCGCTCGTCAAAGTCGGCGACACCGTCACGCCGGCCAAGCACGGCGCCACCGAGCCGCTTCCCGGGTACCGCGACGTCAAGCCGATGGTATACACCGGCCTCTTCCCGATAGACGGCGACCAGTACCCGGACCTGCGCGACGCGCTCGACAAGCTCAAACTCAACGACCCGGCGCTCATCTTCGAGCCCGAGAACAGCCACGCGTTGGGGTTCGGGTTTCGGGTGGGTTTCCTCGGCTTGTTGCATATGGAGGTCGTGAAAGAACGGCTGGAGCGGGAGTTCGACCTCGACCTGTTGGCGACGGCTCCGAGCGTTGCGTATCGCGTGACCAGGACCGATGGCGAGGTGCTCGAGATCCACTCGCCGCAAGACATGCCCGATCCCGGCCACATCGACCACGTCGAGGAGCCCTATCTCACCGCCCAGGTCATCGTGCCGCCTGACTACGTCGGCGCGGTCATGGAGCTTGCCGAGGGGCGCCGTGCGACCTTCAAGAACATGCAGTACCTGTCCAAGACCACCGTGGACATGCACTACGAGATCCCGCTTTCCGAGCTGATCATGGACTTCTTCGACCAGCTCAAGAGCCGCACCAAAGGTTACGCGTCTCTCGATTACGAGTTCCTGGGCTATCGCCGAGGAGACCTCGTCAAGCTTGATATCCTGCTTGCGGGCAAGCCGGTCGACGCGCTGTCGTTCATCGTCCACAAGGACAAGGCGTACGCACGCGGTAAGGTGCTGACGGAGAAGCTGCGCGAGATCATTCCTCGGCAGATGTTCGAGGTGCCGATACAGGCGGCCATCGGCGGGCGGATTCTCGCGCGTGAGACGGTGCGGGCGAAGCGCAAGGACGTGCTCGCGAAGTGTTACGGCGGCGACATCACCCGCAAGCGTAAGCTGCTCGAGAAGCAGAAAAAGGGCAAGAAACGCATGAAAAGCGTGGGCAACGTCGAAGTACCACAAGAGGCCTTCATGGCGATTCTCAAAGTCGATGACTAGAGGAGACCTTTTGTGGACGAGACTGTCCTCCCCGGCGCTGGCTCGCACGACGAGCTGAGCGCCGCGGCACTGCCCGCGCACCTCTACATCCACGTTCCTTTCTGCAGCTCGAAGTGCTCGTACTGCGACTTCTTCTCCATCACCGACGTGAGCGACGAGCGTATCGAGCCGGTGCGCCGCGGTCTCGACGACCAGATCGCCCGATGGGCCGAGCTGGGGCTTCCCGGCATGATCGAGACGATGTACATCGGCGGAGGCACCCCGACGGTGCTCACCACACGACTCGTGGAGCTGCTACGAATCGCATTCGACGCGTTCGACCGCTCCGACCGTGCCGAGGTGACCGTCGAGGCGAACCCGGACTCGCTCACCTCGCTGCTGGTAGAATCGCTCGCCGAGGCCGGGGCGACGCGCATCAGCCTCGGCGTCCAGTCGTTCGACGCACGCGAGCTGGCGCTTCTCGGCCGCGCGCACACCGTCGACGACGCGCTGATCGGCTGCGAAGCCGTACGCATGGCCGGCATGGACCTGTCCGTCGACCTGATGTGCGGGATCCCGGGCCAGTCCGTCGACACCTGGCTCGAATCGCTCGAACAGGTACTGACCACGGGCGCGCGACACGTGTCTGTCTACCCGCTCACCCTCGAGGAAGGGACGCCGCTCCAGTCCGCGTGTAGCGAAGGCCGCCTCCGCGCTCCCGACCCCGATCTGACCGCCACTCTCATGCGTATCGCCGAGGAGTGCCTTCAGTCCGCCGGACTCCGCCGCTACGAGGTGGCGAACTACGCGGTCCCGGGTCACGAGTCCCGGCACAACCTCGCATACTGGACGAGCAGACAGTACATCGGCATCGGCCCTTCGGCCCATGGCATGCTCGATGTGCCGACTGCGATCGCTGCCGGGGTGCTCGATCCCGAGCAAGCTGCGGATGCGAGCCGCGTGCGCTACAGCGAGGCCGATGACCTCGACGAGTGGCTTGCCGGCGCCGGGGGAGAGGTCGAGCTGCTGAGCGCGGCCGAGGCGGCTCGTGAAGACGTCATGCTGGAGCTGCGCCTGACGCGGGGGACCACTATCGCCCAGGTCGAGCGCGCGAACCTCATGCCGGTCATGGAAGACCTCGAGTCGCTCGGGCTCATCGAGCGTGGCGGCACGGGTGAGCAGACGCGGTTCCGTACCACCTCGCGCGGCTGGCTGCTGGGCAACGAGGTCTTCTCGCGTGTGTGGGCTGGAGTCTGACACCTGGCACTCGCTATAATAGAGTGCTAGCAACGCCCACTTCGAGTGCTAGCACTCGCCACGAACACCCGGCCAGCGAGGAGAAAGCCCGTGCTCAACGCACGTAGGAAGCTCGTGCTCAAGGCTCTTGTCGAGGAGTACATACGCAGTGGAGAGCCCGTCGGTAGCCGGGTACTCGTCGAGCGCCACGGTATCTCGTGCAGCCCGGCCACCGTGCGAAACGAACTTGCCGCACTCGAGGAGTCAGGCCATGTCTTCCAGCCTCACGTGAGCAGCGGGCGCGTTCCTACCGATGCAGGTTACCGCGCGTTCGTCGACGGCCTGCTGGAAAGTGGCGAGCCGCTGCCCGCGTTGGACGCAGACACGCTTCCCGTCGACCACCTCGACCTGGCCAGCGAGGTCGACGACCTCATGCGCCGCACCTCGACCGTGCTCGCGCACCTGACGCACTACGTGGCCGTCGTCCTCGCGCCGACCGTCTCACTCGCGCGCATCAGACGTATCGACCTGGTGCCGATGGGCCCGAGCCGCGCGCTGGTCGTACTCATCACCTCGACAGGACAGGTGGTCAATCGCCATATCGACCTCGCCGAGCAGATCTCCCCCGACCGCCTTGCCGAGATCGAGAGGGCGCTTAACGCCGCGTTCGGCGACAAGCACGCCAGTGAGGTCAGGGCGCTTCGTGGAGCTCTCGAGTCCGAGGCGCTCGACAGGAGCGGCTCCGCCCGTGCTTCGGCGCGAGGCGAGGCGACACCCGACCGCAGCGCGCTGGCTGCCGTGCTCGACGAGATACTCGACTGCCTGAACGAAGCCGACCGCGACCGGCTCTACCACGTCGGCGTCCCGGAACTCCTCGAGCTGCCGGAGTTCGCCGAATCCGCGCGACTCAGACCGCTGCTCGGCTTGCTCGAAGACGGCTTCGCGATGCTCGAGACGCTCTCGGACTTCGTGCGCACCGGTGGGCTCACCGTGCGTATCGGCAGCGAGAACACGCGCCGCGAGCTCGGCGAGATGAGCGTGGTCATGACGAACTACTCCTCCAGCGACGCCAACGGGGTCGTCGGCGTCATCGGCCCGACTCGCATGGACTATCCGAGAACCATCGCCGCGGTGCGCCGTACCGCCGACGGGTTGACCGACGTGCTACGGTAGCCGGACGGTTGCAGCACCTCGCGGACGGCCATCACGCGGCCGGACCGCCGACCGAGACAGGGAGACGGACAGACAGTGTCGACAGGTACCAAGGACTACTACGAACTCCTCGGCGTATCGAAAGATGCGAGCGAGGCTGAGATCAAGAAGGCGTTTCGCCACAAGGCGCGTGAGACGCACCCCGACGTCTGTAAGGACCATGATGCCGAGGAGCGCTTCAAAGCCGTCAACGAGGCCTACGACGTGCTGTGCGACCCGCAGAAGCGCGCTATGTACGACCAGTACGGGACGGTCGACCCCCGCTCGGTGGGACCTGGCGCCGGAGTGGGCTTCGAGGACATCTTCGCCGGAATCGGCATGGAGGACCTGTTCAGCGCGTTCTTCGGTGGGATGGGCGGGCCCAGGCGCGTCAACATGGACGGGCGCGACATCGTCGCCACCGTGACCGTAACGCTCGAAGAAGCCGCCACCGGCGTCACCAAGCAGATCGCGCTCAACCGCCTGGTGCCGTGCGACGAGTGCAACGCCACCGGAAGCGCCGACGGGTCTGGCGTATCGCGCTGTTCCGACTGCAACGGCAGCGGGCAGCGCCAGAGCTACCGCCGCACGATCCTGGGCACCATGACGACGATGACCCCGTGCGAGACGTGTCAGGCCACCGGCAACGTCATCACGACACCGTGTCCCGAGTGTGAGGGCCAGGGCCGCGTGCCCGACCGCGAGCACGTCGACGTCGAGATACCGGCCGGTATCGACGACGGGATGCAGATCCGGCTCCGAGGACACGGCGAGGCGGGCATGCGAGGCGCCACTTCCGGCGACCTGATCGTCACGGTGCGCGTCGCGCCCCATGAGTACCTGCACCGCGAGCGCGACGACCTGCACTGTCGCGCGGGCATCAGCATCGCACAGGCCGCGCTGGGCACCGAGATCGACGCGTGCGGCATCCTCGAGGACAACAAGGCCGTCATCCCCGCAGGCTCCCAGCACGGCGACACCGTGCGCCTCAAGGGCCGCGGCATGCCGCGCCTGCGCGGTTCGGGCCGCGGTGACCTGATCGTCCACATCGCCATCGAGGTCCCGCGCAAGCTCGACAAGCGCCAGCGCGAATTGCTGGCAGAGCTCGGCGAGACCCTGGGCGACCCCGAGCGTCGCTCCGTCCTCCAGCGCCTGCACGACTGGCTGACCGGATAGCGGGATGGCACTGCACCGCTTCTTCGCGACCGCCCCGCTCGACGTGACCCTCCCTGCCGAGGAACCATTGACGCTGCCCCTGACCGCCGATGACGTCCACCACGCGGTGCACGTGCTCAGGCTCGGGCCCGGGGATACGGTGGAGCTTGCGGGCCAGGACCGCCGCGTGTACGACGTGAAGGTCACCGATGTCACGGATGAAGCGATCGTTGGTCATCCGCTTGCCGTCCGGGCGTCTGCAGGAGGCCCCGAAGTCACGCTGTTCCAGGGACTCGCCAAGGGCGACAAGCTCGATCTCGTCGTGGAGAAGGCCGTTGAGGTCGGCGCCGCGGGCGTGGTGCCGGTCGGCTTCGAGCGTTCGGTGGTCCGTCTGAGTCCGGAGCGCGCCAGATCGCGTGGCGAGAGGCTGCGACGTGTCGCTGAAGCGGCGGCCAAGCAGTCGCACCGCGACCACGTGCCTGCGATCGCCGATCCGGTCGATGAGCGTGAGCTGTTGCCCCTGCTTGAGCCCTTCGACGTCGTACTCGTTCCCTGGGAAGATGCGGCGTCCGGCGCCCCGGGCATCGGCGAGGCGCTCTCGGCAGCGCAGGCTACAGGCGATTCCCGTGTGGCCGTGATCGTCGGTCCCGAGGGAGGGCTCACCGACGCCGAGGTCGGGGCGCTCCAGGCGGCAGGTGCTGTCGCCGTCTCGCTCGGCGAGACCGTGCTGCGCACCGAGACCGCGGGCATCGTTGCGCTTGCGTTGTGCATCTACGAAATGGGTGGTCTCGGTGGCACACGCCGCTGAGCCTACGCCGCGCGTGTGCGTCAAGACGTTCGGCTGCAAGGTCAATCAGGTCGAATCCTCCGATGTCGCCGCCAGGCTCTCTGCCGCCGGCTTCGTGCACGCCTCCGAAGAAGCGGCCGACGCCGTCATCATCAACACCTGCACCGTCACACTCGAGGCCGACCGTAAGGTGCGCAAGGCCATTCGGCATGTAGCAGCGCTTCCCGGCGCGCCTGCGGTGGTCGTCACCGGTTGCTCCGCGACGCTGCACGCCGCCGAACTGCAAGAACTCGCGGAGCGGGTGGTCGTGGAAACCGACAAGAGCGCCGTACCCGACTTGGTGGCGCGGTTGCTCGCAGGTAGAGAAGGGGTCGCAAGGACGCCGGATACGCGGCCGTTGGAGCCACCCTCGCAGCTTGCCACCGGCGCCAGCACCCGCACACGTGCGATGCTCAAGGTGCAGGACGGCTGCGACGCGTACTGCGCATACTGCATCGTGCCGTACGTACGCGGGACCCCTTCGCCCGTGCCCTTCGATGAGATCGTCTGCCGGGCGAGAGACCTCGTCGCAGCGGGAACTCGCGAGATCGTCGTCACCGGCATCAACGTCGGCAAGTACCGTGACGATTCCGGCCGTCGACTCGCCGACGTGCTCGCCGCCATCGCCGCAACCGGCGTCAAGCGCATCCGCCTGTCCAGCGTCGAGCCGGGTGACCTGGACGATTCGCTCCTGTCCGCCCTCTCGCACACCCAGGCCTTTTGTCCGCATCTGCACGTGCCGTTGCAGTCGGGCTCCGACGCCGTGCTGCGAGCGATGCGTCGCACCTATACTGCCGAGGAATACCTCGATGCCCTTGCCCGCGCGCGCGATGCCATCCCGGGACTCGCGGTCACGACCGACGTCATCTGCGGCTTCCCGGGCGAGAGCGCCGAGGACGCTGCTGCGACGTCCGAGCTGTGTGTGCAAGCCGGGTTCAGCAAGCTGCATGTGTTCCGCTATTCGAAGCGTCCCGGGACGCTGGCGGCGACCATGGCCGGTCACGTGGACGGCTTTGAGATCGCGAGAAGGGCCGATGCGCTCAGGGCGGTCGGCGATGAGCTGCGCAGCGAGTTCCTCGACGGCAAGGTGGGCAGCACCGTCGAGGTCCTGGTGGAGAAGATCGATGCCATGGCGGGTTTCGCCGAGGGGACCACCGGCGACTACGCCCGGGTTCGGATAGGCTTGCTCCCCGACGGCCCGACGTCGGTTTCCACACGGGTGGGGGAGCTCGTGCAGGTGAAGGTGGTGTCCCGCGACGGAATGCTGCTGGTCGCCGAGCCTGACGTTGAGTTCGCCTCAGACTCCAATTCCGCGTGACCGTGGTAGAATTGCCAGTCAGGGGAGTGTCTGGCGTCGACGCGCCAGACCCGTCCCGCGTGGCGCCTCAGCGCTGCGTGTCCTAGTAGACAGAAGGTGCATGGTTGGTAGAGCCGACCCAGATCAAGCTCGTCGTCCCACCGGAACTCGATATGATCGATCTCCTCGGTCAGGGCGATGACCTGCTCAGACTCATAGAGGACCGTTTCGAGTCGGACATCTCCGTGCGAGGCAACCAGATCACCATCTCCGGTCAGCCCATGGACAGTCAGGCTGTCTCAGCGCTGTTCACCGAGATGATCGGGCTGCTCGAGCGAGGTGAACGCCTGAACACCGATTCTCTCGAGCGTTCGATTGAGATGCTCAGCGACGGCGAATGCCGCCCGACGGCGGTGTTCTCCGACGTCATACTCACGCACAAGGGCAAGTCCATCCGTCCCAAGACCGGTGGCCAGAAGCGATACGTCGATGCGATCCGCAACAACACGGTGACCTTCGGCATCGGCCCCGCCGGTACCGGCAAGACCTATCTCGCGATGGCTATGGCGGTTGACGCTCTCAAGCGCCGTGAGATCGGGCGCATCATCCTCACCCGGCCTGCCGTTGAGGCAGGGGAGTCGCTGGGCTATCTGCCCGGCACCTTGTTCGAGAAGGTCGACCCGTACCTGAGGCCGCTGTATGACGCACTGTTCGACATGATGGACGCGGAGAAGTCGCAGCAGCTCATGGACCGCGGTGTGATCGAGGTCGCGCCGCTGGCTTTCATGCGCGGTCGAACGCTCAACGACAGTTTCATCATCCTCGATGAAGCGCAGAACACGAGTCCCGAACAGATGAAGATGTTCCTCACCCGTCTGGGCTTCGGCTCCAAGGTCGTCATCACGGGAGACGTCACGCAGATCGATCTGCCCGTCGGCGCATCGGGCCTCAAGCAGGTCCGCACCATTCTCGACGGCGTCAAGGGCATCGAGTTCATCGAGCTCGGTGCGCGGGACGTCGTACGTCACAAGCTGGTCCAACGTATCGTGAGTGCTTATGCAGCTCACGAGGAGAGCCAGGCCGAACGCCGCGATGGCTAGTCTCCTGGACAGACTCACACGGTTGGCGCCTTCGCGCGGACCGCTTGCCTCGCCGTTATTGCAGCGAGTGGTTCTCGGCATCCTCGTTGTCGCCGTCACCGCGTTCCCGCTGGTCGTGCAGACTCCGCCGATAGACCTTGTGGAAGGTGCTCCAGCCCCACGTACCATACGCGCCAATCGCCTCGTCCAGTTCGTCGACGAAGAGGCCACCGCGCGCGCCCGCGATGAAGCTGCAGCCGCAGTCGAGCCGGTGACGTCTCACGACCAGACGGTGCTGCCTGACGCACGCTCCGAGGTCACCGGCTTCTTCGAGACCGCTATCGCTGCTCGTGTCGCTGCCCGCGAGGCGACGCCGACAGCCGAGAGTCCCGAACCGGCCGTTTTCGAGCAGCTCAAGACGCAGTATCCCGACACCCCGGATGTCTATCTTCAGACCGCCTCGCAGATGGACGTGAGCGCGCTGCAGACGGCGCGCAACTCCGCCGAACAGCTGGTCACCACGGTGCTCTCGCGTCGCTTCACCGCCGATGAGCTGCCTGCGGTGACCGAGCAGATGCGTGAGAGCACGAACCGCATGGCGTACGTCCAGCCGGTCCGCGAGCTTATCGCAGGTATCGTCGGTGCGGCGCTCAAGCCGACGCTGACCCCTGACGAGGCGGCGACATCCGCTGCACGTGAAGCTGCCAGCGACAACGTGAGCACAGTGGTGATAGTCAAACAGGCGGGCGAGAACATCGTCTTCGAAGGCGAGATCGTGACTGCCGAGGATATCGAGATCGTCCGCAGTCTAGGCCTTCTGGAACAAGGTGGGTCCGGCATATCTTTCCTCGCCCTTGTGGCGATGTGTGCGGTCATGGTGGTCGCTGCAGGCGGTTACATCTGGCGCTACGACCAGCAGGTCTGGGACTCACTGCGGGACCTGTCGATTCTTGCGACCCTGTTCGTGGGGATGTTGTGGGCTACCCGTCTTGTGTTGTGGTGGCGGCCCGAGGTCTCGGTGTACCTGTTACCGGTGCCGTTGGCCGCGATGCTCGCCACCTTGCTGCTCACGGCGCGCGAAGGGATGGTCATCGCGGTACTCACGACCCTGGCCGCCATACTCCTGGGCTTCTCGGGCGGCGCGGACTCGGTCGGCACCCTGGTATGGGCTATCGCCGGGGTGGTAGCGGTGGCGTTCATGACCGACCGCCGCGCCTTGTTCTACGTCGGTGCGTCTCTCGTTGTCTCCGGCGCATCGATAGCGTGGCTCACCACCGTGGCCTCGGGCGTGCCCGTATCCGACGCCAACACGGTCGCGCTATATGGTGCGATCGGTGGCCTGCTTTCGGCCGTGCTGGGCTACGGCCTTCTGCCGTTCTTCGAGTACCTGTTCGGGGTCACCACAGACGTCCGTCTGCTGGAACTGGGCAATCCCACGCAGCCGCTCCTGCGTGAGCTCATGGTGAAGGCCCCGGGAACGTACAGTCACTCCGTGATGACGGGCAATCTCGCGGAGACCGCCGCCGAGGCGATCGGGGCGAGACCCCTTCTCGCTAGGGTCGGCTCGTACTACCACGATGTCGGCAAGCTGCGCAGACCCGGCTTCTTCATCGAGAACCAGGCGGGGGCAGCCAATCCCCACGACTCGACCGCCCCGTCTTTGTCTGCGCTGATCATCACAGCTCATGTGCGGGAGGGTCTTGAGCTTGCCGCGAAACATCGTCTCCCCCAGGAGGTCATGGACATCATCCGGCAGCATCATGGCACCTCGTTGGTCAGCTACTTCTATCAGAAGGCATCCGAAGGAGACACACCGGTCTACGAGACCGATTTTCGCTATGACGGCCAGAAGCCCCAGTCGCCGGAAGCGGCGTTGGTCATGCTAGCCGATGCCGCAGAAGCGATCGTGCGCACGGTGCGCAAGCCTACGCAGTCCCGCATCGAGGCGTCGGTTCGCAAGGTGGTCGACGCGAAGGTCGCCGATGGACAACTCGATGACGCGCGGCTGACCCTTGGGGATATCGAGACCATCGTGCGTGTGTACACGCGGATGCTCTCAGCCGTGTATCATCCCAGGATCGAGTACCCGGACCAGCCGAGCAGGAGGCCCGCGCATGAACATTCGGATCACGAGCCATCGAGATCCTGAACCTCTGGACCTGACCGCCTTCGGGCAACTCGCGGAGTTCGTATTGGAGCGCGAGGACGTGCCCGAACAGACCGAGCTGTCACTGGCGGTGGTCGATATCGAGGAGATGACGGCACTCAACGAACGCTATCGTTCGCTTGAGGGTCCGACAGACGTACTCTCGTTCGGCTGTGACGACCCGTGCCCCGTCGGCAGTGACGAGCCGATCACCCTCGGTGACGTCGTCATCGCTCCCGAGGTAGCGGAGGCACAGGCGTCCGAACACGGGAACACCGTCGAAGAGGAACTGAACCTGCTGCTGGTACACGGTGTGCTGCACTTACTGGGCTACGACCACGGTGACGATGAGAGTGCCGAGGCCATGCAGCAGCGAGAGTCCGAACTGCTCGAAGCCTACGCCCTGCACAGTAAGCGATAAGGGACCCAGTTGAGAGCGAAGTCTCTTCTTTGGAGCTTCAACTACGCGATCGCCGGGATCGTGTTCGCGATCAGGACCCAGCGCAACATGCGCCTTCATGCTGCAGCCGCCGCCGTGGTCCTCGTGTCCGCGGTCGTGCTCGGTGTGGCCCGCTGGGAGATGGTCGCCCTGCTGTTCGCAATCACGTTCGTTTTCGTGAGCGAGCTGGTCAACACCGCGATCGAGGGAGCCGTTGACGTCGCTACGGTCCAATTCGATCCCATGGCCAAGGTGTCGAAGGACGTTGCGGCCGGCGCCGTTCTGGTCGCCAGTCTCAATGCGGTCGCAGTCGGTTACCTGGTGTTCTTCGAGCGTGCCGCTCGAATGGCGGAGCGAGGATTCTCGCTGGCGCGCCAGACACCACTCCATCTGACGGTCATCGCGATCTCGCTCAGCGCGTTGGCGGTCCTCGTGGTCAAAGCGTTCAACAAGGAGGGCAGTTTCCTTCGGGGCGGCTGGCCGAGCGGACACACCGCCCTGGCCGTGTCAGGGGCGACCGCGCTCGGATACGTGACCGGAAGCGCCAAGGCCCTTGTGCTCGCCATGTTCATCGCGGCATTGGTCGCTCAGAGCCGGGTCGAGACTGACACTCACACCATACCGCAGGTCGTCTTCGGGGCGCTCCTGGGCTTTCTCATCACGACTGCGGTCTTTCAAGTATCCTGGTCCTGACCACGGGAGGTTGTAGGAGTCTTTGATATCCGGAGTAGCCATAGTCATCACGTTGGCACTCAGTGCCGTGGCGGCGCTCATGGCCGCCGAGGAGGCCGCGAGCACTCTCGTGTCCTCGGGCCGTGCGTTGAGGCTCGCGGAAGCCGACCGCGGGGGAGCCGCCTCGCTGGTCGCTCTCCTCGGCAAGGCGCATCGTCTGCGTGCGGTCACGGCGCTTACGGCCGGTCTTGCATACTCCGTTGGGGCCCTGACCGCCGCATGGTCACTGTTCGTCCATACGCGTCTGGGGGTCGAGTTGTCTGCGGTCGTCGGCGTGGCCGCGTCACTGGTCTTCGTCTATTCGTTCGCGCAGGTGCTCCCGCGTACGTTCGCGGTCCAGAACCCGGAGGGCGTGGCGTTGAGTTTCGCCACGGCCGCTCGTCGGATCGTCGGTGTGCTCTACCGTCCCGCGAAACTTCTCGGGTGGCCGTGGCGGGCGGCGATGCGCCTCGTCATGGGTGATCAGGCGGCGCACTCCGCCTGGCTCACCGAGGACGACTATCGCGCTGCACAGCCAGACGACGAGCAAAGCGTGCGCGAGGAAGCCGAGGAGGCCTTGCTCGAAGCCGTCAGCGACTTCGCGGAGAAGGTCGTGCGCGAGGTGATGGTTCCTCGGACGGACATGACATGTCTTGCCGATACCGCATCTGCCGAGGAGGCCATCGACATCATCCAACGCTATGGCTACTCGCGCCTGCCGGTCTACCATGAGACCCTGGATGACATCCGGGGTGTGCTGTACGCGAAAGATCTGCTTGCCGCGATCGTCCGGGACCCGCAGGTCAGGCCTGCCACGCTGGCGCGCAAGGCGTACTTCGTGCCCGAGACCAAGCCCGTACAGGAACTCCTCGTCGAGATGCGTGACCGCACGCACATAGCGATCGTCGCCGACGAGTACGGCGGTACCGCAGGGCTCGTGACCATAGAGGACCTGCTGGAAGAGATCGTAGGGGAGATCCAGGACGAGTACGACCTGGAGATGCCGTTGGTCGTGGCGCGCGACAACGGGTGTTACAGCGTGGATGCACGTCTGCCCGTCGACGATCTCAATGAGTTGTTCGGCACCGCTATCGAGCTGGAATCCGATACGGTGGGCGGTGTGGTCATCGAGGTCGCGGGCCGGATACCCGAAGTCGGCGACGAGGTGGAGATAGAAGGTCTACGTCTGCGTGTCACAGAGCTGGAAGGCACGCGTATCAGGAAGCTCGCGGTGGAACCCGCGGGGCCTAACCACGACAAGGAGGGGCACGATGCGTAACCTCACACAGCCCGATCTGGCCCTGCTCGCGTTCGCCCGCGAAGCGAAGGGCAAAGCGTACGCTCCTTACTCGGATTTCCGCGTGGGTGCCGCCGTGTATGCCAAGGGCGAGATCTTCCAGGGCGTCAACGTGGAGAACGCCGCGTATGGCTCGACCCTCTGTGCCGAGCGTGGCGCACTGTCCGCTGCGGTCGCTGCAGGATGCACCGAGATCGACGCCGTCGCGGTCGTGGGCGACTCGGAGGCTCCGACCGTACCGTGCGGCGCATGCCGTCAGGCGCTCGCCGAGTTCAACCCCGAGATGCGGGTGATCATGGGGGGGCGGACAGACGAGGTCATGGTGATGACCCTCGATGAGCTGCTGCCCGAGGCGTTCGTACGTGGATACCTCGACCAGGACGACTCGTGACCGATGCGTCAAAGCCGGACCGGTCCCGAAAGGAGCCGTCCGGCCAGGTCCGCAGCGGCTTCGTCACGCTCGTGGGTCGCCCGAACACGGGCAAGTCGACTCTGGTCAATGCTGTGGCCGGCTCCAAGGTGGCGATCGTCTCTGACAGACCACAGACCACTCGTCACCGCCTGCGTGCCGTGATCGATTCGGACGAATCACAGATCGTCCTGGTCGATACCCCGGGCGTTCACAAGCCCAAGGATGCACTGGGCGAGCAACTCAACCGCACGGCCTTGGCCACGCTGGCCGATGTCGATGTGGCATGTCTTGTGGTCGACGCCTCGCAGGAGGTGGGACGCGGCGACGCGTGGGTCGCGCGGCACGTGGCAGCGGTGAGGCACGCTGCCATCGTGCTTGTGATGACGAAAGCCGATCTCGTCGATCAGGACACCCTGAACACACGTGCGAGCGAGGCGATCGGGCTGCTCGAGACAGGCGGAGCCGAGGTTGCCGAGGTCGTCGCCGTCTCTGCCCGCACGGGCTTCAACGTCGACGGCTTCGTTGCGGCGGTGCAGGCACACCTGCCGACAGGCCCACGTTACTTCCCGCGCGATATGGCGACCGACCAGCCGATCGAGATGATGATCGGCGAGTTCATCCGGGAGAAGGTCGTCCGCTCGACGTTCGATGAAGTCCCGCATGCCGTGGGAGTCGCTGTCGAAGACGTGAGGCGTGACGAATCGAATGACACCACCACGATCCATGCGGTCATCTTCGTCGAACGGGAGTCCCAGAAGGGCATACTCATCGGGAAGGGTGGCGAACGCATCAAGCGGACCGGCATCGAGGCCCGCGAGGACCTCGAACGTCTGCTTGGTGAGAAGGTCTACCTGGACCTGATGGTCAAGGTGAAGAAGGACTGGCGGCGAGATGCCGGCCAGGTCCGCCGTTTCGGGTATGGAGAGGGGCTGTAGGCGACATGGACACGTCAACGCTGGCAGCGAGTATCGACCAGACACTGCTTTCGCCCACGACGGGTTTCGAGGCCGCGGCGGAATGGATCGAGCTGAACTCGGACAAGGGCTTCGCTGCACTGTGCGTCGCTCCGTTCATCGTCCCCCTTGCCGCACAGCGACTTGCGGGCTCGGATACGAAGGTATGCACCGTCTGCGGATTCCCGCTCGGGTACTCGCTGACCGAGAGTAAGGCCGAAGAGGCCCGTCACCTCGTCGGTCTTGGCGCGCAGGAGATCGACGTCGTGATGAACATCGCGGCGTTCCTCGAGGGACAGGATCGCTTCGTGACCGACGATCTCAAAGCGGTCGTCGACAGCGTCGAGCGTTCCTCGGCAGGGGAGGCCATCGTCAAGGTGATCCTCGAGACGGGGCACCTCGACGAGGGGCAGGTCGCCCGGGCAAGCAGACTCGCGGTCGACGCCGGTGCGCAGTTCGTCAAGACGTCGACGGGGTTCGGTCCGCGCGGTGCGAGCGTGCGCGACGTGGAGATCATGCGCGAGGCTGTGGGGCCGGACATCGGTGTGAAGGCTGCCGGGGGGATACGGGACCTGCAGACCGCTCTCGAGATGATCGAGGCCGGGGCGAATCGGCTGGGGACGTCTTCGGGAGCCGAGATCCTCGGCGCTGCGGCGGCGCGGGGCTAGGCGCGCCGGATGCCTGCGTACCCGGTCCGTGCGCTCGTGCTGCGCAAGACCAAGCTGGGCGAGACCGACGTCATCGTCGCGCTGCTCACCGATGACGGGCGTCGCCTGCAGGCGGTCGCGAAGGGGATGCGCAAGCCGGGGTCGCGTTTCGGCGGCCGTCTCGAGCCGTACTCCGTCGTCGACCTGCTCCTGCACACCGGCCGCTCTCTCGAGGTCGTCTCCGAAGCCGAGACCGTCGCGGCGCACGCTCCTTTGCGCGAGGACTACGACCGCAGTATCGCCGCCGCAGTCGTGGCTGACGTGCTCGACAAACTCGCGGTCGAGGGTCAGCCCGAGGAGCGCCTGTTCGGCCTCGCCCACGCCACTCTGGACGCGATGGAGGACGTAGGGCTGGAGGGACTGCCACTGTTGGTGGTCGCTTTCCTCGTCAAGGCCATGGCGATGCATGGCTATCGCCCCGAACTCGACTCCTGCGCGTGTTGTGCGGAGCAGGCTGCGGGAGGCCGGCTGTTCTCGCTCGCTGACGGCGGGGTGCTGTGCCCGCAGTGCGGCTTCGAGGAGGGAGCGGCCGGGATGATCCGCTTCTCCGAGGAAGGCAGGACCCTGCTGGACGCCCTGTTGCGGGCAACCATGCGACAGGTGGCGGACGGGGGTGTCTTGTCCGGTGGGCAGGGGAGCGATTCAGCGGCTCGCACGACGGTCAGGGAGTGCTTCGAGCTGGTGCGCTCGTTCGTCGCCTATCACGTGCCCGCCCGTCTCAAGGCGCTCGACCATTTCGCGGGAGCCTACCGATGACAGGGACTGAGGAGCGCCCTGCCGGTGAGTCCGCCGTCCGGATAGCCGCGAACGTGCAAGTGACCAGGCACGGCTACCGGGCGGTATTGCTTGCCTCGGCGATCTCGAAGTTGCGTTTCGTGCTGCCGGTGATGGCTTTCTTCGCTTTCGGAGCGCTGGCGGCCGGATTCACGGCGCACTCGTTCCTGCTGCTGGTCGGTCTCGTGGGCGTGGTCGCCTTCGTGTGGTTCTACGTGAACTGGGCGAGTGGCTCGCCAGCGCATCAGGACGTGTATATGCCGGTCGAGTACGTGTTCGCTCCCGACGGCATCGAGTACGCGGGCGACCCGGAGGCGGGCACGATCGCCTGGGACCGGATGAGGCGGTGGCGGGTGCTTGCGCACCATTACCTGCTGTACACGGACACTGCGTCGTTCCTACTGGTTCCCGCAGATGCGGTAGAACCCCAGCTCAGAGCCGCTTTCGAGCAGCTCCTGGACGAGAAGGTACGCGCAAAGCGCCGCCTGTAGGCGCCGGCAACAGTACATAGGACCTCTTCGACACGGATACCCCATACCCCATCTTCTTCGGTTCGTCCCGAGGAGTCTGCTGTTCGTGCATTCACTAACACAAGACGACTTAATGGATGTTAGGCTGAGGTGAATCAGTGTGACGGATATCACTTCCGGCCTTAAGGGGAGGACGCGATTCCGCCGGAGGAATCGGTTGGCTGCAGGGCCTGGGACCAGCCGAGGAGGAAGGGTGGTTAGCATGGGGAGTAGCGGAACACCAAGGGGCTACCGGAAGAGAGCCGTGGCGATGATACTCGTCGTTGCCCTCTGTCTGGGACTGATGCCGGCCTCGGCGTTCGCCGCCGGCGGCACAGTGAACGGTAAGGTGACTGATGCGGCCACCAGGGCCGTCATCGTCGGCGCTAAGATCACGGTGAGCGGTGCCGGCGGGACCTACTACGCGACGACGGGCTCGACCGGCACCTACACGGTGAGCGGTATCCCTGCCGGAGCATATTCGGTGAAGTGCGACGCTTCAGGGTATGCCTCAGCGAGCGGGAACGTCACCGTGGTTGAAGGCCGTTCGGTGAGGTTGGACTTCAAACTCACCAAGGCGGTCATCATGCTCGGCAATGTCACCGGCACGGTGAAGTCGGCGGCGGGCGTTGCGCTTTCAGGAGCGAAGGTCACGAACGCTGACGGCAGCTTCTCGGTGACGGCGGACTCGACGGGCAAGTACACCATCTCGAACCTGCCCGTCGACAGCTACGTGCTCGTCGCATCGGCGACAGGATACTCTGCCGCATCCAAGACCGTGGTCGTGACGGCCGGGCAGACAACGATCGCGGACTTCTCGTTGGAGACAGCGAAGCCGATCGTGCGCTACGAGAGAACACACGTCTTCTCGATCGATGACGTACAGGGCGACTACGCCGCCACGAAGTTCGGGACGGCGGCGCTCGACATGAACAATCCCGTGGTGGGCGCCGACGGTCTCACTTACTACAACATCGACTCCGACTTCGGTTTTGATGCCGTGGACTATGTCGGATTCACCGAGCGGCCTATGGACGGTGTCTACGCCGAAGGGTCTGTGGCCAACGTCAAGGACAGCAAGGGCAACACCATCGGAATCAAGGGTAAGACCTCGAGTCCAGCGCAATGGAAGGTGGCCACGGCACTCACAGGTGAATGGTACAAGGACCCGGCGTCAGGTGAGGTCATCAAGGCTTGCACGGAGCACTACCTCGTCATGGAGCACTGGCTTAACGCTCCCGGTGCACCGGCGCTCGTATACGGAACCGACTACCGCGCCCGCTTCAAGGACGACGGCAAGAAGCTCTACATGTGGGGCGATATGAACTCTGAACCCACTGATATCAGGCTCTACGCCAAGATGGCGCTCCCGGATGCTTGGAAGACAGCAGGAGCCGACTACAAGGTGACCTCGGCGAAGCTCGTCATCACCCACCTGATCGCAGAGAGCCCGAACGACCAGGTTCGTCCTGAGGACATCGAGAACGAGAACGCCACGGGCATCTTGCCGCAGTATGCCGTGCAGTCCGATGGCACGTGGACATCGGCGGTTGACGCTTACGACGGCTGTAACCACTTCCTGCCCGCGGGAACCCTTATGAGGATGGCGCAGCCGATTCTTGTCCCCAACGTCGATGAGTTCGGTAAGCCGCTCAAGGACTACTGGGGCAACCTCGTGACCGAGCCGGACGTCGTGTGGAACACGGCGGCATGGTATACGACGAAGGACCGTGATCCCTTCGCGGGTGCGAACCCCAGATGGCGACTCAAGGCAGGCATCTTCGGACAGGACCTCCCGGGAATCTCCATCCCGCAGTACAAGGTCGGTGACTATACGACCGTCACGCTCGATCTTCTCGCACCAATGACCGATGAGGAGACGGGTCTGAAGGTTCCGTCCGCCCTGACCTCGAGCGTCAATTGGAAAGCGTACATGGATGACGGAGACGGAGTCATCGACGGTAAGTCGATCAACGGGACACCGCTGACCGCTGACTTCGACCTGAGCCAGTACATCAAGGGAACCACGCAGGGCCAGGTGATCTACAACGCCAAGCTTATCGTCGACTATGAGGATGCTGGCGGTACCGTGCCGAGCGGTGTCGACGCAGCTATCGCTTCGCTGGCTGTTCCAGCTCAGGTGAAGCTTTCGACGGCCAATGCCGTCACGGTGGACGTCAAGAACAACGTCCCCGGGATCGCTAACGGCACCCTGAAGCTGACGGGTACGGATCTGAAGGGTAAGGTCTATCCCTTCGAGGTTGCGTTCGTCACCAAGTCCGACTGCAGCGCGACGCGATACACCTTCAACTGGCAGGCACCCGGCTACGGGACCACCGTGACCTGGACAGCCGAGCTGGTGTGCGCGGGAGATACAGACTTGTCCAACAACACTGCGACGGCTAAGACCAAGGTCGTCAAGTAGGCGGGGGCTGGTGTGCCGACGGGTATGTTCCGTCGGCACACCTCCGCCACCCGGAGCGTGTTCCTGGGGCCCGTTGGGCGCGAAGAGGGGTGCGATGAGAGTTCGTGACATAGCTGGGCTGTTGCGGCTGGCAGGGGCGACGCTCCTCTTGTCTGCGACGGCGATATCGACCGGATGCGGAAGCGGCGTCGACACCACCACCGTTGCGGACACCGTGACCGGTGAGTGCTTCTCTGCCACCATGCTCTCGACCACACCCGACGGGGTGACTTCCGAAGCGCGTATCGACGCCTGCGATCAGGCTTATCGCCTCGAGGTGGTCGGAGGCCGTCGAGCGAGTATCGCTATCGTGCGCTACGACCTCGATCTCGTCTGGCTGCTCATACCGGAGGACCGCACCTACATCGTGCTGGGACTCGACAGCCTCAAGACCGATACACCCCACTTCTTCTCGCCCGACGTCCGCATAGAGCGCGACGAGGGCACGACCGACACTGTCGACGGTGTCGAAGCCATCCGCTACGAGGTCAAGACCTCGGGAGCCGGTGGCGAGCACGAGGGGACGATGTGGGAGGCCGTCGACATGCCTGGCCGCCCACTCAAGTGGGTCGATGCGGTCACCGGACTCGAGACGGTGTGGAAGGACGCGGAGACAGGTCCGGCCGATGCCGGGCTGTTCGAGCTGCCCGAAGGGTACGAGGAGCTGCAGCAGGAAGAGTAGTGAGCTTCCTATGCAGCCGGCGGCTGATGAGGGCCTATGGTACGAGCCCAGCGGACTGTAGGCTCTCATCAGCGCCGTGTAGCGCGCGGTCTACCGCGCCGTCCGTCGCGCCGATCGGCGCGTTGACCCTCCGCTACGCCTCCGATAGCATCAATAGCTCCTCGGCAGCCTAACGAAGGGGCGCCCTAACGATGCGCGATACGACGTTCCAGGACATCATGTTGAACCTCTCACGGTTCTGGGCCGACCGTGGCTGTGTGGTGCTTCAGCCTTACGACAGCGAGGTGGGCGCAGGCACGTTCCACCCCGCGACCACGCTGCGCACGCTCGACCCGACGCCGTGGCGGACCGCCTACGTGCAGCCGAGTCGCCGGCCGACCGATGGCCGCTACGGCGAGAACCCCAACCGGCTGCAGCATTACTACCAGTACCAGGTCATCCTGATGCCGAGTCCCGATGACGTGCTCGACCAGTACTTCGATTCGCTTCGGGCCATCGGTATCGAGCCGTCCGACCATGACGTGCGTCTGGTCGAGGACGACTGGGAAAGCCCCACGCTTGGAGCCTGGGGCCTAGGGTGGGAGGTCTGGCTTGACGGCATGGAGGTCACGCAGTTCACGTACTTCCAGCAGGTCGGAGGGTTCGACTGCAAGCCCGTGCCAGCGGAGATCACGTACGGTCTCGAGCGCCTGGCGATGTACATCCAGGGCGTGGACAGCGTCTACGACATCGTGTGGTCCATCGGGCCCGACGGCACGACGTACACGTACGGCGACGTCTTCCTGGAGAACGAGCGCCAGTATTCCAAGCACAATTTCGAACTCGCCGATATCGATATGCTCCGGCGTCTGTTCGACACCTACGAGGCCGAGTGCAAGCGCCTTCTGGAAGGTGGGGTGGTGTTGCCCGCCTACGACTACGTCCTGAAGTGCTCTCACGCGTTCAATCTGCTCGACGCCCGCGGAGCCATCGCGGTCACCGATCGCGTGAGCTTCATCCTGCGCGTCCGTACGCTGGCCAAGGCGTGCTGCGAGGCGTACGTAGAGCGACTCTCGCAGGCAGAAGGCGGTGATGCCCGATGAGCCGCGACCTGCTTTTCGAGATCGGTGCCGAGGAGATCCCGAGCGCGCCGCTGTACGAATCGATCACGCAACTCAAGGTCGAGGCCGAGAAGGCCCTCGACGCCGCCCGGCTGAGCTATGAGAGCGTCGAGACGTACGGGGCTCCTCGGCGGATCGTCTTGCGCGTGACGGGACTGGCCGAGGGCCAGGAGGACCAGACGCTTCGCGCGCGCGGACCCGCGGTCGCGGCCGCGTTCGACGCCGAGGGCAACCCCACGAAGGCCGCGGAAGGATTCGCGCGCGGCAAGGGGATCGACGTCAGCGAGCTCGTGCGCGACACGGAAGCGGGCGGCGAGTACGTCTACGCCGTCGTCGAGCAGACCGGTCGCCCCGCCACAGAGGTGCTCACCGGACTGCTCGCGCGTCTGGCCGAGGGTCTTTCGTGGCCCAAGTCGCAGCGCTGGGGCAGCGGGGATGCGCGCTTCATACGCCCGGTGCGCTGGCTGCTCGCGCTTTACGGCGACGAGGTGGTGCCCGTCCAGTTCGCTGACCTGACCGCTGGACGCTACACGCAGGGCCATCGCTTCCTCATACCCGCCGAGGAACGCACAGTGCCCGTAGCGGCCGCGGACGACTACGACACCGCTGCCAAGCGCGGGATGTTCGTCTACGACCACGAGCGCCGCGCCCAGGCGATCCGCGAGGGCATCGAGGCGCTCGAGAGCGCACACGGCGTGCGTGCGGTCGTTCCTGCCAAGACGTTCGCCGAGGTCGTGAACCTCGTTGAGTGGCCGACCGTGGTGATCGGCGAGTTCGACGCCGAGTTCCTCGAGGTGCCGCGCGAGGTCATCGAGACCGCGATGACCAAGCATCAGCGCTACTTCCCGGTCGAGGACGCGGACGGAAAGCTCACGAACCGTTTCATCGTCGTGCACAACGGAGGTCCCGCTCGCAGCGAGCAGATCGTCGCAGGTCACGAGCGCGTCATCCGCGCGCGCCTGGCGGACGC
>DLMY01000020.1:87573-132057 GCA_002478275.1 Actinobacteria bacterium UBA7524
GTGTGGTCGTGGAGTCCCCCGTGCTCCAGGGTGTGATGGGCCGCCACTACGCGACTGCCGCCGGCGAGCAGCCCGGGGTCGCCACCGCGATAGAAGAGCACTACCGCCCGCGTCATGCGGGTGATGAGCTGCCCTCCAGCATCGCAGGCATGCTCGTGTCCACCGCCGACAAGCTCGACACGATGGCAGGCATCTTCGCCATAGGCCAGGCTCCCACCGGCTCAGCCGACCCGTACGCGCTTCGCCGAGGTGCGATCGGCATCCTGAACATGATCCTCGACGGCGGGCTGCGTATCACGCTCACGGAGGCGATCCGTGCCGCCCTGGCCGGTCTTGACGCCGCGGTGCCCGGGCTGGATGCGGACGATACCGGCAGCCGCGTGGCCGAGTTCATCACCGGCCGCTTAGAGACACTGCTGCGCGACCGTGGCCACGCTTACGACACCGTCGCAGCCGTGCTTGCGGCAGCCGGCGACGATCCTGCTGACACGATTCGCCGCTGCGAGGCGCTCACGGCGGCGCGAGCCGAGCAGCCCGAGGTCTTCGAGGACCTGTCGACCGCCTTCACCCGTGCGCGCAACCTCGCCGACCCCGGACTCGGCGTGGCGACCGACGGCTCCCTCATGTCCGCCGAGGAGAACGCGTTGGCCCAGGCCCTCACTCAGGCCGAGAGCGCCGTAGCCGAGGCGATGGAGGCCAGTGACTACCCCGCGGTGCTCGGGATGCTCGCCTCGCTGCGTGGACCTGTCGACGAGTTCTTCGACAAGGTACTCGTGATGGACCCGGACCCGGCGCTGCGGGACAACCGCCTCAAGCTCCTCAACCGCTTCGTGGCCCTGTTCGAGCAGTTCGCCGATCTGAGTTCGATCGCGGGGTAACGCGTGCCCGATGAGTCGATAGCGATCCACGTCATCTCCGACTCGCTGGGCGAGACCGGCGAGATGGTCGCGCGTGCGGCGGTCGCGCAGTTCCCCCTGGGCGCGTTCCGAATCGAACGTCTGCCCAAGGTGACGACTCCGGAGAAGCTCGAAGATGCGGTGCGTACCCACTGCGGTAAGCACTGCCTGTTCTTCTACACGCTCGTCGACGACTCGCTACGCGTCCGTATGGAGGAGCTTTGCGCGCAAGGCGTCAACGGTGTCGACCTGCTGGGACCTGCGGTCAGCCGTCTGCAGGAGCTTACCGGCGTACGGGCTACGGGAGAGGCCGGGGCGGTGCGACGCACCGATGACGAGTACTTCGCGCGCATAGAGGCGATGGAGTTCGCGGTCAAGCATGACGACGGCCGCAACCCCGAGGGTCTGGCCGAGGCGGACATCGTGCTCGTCGGCGTCTCGCGGACCAGCAAGACGCCGCTTGCGATGTACCTCGCCTTCAAGGGCTGGCGCGTCGCCAACGTCCCGCTCGCGCCGGGCACCGAGCCGCCGCAGGCTCTCTTCGACCTCCACCCCCGCAAGGTCTTCGGCCTGGTCACCGATGCCGACGTGCTTCTGGAGATCCGCCGTCAGCGTATGAATGAGCTCGGGACCTGGGTCCCTCGCTATGCCGAACGTGAGAGCATCGAGAGGGAACTGGAAGAGGCCCGCGCGTTCATGCGCCGCTTAGGATGTCTCGTCGTGCACACGGACAACAGGGCCGTCGAAGAGGCCGCTCAGGAGATCATCCGGCACGTTCAGGGAGGTCACGCTATCTTGGACTGACCGCGTCGCCTAATCGGGACGCGGTGCGATATCATGCACGTACGCCAGCCCCCGTAGGAGAGAGGGAGACGGAGTTGACTGACGTCAAGAGAGTCTACGCGTTCGGTGGGGGAACCACCGAAGGCAACCGCGACATGAAGTTCGTCCTCGGCGGAAAGGGCGCCAACCTCGCCGAGATGGCCAACATGGGCCTGCCGGTTCCACCGGGCTTCACCATCAGCTGCCAGGCCTGTATGGAGTATTACGACTCCGACCCGCCCGCATTCCCTGACGGACTCGCCGAGGAGATCGCGTCGTACGTGGCCGATCTCGAGGGCAAGATGGGCAAGACCCTCGGCGACCCGGACGATCCGTTGCTCGTGTCGGTGCGAAGCGGCTCGCCGTTCTCGATGCCCGGCATGATGGACACGGTGCTCAACCTCGGCCTCAATGACACGTCAGTGCAGGGCCTGATCGCCCAGACCGGTAACGAGCGCTTCGCATGGGACAGCTACCGCCGCTTCATCCAGATGTTCTCCAAGGTCGTCCTCGATATCGAGGGTGACCTGTTCGAGAACGCCATCAACAAGATGATGATGGACCGTGGGGTGAGCAAGGACACCGAGCTTTCCTCGGCGGATATGCGTGAACTCGTCGACGTGTTCAAGGGCATCGTCGCCGATCACGTCTCCGCAGCGGAGTTCCCGCAGCTCGCCGTCGATGGCAAGGTCGCGTTCCCGCAAGACGTCTCCCTGCAGCTGCACCTCGCGATCGAGGCGGTCTTCAAGAGCTGGAACAATCGCCGCGCGATCGACTACCGGCGCATGGAGAAGATCGCCGACGACCTGGGAACCGCGGTCAACGTCCAGACGATGGTGTTCGGCAACAAGGGCGAGACGAGCGCGACCGGCGTCGCGTTCACGCGTAACCCGGCCGACGGCACCAATGAGATCTACGGTGACTTCCTCACCAACGCCCAGGGCGAAGACGTGGTGGCCGGCATCCGCGTGACAGAGCCTCTGGCCGACCTTCGCAATGTGCTTCCTGAGGCCGCGGATGAGCTCTGGAAGGTCTTCGAGACACTCGAGACCCACTATCGCGACATGTGCGACATCGAGTTCACGATCGAGCAGGGCAAGCTCTGGATGCTCCAGACTCGCGTGGGCAAGCGCACCGCGCGCGCCGCTCTCAAGGTCGCTGTCGATATGGCCGAGGAGGGCCTGATCACCCGCGAGGAAGCCGTACTGCGCATCGATCCCGCGCAGCTCGATCAGCTGCTGCATCCGCAGTTCGACGTGACGGCGACGTACGACGTGCTCGCCAAGGGGCTCAACGCGAGTCCCGGCGCAGCGGTAGGCCAGGTCGTCTTCTCTGCAGACGCTGCCGAAGAGGCGGCCGCAGAGGGCCGCAAGGTCATCCTCGTGCGCTGGGAGACCACCCCCGATGACCTGCACGGTATGATCGCCGCGCAGGGGATCCTGACTTCTCACGGCGGCAAGACCTCGCACGCCGCCGTCGTCGCCCGTGGCATGGGCAAGCCGTGTGTGTGCGGCGCCGAGGCGCTTCGAATCGATGCCGAATCCAAGCAGGCGTCCGTCAAGGGCACCGACACCGTGCTGCGCGAGGGAGACCTGATCTCGATCGACGGTACGAGCGGCATCGTGGTACTCGGGGCCGTCGAGCTCGTCGAGCCCGAGGTCAGCGGCGACTTCGACACCATTCTGGCGTGGGCCGACGAGTATCGCACCATGGGCGTGCGCGCGAATGCCGACACTCCGGACGACGCGGCGCTGGGACGCAAGTTCGGCGCGGCCGGCATCGGCCTGTGCCGTACCGAGCACATGTTCCTGGGCGACCGAAAAGGCATCATCCAGGACTTCATCCTGGCCGAGTCCCAGGACCTGCGCGATGCAGCGCTTGCGAAGCTCCTTGACGTTCAGGTAGAGGACTACCTCGGCATCTTCGAGGCCATGGACGGCCTTCCCGTCACGGTGCGTCTCCTGGATCCGCCGCTTCACGAGTTCCTGGACTCTCCGCGCGAGCTTGAGGTCGAGATCGTTCGCGCCGAATGCGCGGGCGCCAGTGCCGAGGAACTCGCGCCGAAGCGCAAGCTTCTCGCACAGATCGACTCGATGGCCGAGGCCAATCCGATGCTCGGCCTTCGCGGGTGCCGCTTGGGAATCATGCATCCTGAGATCTACGCGATGCAGGTCCGTGCGATCACCAGAGCGGCATGCGAGCTCAAGAAGTCCGGCAAGGACCCGCGTCCGGAGGTCATGATCCCGCTGGTATCGCTTCGGGCCGAGCTTGAGATCCTGCGCGCCGAGTGTGAAGCGGTCATCGCCGAGGTGAAAGCCGAGTGTGGTGTCGAGATCGAGATCACCATAGGCACGATGATCGAGCTACCGCGAGCCGCGGTCATGTCTGACCGGATCGGCGAGGTGGCCGACTTCTTCTCGTTCGGGACCAACGACCTGACTCAGACCACCTTCGGTTTCTCGCGCGACGATATCGAATCCAAGTTCCTGCCCAAGTATCTCGACCGCAAGGTCTTGCCGAGAAATCCGTTCGAGACGGTCGATGATGGCGTCGCGAAGCTCGTCGAACTAGGCTGCGAGGGCGGCCGCAAGGCCAATCCCGGCATCAAGCTCGGCGTGTGCGGAGAGCACGGAGGCGATCCGGAGAGCGTCAAGACGTTCTTCGGTATCGGTCTGGACTACGTGTCGTGCTCGCCGTACCGGATCCCGCTTGCGAGACTCGCGGCCGCTCAGGCGGCGCTGGAGTCATCGGGGGCGGGGTCCTCGGACAACAGGTAGGACAACGAGGAGCGCTCCGGGGAACCGGAGCGCTCCTTTGCTCAAGGGAACGCCGTGCAAAGGACGAAGCTCTTCCAGCAGGCAGGCTCGCCTCTGATACAGGGGCTCTCGCGTACGCGTCGCCCACTGTGGCAGGAATGGCTGATCGCTGTGGTCGTTTCGGCCCCGCTGACGACCGCTCTGCTGGCCGCCCTGTTGCGCGCACCTTCCGTCCCGCCAGGTTCGTTCGTTGCGGTTGCGGTGTTCTGGGCGACGTTCGGCTTGCTCGTGGTTGTGCCCGCCGGTTGTGTGGTGGGAGGATTCGTGACAGCGCTTGCGGTCGGCTACGGTGCCAGACGTGCGTGGCTGGCCGGAGCCTCAGCCGCGACGGTGGTCACCGTGGCCGGAGCGGTGTTGTTCTTCGATCCGGTTGCCGCGTTCGTGGCTGGTCTGTGGTGATCCGTGAAGACGGGGGAGAGCTTCGAGTGAGGCGTGCAGGATCATGACCATCATCACCAGAGAGCAGTATGAGGCAGCGGAGCGTGTGAGACTCCAACCTCTCGCGGCGTTCTCCGACGCGACGCGCGGCCGCGAGAGGCCTTTGGAACTCGACGCATACCGGACCGAATATCAGCGCGACCGGGACCGCGTGATCCATTGCAAGGCGTTCCGTCGCCTTTCCCACAAGACACAGGTGTTCCTGGCCCCCGAAGGGGACCACTACCGCACGCGTCTTACCCACACTCTCGAGGTCGCCCAGATCGCTCGGTCGATCGCCCGCGCCCTGCAGCTCAACGAGGATCTCACTGAAGCCATCGCCCTCGCCCATGACCTGGGTCACACACCGTTCGGTCACATCGGCGAAGACGCGCTCACCAGCTGCTACGAGAAGGTCGCGGACCACATCGACGGTGTCCCGGAGCGCTTCCGGCACAACCTGCAGTCGCTGCGTGTCGTGGAGCGCCTTGAGTATCAGGGCAAGGGGCTCAACCTGACGTGGGAGGTGCGTGATGGCATCGCGCACCACACGGGGCCGGTGCGCGCAGCCACCCTGGAAGGCCAGATCGTTGCTACGGCCGACCGTATCGCCTACGTCAACCACGACATCGATGACGCCACGCGAGGCGGTGTGCTGACCGAGTCCGACCTGCCTGAAGCCGCCACGGATGTCCTCGGCCACGATCATGCGCGCCGTATCACGACGATGGTCACCGATATGATCGAGACCAGTACCGGTGCGAGTGAGATCCGTATGTCAGAGCCGGTGTGGGGCGCGATGATGGAGCTTCGCGAGTGGCTGCTCGAGAACGTGTACCTGTCGAGCAAGGCCAAAGCCGAGGAACCCAAGGCCTACGGGGTCGTGCGCGCCTTGTTCATGTACTACCTGGAGAAACCCGATGCGCTTCCCGAGGAGTTCCTGCCGAGTGCGGAAGAGTCCCTCCCTCAGCGCGTGACCGACTACGTATCGGGTATGACCGACCGCTTCGCGCTTCGCCAGTTCGAGAACCTATTCGTTCCCAAGAGCTGGATGTTCTAGGGCTCCTGCTCGGTCGTGTTGCCGCATACACGCAGTTCACCTAGAATCACCCAAGCACGAACGTGGTGAAGTCTATGTGGGGAAGGGAGATACACCTTTATGGCTGACTGGATAGGGTGGCTCGCGCCTGCATCCGCGGTACTGGGTGTGTTGGTCGCGATCTACCTGGCGACCTGGGTTCTCAAGCAGGATCCGGGCAACGCGAAGATGCAGGAGATCTCGAAGGCCACCCAGGAGGGTGCGCTTGCGTTTCTGGTGCGCGAGTATCGCGTGCTGATCGTGTTCGCCATCGTCGTGGCCATAGTGATCGTGGTCGTCCCGGCCATGCCGGCCATGACCGCCGTTGCTTTCCTGACAGGTGCATTGCTGTCGGCGGCCGCAGGGTACTTCGGCATGTATGTGGCCACCCGCGCGAACGCACGCACCGCGCAGGCTGCCACTGAAGGTGTGCACAAGGCCCTCAACGTGGCGTTCCGCTCTGGTCTGACCATGGGCCTGACCGTCGCGTCGTTCGGGCTCGGTGGTATCAGCCTGTGGATCCTGTTCCTCATCCTCAGTGGTGACAATCCCCAGCCCGAGGTCGTGAACGGGTTTGCGATGGGTGCGAGCTCGATCGCTCTGTTCGCTCGTGTGGGCGGTGGCATCTACACCAAGGCCGCCGATGTGGGCGCCGACCTGGTCGGCAAGGTCGAGGCGGGTATCCCCGAGGACGATCCTCGCAACCCCGCTGTCATCGCCGACAACGTCGGTGACAACGTCGGTGACGTCGCCGGTATGGGTGCGGACCTCTTTGAGTCTTTCGTCGGTTCCATCCTCGCGCCGGTCGTGCTCGCTGTCTCCCTGTGGGGCATGAGCGCCGGTTTTGACTCCCTTGACTTCCGCTACGGCGCTTCGATCCCGCTGCTGATCGCGGCGTTCGGTATCGTGACTTCGATCGTCGGTCTGTTCGCCGTTCGCGCGAAGGAAGGATCGAACCTTCACAACGCGCTCAACATGGGTACGTACGTCGCCGCCGTCCTTCAGCTCGGCGCCATGGGCTACCTGTTCTGGCACTGGTCCGATAAGGTCGACCCGGCCCGCATGTGGTTCTTCGCGGCCGTGGTCGCAGGCCTTGTGGCCGGTATCAGCATCGGCAAGATCACCGAGTACTTCTGCTCGGACCACTTCCGTCCCACCCAGAAGATCGCCGAGGCCTCAGAGACCGGTACCGCTACGAACATCATCGCCGGTCTGGGCACGGGCATGATGTCGACCGCCGCTCCGATCTTCGTGGTCGCCGCCGGCATCATCATCGCGTTCAGCGCCGGTAACGCCGCTTACGATGGCGGTGGCATCTACGGTATCGGTCTGGCCGCGCTCGGCATGCTCTCGATCATCGCCATCACCGTCGGTGTGGACGCTTACGGTCCTGTGGCCGACAATGCGGGCGGTATCGCGGAGATGGCCGAGATGGGCGCTCCCATCCGTAAGATCACCGACTCGCTCGACAGCGTTGGCAACACCACCGCCGCCATCGCCAAGGGCTTCGCGATCGGCTCGGCCGGCCTGACCGCTCTCGCGCTCTTCGTCGCGTTCCGGACGCAGATGAACGCGGGGCTGGCCGCCGAGGCACTGGAGCAGGGCATCGAGATCGCCCCGCTCAACATGGGTCTGGACAATCCGTACGTCATCGTCGGCCTGTTCGTCGGTGGTATGCTGCCGTTCCTGTTCGGCGCCCTGACGATGGGCGCTGTGGGTCGCGCCGCGTTCTCGATGATCGGCGAGGTCCGTCGCCAGTTCAGGGAGATCCCCGGGATCATGGAGGGCACTGGCAAGCCGGATTACGCCGCGTGTGTCGACATCTCGACGAAGGCATCGCTGCGCGAGATGGTCGTGCCGGGCGTCATCGCCGTGGCAGCACCGCTCGTTGTCGGTGCCATCTCCGTCGACATGCTCACCGGCCTGCTTGCTGGCGCTCTGGTCACTGGCTTCCTGCTCGCCATCTTCATGGCTAACGCGGGTGGCGCGTGGGACAACGCCAAGAAGTACATCGAGGGCGGCAAACACGGCGGCAAGGGTTCTGATGCTCACAAGGCCGCTGTCGTCGGTGACACGGTAGGCGACCCGTTCAAGGACACGTCCGGTCCCTCGATGAACATCCTCATCAAGCTCATGACCGTCGTGTCTCTTGTGTTCGTGCCGCTGTTCGTGGCTTTGCACGGCGGGTTCCTCGGCCGGTAGGGTCTTATTCGCAACACAAGCTCCAATCGATAATCGATGCCGGGAGCTCCCGGGTGCGCAAGCGCCCGGGAGCGTCCGCGTTACATGGACCCCTGCGAGCGGGTAGGGACGATAGGGAGAAAGGAGGGACCGGGTGGCCCGTATCTCCGACGAAGACATACAGCGCGTGCGCGATGCGACGGACCTGGTCTCCCTGATCTCAGAGTCCGTCGTCTTGAAGCAGAAAGGCCGACTGTACTGGGCCTGTTGTCCCTTTCACGGGGAGAAGACCCCGTCGTTCAAGATCGACCCCGCCACAGGGCTTTGGCACTGTTTCGGCTGCGGCGCGGGCGGTGACGCGTTCGGATTCGTGATGCGCGCCGAGAACCTGGAGTTTCCCGACGCGGTGCGCCAGCTCGCCTCTCGCGCGCGCATCGAGATCGTGGAGACCGGTGATTCACTACCGCGGGGTCACCGCGAGCGCCTGGCCGCAGCCTGCGAGCAAGCTGTCGCGTTCTATCACAAGGAGCTCACGACCTCGAGGGACTCTACTGCATCTGCTGCCAGGGATTACCTTGCAGCACGCGGGTTCGGGAGTGAGGTCGCACACGACTTCGAGATCGGTTGGTCTCCAAGCAGGGGTACGCGTTTGGTGAATCATCTCGTCTCGGCTGGTTTCGATGCCGGGGAGATCGTTGGCGCCAACCTGGCATACGCCGCAGAAGGCGGTGGTCAGATGCGCGACCGCTTCTACGAGCGGGTGATGTTCCCGATCCGAGACATCACCGGTCGCGCTGTAGGGTTCGGAGGACGGGTGCTCGGTGATGGAGAACCCAAGTATCTCAACACGAGCGAGACGCCACTGTTCTCCAAGTCCCGCAACCTGTATGCGATCGACAGGGCCAAGAACGAGATCGTCAAGGCCGGAACCGCGGTCGTGGTCGAAGGGTACACCGACGTCATCGCGATGCATGTCGCCGGGATACGCAATGTGGTCGCGACGCTGGGCACGGCGCTTACCCGGCAGCACGTCAAGATGCTCGGACGTTTCGCGAAGCGTATCGTCTACCTGTTCGACGCCGACGAGGCCGGCTTGCGTGCGGCGGAGCGTGCGGCGGAGTTCATCGACGTGTCGGTCTCTCCCGAGGCCGGTGGTTCGGTGGTCGAGCTCGCGGTCGCCATCATCCCCGAGGGCAAGGATCCCGCCGATCTCGTCGCCGCCAAAGGCGCCGGTGCGATGCGCGATGTGATCGAGAGTGCCGTGCCCTTGATGAGGTTCGTGTTGGACCGTCGTATGGCGGCACACGACACCTCGACCCCGGAGGGCAGGTCCAGGGCGCTGGCCTCGGTGGCACCGGTGCTTGCAAGCGTCAGGGGCACGTTGCTCGCGCAAGACTACGTGAACTACATCGCCGACAGGTTGCTCACGGATTTCGCGACGGTGGAGTCGGCTGTATCGAAGGCTCGTCCCGCGTTCACGACGGGTCCGGATGGGGAAGATACCGCGGAGGTCTCGGGTAGGGCCGCTCCGCCGGCACTCACGCCGCAGGTGAGGGCGGAGAGGCAGCTTGTGGGTCTCGTGGCCGCCAGAGCCGAACTGCGCGAGGGGGCACGGGGCTTGCTTGAGTCCGACCTGCTGACTGATCCGCTCGCGGCAAGGCTGTTGCGAGCTGTGCTGGAAGCCGGTGAGGTGACCGGTTCGGAACTGTATGGACGGATCTCCTCGGCGGATATCGAGGCTGCGGAGATCCTGTCCGGACTGCTGATAGAGGCCGAGAACGCGGATGACGCCGTCCTGGTCGCGCGGGATGTGTTAAGCAAACTCAAGGAATTCGCCGTCGAACGTCAAATCATTGAGAAGAAGGCAAGAATGAGAACGCTCGATCCCGTCAAGGAACGGGACGAGTATGACGAACTATACAGAGATATCGCAGCTCTTCAGGTGCTGCACGATAGATTGCGCCGTGGAGAGACCGTGACCGACGACATGGAAGTGTGGGGATAGCGTGCCAGGCAAGACGAATGTAGATACCGGATCTGCTGCACCTGCGGAGGCGAAGCCCGAGCCCAAGACGAGGTCGCGGGCGCGAAAGCCTGCCCAGGCGCCTGAAGCGGACAACGCCGCGTTGCAGCTGCCCGAGGTTCAGACGCTCACGAAGATGGGCAAGAACAAGGGCAATCTGACGGAGGAGGAGATCTCCAGCGCTCTGGGTGACCTGGAGCTCGATGGAGATCAAGTCGAGCACGTCTACGCCCATTTCCGCGATGCAGGGATCGAGATAGTCGACGATATCGCGGTCGATGGCGCAGGTGCTGACGATGACGGCGACGACGGCTCGGATATCGATGAGGACCTTCCGGCAGAGGAGAAGGAGCACATCGAGATCCCTCTCCCCAAGGTCACGAAGGCCACAGCGAAGAAGAAGCCCAAGAAACGCAGCGACGGAGCTGCTCTCGCACCGCTCACCGGCGACCCGGTCCGCATGTACCTCAAGGAGATCGGCAAGGTCCCGCTGCTGACCGCAGCACAGGAGATCGATCTCGCTATGAAGATAGAGGCAGGACTGGAAGCCACGGCGCGTATGGAGGAAGCCTCGGAACGGGGAGAGCGCCTGGACCGTGCCGAGCTTCGTCGCATGCGCCGTATCGAACAGGTGGGTCTCGACGCCAAGCAGCAACTCGTCGAGGCGAACCTGCGGTTGGTGGTCTCGATCGCCAAGCGGTATGTCGGCCGAGGAATGCTGTTCCTGGATCTGATCCAAGAGGGCAACCTCGGACTGATCCGCGCGGTCGAGAAGTTCGACTACACCAAGGGCTTCAAGTTCTCCACGTACGCAACGTGGTGGATCCGGCAGGCCATCACGCGCGCGATCGCAGACCAGGCCCGTACCATCCGCATTCCCGTGCATATGGTCGAGACCATCAACAAGCTCATCCGCGTCCAGCGCAGTCTTCTGCAGGAGTTCGGGCGTGAACCCACTCCTGAGGAGATCGGCGAGCAGATGGAGATGACCGCGGAGCGTGTGCGCGAGATCCTCAAGATCAGCCAGGAGCCCGTGAGCCTGGAGACGCCCATCGGCGAGGAAGAGGACAGCCAGCTCGGTGACTTCATCGAGGACGGCGAAGCGATCGTGCCTCCCGACGCAGCGAGCTTCTCGATGCTGCAAGAGCAGCTCTCAAAGGTGCTCGACGGGCTTTCCGAGCGAGAGCGTAAGGTCATCGAGCTGAGGTTCGGTCTCACCGACGGGCATCCTCGGACGCTCGAAGAGGTCGGGCGGGAGTTCGGGGTCACTCGCGAGCGCATCAGGCAGATCGAGTCCAAGACGCTGTGCAAGCTCAGGCATCCGAGCCGGTCGAGCAAGCTCAAGGACTACCTGGAGTAGCGGGGCGCGACAGCGGGGGCCGTCTGTTGCGGCCCGTGCACACGTCAGCCGCAGATCAGACCGCCGGTCACTTCGAGCTTGAAGCCTCGCTCGCGGAACAGGCGTGTCACGGCTTCGGCCACATCACGGTCATAGAGCAAGCCGGCGTGGTTGACGATCTCCTGAAGGGCCGCATCCACGCCTGAGGCGATCTTGTAGGGGCGGTGAGAGGACATCGCTTCGACGACGTCGGCAACGGCGAGGATCTTGGAGCCGAGCAGGATCTCCTCGGCGGTGAGATTGTTGGGATAGCCGGACCCGTCGAGTCGTTCGTGGTGCTGTAGTACGTACGTCGCCACGGGCCAGGGGAAGTCGATGGAGCCCAGAACGTCGTAGGCGACCTCGGGGTGCATCTTGACGATGTTGAACTCCACCTCGGTCAGGCGGCGCGGCTTCGTGAGTATCTCCGCGGGCACGTAGACCTTACCGATGTCGTGGATGAGCGCGGCGGTGCGGATGCCGTCGCAGGTATCCTCGTCGAGTCGCATTTCGACTGCGATCGCATGTGCAATCTCAGCGACGCGCTCCTGGTGTCCTGAGGTGTACGGGTCGCGCGCCTCGACGATCTTCGCGATCGCACTGATGGTGCCGGTCATCACGCTCTCGAGCTTGAGCACCGTGAGCGCAAGGTCGTGTTTGGTCTCCTCCTGGGCGGTGATGTCGGTGAGCATGGCCAGTGTGCCGTCGGCCGGGTCTTCGCCCATGCGCGCGGCAGCGAGGCTCACGGTGATGGGACGCCCGTCTTTGGCGTGCACTACCATCACGTGACCGGCGATCTCCTTCTTGTCGCCGATGAGTGCATTGAGGCACTCCTGCCCGCCGCCTTGGGAGAGTAGCGGGCATTCGCCGAAGAGCACCTCATCGGCGCTCCAGCCGAAGATCTTCTCCGCCGCGCGGTTCCAGAGGGTGACGAGCCCTTCCGGGTTGAGTGTGAGTATGGCGACAGGCGAGGAATAGATGACACGGCTGAGCGCCTGTTCGGTCTGGCGCAGCGTTTCAGCGGTGGCAGCGAGGTTCTCGTTGGCGGAGCGCAGCTCGGAGAGTTGCGTCTCCAGCTTGCTCACCAATCTGGCGTTGTACTCGCGCAGCAGGTCCGACTCGTTGACGTCGGGCATCTGGAGGTGCAGCTCGCCCCGTTCCGCCAGGTCCAGGACGCCCTCGATCTCTCTGACGAGCGAGATGGGGTCCATGGGCTTGATCAGGAAACGGTCGACCCCCAGGCTCTGCGCGAAACGCTCATCATCGGGCTCGGTGTAGTTCGCGCTGTAGAAGACGAAGGGGGTGGTGGAGAGTATCTCATCGGCGCGCCACTCGCGTGCGAGCGCGTACCCGTCCATGCCGGGCATCAGGATATCGGACACGATGATGTCGGGTGGGCTGGCGTGCGCCTTCTCAAGAGCGTCAACGCCGTTCTCGGCCTCGGTGCACGTATGACCGGCGCCCGTGAGAATCGACGTCAGCAGATAGCGGCTGGCTTCGTCGTCATCGCATACCAGGACGTGCATAACACCTGCCCTTTCCTGCGCCGACGCAGCAGCGCCCCTCAAATGGAAGATACCCGCGCTGCAAGGTTAGCAATCTTCGGGCCACCGCCTGCCTGGAGCGATCGGCGAGATGCGTTGACATGCAGACGGTGTGGGCCGGCATCGGTTATTGCGAGCGTAGCGGCCGAGTGGTCGAGTGTCTGTGAGAACGGACACACTGGACGAAGAGGGGTAACAGCGAGACGGCTCTCTATTGTCCGTTCCCAGAGAACGAGAAGCGGCCCTCACGTGTGGGCCGCTTGAGAAGGTCTGGCTCCCCGGGTAGGACTCGAACCTACAACCCTCCGGTTAACAGCCGGATGCTCTGCCGATTGAGCTACCGAGGAGTATGGGCGTCGACTCCCTGAAGAGCGGTTCCGCGCGAGGCGGGCGACGCATGCGAACGAATGAGGATTATACGGAACGCGGCGCAGCTGGGCAACAGCCATGGCCACAGGGAGCGGAGCGGGTCGGGAGGTGGGTGACTGAATCCTCACCGGTTCGAAGGGGAGGCCTTGTTGCGGGGTATAGATTCTTGTCGGGGGAGTCTCGGTCGTTCGTCGGGGGGCGAGTGACATGCGTAGGTCAAGGTGCTTGATGTGCACTGTTCTCGTGCTGGCAGTAGCGCTCGGGACCGTGAGCATCGCTCCCGTTGCCGTTGCCGTGTCGACGTACTGGGTCGTGGACATCGCGATGGGGGACAATGCCAACACAGGTTCTTCCGAAAGCCCGTTGCGAACGATCGAAGCAGCGATAGCGCGTTCCTCGGCGGGTGATACGATCCTGGTCCGGCCGGGCGTCTACCGCTACGACGCGGAGCAGGACTTCCCGATCCTGTTGCCTGCGGGTGTGCGTCTGATGAGCCTCGAAGGGCCCGAGGTCACGTCGATCGTAGCGTACGACGACAAGCGGACGCTCCGAATCGTGAACCCGACCGAGGGTACCGGACTCAGCGGTTTCACCATCACGAGCGAGGGCGTGGAGGGCGGTGTCGTCATCCAGCGCTCAGGCGGGACTCCGCCTGACAACTGCCCACTGATCGAGGACTGCATCATCGAAGGCAACGCAGCACCCGACGGCGGGGGCATCTGGGTCGACGGAGTGCCCGGGTCCGTGGTCAAGCCACGGATCGTCGAATGTGTGATCAGGGACAACGACGCAGAGGACGGTGGCGGCCTGTATCTCGGAAATCACACGAGCGCCACGTTGCTTCGCTGCTCGATCGAGGGGAACCGTGCGGAGTACGGCGGCGGACTCTTGTCGCCTACCACTTTTGGACTGTTCATATACGAGTGCACGATCGATGGTAATACCGCATACAACAGTGGCGGAGGGCTTCACGCCCCGACCAGTGGTGCTGACATCGTGATCGCGTCGACCCGGTTTGCCGATAACACGGCCGGCACGATGGGCGGTGGAGCGTGGATCTCCGGAAGCAACCCGTCGATCCGCTCTTGCGAGATCGTGGGGAATTCGGCTGCAACGGGCGGCGGGGGCTACTTCCAGTACGGCTCCCCGACGTTCGAGAATTGCCTGTTGGCCGAGAACGACGCGGCCACAGGCGGGGCTGGGTATCTGCAATACGGTGACTTCAACCTGTACAACTGTACGATCGCGAACAACACCGGTACCTGGGCGGGGATCTACCCACTGCATGCGGTGTCTGGCGCCGAGGCGTACAACTGCGTGTTCTGGGGCAACGGCGGCAATGATATCCGGAACGCGACTGTGATCGAATACTGCGATACGCAAGACACCGATCCGGCAGCGGACAACAACACGGGGATCGCGAACGTCATCCACGCGGACCCGCAGTTCGTGGGTGGCGGGGACTATCGCCTCAAGCCGGGCTCGCCCTGCATCGACGCCGGTTCTCCCACTGTTGTCCTGCCCGAGGACTACTTCGGCACCGAGCGGCCTCAAGACGGGGACGGAGATGGTGCGGCGAGGGCGGACATCGGCTATCACGAGTACGTGGTCCCCGAGGTAGCGCGCCTCGCAGGTACCGATCGCTACAAGACGGCGGTCGCCATCATCAAGGAGCGTTACGCGAGCAACACCACCGCCATCATCGCGAGCGGCGAGAACTACCCCGACGCCCTGTCCGCCGCCGGCCTGGCCGGTACGCACGGCGCCGCGCTGCTGTTGGTGCGTCGGGACTCGGTCCCGGCTGTCGTGGCCACCGCGCTCAAAGACCTGGGGGTCACCTACATCACCATCGTGGGTGGACCCGCGGCTGTCTCCGAAACGGTGCAGACCGAGCTTGCGAAGGAATACACGGTCAGCCGCGTCTACGGAGCCGATCGCTACGCGACCGCTGTAGCCGTGGCCGAAGAGATCGCCGAGGAGAACGGGTCGGACTTCTCCAAGACCGCATTCCTGGCGCGCGGGGACTCGTTCCCGGATGCGCTCGCTCTTTCTCCGCTGTCATTCCGAGGGTCGATGTTCGAACATGGCGCACCGATCCTGCTGACACGGCCCGGCTCACTACCCGCAGTGACGGCCTCAGCGTTGACCGATCGCGACATCGACAGGGTCTACGTGGCTGGCGGTGAGGCGGCGGTCTCGGCGAGCACGAAAGCCGCTGTAGACGCGCTGCTTGTTGCGAACGGTGGCAGCGCCTCGACGCGCTGGGCGGGCAACGACCGATATGCGACAGCGGTGAAGGTCGCCGAGGGTGGGGCCGCGAAGGGCTACGGGTGGTTCCAGACCCTCGGCATCGCGACCGGTACGAACTTCCCCGATGCGCTCGTGGGCGGCTGCGGGTTGGGTGCGGTCAACGGCGTGCTGTTGCTGACCAGGCCTGACGTGCTTTCCTCGGCGACCGGAGCGGCGATCGAGGACAGGCTTCCCGACATCCATCGCGTGGAGATCCTGGGTGGCAGCGCAGCGGTCAGCGACTCGGTACGCGCGCAGATCGAGGCGAAGCTGGGGCTGTAGGGGGTCGTGCGGACATCCCGGCGAAGGTGCGGTAGACTATGTGCTCGCACCAAGTCGCCCGGCGACGTGGGCCCGTAGCTCAACGGTGGAGCAGGGGACTCATAATCCCTTGGTTGCAGGTTCGAATCCTGCCGGGCCCACCAAGGACGCTTCCACATGACCAGGTCACGCATCTCTCGCAAAGCCCGGCAACGCGACAAGACGCGCCTTGCCCGCCCCGCGCTCATCGCACTTGCGGTTCTCGGGAGTGCAGCGATCGTCGCGGGCGCGTTTCTCGGTATCCGGGCTCTCGCGGACACGACACGGCCTTCCGGCGCAGCTGATGACGCGTCCACCCAGGTCATCGCTATCCCACAACCGCTCCTTGCCGAGGAGACCTCTACGGCCCCGCTGCCTCAGGACGCCATGATGGTCGAGGTGCCCGACGTCGCAGGAAAGCCGCTGCTTGAGGCCGAGGTGGTTCTCGAGGCAGCCGGGCTACGATTCGAGCTTGCGCTTGCAGGCGACGCGGCTGCGGCGAGTCCGGGTAATGTCATCACCCAAGAACCGGCTGGTGGCGCCATAGTCGCCCAGGGCACGCACATCGTCTTGGGCGTCCACCCCGATGACCTCGCGGCGCATGACGGATCGGGCCACGGGTACATCGTCTGCATCGACCCGGGGCACCAGGCGAAGTCCGACCTGCGTCAGGAGCCGATAGGCCCCGGGGCCACCGAGACGAAGGACAGGGTTCGGGGGGGAGCCACGGGTGTCGCCACCCGTATGCCCGAGTACGAACTCGTGCTCCAGATATCGATGAACCTGAAGGCACGCCTGGAAGCCGCCGGTGTCACGGTGGTCATGGTCCGCGAGACCAACGATGTGAACATCTCGAACAGCGAGCGTGCGACCATGGCGAATGAGGCCGGAGCCGACCTGTTCGTGCGCGTGCATGCAGACGGCAGTACCGACAGCAACATAGCGGGTCTGAGCGTCCTGTACCCGGGCAAGAACCAATGGACCGGACCGATCGTCGAGCCGAGCGTCCGGGCGGCCACGGCCGTTCACGACGCGACGGTCGCCGCTACCGGCGCCGTGTCGCGTGGCACGGTGGCGCGCACCGACCTTTCCGGCTTCAATTGGTCCAAGGTCCCCGCTATCTTGGTGGAGTGCGGGTTCGTCACGAATCCCGTCGAGGACAAGCTTCTGGCCAGTCCTCACTATCAGGACAAACTTGCCGAAGGCATGACGAACGGGATACTGACCTATCTGAAGGGACAGTGAAGCAGTGGACGAGGGCTCGGGTTTCGGCAAAGCGCTGGCGATAGGAGCAGGCATAGGCTTCGCCGTGGTGGCGTTGCTGCTGGTGGCTCTCGTCGTCCTGCGGCCTGCCGGGGTGCTCGACCGAATCGGGACATCCTCGGCCAGGAGCACAGCCGATGACGTTGTTCTCGTACTCGTCCTGCCTGACGAGGAGGGCGTCGTTCTGCCGCGGGTCATCGATCGGTACCGGCTCGAAGGCGCTGCCCCCGAGTCCATATCTGAAGTCGTCTCGGCTCACTACGATCCCGCCGCCCGCGTCGCGATACCCGGGACGAGCTACGACATGCTGCGAGACACATACCCCTTCTCGGGCGCCAGCGGCCTCGCTGCCGCGGTCGCATCGGCGACGCCGGACGTCACGCCGGCGTACGTGGTCGTCGACTTCGAGGCACTGGAACAGCTGACGCGCAGTTCACGTTTCGCCATCGACGTCCCCGAGCATATGGAGGTCTTCGACGGGTTCCAGCTGTTCACTCTCGAGGCGGGCGAGGGTGAGTTCGACGCCGCGCAGATCGCTGCGATGTTCAAGGGGGCTGAGTATCTTGAGGACGCGGATCGCGAGTCGCTCCGCAACCAGGTGGGTGTGCAGCTCCTGGAAGCGCTCGCGCGCACCGAATCCTTCGAGCTCGTCAAGACCGATCTGTCCGCCGAGGAGTTCGTGAAGTGGCTACAGGCCCTCGGGGGCCTGCGTTAGAGGTTTGGTAGTACCCCCCTCGGTACCTGCTGAGTTCGCGTCGGGCCTATCGGTGCGGTAGAATGCGCCTGACGTTGGGGGTGTTCGTTCCGATGGGCGGTGTTGCTGCAGCATGGGTCACCGGTTCATTCGGTTAGCGCTCTGCGCTGCGCTCGTTTGCCTCTCGGTTCCCACTATCTCTGTCGCCGCTCCCCGCGCCGATTCCGATGCCGATCCTGGGCCTGTGTTCTCCAAGGGTGCCGGCGCGGCAGCAGATGGCGACGGCCGCGAAGGCATCAGCGCGCTTGCCGACAGCATCGCGGACGCCACGCCGCTTACTCCGTCTCCAGTTGCGGGAACCTTGCCCGCTCAGGGTGATAGCGTCCTCTATTCGATCGCACTTGAACCGGGTCAGCGTATCGAGCTGAGCCTGACGGGTACGGGCGGCGCCTTCGACGTGTACCTCTACCCGCCGGCGACAGACCTTTTGGAGGACGCCCTCGCGGTGGCCCATGCCACCGAGGGCAGCTACCCCCGGCGACTCGCGTATGATGTCCCTTCGTACCTGAGCGGCACGTACTACATCGAGGTGTACGCGTACTCAGGAGCGGGATCGTACTCCCTGTCCTGGCTGGTGAGAGAGCCGGGCGAGAACACGCGCACCGACATCGATGCCGCGACGGCGTTACCTGTTCCCGGAGCTACCACTGTGACCCTGGCGAATGCCTGGGGCGCCAACCGGGTCTTCAAGGTGCGTCTCAACCAGGTGCGCAGAGTACAGGTCGACCTGGCGGGACCGGCGAATGCGGACTTCGACGTCTACCTCTACGCCCCCGGCGTCGGGACGATCCTGCCCTGGAACACCAGAGCGCTTGGAAAGAGCAACTCGCCGACCTCGAACGAGCGTCTCATCTACGACGTGCCCGCCGGTGCGACAGGGGAGTACTACCTCGAAGTTCTGCGCTTCAACGGCAGCGGTACCGCGACGCTGCAGGTAAGCGAGTACCCGATACCGCCCGCGCCCGCCACCACGCGCATGTGGGGTGCTGACCGCTATGCGACCGCCGCAGCGATATCGGCGCGCTCGTTCCCCGCTGGCTCACAGAGCGTGGTCCTGGCAAGCGGGAGAGCCTTTCCTGATGGTCTGACTTCCTCGGCGTTGGCCGGGGCGCTTCACGCGCCTGTGTTGCTGACGCAGCCGACTGGTCTCCCAGTTGCAGCGGCCGCTGAGCTCCGGCGGCTCGGCGCGCGAACCATCTACATCGTCGGCGGGACCGCCGCGGTTGGCACGGCTGTTGAGAGCGATATCCTGGGCCAGGTGCCCGGCACGCGTATCGTGCGCGTCGCCGGCCCGACGCGCTACGAGACCGCCGCTGCAGTCGCCGACAAGGTCCACGAGGTCTCCGGGCGACGGAGCCGTAACGTGTTCCTGGCCTCCGGCGAGACCTTCCCCGATGCGCTCTCGTTCTCTCCGGTCGCCTACTCGACGCGCACCCCGATCATCCTGACGCGTCCCGCTTCCCTGCCCGAGGCGAGCCGGGCTGCGATCCTGCGCATGCGCGGTAGCGAGACCGGCTCGGTCGACCTGCTCGTCGCCGGTGGCACCGCTGCCGTGAGTGACAACGCAGCAGGGGCGGCAGCGTATGCGGCTGGCGGAGCCTATGCCCGCGCAGCCGGCGCGACGCGCTACGGCACCGCGCTCGCGGTCGCCGAGCACGCGGTCTTCGCGGGCTGGGCCGACCCCGAGACGGTGGCCGTCGCCTCTGGCGCAGGCTTCCCCGACGCGTTGGCCGGCGCTTCGCTACCGGGTAAGAGGGGCGGTACACTGTTACTGTCGGCGCCTGCGACGTTGAGTTCGCCTGCGGAGGCCTACTTGCGTTCGTTCGACTTCGCCGTCAACGAATGCTGGGTGCTCGGAGGTGCTGCGGCGGTCGGAGACCCGGTGATAGACCGGATTCGGACCGTACTGCCCGACGAGCCACGACCTTACTAGAGGACGACCGGATGCAGGCCTTTCCCACACAGCGTAAGCGCAACTTCGCAGCCATCGCGGTAGCGGTGCTGCTAGTGCTGCTCGCCATGGGTGGACTCGCCGCGGCGGTCGTGTGGGTCGGAGGCATCGATGAGGTCCTGGAGATCGTTGGTATCGCGATGCCGGATGACCGCGAACCGCTTGCATCAACGCCACGCCCACGGCCGGATGCTTCGCTCGAGGCGACCACGACCCGACCTGACTTGAGTGCCGAGGACCTCGAACCCACGGCTACTCCACCCGCCGCTCAGGAACCGACGCCGACCACCACGACGCGTCCTGCCGGCACGGCCAGCCAGCCGTCTTCGGGTTCGAGTGGCGGCGGGACCGCTCCGGCCACACCGGGCAGCATCGGCGTCTCCCAGTCGGGTGTCAGCCAGGCGCAGGCTGCCATGTACCGCGAGCAGCTGCAGTCGCAGGGCCAGATCGTGAAACTCGTGGAAAACGACATCTCGGCCGTGACGATCGGTCGTGCTTCGGGCACATCCACCCGGACGACCATACCGCTGACGGTGTCCTATCGCAGCGGAGGTTCACTCTCCGGCTCGATGGTGCTCACCAACATCGGCGGCAAGTGGTACTTCTCGAGCATCAGCGCCGGTGGGGATTCGACTCCCGCCAAGCCCAGGACGGTCGATTCGGGTGTGGTGAGCGTGATCTCAAGCCAACAGGCCGAGGAAGGCAATCAGACGCTCATCAAAGACGGCCTCATCAACGGCGGTTTCGTGACAGCGCGCGTCGATGGGGTTGCCGCGGGCTCAGGTACGGCGACACTCAACATCACGCTACTTGGCGGCAGCATGGACCGCAAAGCCGCGCGCCTCGTGATGATCAGCAAGGAAGACAGCGGCCGCAAGTACTGGTTCATCACCCGCTTCGAGCTGAAGTAGGGGAGCGTCAGGGTTAGGGTCCGAGACCGCGCTGCGACAACACGTCGAGCACTGTGTCGCGCTCGAGCATCCAGCGGTCGGTATCCCGCTCCAAGAAGCGCTCGACATCGGTCAGCACATGGTCCCATGGCGCTGTTTCCAGCCGCTTGCGCAGCGCGGCCTTCCATGCGCCGTCGACGCCCAGCTCGGCGCGGTTCGATTGGGCGAATATACCCGCCAGCAACTCTTCGTTGGGTGGGGGCCAGTCCGGGTCGCTCAGGTACCAGACCAGGTCGTAGACGTCCCGGCCTTTGATCCACTCTCTGAACAGCAGAGCGCTGATCTTGCCTGCCAGAAGCGACGCGCGGTCGTGGTGTGCGAGACGCAGGGTCACGTGTCTGCGCACGGTCGTCATCTCGACGCGAGCGCCCGGTGGTGGGTTCGTGTCGACTTCGACCTTCACCGAGAAGGTTTTGTCGACATGAGGACTCAGGCCCAGCTCGTGTTCGAGTCCTACGAATCGCACGAAAGCCTTGTTCACCGTCGTCTTGGTCCCAACCTTCAGGGCGACATCGTACCCTTCACGTACGAATCTCGCGCGCATCGACTCCAGAAGTCCGGCGAAGTCGAAGCTGTCGCCGCCCGACTCCAAGGTGAAGTCCAGGTCCTCGGAGAACCGCGGGATCGAGTACAGGAAGCGAAGCGCCGTACCGCCCATGAACGCCAGCGACGTCCATGCGCCGCGTTCCTGCATTACCTCAAGGACTCTGGCCTGGAGGTACTCGCGCATGACGTTCGTGGCAGTATGCCGAGGAGAACGCGCCACGATCGTAGTCAGATACTCCTTCACAGCGCCTCGTACTCCTCTCGTTCGGTCCGTGCGAGCGCAGCGACTCGTCTCGCGAACAACTCCACCTTCCGACTCGAGAATCGCTGTGCGTAGTCATGAAGGCGTTGCATGTCTAGTATCTCCAGGTGCTGCAAACGCAGTTCGGCCACGAATCCGGCACTACTCGACCCCGGGCGAAGGTACGCCAGGTCGAGAAGCGCCTTTTCGGGAGTAGCCACGAACACCGTCCTGTCGCCGATGTCGACCGGTTCGTAGCCCCAGAGTAGCGACTCCTTGATATGTTGATACACGAACGTTCCAAACAGAGTCTTTCTAGAACCTTGCTTTCCGGTGGTGACGGCCGTGATGACGTAGACGGCCTCGGGGATCAGCCCGCGATCCGCAAGCAGTGTCTCGAGGCTTACGTACGAGCCGGGGACAAGCGCGTTGGAGATCTCATAGGGATGTGGCTCGACGCGGCGATAGAGGTCTGAGAGCGTGTAGAGTCCGCGCTTGAGCTGGATGACGACACCGTCTGCCACCCACCGCGAGAGCTGCTTTCGAAGATAGCGGAGATCGTCGCCCGGAGACAGCAGCATTCCGCTCGTGAACAGCGGTTCGTCACGCACGAGAGCGATGAGTTCGTTCTTGGTCATGGCGATAAGTTACCATACGTGGGTACTTAACGCCACGAAAGCTACCCCCCTAACACTCTCACATGCGCCCCGACACCCGCCTCGCGCGTCCGCTTCGCCAGTCGTCGATCGCCCGTGACCAGCTCGCAGTCCAGTTCGAGCGCCAGCGCCAGGCAGAAGCAATCGTATGTGGAGTGCCTAAGGGCGCTGGCCAGCGCGAAGGCCTGGCAGTCGAGCTGTCGTGCCGACGTCAGCAGCACCGGCAGGGCACGAGCCTCATGCAGCTTGGTCTGTGCCTCGCTATCCGTGAGATCACCGCGGACGACGCGCATCCGCAGTGCAGAGACGACCTCATACGGCAACAAGTCCGGAGCGTGTATCTCAGACGCTGACGCCAGCAGTGCACACGCTTCGTCGGTGTGGACTTCCGGCAGCATCGCGGCGAGTACCGCAGAAGCGTCGGCGACGATCCGTAAGCCCGAACTCATCGCGTACGGGAGTCCTGATCGCGCTCCCCACCGTCTCTCAGGCCGCGCACTACATCTGCCGAGGAATCCGCCAGCACCCCCCGTCGCTCACGGATGGCTTCCCGGCTCAATCCGACCTGGTGAAGCCTTCGCGTTGGAATCCCCAGGCTGGAAGCTCTATAATGGTCAGGTGCATCACAGCCGATGACCTCAATATGGTCCGGCGCACGGGATTGGCGGTCGTAGTCGATGGTCAAGCAGCAGAGCAATCCCAAGCGCGCAAAGATTCTCGCGCTCATCTTCCTTATTCTCGCTATTGCCGCGTTCACTGCGGCATTCTACCTGCTTGACGGCATGTCCCTGGTCAACGACCTCATCGCCCAATTCGCACCCGCCGAGGAACCCGTCATCCCTCCCATTGCGCCTCCGGTGACTACCGAGACTCCCGAGCCGGAGGAACCCGAGCCAGAACCTGAGCCAGAACCTGAGCCGGACGTTACCGTCTTGCGGTTGCCCGAAGGCATGAGCGAAGAGTTCGCCCTGCGCATCTGGCAAGAGCAGATGGATTCGCAGACCAACATCGGAAGACTGGTTGATGGCGATGTGGTGAATCTTTCCATCAGCGATGTCAAGCGCGAAGGAAACGAGGCGAGGCTCGCGGTGTCCGCCAAGTTTTCCGATGGAACTTCTGCGCCGGGCGTGCTGGGGATGCGTAGGATTGGGGAGCAGTGGTACTTTGCCTACGTGGAAGGCATGCGTCGTGCTGGCGTCACCGGGATGGCGGGTTCCGTCGCGGCGGGGGCTGGCGAGCCTCCGACCGGCAGACCGTTACCCTCGATCGACGAGATCGATATCCCGCTTCTCAACACGATCCTCGACCAGCAGGGTGAGAGTTCTGACGTGTTAGCGGAGTATGCGGACGGCAACATCAAAAACGTGCGCATAGAAGGCAGGGCGCCCGGCGTCGGTTCGATGACGCTTCGCATAGAGATGGACGAAGTCGATCACGACCATATTGGCTTCGGCGATATTGTCATTGTCACCAAGGAAGTCCAGGGTCGAGAGGTATGGTTCATAGCGCGGTTCACGAAGCTGGGCGAGAGGCCTGCGTGACCGGGTAGCAGACTGGAAGACTCCTAGACGAAGCGGAGATATGGATGGAGCTGCGGGATTATCTTAACGTCATAGTAGGGCGTCGGTGGCTGATTATTCAGGCTACATTCGTCGTTGCTATGACTGCGCTGACGGTGAGTCTGGTTCTTCCAAAGACCTACTCTGGTGAGGCCAAGGTCTTGATCTCTGAGAAAGACACAGGCGCAGCTATCTTCGGGACAGTCCTGCCTGAGTTCTCTAGTCAGCCAGAGCGTGGAATTCAAACTCAGGTTCGCCTGATGCAGATCAGGCCGTTGGCGGAGACGACGGTAAGGGAACTTGGGCTTGAGTCGACCCCTGCAGAGCTGATGTCCCGGCTACAAGTCTCGGCCACTGCGGACGCCAACCTCGTGATCGTCCGCGCTCAGGCGGACGATCCAGAAATGGCTGCCGCCATCGCTAATGCGATCGCTGAAGCGTATGTCGAATGGTCGCGTGACGTGAAACGCGAGAGTCTGCGTTCGGCTGCAAACGAAGTCGAGACGAGACTGAATCAGGTTGAAGCAGAGATTCTGGAAATCGGTGAGCGCCTGGAGGCCCGGGGCAGTAGTGACAGATTCGCAGTGGAGCTACGTTTATTGACTGACAGTTACGCAACGCTCGCTGAGAAGCTGGAGCAACTCAGGATAAACGAAGAGCTTGAGGTCGGTTCGGGTCGAGTAGTCGAAGTGGCGATCGCGAACCCAAGTCCTGTCGCTCCGGACATCCGGCGGAACACCATCATCGGACTTGCGATGGGACTCGCATTCGGAATAGGCATGGCGTTTCTGTACGAATACCTGGACAACACGATCAAGACGTCGGAGACTGCTGCGCGGGTATTCGGCGCACCAGTCATCGGGACGATTCCCCTTGCGAAGGGAGAAAAGGGTCTGCGCAGCCTTGCCATTGTCGACAAACCCGGTTCGGCAACAGCAGAGTCGTACCGGGTACTGCGAAACTCGTTGGATTTCATCAACTTCGAACGGGATCTCAAGACGCTGATAGTGACTTCTGCGGCACCGGGTGAAGGGAAGTCCACTGTGGCGGCCAACCTGGCTATGTCGCTTTCTCAGACCGGCAAGAAGGTCGTTCTTGTGGCAAGTGATTTTCGGAGATCCACGGTGGAGGACTTCTTCTCGGTCAACAATCTGATCGGGCTTTCAGATGTACTTCTCGGGACACATAGTCTGAAAGCCGCATTGCAGCGTCCAGGGAGTGAATCCCTGCTGGTGCTCGCACCCGGCAAGCTGCCGCCAAACCCTTCCGAGTTGCTTGGATCGGGCAGGATGGAGGCGGTGCTGCGGGAGCTCAAGGAGTGGGCAGACTGGATAATCATCGACACGCCACCGCTGTTGGCAGTTGCTGATCCAGCCACATTGGCTCGTTGGGCCGATGGTGTGCTCATGGTGATGCAGGCAGGTCGCTCGACCAAAGATGCAGGTAAGCGTGCGGTCGAACTCTTGGTGAACGTCGGTGCCAGAATCATCGGTGCGGTGGTATGGGGACTTCCGGAGTCGGGTAGCACGGGTTACGGGTACTTCGTGGATCAGTACTATTACAGTGAGTACTACTCGACTGCGGCTCGCGCTGCGAAGAAGCGACACAAGACTGGCGATCATGGATCCGGTGAAGCGCTGGACACTGTATACATGCCTGTCGTTTCGCCAGGCCGCAGGTTCTTGTCTTTCATCGGCAAGCTGTTCAGCGGGCTGCTAGCGTTTCTCATCGTGCTTGTTATCGCACTTGCTACCCTCTACTTCCTTGATCAGTACTTCGCCTGGGGTCTTGCGAATCTCATTCCGTACTGATTGGAACTAGGTATGGTTGGCTGACGTGACTGACAACACACCGAGGTATTCCGTCATCATGCCTGCTTACAATGCGTCAACGACGATTGTGAGCTCGATTGAATCTGTGATCGCACAGACGATTCCAGAATGGGAATTGATTGTCGTTGACGACGGGTCCCAGGACGACACTGCGCGGATAGTCGAAGCGTACGCCGACAAGGATGCACGCATCCGTGTGTACTCTCAAGCGAATCAGGGTGCTGGTGCAGCTAGGAACTCTGCGATCAGAGCTGCCCACGCTGAGCATGTGATTCTGCTCGATTCTGACGATCTGTTGGTGCCTGAGTACATGAGTAGGATGACAGCGTTTCGGCACCGCTATCCCGGATATGACATCTACTCGTGCCACGCGTTCACGTTTGATGAAAAGGGGCCAACGGGGGTGTTCCAGGGTCGACGGAATCTGTGCACCCCGTATGAGGTGACCGCGTCGGATATGCTCGGAGGCAATCAGATCTACGTCAGTGCCGTCGTTCGGCGAGACGCTGTGCTTGGGATAGGGGGATTTCGCCCTGAACGCTACGCGGAAGACTATGACCTATGGGTCAGGCTTCTGGTTTCAGGCGCACGGCATCTCGCTAACCCACAGGAACTTGGGGGTTATAACCTGTGTGGCGGCAAGTCTGCTGACCGATCTCGTGAACTGCGGAGTGCGAGCGATACATGGTTGGAGGTTCTCTCATCGCGTGATCCCGGCGTGCCGGAGAGGGATTCGATTCGTCAAGCCGTTCAACGATTCGAGGCAATGGCAGCACGATGGAGTGCGGAACATGCAGCCGAGATGGGGGAGTACGGTCCTATCAGAAGACTGGATCGGCGGGCAAGGGGAGCGTATCGCAATGGCGTGACATTCTGGTCCGCGAGGCTGCTTGCTTCCGTGGCCCCCTGGGCGTACATGTCTCTTGTCCACAGGGCGCGTGCCCGCGGATCCTGTAGGGGAACCGGGCCATAGTGTCGGCGAAGACTCTCAGACAGTTCGGAATCAACGTCTGGTCCAACGGCGTGCTTCTTGCGCTCAAGATGGGTGTCGGACTGTGGTTCACACCATACCTGATTAAGCACCTTGGGGTTGGCGTCTACGGACTGATTCCTCTTGCGAACTCGGTCGCTGCATATATGAGCGTGCTTGAGATATCTGTTCGAGGAGCACTGGGAAAGGAACTCAGCGCATCCGTAGCCTTGCGGGATGACGTTGAGATGAGCAGGGTGTATAACACTGCTCTGTGGGCATCCATCATGCTCGCGCTCGTCCTGCTGCCCCTTGCTGTGGGCGTTTCTTTCTTGGCGCCGGCCATCTTCGACGTTCCGCTGGGCAGTGAGGACTCCGCTCGACTGCTTTTCGGCACCGTTCTGGTCATGTATCTGGTCGGGATGGTTCGCAGCATCATGACCACCGTGCCGTTCTCCTCGAATTGCTTCGAATACCTCAGCGTCACTTCGGTCAGCGAGATCGTGATTCGGCTGTCCACCGTCGTCCTACTCTTCTCGCTCGTGAGTGCGCGGCTCGACTGGGTTTCGGCGTCTCTTGTTGTGAGCGGTGTCATGGCAACGGCCATCGCGGCGGGTATCAACAGACGCCTACTACCACGATTGCGGTTGTCGTTTCGGGCGTTCTCACGTCAGCTTCTGCGGCGAATGTGGGGGCTGAGCAGCTGGATGATGGTCAATCAGATGGGCTCGCTGCTCTTTCTCTCGGTTGACGTGATAATCGTTAATCTGGTTCTTGGTTCTGAGGCGTCTGGCCGGTATGGTGCACTTCTGGTGTGGTCGACGTTTCTGCGCTCGCTTGCGGCGGCGGTCTCCAATGCAGTGACCCCTGTTGTCTTGCAGCGCCAGGCCCTCAAGCGTGACGCAGACATATCGAGGATCGCCACTGATGCAATCAAGCTGCTCGGCGCTGCCATGGCGGTGTTAGTAGGATTGCTTGTCGGATTCGCCCCGCAGGTTCTGCGGGTGTGGCTCGGACCGGAGTATGAGGGACTCGCGGTCATACTGATCGTCCAGGTGATGCACCTGGCGGTCAATCTCGCCGTGATCCCACTGTTCTCAGTCCAGCTTGCCCGCGGAAAGGTCCGAACTCCCGGGCTCGTGACGCTTGGATCAGGCGTGCTCAATGCTGGACTGGCATGGTTCATGGCGCCCTTGGGTAGCTGGGGTCTGGGCGTCGCCCTCGCGGGAGCGATCGTCTTGACGGCGAAGAACGTTGGGTTCACCGCGATATACACTGCAACGATCCAGAATCTCAATCGCTTCACATATGTGAGAGCTTTGTGGGTTCCGCTTGCTTCGCTCGTCATCACGGCGGGTCTGTCGCTGTTGTCCGTATTCGTCACCGAACCGTCGAACTGGGGTGTCTTGATACTTCAAGGACTTCTGCTAGGCAGTACGGCGTCTGCGATAGTGTATTTTCTGATCTTGAATTCTACGCAGCGAAGGATTGTGCGTGCCGTTCTTCCCCTGGGGGGCAGTTCTCAGTGAATGTCTCGAAACCACAGGCCATGGTGCTCCAGGTTGTTCAGTCGGGATTGTGTATTGGCTGTGGCGCGTGTGTCTCTGCCTGCCCGGAAGGAATGATCGTGCTCGAACGCTTGTGGACAGGCATCTGGCAAGCAAGAGCGGTCGAGGGTTGTTGCAGTGCTTGCGGGCGATGTGAGAAGGTGTGCCCGTTCTCGCCGACGTGTCCCGACGAGGATGAATTGGGCCGGGAGTTGTTTGCCGAGGAGTCTACGGTCGAAGATGAAGTCCTAGGCTATGTACGTTCATCGTACGTTTTCAGGCACCCAGACGAGAACCTTCGGCTCCGGAGTGCTTCGGGCGGCGCAGTGACATGGTTTCTTGAGAGATGCTTACGTGAAGGCGTGGTTGATCGAGTTGCTGCTGTCGCTGCATCCAGTGGAGACTTTGAGTACGTCGGCTGCGACTCTGTCCAGCAAGTCAGGCGTTGCTCTGGATCGGCGTATCGTGCGTTGCGTGTAGACACGGTATTGTCCGAGATCAGGGAGAGCGAGATGAAATGGGCCGTCGTGGCAGTGCCGTGTGTCGCGAAGGCCATTCGATCGTTGTGTCAGCTAGATGCTCGGTTGCAGCGGTCTATCCGGGTCCTGGTTGGTCTCACGTGTGGTCAAACGAAGACGAATGCGTTCTCCGAATGGGTCGCATGGCATAGGAATCTCCCGGTGGATCAAGTCAGCCGATTTCGCGTCAAGGAACCGCAACGTCCTGCAGACGACTTTGCAGTGGAGTTCGAGGGAGGAAGTCGAGTTCATTGGCGTGAGGAGGTAGCACCGTCATGGCACGCACGCCTCTTCACACCGCCTGCTTGTGGTGTGTGCGACGACTTGTTTGCTGAGACTGCAGACGTCACGTGCATGGATGCCTGGTTGCCCGAATTCACGTCCGATTGGCGGGGTACTTCCCTTGTGCTCGTACGTTCGACACTCGTCGACGAAGTCATCGCCGGAGCGGAACGTGCAGGAGAAGCGGAAGAGGCCATAGAGCGATGCTGCTTGTCGCGTCTGCGTAGTAGCCAGGGTGGACCTGAGCGCGACAAACGAGTCGGACTCGCCTATAGGTTGGAACTCCGGGGAAGGCGAGGCGTATACACACCATCGAAGCGTGTTCTACCGGGATTGACCGGAAGCTCGCTTGAGAGGCTTGCCTGGAGGGTCGCCGAACGAAACGCTGAAGTGACCTTCAGAATGGATGAGAGTAGTCGTTTCCAGCTCTACAGGTGGGCGCGGAAGCGTACGCGGATATTCAGTGCCATTCGGCGTGTAGACTGGTCTTTGAGGAGACTCGATTCTCGATTGAAGGGCGGAATACGTCGAATCGCGCGCAGGAACGGTGTGAGATGAAACCCAGTGAGCATAGGGTCGTTCTGGCAGGCAACGGAGGCTGGGAGAATCGGGGCTGCGAGGCCATAGAGGTCTCTGTCAGGTCGATCATCGATGCTGTCGTTGGCCCGGTTTTCTTCACCATCATTCCCTTTGGAGAGGGCGATCGTGAGATCACAGACGATGCGTCGGAGAGGCTTGCGCCTCTCGACTGGCGCGTTCCACCCTTGAGTGCTGAACGTATCGTGCGATCCATGAACGCTCGCGGGTTGATTCCGAGCCATCGCCACTGGGCGTTTCGTCGACCGTTCGCGCGACTGGACGGCCTGTTCTCTCTCGAGACACCACTCGTCCAGATCGGCGGCGACAATTTCACGGTCGATTATGGCAACCCTGATCGTTTCTTCGCCCTGAACGACTATGCGTTGCGTCGTGGCTCACCTGTGGTTCTGTGGGGCGCGTCGATCGGGCCGTTCTCGTCTGATAGGTCCTACGAGCAGTATGCCGCGATGCAGTTGCGTCGGGTCTCGTTGATACTAGCGCGAGAGAGTATGACAGTGGAGTACCTGGCTTCGATAGGTGTGACGAGCAACGTGAGAACGGCAATGGATCCCGCGTTCACTCTGGAGGAGGTCGAGCCACGGGAAGGCGTACGATCGCTGGTTGACGGCAGTCCGGTTGGACTCAACGTGAGCCCATTGTTCGGTCGATATACCGGAGAACCAGCAGATGCATTGTCTGATGAGGTTAAGCGCCTGGCGGAGTCCATAGTGACGCACACTCGGAGGCCGGTCCTGTTCCTTCCTCACGTTATGACCCCTGGGCAGGATGATCATGAATGGCACAGCGCTCAAGCGGAAGAGTTGCTCGCACGGTTGCCGTCGGACACCGTTCGTATCACGCCTCGTGACCTGTCCGCTCAGGAACTGAAGTGGTGCGCATCGCGGTGTTCGGTGGTTATCGGTTCGAGGACTCACTTGACGATCGCATCGATCAGCTCGGCCGTTCCGACTATCAGTTTGGGATACAGTGCCAAGGCCCGCGGAATCAACTACGAGGTGTTCGGACACGAGAGATACGTGGTTCCTGCGAAGGAATTCAGTGCCGAGAGCGTCGCGGAGATACTCAAGGATGTGCTTGAGCACGAGGCCGATATTCGTCACACGCTGCAGTCCCGTCAGGAGACTCTGAGGAGCTCTGCAACACTCGCGGGCCGAGAGTTCGCCGGATGTGTCGGTTGGGACATGCCAGCGGTGGAAGCTCGGCCGAAGTCATGAACGCTCTCTTTTCGCATGCGAGACAGCACCCCCGCAGGACGGTTGCCCTGGCAGTGATTGCTGCGGGGATTCCTTTGGGTGTTGTCTCAGTGTCGGATTCTGGCCCTGCTGTTGCCGGGCTACTTGCTGGGCTGCTCGTCGTCAGCTACACACTTCGTTTGTCGCTCGGACACTTCCTTGGACTGCTGGCCGGCTGGCTCCCCTTCGTTGGGCGTTTCGTCTTACTCGACGCCGGCAGCCTTCCCGACATCACTGTCGAGCGAATCGCGCTCCTGGTCGCTATCGTCCTCTGTGGTGAGAGGGTATGGCGCCAACGGCGGCACACAGTGGTGAAGGCCGACAGACTGATGATGATGGCGCTTGGCGTCGGACTTGCGACTCCTCTGCTCATGCTTTCTGCCCTTCGCTCTCCAGACGTCGCAAATGCTGTTCGAGTGTTTCTGGATTCGTATCTGTTGCCCTCAGCAATATTCCTGATGTGCGCAGCTGTACTCTGGTCTGAGCGGGAAATCACTGGATTCATGAGGTTTGCGATGGCCGGAGTTCTCGCTTGGACCGGTGTTGCAGGTTTCGAGATGGCTACTGGCGTGTCGGTCTTCGCCGGAATCGATTACTCAGCCCTTGGTCGTGATTACGTTAGAGCTGCCGGACCACTTCTCAGTCCCCCTGCACTCGGCTGGGCCACGAGCGTGTTCGCTACCGCCGGAACCGCATGGATCCTTGGCGCAAGACGGACGTTTGCCGGTGTGTTCGGAGTCGCAGCAGCGTTCGGCGCTTCTGCAATGTCGTTGACCCGGAGTGCTTGGCTTGGTGCCGGATTGGGTGTGATGGCTGTCATCGGCCGTCTGGGCGGCAGATCCCGTTGGCGGTTCGTGATACTCGGTGTCCTAGGAGCCGGGATCTCCGTTATGGTGTTGTGGCACTTAGGAGCGCAAACAGTAGCTGAACGAGCGGGGAACGAGGGGACCATCAACAACCGGCTCATCATGCTTGCGACATCGTGGGTGCTGATACGGCGTTCGCCGTTCTTTGGGATAGGTCTCGCTTCTTATGCGGACGCATCTCGGCCGGTTCTCACGACGTTTGGGGAGCTGTCTGCATCCTATGGGACTGGTGTCCTCGCTCCGCACAACACCATTGTCTTGGTGGCGGTGGAAGCAGGCTTACTGACCGCGCTGTTTCTGATCGTCGCCGGCTACCATCTCGTGCGGGAAGTCCTGACGAGGGCGTTCGTCAAGGGTCGCGACAACTGGCCTGCGATGGGCTTGCTGGGTGGGTTAGCTGCGACCATCACGAACGCCGTGGCTGTAGACTTGCAGTTGATGTGGCGTGCTGCTTATGTCGTCGCGATGCTCTTGGGCGTGATGTATGGCGCTATGACCAGTCACGCGAGAGCTGACGGTGGAATCAGCAGTCTATCTGGCGTGCATGGCTCGTTGGACTCCTGGGATCCAGCTTGAGGGCACCAGTGAGGAGCTTTGGCATGTTCAGTCGGGATCGTTATCTCAGTGGGGAATTCTTATACGGGGATGACTTCTCTGCTGAGCAGATCGCTGAGTGGAATGCTCAGGAGGCGGAGGGCTACTCGGGCCTGAGTGCAGCTCGCAGTGACGAGTACTCCTATGCCTACCATGCCTGGAACACCTACCACGGGTACCGTTACCTGCCTAAGGGCGTGATGTTCCGCAGTGTTCTGGGACTCGGTAGCGCCTACGGCGAGGAATTCGCGCCAATCGCACCACGGATCGGCACTCTGACGGTAGTTGAGTCTTCTCAGTTGCTGAGGAGGGACTCAGTCGAGGGCGTACCGATCCGGTACTTGGAGCCGCGCGCAGACAATAGTATTCCGCTAGAGGATGAAAGTGTCGATCTGGTCTGTTGCCTTGGTGTACTGCACCATATTCCGAACGTGACTTTCGTAATCAGCGAGATGGCGCGAGTGCTCCGCTCTGGAGGTATTGCAGTGATCCGTGAGCCAATTGTGTCAATGGGCGACTGGAGCACACCGCGACGCGGGCTCACACGCAACGAACGGGGGATTCCGCGAGATATTCTCATCGACCGTTTGCGGGGCGTGTTTGAGGAAGTGCACTGCTCGTTGTGTGGATTCCCAGTGGTTGCTCGACTGGCGCGAGCAGTCCGCATAGATGCCTACAACTCGATGATTGTCACGAGAGTGGACGCTCTGCTGAGCAGGGCATTCGCATGGAATGTCAACTACCATCCGATTACGATTCTGCACAGGTTTCGTCCCACTTCGATGTTCGCGGTGGTGAAGAAGCCGTGACACGTGCCACACAGAACCTGATCATCAAACCACAGAACTCGGATGTGGCTTCATGAGGTTACTCATGGTGACGCCTTATCCTCTTCATGACGAGCATCCGGTGGGTGGTGTCGAGAGCGCTGCAGTGTCCTTGGCCGAGGGACTGTCCGCGCTAGATGGTATGGAGGTCCATGTATTACGTCTCGATCGTGTCGGTCTGGGTGCCGCGTCATGGACAAGGCGCCACGTTCAAGTGCGTTCTGAGCCGTGTGTGGAACGCGGTGCCGCTTTCCGTGGGTTCAGCCTGGCGCGGAAGATCGTCGCTTCGGAGGTGGAGAGGGTTCGACCCGATATCGTTCACGCGCAAGGCCTGGGACCGGAGGGTGTGGCTGTCGCGGTTCTGAGGGACATCTCGACCGTGATCACCCCACACGGGCACCCTCGACGTGACGCGTCTTTGAATCGTACGGGACTGAAAGCGTTTCTCGAAGGATACGTTCGGACACTACTTGCAGTCGCGGCACTGCGAAAGGCCTCACTTTGCGTCGCCGTGGGTAACGAGGACTCCAATCTCGCGAGATGGGCGAGGCGCGTTGTCCGAGTGCCTAACCCGGTACGAAGAGAATTCTTCGCCGGGGTCGACGAGAATACGCGACGAAACGGCGTGTTGATACCCGCCAACGTGAAGCCGATAAAGGGAATCGAACGTGTGCTCCAGGCCGCCACCACTGTAGGAATTCGCGGACTCACCGTCGCAGGAGCAGTTGAGGATACCGACTACCATGCTGATTTGAGCGCTACAGCGCGTAGGCTTGATCTTGACGTTGACTGGAAGGGCAATCTGGGACCCGAGGCTTTGTCGACAGAGTACGACCGGGCGCTCATGATGGTACTTGGGTCGGATTGGGAGGTCACACCCGTGACTATCGCTGAGGCCATGATCAGGGGTTGCCCTGTGGTTGCCCCGGACTATGCGGGCATCGTGGAGATGTTGGGGCACGGAGACTTCGGTTGGCTCTACCGTGCACGTGACGTGGAGGATCTGACGCGCGCCCTTCGCGAGGTACTGACTGAACGCGAGGAAGTCAGCGCCCGATGTCGTACAGCTCAGGCTCACGCATGCCGAGAATACGACCCCGTGAGGATTGCCCAGCTGATTGTTGGCGAGTATCAACTGGCTGCTCCCAACCCGAAGGGAGTTCGATCGTGACGGATGTCTGTGACCGAGCTGTATCCAAGCCCAAGATTGTCTACGTGGACTATGAGTTTCCCTCGTTGACCACCACGTTCACCTGGCGTGAGGTTGCTCATCTATTGGAAGTTGGATACGAGGTAGAGGTCCTCTCTATGCGGTGTCCAGACGAGGCGCTTCTTCATCCCAATGCGAGAGTCCTGGCTGCACTCACCACATACGTTGGCCGGCCCGGCACAAGTACGTGTCTCGGCGCGCTGGTGCGACTCTTCCTCAGGCGCCCTACTCGCGTGTTGAGTGCTCTCGGCATGCTGCTGTCCCCTGTCCACCCAGTGGGCAAGTACCCTGCTTTCGTGTATCACCTGTTGTGGGCAGCCTATGCAACGGAATCTCGCCTCACCGCCGGTGCATCTGTCGTACACGCGCCATTTGCTGCCGGGCAAGGGTCTATGGCGCTGTTCATCTCAATCCTCGACGACATTCCGTTGTGGATCACCTCCCACGCATATGATATCTACTGCGACCGCATCGCAATTCGGCGCAAGCTGAAGCGCGCAGACCTCTTCGTGACGATCTCAAGGGCAAACCTCGAGTTCCTTCGTAAGCAATATGATGGGGATGCCCGTGATGTCCGAGTCTTCTATCTCGGGGTGGATCCTGGTGAGATCCACTATGAGCCACCGACCCCCGCCACCAACTCGCCGCGAATCGTCTCCGTTGCCAGCCTCAGCCCAAAGAAGGGTCATGACGTACTGGTACTGGCGTGCAAGATTTTGCGAGACAGGGGTTTGGATCTTACGTGCGAGATCGTTGGTGCCGGACCATTGATGGAAGACTTGCATAAGCTGGTCGGCCAACTTGAGCTTCGCGACGTCGTCGCACTGTCGGGTCCGATGTCAAACGATAGGGCGCAAGCCGTAATCCGCTCCTCAGACGTCTTCGTTCTTGCCTCACAGCCTGGGGTCCGGGGAGATCGAGATGGGATACCAGTCGCGCTCATGGAGGCGATGGCTGCCGGGGTGCCGGTGGTATCGACACGCATTTCGGGCATTCCGGAGTTGGTGGTCGATGGGGTCACGGGCTTGCTCGCAAGTCCAGGCAATCCCGAGGAGATCGCTGACGCCATTATGGCGGCGGCAACTGATGAGGGACTGCGCGAACGCCTCTCTGAGGAAGGGCGTCTGCATATAGAACGGTACTTCGATCAACGTGCGAATACAGCAGCGCTTGCCGAAACGGTTTGCGATGTGATTCAGAGAAGCGAGGCGTAGCGTGTCGTCTGTTGACTCCCAGAGTCCGACTCGCGTTCTCATTCAGCGTATCGTGCCGCCTTATAAGCTGGACTTGATTGAACGCTTGGCTGAAGAATTCGACCTGTTCGTAATCCACGCTCGTGAAGCGCGCCGGGCGACCGTGTTCGACGTCGGCGATATGCGAAGCCCTCATCATCTGACTTGGAGGGTTTATGTTCCTCGCTCAGAGTCAGTTGTCTTCCTGGGCGGGCTTGTTCCAACATTGCGCCTACATCCACGCACTGTCGTACTGGAGGGTAGTCTTGGGGTTCTCACAAACTACGTGTACCTGTTCTTCAAGCGACTGTTTGGGATACGTGTTGTGTTGTGGACGTTCGGCTTCGATCCTGCAGAAGGGGCTATTGGGACTGGGCTGAAGGATTGTTTGCGTCTTTGGATGTACCGCCGGTCTGATGCAATCATCGTGTACTCCTATTTCAGTCGAGCCATGCTAGTGGAATCGGAACGGGCGCTTGAGGCCAAGACGTTCGTTGCGCTGAATGTCGTAGGGTCGGAGTTGACAAGACAAGGCAGACATACTTGGCGCAATCGTAGCGCACGTGAAGCGAGACAGTACCTCGGACTTGAAGACTCGGACCTGGACCGGTCCACCGTGGTCTTTGTGGGTCGGCTGATTCAAGAGAAGCGTGTCGAGGTATTGATAGAAGCTGTCTCCAAGCTGCGGAGACAAGGGAAGGATTTGTGCTGCTATATCGTGGGAGATGGACCGGAGCGTACCTGCCTGGAGATACTGAGTCAACAACTCGAGATTGGCGATGTGGTGCACTTTGCTGGTCACGTGTACCCGCGTGAAGCAGCAGCATGGTTTGCGGCAGCTGACATCGTCGCTGTTCCCGGCAGGCTTGGTCTTGTAGTCAGTCATGCCGCGGCATTCGGTGCCCCGGTCCTATCCGTGCAAAGGGAGGGGTTCCACGGTGAGGGCGCAGAGTTCCTCGTCGAGGGTATTACGGGATGGTGGTGTGACAGTTATGAAGGATATGCCGCTGCCCTTGACAAGCGCCTAGACGATCGAGAAGGGCTTGACGCCGTGAAGCGGGAGTGCATCGAGTACTCTCAGCGGCACCTGACTGAGGATGAGACCGTAAAGGGATTTGGTGCCGCACTCAGGCATGCAGAACGGCAATTGCCGACTGAGTGCAGGTAGCATGGGTCTTAGATGACGGGAGATGAGCGTGCGTAGTAGCAGAATAGCGAGAGACCGCATTCTAGCTGTCGGGCCGACCCCTCCTCCAATCAATGGGATGAGTGTAGCCACCGACTTTCTGTTGCGTACGAGAGCTGCACGAGAATTGGGCTTGAGTCTGATTGACACTGCGGATCGGCGAGGCCTTGGCAATGTTGGGCGCTTTGACTTGGACAACGTCATCGGGGCGTTCAAAGTTGGCGCGCAGTTCTTGGTGAGGTTGCTTAGAAGTAAGCCAGACGTCGTCTACGTGCCAATCGCCCAGAATAGACTTGGGTTCTTGAGGGATGCGCTTTTCCTTCTTCCGTCCAGATTCTCGTCCGTGGAGATCGTGTTTCACGTGCACGGTGGGTATTTCGGGGAGTTCTATCGGGAATGTGGCACCCTGATGCGTTGGCTTATCAAGTTCACGCTTCGCCGAGCGCACACAGGTATCGTACTCGGCGAATGCCTGCGAGAGATGCTCTGTGACATCCTGCCTTCGGATAGAGTCAGAGTTGTTTCGAACGGTATCGAGGACCCGTCGAATGCGGTGGAGGTTCACGAGCGCTCGCATGTTCCCACGGTGCTGTGGATGAGCAAGATGGACGCAGGTAAGGGCTATCTTGATGTGCTGGTTGCTGCCGTGAACGTCAGCTTGTCAAATCCGGGCGTCCGGTTTCTCTTCGCCGGTGAGTGGCTGAGCTCCGACGATGAACAGAGAGCGCGTGACTGGGTGGCGGAACACGATATGGGTTCGAGTGTGATCTTCCTTGGTCCAGTGGGGCCCCCCGAGAAGTACTCGCTTATCAAGGAGGCATCGGTATTCGTTTTGCCGACACGCTATCGCTTCGAAGGCCAGCCGTACGCCATTATCGAAGCCATGAGTCTAGGTGTGCCTGTCGTGACCTCTCCGGCAGGATGCATCGCTGAGACGGTGATAGACGGAGTAACAGGATTCCTAGTCGATGCCGGCGACCAAGATGCGCTGGCTGACAAGATCGGCACCTTGCTGAATGATCCTGGACTCGCGGAAAGCATGGGTCAAGCTGGTCGGAAGAGATTTCTGGAGAGGTACACCTTCGCAGTCTGGGACAATGAAATGTCGCGTATCCTTGAGAGTGCAGCTCAACGGAGATTCAGAGAGGACTTGCGATGAAGCAGGTGGCCCAGATCCCGCGTACGGGCGAGATTGTCGTGGTCGACGTTCCTGAACCACGCGTCAAGGATGGTCACGTTGTCGTGGCCAACGCTTTCTCACTCGTGAGCGCGGGCACTGAGCGTATGAAGATCGAGATGGGGCGTAAGAGTCTTCTGGAGAAAGCGCGGTCGAGACCCGATCTCGTGAAGCAGGTGATGGACAAGGCTCGGACTGAGGGTGTTTTGGCGACGCTTAGGACCGTGAACGAGAGACTGGACTCTCTTGCGCCGCTTGGCTATTCGTCCGCTGGCACCGTTGTGGAGGTTGGCGGGTCGGTCACTGATGTCGCCCTAGGTGATCGAGTGGCTTGTGCTGGCGCGGAGTGTGCTCACCACGCCGAGTACATCCTCGTGCCGCGTCTACTGTGCGCGAAGGTTCCTCCCGACGTACCGCTGGAGAGTGCTGCTTATACAACCGTAGGAGCAATCGCTCTGCAAGGGATCCGCCAGTCCGGAGTGGTCCTTGGTGAGCGAGTACTCGTGATCGGTCTTGGTCTGATCGGCCAATTGACTCTCAAGTTGTTGCGGTCAGCGGGATGCCGTGCCTGGGGAGCGGACGTCTCGGAATCGCAGGTCTTGCGTGCCGGGGCACTCGGATTCTCGGCGGTACAAGTCAGCGACGAAGGGGTTGTTCAGCACTTATGGTCTGAGACTGATGGGTCAGGCTTCGACTCGGTGATTGTGGCAGCCGCAGCGCATGACAACAGTCCGTTAGTCCTTGCTGGTGATGTCGCGCGTGACAGGGCTCGCATCGTCGTCGTTGGAGCTGCTCCGGTTGAGTTCCCGCGCTCGCCGTTCTACGAGAAGGAAATCAGCGTCTGGATGTCCCGTTCTTACGGGCCGGGGCGATACGATCCTTCATACGAGCAGCACGGTCGCGACTATCCCATTGGACATGTTCGGTGGACCGAGAATCGCAACATGCAGGCGTTTCTTGATGCTCTGCGATCAGGATCCGTGGATCCTAGTCTGCTCACTACGCATAGGTTCGAGATCTTGAGGGCGGACAAGGCGTACGAGATTATCACCTCGCCGGACGAGGAAACCGTTGGCGTGCTGATCGAGTATCCCTCTGCAGCGGACGTGAATTGCATTGCCGATCGAAGGATTGTCGAGCCGCGTATCGTTGACGACGCCGTGTCGCGTCGCGAGGCGGTAGTTCGAGACGGACCTGCTAGCACGGGTCTGGCGATTGTGGGCGTCGGGAACTTCGTTACGAAGACGCTGCTCCCGGCGATTAGGGCGTCCGGCGAATTGACACCGCAAGTTGTCGTTTCGGAGCGCGGGCTGAGCGCAGCGAGCGTAGCGAAGCGTTACGGAATCCCTTCGTCAGAGTCGGACGCCCGTGTTGCGTTTACTACGCCTGGCATCGCGGCGGCGGTCATCGGCACTCGACATGACACGCACGCTGAGCTTGTCGAGCGCGCGATGAGGTCAGGCCTGGACGTTTTCGTCGAAAAACCTCTGTGTATCAGGAAGGGCGATCTGTCGACCATAGTGCGTGCACAGCAAGAGACCGGCAGGCTCTGTATGGTCGGCTTCAACAGACGGTTCGCGCCTGCAACTGGAGAAGTCATGCGATTCTTCGATGACGATCATTCACCGCGGGTGGTGAACATCCGCGTCGATGCTGGCCAGATTCCCGCGAATCACTGGATACAGGATCCCGATGTGGGGGGTGGGCGCATCGTGGGTGAGGTGTGCCATTTCGTTGATCTTGCAATCTATCTGAGCGGGTGCAGTTGCACTCAAGTTCGCGCCGTGTCGATTCCGTCTGCCGACGCCGGTGTGGCCGACGAGGACGTATCTGCGATTCTGACACATGTCGACGGATCGGTGAGCTCGATCGTCTACACGGCCAGAGGTAGCATGCAATTGGGCAAGGAGCGAATCGAGGTCTTTGGATCGGCTTCAACAGCAGTGATCGACGACTTCAGGCTGCTTCAGACCAGCAGGGGCCCGAACAAGCGGAAGCGCCGCATGCGACAGGATAAGGGACATGATGCAGAGATGGCCGCATTCTCTCTGGCTGTTCGCGGCGGTGCGGTGGTTCCGCAGTTGTCCTTTGAGGACGCAGTGCACACTACTTTGGTTACATTCGCTCTTGTCGAATCCGTGCGCACGGGCCGAAGCATCGCAGTAGAGGAGTTCAGAAGTGAGCTGCTCGGTGCTTGATGGCTTGGCGGGTTTCGACCCCTATGACGCTCTCAGGGGCGAACGGATTCCCGGCTGGGTGCGGCGTTCCCGGTGGTTAAGACAAGCACTCATTCAGCTTCGTAAGCGGGTGCCGCTGAACCTGTCCCCAGTATTGGGTATTGAACCTTACATCATGGCGAAGACTGTCGGATGCCATCTGATTGCCGCAGCACGTGACTCATCTCGGGGTGTGCGAGGGGCTGCTCAAGACTCCGCAGAGCTCAGCAGGTTCCTACTTGAAGATGATGAGATCGCGCGTCTCGACAGCGGCGCATGGGGTTACGAGTTCGATGTCCAGACGAGGTGGGCATACTACGCGGCCCAGACTCCCAATGTGATCGCGAGCTATTTCGTCGCCAGAGGATTTCTGGAGTACGGGCTTGTCTTCGATCAGCGAGCCGCGATCGACCACGCGAACCGGACTGCTGAGTATGTCACTGAATCACTGCGATCGCCTGAGGGCTACTACTGTTACACGCCCGATTCCCCCCGCCTGATTCACAATGCCAATCTGCTGGCTGCTGGCCTGTTGGCGGTGACGGGGCGAATGGAGTCGTCGCCGGACAGACTCGCCATGGCCCTCACCGCCGCGCACATATCATGTGCTGAGCAGGATGAAGATGGTCTATGGCCTTACGGAGAGGGCGCGCGTCTCGCGTGGATCGACAACTTCCACACGGCGTACGCTCTCGACGGTCTGCTTCTTGTGTGGCTTGCGACTGATGATTATGTCGTAGAACGGGCGTTGAGAAGCGGGGCGCAAGCATGGCAAAGTCGTTTCTTCGGTCTGGATGGAACACCGGCCTACTACGTTGATGGTCGCGGCCCGCAGGATATCCACAGCGCAGCGACCGCCGTTGATGTCGGCATGCGCCTGGCTTCGGCGGGAATCGTCCCCCCCGACGTGTTTGTGCGGGTCCACGAGTGGACGAATCGTCGCATGGTCGAGTCAGACGGCCGAACCATCTATCGAATACACCGATGGGGTGTGGATCGAAGACACTTCCCCCGCTGGGGTGATGCACACTGGCGTTTGGCCGAATCGAGCACAGCACTCTGTTCCGCAGGAGTCGCGCCTCCGTTGGAGAGAGCTCTATGCGAGTCTTCGGGACGTGCATGACTTCACTTCGAAGCCGAGGATCGGGCACGGGCTCCTGGTCGGGACCGGTGTGAGGCGACCAGGACCTACGGCGCTTGGGTGAGTGTGCCCCTGATGTCTACGGCGTCGAGGGCTATCTGGGTATTGGTGGCTGACGAGTTCTTCTCCCCGGTCCACTCGATGCGCACTGTGTGGGATCCGTCTGTGAGATCTTCGGCAGTCCAAACGACCGCCTGGAACTGGTCGGACGGAGAGTACAGGTCAATGACTATGGGTTCACCGTCGTCAAGGTAGATCCGCATGATGCCGTAGTTCGGAGATCTTAGGGCGACGAGATCGATGGCTGTTCCATCGAACCGTATGTGTGCGGATGCGGAAGCATTTGCCTTGAGTAGCCCCCCGCCTGACAGTGGTGAATAGGGGACGTACGTCCAGGAACCCTCGTAGATGATGCGCGAATCGCTCTCCTCGTACCGGGTCTTAGGCTCTGCGCTAGGATGGGCCTGGGTCAGTGTTCCCAGGACGTCTACGGCATCCAATGCGATCTGCGTGCCTGATGCTGCGGGATTCTTCTGCCCTGTCCACTCGATGCGCACCGTGTGAGGTCCATCGGTGAGATTCTCGGCACTCCAAACGACTGCCTGGTAGAGGTCCTTCTGGGAGTAGAGATCCACGTCGATTGGATCGGAATCATCAAGGATGACCCTCATGACGCCGTAGTTGGGAGATCTGATGCCGATCAGGTCGATCGCGGTACCCTCGAACGCGATGTCGGCGATCGTGTTCGGGTGATCACCCTTGACGAGCGAACCCCCAGAAAGTGGCGAGAAGGTCACCTTGGACCAGGCTTCACTGAGGGAGATGAATGGGTGATCTTGCTCGAAGCGGTCCCTGGGCGTTTTTGAGGGGGTCGCTTGCGTGAGCGTACCTAGAACGTCCACGGCATCGATGGCGATATGTGTTCCTGTCGACGCAGGGTTCTTGGTGCCGGTCCACTCGACACGAACCGTGTGTGTCGTTTCCGTTAGACCCGCAGCACTCCAGACAACGGTTCTGAACTTGGTGTCTGGCGAGTACAAGTCCACCGGCGTCGGGTTGGCGCCATTGAGGCTCACGGTCATGATTCCGTAGCTTGGACCTTTGATGCCGATGAGGTCGATCGCGGATCCCGCGAAGGATATGTCTGCGACCGCTCGAGATGCGTTCCCCTTGACCAGGGAACCACCTGAGAGGGCGTGATAGAGAATGGTCGAGAAGTCATCTCCGAGGTACAGACGCTCATCGGTTTCCTCGTAACGAGTCATCGGAGGATCAGAGGACACGGCCTGAATCAACGTACCTTGCACATCTACGGCGTCAACGGCTATCGCCGTGCTACGCGCTGAAGGGTTCTTGGTGCCAGTCCATTCGATTCGGATCGTATGTGCCCCTTCAGTCAGGTTGTTCGCACTCCAGACAACTGCCTGGAACTGGTCGGAGGGCGAATAGAGGTCGACATCGACCGGGTCACCGCCATCAAGAATGACACGCATGATCCCGTAGTTGGGCGACTTAATGCTGACCAGGTTGACCGCCGTGCCGTCGAACTTGATATCCGCCGTGGCCTTGATGCCGTCACCTTTGGCGAGAGAACCGCCAGAGAGGGCGCCATATGGAACTGGCGTCCAGTCTGTCCCGAACACCATCAGTGGATTGGTCTGCTCGTAGCGAAGCATTGGCGGCGGGGCCTGCAACAAGTCACCTTTGAAAGTGATGGCGTCGACACCGACAGCGTATCCGCCTTCCGGGACACTTCTTCTTCCGGTGCATTCGATGCGGATGGTGTGCTCCTGGTTTGAGAGGCCAGTAACACTCCATACCGGCAGCTGCCACTGAATCGAGGGAGAGTAGAGATCCACTTCCACTGGCTCCTGGTTGTCGACGCTCACAGTCGCGATTCCATAACTTGGCGACTTCATGGCGATCCAGGTGAACTCAGTGCCGCTGAACTTGATGTTGACGAAGTCCCCGGCGCGTCCGCCTCGCGTATGCGAGCCTCCCGACAGATTTGAGTGCTCGACCCTGGACCAGCCTTCGGAGAAGGATATGCGAGTGTCGGTGTCCTCCACCTTCTCAACTGGGAAGCCGACGAGTGTGCCGGCGATGTCGAGCGCATCGACCGCGATGGACGCGCCAGTGGAGAGGTCATTCTTCTGGCCAGTGCGTTCGATTCGCACGGTGTGGAGCCCGTTGCTGAGGCCTTGTACGCTGAGTACCTTGTCTTGCCACACGGGCGTCGGTGCGTAGAGGTCGACGAAGACCGGTTCTCCACCGTCGACTGTTACTTTGGCGATACCATAACTGTTCGAGCGAATTGAGATCCAGTCGAAGCCGGTGCCTTCGAAGGCGAAGTAGACGGCCGAGTTGGCCGCATTTCCGCGGGCATGACTGCCGCCTGAGAGTGATGTATGGGCAATCGTTGACCATGCGTCTCGGTACCACAGGTGCTGATCGGTCTGCTCATAACGGTGGAACACGTCAAACTCTATGGTCTGAAGGGTCTCCGCGTTGCCTGCAACATCCACTGAATAGAACTCCAGTTTGTGGCGTCCAGGAGTTGAGGTCTCGATCGCGGTCCCCTCGATCCACGACCCGCCGTCGAGGCGCCACATGGTCCTGGCGACTCCGGACAGAGAGTCTGAGGGCGTGAGCTGGATGATTGCAGTGACTGAGTAGGTAAGGGAAGCGTTAGAAGTCGTAACCGGCGCCGAGTCGTCGATCTGCAAATACAGCGTATCCTCTGCTCCCGTGTTTCCCGCGAAGTCGACCGGGATGTAGCGTACCTGTACATCTCCTGACTGGGTGACAAGGATGTTTCCGGTAGTGCTGAGAGTCTTCGGAAGGCTGCCGTCACTACTGTACAGGTAGTGTGCGATGCCGCTTGGCTCGTCGGAGGCTGTGAGCTGGAGTTGATACGGTCCTTGCACCCAACCTGCGGGAGACTGCGTCGTCGGTACCGGCGCCGTGTCATCGATGCGCACGGTGGCCGTTCTGGTGGTCTCGATGTTGCCGATAGCGTCG
>DLMY01000027.1 GCA_002478275.1 Actinobacteria bacterium UBA7524
GCGGCCGGGGGGGGAAGGGAGGGGGGGGCGCGGGGGGGGCCCTCCGCCGCGCGGGGCGAAGCGCTCCCCTGGTTCCCGATCTTCATGTCCTCACGTGTCCGCGCCAACAGCTCACATCCCAAAGAGCGTCGAGGGTCCGGCCCATCATATCGCACGCGATGCCGCAACACCCCTGCCAGCACACGGCGGGCCCGGATTCCCGGGCCCGCCGACGGTGGGTCGAACGAACGATGCTGTCTACGGCCATGCACCCACGGTGCCGTGAGATCCGCATCCGTTGACGCCGCACCCGCCTGAGCTCCAGCCTGTGGGAGTCTTGTTTCCCGTGGAGATCCCCAGCACCCTCTGCGACTGGTACGGAGGCGGGTCGGACATGTAGCCGATCAGGCGCGGGCGCTTCCAGGCATGCGGTGTGCGCACGTGGCAGTTGTTACACAACCCGTTGGTCGTGCCTTTGTGGTCGCTGCGGTTGTGCACGTTGCCGTTGACCGTCCCGTTGAACAGGTTCGTGTTCTGATGGCACTTGGCACAGATCGGCAGCCCTGCTCCAGTGATGTTGGATGCGATCGCGTTACCTGTCGTGATATACGCACTCGTGTACGGAGCCGGGTAATTCGGGTCGACACCGAGCGTCATCGCCGCACCGTGCGGTCCTGTGGCGCCGGAGACGGTCCCGTGACAATCCCCGCAGCTTACGATGCTCGTCGCGGTATAGCCGCTGCTGGAGGTGAACATGTTGGCTATGGTTCCCGGTCGACTCCACGTCGCCGTCACGCCATCGACCGCCAGCGTGAACGAAGTCTTCATGCCGGGCATCGACGTGTACACCCGATGGCCCGACCAGTCATCGCTGAACTGCACCCCGCCGATCGCAGGCGACCCTGTATGCGCCGCGCCGTTCCAGCCCTGCCGCTGGACGTGGATAGAGGACTTGCTCACCGTCTTGTGACAATCGGTACACAGCGCGGTGTTGGCGGCCTTCTGAATCGTCGCGTCGTTATTCGCTTTGGTGACGTCTGTCGGCGCACCGCTGTTGCCGGCCTTGCGGTGACAGATCGAGCACGGCGTCGAGACGTATGCCGCCAGCTGATGCTCGCGGTCGATATCGTCATCGTGGCACCCGGAACAGTACGTCGAATTGAAGTTCGCATCGAACACCGCAGAGCTGCTGAAGCTCGTCCGGTGCTGGTTGGCCGCGTGATGATCCCGGTTCACACCCGGATGGCAGCCGCTGGCCTGACAGTTGAGCTGCGTGGGATGCGCGCCCGTCCCGGCGTGGCAGCGGTCGCACCCGAAGTTCGACAAGCCGGCGTGGATGTTGGCGACGTCGGTCACGATGTGGCACTCGGTTCCGTTGGGGTTGTTCTGGCAACTTGCCAGCGCGGTGCTTCCCGCGGGCAGAGGTGTCGTCGTCTTGGTCGTCCCTTCCATGAACACGTCATCGAAGTAGGCGAACTCGCCGCTGGCCGCGTTGAACGATGCCGAGAGACGGATGACCAGTTGCGTCGCTGCGGGCAGGTCTCTGCGAACGTTCGTCCAGCTCCCGACGTTACCCGCCACCTCGTGAATCACGTACCAGTTAGTGCCGTTGTTCGGCGAGTACTCTATGCGCACCCAATCTCGGTTGCTACCGGTCGCTGTCGAAAGACCCGCCGTCTGGTACCAGACGCTGAAGCTCACTCCGTCGTTGTACGCGCTCGTGTTGAAGGTTCGCGTGACCGTACGGGTCGTGCGCGTGGTCGAGTTGCTTGTGATGCGAAGTCGCGAACCCGTACGTCCGCCGGTGACTACGGAGACATTGGTGGTATCGGAGCGCGTCCATGCCGCAGGCCACGTCGTGCCGGTGCCCCAGTTCTCGTCGACCACCACCGTGTTCGCCCAGGTGATGGAGGAGCCTGGCTGTGACATGACCTGCGCGCTCGCATCGTGCTTCTCGGCCCAGCCTCGTCCTGCCGTGCGGTGCAGGCCGCCGGCGCCGCTTGCCATCGAGTGACATGAACCGCCTTCGCCTCCACAGCCGCCCGCCCACGGGTTGACGAAGTTGTCGACTCTCAGCTCGTGACACGTGACACACTCGTTGCTGTAGCCGTTGAGCCTGAAGTCGTTGGCCTTGACATGCTCGGTCATCAGATCGGTCGTGTGGCAGTTGGCGCACGGTACTTCGTAGCTCACTCCGGTTGCGTCCGGATAGTACTTGTTCACTGTGACGCCGAAGCTCGTGGTGCCCCAGTTGCTGCCCGATATCTGCTGGTTCTCCTGGTGGCTTGACGCCCACTCGTCGTAATGGTTCGGGTCGTAGGGATGGTACGCGTAGGTGCCGAGTTCGACGCCGTTGTGACAATCAATGCAATCAGCAGTGTTAGTGGCGCCCAGGTTCGAGCCAGCGTTGTGGCATGTGGTGCAGTCACCGCCGTGCTGGTCTATGACGCTGTCGTTCTCATGACACTCGATGCAACCGCCGGTATCCATTCCCGAGGCATCGTGGACGGTCATGTCATGCGGGTCGACATCGTGACAACCGGACGCCCCACATGCGAGCACAGAAGGCTTCTGCGCCTGCCCGTTGTAGTCGTGACACACCGAACACGCCGGGTCGGGAGCGATCCCGTTGCCCTTGTGCAGCACGTGCAGGTCCCACGTGGCGTGACATCCCGTATTGACGCACCCGGTCCCCGTACCGTTGACTCCCGCGGGAGCGACGCCGCCCGCATGACCGTAGAGCGAATCACCGGGATCGGGCATGGCCGGGCCGTTGTGACACGTACCGCAACTCGCCCAGCCGCTCACCACGACGTCCGGGAAGGCGTTGTGGCAGCCGGCGCAGGTGATGTCACCCTTGTCGGGCAGCCCCTGGTGCTGCACCCACAGTCCGATCATGCCACCCGGGTCGTTGCGACTGTGGCAGTCATTGCAGCGGGCGACCGTCTGGCCGTCGCTCGCACCCTTGACAGGACCCAGGAACGCACCCGGGTCGTGAGCACTGGCCAGGTAGTGTCCGGTCGGCACGGGCTCGGTCAGTTCGACGGCGTCAGGCGCGTTGTCGTAGAGCAGCGTGCCACCGCCGTGACAGTTCTGGCAGGTGTTCGGGTCGTTGAACTGCGAGTTGCTGTGGTTTGCCGCTGTATGACACGGCCCTTCGGTGCATCCGGAATTCGGGTGATAGTCAAGGTATGTGGGTTCGGCGCTCGCATCGGTACCGTGGCATCCCGCACCCGAATTCGTGCAACCCGTGATCGTCACGTCGTCGTAGTCAGAGTCGACGAGATTCAACGAGTGCGCGTGCGGAAGCATGCCTTCGTGACAGCCGACGCTGTCGCAGCCTGCCGCCACCACTTGTACGTCGGCACTCGTATGGCACACATTACAGCTCGTCACCCCGCCACCGGAGTCCGCATCAGCGTGAAGCAGGGCGATATCGCTGCCGTTATGGCATGACGCACCACTGCAGCCAAGCCCGTCGGCGGAGGTCCCGAGATCATGCTGCGCAGCATCGAAGGAGTTGTGAAGAGTGCCGTGGCAGTCCGAGCACCGGCGATCGGTCCATCCAGCAACGATCACGCTCTTGGCGTCGATCGGCGCGCTTGAAGTATGGCAGTCGAAGCAGCCCATGGGTCCGCTTGACAAGGTCAGCAGATGCTCTGCCTTAAGCGAGTTCGCGTGACAGCTCGTGCACGCCTTATCGGTGACCACGCTGCCCCCGGTCGGAACCGACAGGCCTGTGTAGTCTGCGGTGTGGCTTGCCAGATACGGGTCATAGTGGTTGGGGTCGTAGGGCTGGTAATCGTAGCTACCGAGCACGGTGGAATTGTGGCAGTCGGTGCACCGCGCTTCGTAGTTGTCCTTCAGGTAATGGGTGAGCTTGTTCGTTGGCAGCTTGTTGTGGCAGTTGTAGCACATGCCGTCGTGGTAGATCAGACCGTTGCCCGCAGGCACGACGAACTTGGTGTGGCAGACGAGACAGTCAGCGTTGTCGGCGGCAAGCTGCGGTGTCGCCTCGGGCGCATGCGGCGTGATCCAGTCATGCGCCGCATGGCAATCGAGACAGTCGCCCTCGGTCGGCACCGTTGCCGGGTCGTCATGGCACGACAGACACGACGAGCCGCGGGGATGGCTCACCGTCTCCTTCCAGGCGTTCGTATGGATCAGGTCGATACTGGCCACCGTGTGGCACAGAGCGCCCGAACAATTGACGGAAGATCCGCCGATACCGTTCGTCGCGGTCCAGTCGTGCTTGAACGCGTACTCGTCGGAGGGGTGAGGCGCCCCCGCCTTACCGCCGGCGGTCGGGTGGCAGGCCACGCATGTGTTGGTCGCGGGCGCACCGGCCATCCAGCCTGTCGGGAAGTAAGCGACTTCGTGGCACTCCACACAGCCGATATAGGTGTCGCCCGTACCGCGCGAGCTGGTCTTGGCGTGTTCTGCCACGGCATCGACGATCAGATGGCAGCTGCTGCAAGCATGTCCACCCGTGCGCTCGACACCGGCATCGGTGCCGCTCGCCACATGCGGGGGGGCAGGATGCGTCTCAATGCTCACGACACCCGAGCCCACATGGCAGCCCGCGTCCGTGCAGTCCTTGGTGAGCGGGAACGTGGCCGCGCTGTGACAGGTGGTGCATCCGGTCGTCCACTCGTTGGCGCGCAGAGAGCCGTCGTAGGCACGAGGAGGTGTGGCGCCCGCACCGGCGGCGCGCGCGTTGGCCGCCGAGTCGTCATGGATGAGTCCCAGATCGCTTCCGTGACAGCCTCGGCACTGCGCAGTGGCGGCGTCTGTGGCGGTGTGGTCCGAATCGATGAAGTTGTGCGGCGCCTCGCCGTTAGCACCCTGGTGGCAGTCCGACCACGTGCACGTACCGTCGTAGCCGGTCGAGGGCAGGGGCACGTACACCGGATGGCACGACGCGCACACTGACGCGCTGGTCTTGGAGCTCGACCTGCCGTGCTCGTGAAGCATATTGAGACTGTGACAGGTCGTGCACTCGTAGTCGGGCGCCGGACCGGGATAGACGCCTACGGTCTGCGAGGCCTCATGATCGAAGTCCCCGTGTGAATCGTGACAGTCGGTGCACGGCGGGGCGATCGATTCGGGCAGCTCGGAATAGACGCGGAAAGCGTCGACGACGACATAGGTGGCGCGTGCCGAGGAGTTCTTCTGGTTCAGCACCTCGACGACTATCGTGTGCTCGCCCGGACCGAGGTCATCGGCCGTGAACACTATCGCCTGGAGCTTGGTGGCGGGCGAGTACAGGTCGATGACCTCGACGGGCTGCCCGTCGATGCGTACTCTCGCCTTTCCGCGATATGGATCGAGGTCGGAGACAAGCTCGACCCGCGAGCCGGTGAACGTGACCCCCAGCGTCGAACCGGCGACGTTACTGAGACTGTATCGCGCACCGGACCTCGCCGAGTTGGAAACCGTCTTCCACGTCCCGGTCTTGATGACCTCGTTCGTCGCTGTCGGGTCCTGCGGGTTGCCTCCGGCACTGTGCGCGTAATCCTCACGCACGCGCGGAGCAAGATCGCCGATGCCCTCCAAGTCATGGCAGACCGACGTCGCACACTGGTTGCTCACGTTCGTGGCGGTTCGCATGGTCTGGTCCGACCCCACGACACCGTACGCCACCGTCCCCGACCAAGGGCCATGCTGCGTCGCTCCATGCTCTTCGTGACGAATGGCCAACGGTTCCGTGTGACACGCGTCGCACGCGGCAGGCGCATGGCAGCTCGAACACGCGCTCACACTGGTGTTGACGCTACCCGCCCAACGGGCTTTCGAGTGGATCACGTGCAAGACGGTTGGCGGATAGTCTTTGGACGAGGCCGAAGCGAACGAGGCTCCCGCCGCCGCGTCGTAATGCATCGGAAGGGCCGTGCGGAGCGTGTCCCCCCAGCCGGGATGACACATGGCGCCGCAGTTGGCGCCCGCCTGGTGGTACGGGTGAGAGCCCGCAAGACCCGGAAGATGGCACTTCGCACACGCCGTGTCCCGGTCGACTCCCCCCACCGAGAAGTCCTGGGTCGCACCGTGGCAGTGCAGACAGTCCGCATTGTTGGCGGCATAGCTGTACACGGGCGATATCAACAGGCAGACAGCCGCAACCGTACACACGAACGCCGCGACCCACGCCGCCACCCGGTACTTACATCGAATATGCACTTCGCACGCTCCCTACCCAGTCGAAGCGACCGAAGCGCCCCTCGAGCTTCAGCCCATCCTTGCCCAGTCGATCGGAACGAGCCTTGGTGACTTAGTCCCTCGGCCCTCACGGACCTCCTCCACGTCACGGCCGAAGCGAACTCCAACACGGCTTCACGCACATACCGCTCTTTCCCCGCACGCCGAGACGAACGGGGTACCCGTCAAACAGTTTCTTCCTGGCCATGGTATCGGCGTCCGTACGGTTGCGATAAGAAGAAAGCGTTCGGTGGCGACAATGTGCCACCGAATGGCGAGGAATTCTGACTAATGGGTGAATTCGGGGGACGAATGGCAGTCGGAACCACGACTCCTGAGCGAACTTTATCGCATACCGGTGACGTCACCGGAAATAGACAGCATGCAACGACCCGTCGATCAAGGAGGTGAAGAACAGCGTTCCGGCGGCCAGGAAGAAGCAGCCGGCGAGCATCCAGGCAGCGCGCTCACCTCGCCACCCGAAGAATCGTCGCAGGTGCAGGTAGAGCCCGAACGCGACCCACGTCACGAGCGACCAGGTCTCCACCGGGTCCCAGCCCCAGAAGCGGCCCCACGCGTAGTAAGCCCAGATGGAGCCCGTGAGCATCCCTATCCCCCAGAAGACGAACGCCAGGCCTCCGACCCGATATGCCATCGCGTCCAACGCGGCGGAGTCCGGCAGCCTCTCAAGCCACTCGGAGCTCAGCCGCCTCTGTGCGATGAACAGTACCGATGTCGATACCGCCGCTAGCGCCGCAGCGAACGCGATGAAGTAGAAGTAGACATGCATCACCAGCCAGATGCCGCTGAACGTCGGCGGCAGCTGCGAGACCTCCGGTCCCGTGTAGACGCCAAGCGCGGTGATCAGCAGCGCCGAGGGAACGAGCACGATGCCCAGCGCTCTGGCCTTCTCGTAGGACCGCGACGCAACGAGCCACAGCGCCAGCGCGACCCATGCGTTGGCGGAAAGCACTTCGTAGCGCGAGATGTAGGGGCCGTGACCGACGGCGATCCATCGCGCACCGAGACCCGCGCCCTGCATCAGGAGTCCGGCCATCAGGGCGACCGAAGCCGCCCTCGCACCCCAGGCGGGGCGCGCGTACACGGTGTCGAGCACGATGAACGTGCTGGCGACCGAGTACGCGACGAGCGCAAGGATGTGCAGCACCGGGTCGACCATGAGGAGCGTCTCAGTCATCCGGTTGGTCCTCTCTCGAAAGGAGTGACTCGGCGATGGTGTCGATCTCCTCGGCGTACATGTCGGGGAAGCGGATGGCGCGCAGGTGGACGGTGGTCGTGCCGTCCTCGGTCGACACGAACGCCTCGCGTGGGACGGTCAGGTAGATCAGAGCGCTGCCGATGAACACGAGGAAGAAGCCCGCGAACAGCACGGGCACGCCATGGTCGCGCATCACGATGATGTTGGCCCAGGATCGGACGAGCTTCAGTTCGACGACCAGTGGGCCTACCTGGATGGGGATGTCGACAGGCAGGACCGCTTCTGCGCTGCGCTCGTCGCCCTCCGCGTAGCGGGCCCACAGCTCGGGTTCGCCGGTGAGCGAGGCACGCTCCACGTCCGCGTAGTACTTGAGCTGCAATCTCCGGTCGGGTCCGAGTTCGAGGTCGAAGTACACGGGTTCCTCGGTCGACCAGGCCCACTCCATCTCCACGCGCTCGCGGCGCAGCTCCTCTCCGTCGGTCACTTCAAGGAAGAACGACCTGCCGAACCGCTGGTCCTGGTAGAAACGCACGCCGTTTCGCACCTTGCTGTGGTTGACGGCGATCTGCAGCGGGTACTCGGTGCCGTCGGGGGCGATGAACGTCAGGTCGCTCGTGATCTGACGCAGCTCGTCGTTGTCCCAATACGTCGGCGTCACCTTGTCGAGGCGCAGGGTCTCGGGAAGCACGATGTGGTCGGAGAACGGACCGGGCTCTGAGTTGGACCACTCCCCTCCCGGCTCGAGCGTCTCGCCCTCGACCAGGCCGATGATCGCCCAACTCTCGGTCGACAGTACGATGAGCGCAAAGGCGACAGAGACGACTAGCCCCAGGTGCAGGATGAAGCCGCCCCAAAGCCCCCACGGGTGTTTCATGAAGCGGGATGTCGTGCCGGCCGGCGGCATCGGGCGATAGCCGCGGGCGCGCAGGAGGGATGCGGTCTCCTCGGCGGGCATGTGTGTGTGCAAGGCGCCGCGGGAACCGGCGCCGACGACCGGTTGGAACGTGCGTTTCCAGGCGGTGCGGCCGGATTGCAGCAACGCGGCAAGGAGCGCGATCAGGCACGCGCCGAGGGTGCCAAGGTAGAGCGGCGAGGACCACATCCGGTCGAGCCCGGCCGCCGAGGAAAGCGTGAGCAGTGAGGTGGGCAGGTCGAAGCGATTCGGCCCGAGGCCGTCGGTGCCTTGCTGTGGCAACACGTAGCCCAGCGACGTCAACGCGAGCAGGACGACGATCAGGGTGATCGCCGTCCTGCGCGAGGTCAGGAACCTGTTCAGGGCGTGCAGCACGGGCTTCCTCCGGCAGGGTCGGCCGCCGGAGTAATCCTACCAGTTCTCGTAGGCGGCGTTTGTGGTCCCGAGCCTACCAGTTCTCCCAAGTGCCCGTGCCGTTAGCTCCGGTCTTGTTGCCGCTCAACTGATGCTTGGCGCCGCCACCGGTGCATCCGGCCGACACACCCGACGCGCTGATGCTGCAGTCGGCAGTCGTGTAGGCCGTGGCACTGCGCTTGGTGAAGCTCGACACCATCACGTAGCTCTTATCGTTGTTGTAGGCGAAGCGTGCGGGCATGCTGCTGTCGGCGTCCGCGATGAGTCGCGACATGCCGCCACCGTGCGGGATCAGCGTGTGACACCTCACACACGAGGAGCTCCTATGCAGCGCGTTCTTCTGGTGCACGATGTTCGCCTTGATCGCCGGGTGGCAGTTCGCACAGAACGGCAACGGGTCGCCGGCACCAGCCGCTGCCACCATGTCCAGTGTCCACAGGGTGCCGCTCGGATTGGCCGGCCAGTACGGGTTCGGACCGCGCAGCGAGTACTCCTTGGTGGAGCCGTGCGGACCCTGCGTGTAGTCGAGCGCGTCCGGTGCGTTGGGCAGCGGCGCGAACTCGTTGCCGTGGCAGTCTGAGCAATACATCGTATCGCCGGGAGCCCAGATCGCCGCGTCGAGCTGGCCCGGGTAGACCTTGCTCGTCCCGTACGTCGCCGTGTCGGGATACGCGTCGTTGGGAGCGAGCACCGGGTGCCTCGACTGGTTGCCGACATTGAAGTCCCGGGCCACGTTCGTCCAGCGCGGCTGGTTGGTCGCGCCCGTCTTGGTCCCACCCCACGTGGCGTAATTCGTGTTCGCCGAGGAGTGACACTTGAGGCATATCTCGTATTCGTAGTCCGAGTAAGTCTTCCAGGCGAGCTGGTTGCTGACCTGCGCGTCGGTCGGGTAGTTGGTGGTCGAAAGCGCGGCGGTGTTGAAAGCCTGTCCGGACACGCCGCGGATGGCCTCGGAGACCGCGTTCGTCGAACCCCACTCGTGCCTCGCGTTACCGACTACATGGTGGTTGTGGCAATCGGCACACTCAACGTGCTTGGTGGCGCTGATCTGCGCCTGCGTCTCGTTGAGCAGGTGGATGTTGTGATAGAGGTGCGGCTTGTGGCCGTGCGTGTTGCCGGTGGCCGTCATCTGCGAGTAGATGGCGGTATTGGAGATAGACATCGGTTCCGTATCGTACCAGTCGTAATAGGTCCGGGCCTTCGTGACACCAGGTAGCCCATCATCGACATGACTGTGGCAGCGGAAGCACATCTG
>DLMY01000002.1:0-515 GCA_002478275.1 Actinobacteria bacterium UBA7524
CGCCAACGCGCTGAAGTAGGGACGGGGGATCCCGCGACTAGGCTCCTCCGGTCTCGGGTAGCATCCAGACAGTCGCCTGTGCCTGGCAGCATGGGCACGGGATGCCCGGATCGTCTCCCGAGGAGTTGAGGACGCATGGGGATCTTGAGCTGGATCATCGTCGGAGGGCTTGCGGGATTACTCGCGCAGTTCCTCATGGGGCAGGACCGAGGGGGCTGCCTGATCTCGGTGCTGCTCGGGGTTGTCGGGGCGTTCGTCGGTGGCTTCGTCATGAGCCTGTTCGGTTATGGCGGGGTCAGCGGCCTGAATGTCTGGTCGATCATCGTCGCGACGATCGGTGCGGTCATCGTGCTTGCGGTCTCGAGGGCGCTGAGACGATAAGTCGCGTGGTGCAGAGGTCTCTGGTGATGTTCGAACGGAAGGTGCGACGCAGGCTTGACAGTCAAACCAACGTTTGACTACGATGCGCTCATGAACGTCGCATCCTTCAACGCACTTGCCGATGAGAACCGCCT
>DLMY01000002.1:648-991 GCA_002478275.1 Actinobacteria bacterium UBA7524
GCACTTGCCGATGAGAACCGCCTCGCCATCGTACGCCTGCTCGCAGACGGCCGGGAGCACTGCGTGTGTGAGATCTCGGAGGTCCTCGGTCTCTCCAAGGCGCTCGCGTCTCACCATCTGAAGCGCCTGCGTGCGGCTGAACTTGTCGCCACCGAGCGCCGCGGACAGTGGCTCTACTGCCGCCTCGACTGTGAGGCTCTGCGCGAAGTCGCGGATGGGTTGCGCGAGATCGCCGAGGCGCCGGCAACGGACCGAGCAGCGTGCTGTGGGCGTCCGCCCGCTCGGAACGCCCGCGCGATTACCGGCGCCGGCGAGGGGGTGTGATCGATGGCTGAGTGCTGTC
>DLMY01000002.1:1149-2835 GCA_002478275.1 Actinobacteria bacterium UBA7524
ATCGATGGCTGAGTGCTGTCCGCCGAGCGTCCCGTGTTGCGGCGGCGGTGCGCCGTCCATCGACTACGAGTACGGCCCACAGCCTTTCGAGTGCGGCGAGGTCTCCATGCTTACTGGCCAGGTGCCGGTGGTCGCCACCGAACTGTCGCACGCTGACCGGCTCGGTGCGTGGCGGGTGCGGATGAACGTCGGCCGGAGCCGCTATCGCGTGCGCCCGGGACTCTACGCCATCGGGGAACCTGACGACGAGGCACCCGTGCTCGTCTCCGCCAACTACAAGCTTTCCTTCGATGCGGTCCGCACTGCGATGACCGGGCGCGATGCGTGGCTGCTCGTCATCGATTCGCGTGGCATCAACGTATGGTGCGCGGCAGGCAAGGGCACCTTCAGCACGGCCGAGGTGGTGAAGCGAGTGCGCGAGGCGAACCTCGGGCAGGTCGTCAGTCATCAGAGACTCGTGGTGCCCCAGCTGGCGGCGACCGGTGTCGCCGCGCACGAGGTGAGAGCGCAGACGGGCTTCTCGGTGGTGTGGGGGCCGGTGCGCGCTGCGGACCTGCCCGCATTCCTTGATGCTGGTATGAAGGCCACCGTGGAGATGCGTCGCGTGGAGTTCGCCTTGGCGGACCGGGTGCGCCTCGTCGGCGTCGAGTTGTCGGTGCTGTGGCGGCCGAAGGTACTCTTCGGCGCGTTCGGTGCTCTTGCTGCTGCATGGGTGTCAAGCGCCTGGTGGCCGGGAGCACTCGGGTCCGCGGCTGCCGTGGCGGGCTTCGCGGCAGTGGGTGTGGTGGCGGGTGCGGGTGTGATGCCGGTGCTGCTTCCGTGGCTTCCGGGCCGCATGTTCGCGGTCAAGGGCGCAGTTGCAGGTGCCGCGCTCGCCTTCGGTCTTGCTGCCGCTCTGGTGCGTGGCGACGGGCCATCGTGGCTATGGGGCGCGGCTCTGGCGTCGACGGCACTCGCCAGCTTCGTGGCGATGAACTTCACCGGTACATCCACGTACACCTCCCCGAGCGGTGTCGAGTGGGAGATGCGCCGTGCGATTCCCGCGCAGCTCATCGGTGCTGTTGCTGCGATCGCACTTGTCGTGGCGACGGTGGTGACAGGGATATGAGCCAGATGCGCTATATCGAGGATGTCATCACGCTCAGTTACGATGCTGAGCGGTGTACCGGCTGCCGTCAGTGCACGATGGTCTGTCCTCACGGCGTGTTTGCGATGGATGGCACGCGTGCTGTGCTCGCGGACAAGGGCGCGTGCATGGAGTGCGGGGCGTGTGCGCGCAACTGCGCGTTCGGCGCGATCTCGCTACAGCCAGGCGTGGGCTGTGCCGCAGCGATCATCAACGGCTGGATCACCGGCTCGGAGCCTAGCTGCGGGTGTTCGTGAGGGCGACGCTCCTGCGACCCCCGGGGGCGCATGGCCCTCATGACATCTGACGCCATGTTCGCATAGCTCCTTGCGCGGTACGATTCAGAGCGTGGTGATACGCGGACGGCGGGTGCGGCAGCAAGTCTTTCTCGCGCGCAGGCAGGCCATGGGAGTTGCGGAGCGAAACGGTGGCAAGAGACGCCAACGAAGCGGTGATCAAGCTCCTCGAACGCATGCCCTTGCCGATCGTCGTCGCGAGCCCGGTGACCGGCAAGATCTTGTGGGTCAACTCCCATTTGGTGAAGATGGCCAGGGCAGGAC
>DLMY01000002.1:2924-15990 GCA_002478275.1 Actinobacteria bacterium UBA7524
GATGGCCAGGGCAGGACACCCCGAGCAGATCCTCGGCAAGAGCATCCTGGATTTCGTGAAAGCACCAGGGCAGCAGGGAATCGCACTGGGCGACCTCGCCAAGGTCGCGCTCGGCGGCAGCCCCCGGCCTGTCATCTACGAGTTGCAGCGACTGGACGGCGAAACCGCTGCGGGGCACGTGGCCTCGGTTCCGATGATGTTCAGAGGTCAGCCTGCCATGCTGAGCCTCGTCACCGATGTCTCCGACCGCGAGCGCGTCATCCGAGAACTCGAGGAGAGCGAGGAGCGCTACCGCCTGCTGCTCGACAACACCCCCAGTGGGATCGTCGTGGTCCAGGACGAGAGGGTCGTCTTCGCCAATCGTTCTCTCGCTCGCGCGCTCGGTTACGACGGCACTGATGATCTCCTCGGCATGTCGGTCTACGAACATATCGCCGAGGAGTATCGAAAGCCGGTTCGCGACGCTCGCCGCCAGCTCATGAGGACCGGCAAGACGATTCCGGCAGCTGCTGTCGAACTCGTGCGGCGTGATGGTGAGCGAGTGCCTACGACCGCCGTCACCACCCTCATCCGCTGGAAGGGAGAGCTAGCGACTCAGACGTTGATGCATGATCTCGCGCTATGACGCCCGCCCCTCGAATGTGAGAAGCGGGCGTCTGTGCTTGCGTTGTCATGCGGTCGGCTACTTGATGAAGCCGCCGTCCGCCACATACTGCTTGCCCGTCGTGTACGAGGACTCGTCGGAGGCGAGGAACAGCGCCAGGTACGCGATCTCCCTTGCTTCTCCGTAGCGTCCAAGCGGAACCTGTGTCTCGAAACCGGTCTGAACGGAGCATGGGTCCTCCGGTGCGAACTGCCCTTCGATCGAGCGCATCATCCGGGTGTGGATCGGTCCGGGATGGACGGAGTTCACGCGAACCCCTGCTTCCGCTGCTTCAAGTGCCGCCGTCCGAGTCAGGCCGATGACCGCGTGCTTCGTGGCCACGTACGGGCCAAGTCCGGCAGAACCCATCAGGCCTGCCACCGATGATGTGTTGATCACCGATCCGGAACCCTTCTCCATCATGACCGGCAGCACGTGCTTGAGTCCTAGCCACACGCCGCGTACGTTGATGGCCATGATCTTGTCGAAGTCCGCCTGTTCGACGGCGACCAGCGGGGCGCACTTGCCCTCGATCCCCGCGTTGTTGAAGAAGACGTCGATGGTTCCGAACGCTTTGAGTGTCTCATCGACGTACATCTTCGTCTGGGCCTCGTCGGAGACATCGGCTTTGATGGCCGTGATGTCGCCGAGGTCCTTGAGCTCCTCGACGGCCTCGCTGAGGCTCTCGTCGCTGATGTCCACGATCGCGACCTTCGCGCCTTCTTCGAGGAACAACCGTGCGGTCTCTTTGCCGATGCCGGCCGCGCCGCCCGTTATGAGTGCCACCTTACCCTTGAGTCTGTCCACAATAGAACCTCCTTCGTCGGATCCGAGCGAACGGTAAGGGATATATACCCAGGGGGGTATACGTTCAGACACTCGCTGGGCGACTCGGACATCCAGGAGGACGTCGCGGTTCTCTTGGGTCCCGTCATGCGTCGCCGGTGTCGGCCGTAGCTTCCATCTCGTCGACGAGTGCCAGGACTTCGGTCACCTCGGGGATGTCTTGCATGCTATGGCCGTAATGGACGAATCGGGCGATGCCTTCCTTGTCGACCAGGACCTGAGCAGGCATCCGTCCCAACTTGAAGAGCTTCACCTGTTGCCCGTAGAGCTTGAGAACGTGATGGGCGGGGTCTGGCAGTCCGACGAAGGGAAGCGAGTGGGCCTGCCAGTATTCGCTGAATGCACCTGCATCTTCCGGGCCGACGACCAGGACCTCTACGTTGCGGGCCACGAATTCCGAGTAGGTGTCGCGCAACTGCGCCATGTGCCGGCGGCAGAACGGTCAAACGAACCCACGGTTGAAGACCACGAGCACGTGCGAGCGGCCTCGGTAGTCGGACAGACTGACGGGCGTACCGGCGAAGTCTTCCAAGGTGAAGTCCGGCGCGGCGGTATCCAGGGCGACTCGGGGCATGCACTTGTCCTTCCGCGGCAGAGCCGGCCGGCGAGCTTGGAGCTGTGTGTAGGTCACGTTGGTCCATCAGGGGTATTCTATCTCTACGGGGTCGCATCCGGGCGGCCAGGGGCAGGGAGGGCTCTCATGAATTCAGGCCGTGCAATCCGGACTCTATCAGTGGCTCTGCTTATAGCGGTGTTCATCATGTCCGCTGCGCAGGTCTCGGCGACACCCACCTTCTCGGAGATCGTGGTGGCTGGTGGACCGGTGATGATAGGGTCTGCGCCGATCCAGGTGAATCCGGAGTTCGACGGACGCTACATCGTGTATGAGCGCACGCCGGGAGTGGACTCGGGCCTGCTCGATACGGACATAAGGGCCTACGATGTCGGAACCGGGCAGACCATCTCGATCAGCGATCGTGAAGGCGATGACGATGCCGATCAGATCAGTCCCGACGTTTCGATCGATACGGTCGTCTATCAGAGCTATGAGTTGCTGCACCCCAACATATTCCTCCACAACATCACGTGGTCGAATACACGTCAGGTCACCAATGTGGCTCACGCTCAGACCGGCCCGCGGATCTCCGGCAACCACATCCTTTGGCATGACGGTCAAACCGACGCGCTCAAGTTCTACCCCGTCACCTGGCCTCAGTACATGAACCAGCAGATTCCCGGCACGGTCGGCGTGTACCAGGGCTCCTGGGACATCGATGGGGACACGGTGGTATTCGCGCGGAAGCATGGTGCAGGGGATTTCACGTTCTACGAATGGAAGCTGTTCTCGGATGCGGTACCGCAAGCGTTCGCGACCCATGAAGGGGCCGTCGACATCGCCGACGTCCGGTTGCACAACAACATGATCACCTACACCTATGGAGCTGGGCTGAACAGTCTGGGCATCCGTCCCGTCGCTGAGGGGCAGCCTCTCAGCTTCGCGGATGGGTGGCGCGACGGCGACGTCTTCCATGACATGCTGGCATTCGAAATCGTCGCGGACAACGATGTCGGTGTCTTCCGCAATGGGGAGTGGAACACCGCGTTCGGGACCCCCGCACAGGCTGAGACCAACCCGAGCGTGTTCGGCCATCGTGTCGCGTTCGAGCGTGACACGTACAACGGCGACATCATCCTCGCCACGGCTTCGGAGCCGCTGGTGGACCGGACGGCGGGCGCGAACCGGTACGCGACAGCGGTGGCTGTCAGCGAGGAGTACTTCCCGTTCGGCGCGGACAACGTGGTGTTGTGCACGGGAGAGAACTTCCCCGACGCGCTTGCCGCCGCTCCCTGGGCGCGGTTCCTTGAGGGCCCCGTGCTGCTCACGCGCGGCTCCTCGGTGCCCCAGGTCGTCATGGATGAGATCGAGCGTCTGGGCGCGAAGAGCGTGTGGATCATCGGCGGGGAGAGTGCGGTATCCTCAGCGGTGAAGACGCAGCTGGAAGCCGAAGGGCTCTACGTCGACCGTCAGCTGCAGGGCGTGAATCGCTACGAGACGTCCGCGAAGATCGCGTACTTCCTCTACGATGCGCTCGCTGCCGACGGTAGGCCGTTCAGCAACAAGGCCTTCGTTGCGCGCGGGGATGCGTTCCCCGACGCGCTTGCGGTCGCCCCGCTGGCTGCGGCGACGTATTCGCCGATCATCCTGGTCAGGACCGACGCGCCGGTGCCGTCGGCGAGTGCTCAGGTCTTCCAGACACTGCCGATCTGGTATGCGTTCATCGTGGGCGGGACCGATGTGGTGAGCGAGGACGTGGAAGTCGCCATCGAGACGTGGACGACTGCGAATCTGGGTATGGGCAGCCCGGCGACCCGTTATGCGGGGGCTGACCGCTATGCGACCGCGGCCGTGGTGCTGCAGGACGGCGTGGCCATGGGGTGGGTCGATCTGGATACGGTGGGCTTCGCCACCGGCGTGAACTTCCCTGATGCTCTCGGAGGCGGTGCCGCGCTTGGTAGTTACGGGAGTCCGCTGCTGTTGACGCGGCAAGGTTCGCTACCCGGGTCGGTGTCCGCGGTGCTCGAGCAGCGCGCGGCCGAGATCGGCCGGGCCGATGTGTTCGGGGGCAGCGATGTGGTCAGCGACGCGGTGAAGGGGTCCATCACGGACCTGTTGCGGTAGGTTGTGAACGGCCTACTGAGCTTCTTGCACAGGCGCTGTACCGTGTCCTTCCCGGTGACGACTGCGACCGGTAGACCGCCGGGGGGCTGCAGCCACTGACCGGACAGCACGAAGTTGTCGAGCCCCTTGATGCGCCCGGTATGAGCCATCATCTTGCCGCCGATGGTCGGGAAGAACGCCATGAACGAGCCGCGGTGTGCGTTGCAGTAGCGGTCGTACGTCGCCGGAGTGGCCACGTCGAGCACCCTGAGCTTGCCTGCCATGTGCGGGAAGTGCGCCTCGATGGCCGCGCGCACCGCCGCGCCCACACGTTGCTTCTCTTCGCGATATGCGTCGCGGTCCTTGCGGATCGCGAGCCAGTGATCGACCTCCTCGGCGAAGTGGTTGAGGGCGACGGTCATCGCGGTGCACCCTCGCGGGGCGAATCCGGGCTCGTAAGCGTAGTGATTGAGCGTGATCTGGTCAATTGATGCAGCGCCGATCGGGATCGGTTCACACGGGAAACGGACGGTCCTTGGCATGTCGCCGACCTCGCCATCGAAACCCAGCCCGATGTAGGTGTTCGAGGCGAGCGGGTAGGTCTCGGGATCTGCGAAGCGCTTCGCGAACCCGCGGTCGCGGTAGCGTCCGCCGAGGAGACGCTCGAAGACGAAGTGCGCGTCGCATGCGGCGATGAAGTGGTCGGCGGCAAAGATGCGGCCTTCGACCGTGGTGACGTGCGTGACTCGGTCGCCGTCGATGGCGACGCCTGTGACCTCGCACCCGGTCTCGCTCAGCCCGCCGAGCGAGTGGTACCGCTCGGCCATCCGGTCCGCGAGCGCCTTGGAGCCGCCCGCCGGAATCGAGGACTGGCCCTTACTGAAGCTCGCAAGCGCGAAGAAGAGAAAAGCCGCTGCATACTCGCCTGGAGCGAAGGTGGCGAACATCTCCCTGATCGCCGGGTGTTCGAAGCGCTCGGAGAACTCCTTGAGCCCGACCTTGCCGTACTTCGAGAGGACCGCGCCAGCATCCTTCATCGAGGCGAAGTAGCGCACTTTCTCGAGGAGCGACATCATGTCCACCGGTTTGTCGACCTGCATCTCGTAGCTGCTCATCCGCTCGATGGTGCTGCAGAACTCGTCGATCTGCTCGGCATCGACGGGAGAGAGAGCGCGCCAGCTCTCGCGCAGCCGGTCGATGTCTCGGTAGAGCGGCACGCTGCCGCTTTCGTGTTCGAAGACCAGGAACGTCTCGGGGTGGTGGATATCGACTCCGTCGAGCGCGCCGACTGTCTTCCACAGGTCGTTCATCGGCGTGCCTTCGAGCGTGCCGACGAGCCAGTGGATGCACCCGTCGATGTGGTAGCCTTGGCGGTCCCAGCCGGTGCATTCTCCGCCGAGGAGTGCGTGTTTCTCAAGGATCGTCGTTTCGAAGCCGTTGAGGCGGGCGAAGATGCCTGCGGAAAGGCCTGCCACACCTCCGCCGATGATCACGACGCGGGGCGCCGCCTGCTCGTTCGTCCTCATGCTGTTCATTGCTGCTCATCCTTTCGGTACTTCATCGCGATCGCGATCTCCTCGCCCGTCTCGAGCAGTAGCTGCTCGACTGCGGTTTCGTCCATCCATGAAGGCAGGTTGTCGTTGGCGACCATCGCTGAGAGCCCGAGCTGGAAGACGCGCATCTTGAGGAAGAGTCGCCGGAGCTCGTCCTCGGTCCACCCCGCGAGTTCGGGGTCACCCGCCATGACGGGGAGCATCGCGGACTCGATCTGCTCGTGGGTGGCAACGTAGGGATTCGGCTCAAGAGCCATCTCGCGGAACAGGGCGGGATAGTCGCGCGCGAACGCGAGGGAGGCTTTGCCCATGTTCTCGAAGGGATGGGGGCCTGTCTGTGCTGCGAGCAACTCGCCAGACATGGAGCGGACGCGTTCGACGACGGCTGCAAGCAGCTCGTCGACGGTGGCGAAGTTCTGGTAGATCGGCGCGACCGAGCAACCGAGTCGCTTGGCGACCGCGCGCGTCGAGATCGCCGAGAATCCGCCCTCCTTGGCCAGGGTGAACGCGGCCTCGACGATCTGGTCCCTGTTGAACTTGGTGATCGGTGGCATCTTCAGCTCCCTTGCGCACATAGCAGAACATATGATATATAACATATGTTATACAATACGTGGAGACCGATCGGATGTCAAGGGCCGGGTCGCTTCCGGTTCGTGCCTCGTTCAGAAGGAGACAGCACATGAGCCCGCACGCAGACAGTTCGTTCGTCCAGCAAGCCGTCGACAAGATGATCGACGACAAGAGCGTCTTCGGCGCGACGCTTCGCGTCGAGAGCGGGGACGGGTCGCTTGCGATCGAGTGCGCGTCCGGCGAGATGCATCCCGGGGACCGTTACTTCATCGCAAGCGTCACCAAGCTCTACATCACCGCCGTCGTGTTGCGCCTGCGGGCAGAGGGGCGCATCTCGCTCGACGATAGGATCGTCGGTTACTTCCCCGGCGGCGAGCTCGACGGACTACACGTCCTCAAAGGCACCGACCACACCGGCACGATCACCGTTCGCCACCTCATCTCCAACACCTCGGGTCTACCGGACTACTTCTTCGACAAGACCGAGTCCGGCAGATCGGCAGCCGACGAGCTCCTCGGCGGCAAGGACGAGGAGTGGCCGCTTGCGCGCATCCTGGAGGCGAACCGGCGCATCGGACCTCGCTTCACTCCCGGGCAGAAGGGCAAGGTGCTCTACTCGGACACGAACTACGAGCTTGCGGGCACGATCATCGAGCGCATATGCGGAAAGCCGATCGGCGAGGTGTTCAAAGAGATCATCTTCGACGACCTCGGGCTGCAGGACACCTACGTGTTCGCTGACGTGAACGACACGACCCCAGCCCAGCTCTACTACAAATCGAACCCGGTCCACCTGCCGCGCTACCTGACCTCGGTTCCGGCCGAGGGCGGCATCGTTTCGACCACCGAGGAGTGCATGCGATTCCTCAAGGCGTTCTTCGCCGGACGCTATTTCCCCGCCGAGGAGATCGAGTCGCTCAAGCAGTGGAACCTGCTCTTCAGGCCCGGCATGTTCCTCTACGGTATCGGGCTGGAGAAGCTCTATGTACCCGGGCCGCTCAAGCCGTTCTTCCCGCATGGGGACATCCTGGGTTACTGGGGCCAGACCTCGGCGTTCGCGTGGCACAACCCGAAGAACGACCTGTACTTCACGGGTACCGCCAACCAGCTCGGTGGACCCGGCCACAACGCTGCAGGGAAGGCGATGCTGAGGATCATCAGGGAGTGGCAGAAGCAGGGCTGAGGTGTGGGCGAGAGTCGGAGGTCGTGTCACGCGGCTCAGCGCTGAACTCACGGATCTCGGCCCGGGACGCCGCCACGAGCGACGACAGCATCAGCCCGAGGCCTGCACCGACGAACAGCAGGGTCGAACTTGCATCGATGATCACCCCCGAAAGCGCCTGCGAGACCGGCATCATCCCGATCATGCCGAGCATCATCAGCGACATCATGCGTCCCACCATCTCAGGGGGCGCGGTGCGCTGCAGGTAGGTCACTATCGTCACGCCGAGGAACCCGTTGCCTATGCCGATGAACGCCATGATTGCTGCAGCCAACCACGTGTTCGTGATCCAGGCGAATGATGCGATCCCTATCCCGAACGCCGCGAACATGCCGATGATGATCGCGCCGAGGGTTCGCGGAGCGGGGCGCTTGATCGAGCCGGCGACAACCACGCCGAACAGATTGCCGAACGCGAACCCTGAGAGAACGATCCCTAGTGCTGCGGCGCCCTCGGGCAACCGTGCATCGGCGAGCACCGGCACACCGACGAGCAGTGGGCCGACAGTGAACAGGTTCGCTGCCGCGAGCAGGATCAGTGCCCACATCAGCTGGGAGCGGGTCGTGACGAAACGAACAGCTTCCTTGATGGCCATCACCGGGTGAGCCGGCTCAGCGCCTTCGGCCACTAGAGGCTCCATGCGGCTCATCGCGATCAAGAACCCGATCGAGATCACGAATGTGGCGGCGTGGATGGCGAACGCGACACCCACGCCGAGCAGAGAGCCAGTGGTTTCAGCGGCACTACGTGTGCCGAACCAGGCGATGAGCGTACCCGCCGCAGCAGGCCCCAGGAAGTTCGCGATTTGGTCTCCCATGAATACGAGCGAGTTGCCGCTCTCGAGCCGCTCGTCGTCGACGAGTCTGGGTACGGCGGCCTGTGACGCCGGTTCGAAGATCCCGGTGATGATGCCGAAGATCAGGGCGGCGGCATAGACCATCCACATATGGACGCCGCCAGTGAGCACGACGTAGGCGAGCGCAGCAGCCACGCCTCCGCGCACCACGTTCGACCACATCATGATTTCTCTGGGCGAGTAGCGGTCGGCAAGTGCGCCGCCAGGCAGCATCATCGCCGCGCGGGAGATGCCGGCGACGGCAAGCACCGCGCCGAGCTGCGTGGCGCTTCCGGTCAGCTGCAGGACGAGCCATGGCATGGCGATGAGATGGAACTGGTCTCCAAGCAGCGCGATCGTCTGACCGAGCCAGTGGAGGCGGTAGTCGCGGAAGTGTAGTGCGGCAAGCATGACGGTTCCTTTCTATTTCTTGGTGTTTTGAGACTGGAGGGCGTTCACGGTGCCGAGCAGCCCGTCGATGAGCGCTTCCGCTCCGAGCGAGAACTCGTCGGGGAAGTCGAGGCCCTCGATGCCCGCGGCGATGATCGCGGCGGTATGGGGGAACTCCTCGGGCGAGAGGCCTGCGTAACGGGACTCGTCGAAATCGTCGTGGTACTCGGTATCGAGCAAGTGGCTCGCGTATGTGACGGTCGCGCCGAGGACGAAGTAGCCCAAAGCGTTGACCGCGCTGAGTGCCCGTTGGTAGTCGAAGCCCACCTCGAGGAAGACGCCCAGTGCGTACTCGGCGGGGCGAAGGCTCTCCGGTGTGAGCAGGGGCCGAGAGGAGAGCAACGGCAGAGCGTTGGGGTGTGCGAGCAAAGCGTCGCGGTAGGCGAGTGCGATCGCCACAAGGCGCGCCCGAACGGAAGTCTCCGACTCGGCGCGCAAGAGGTCCATCTCGCTCATGACCGCATCCATCACTAGGTCATAGAGGGCTGATTTGTTGGGCACGTGGTAGTAGATGCTGCTTGCGTCGACACCAAGATCGGCACCGAGCCTACGCATCGAGAGCGCCCCAAGTCCCTGAGTGTCGACGATTCGCAACGCCGCATGCGTGATCCGCTCTCTGGTGAGAGGCTCCTGCCCTGTCTTGCGTGCACTCATGGCGTTCCTCCGGTTCGAGCTGCTGCGAGAGGGCGCAGCGCGTGTCAGGATTCCAACGTTGTTGGATAGAGTATCCCACAGTGTTGGATAAGTCAACCCTGTTGATCTGGGACAAGGCAGTCCCGCCCCCTTCGCCTGAGAGCTGAACCCAGAACGGGTAAGCATACTTGGGATGAGGGCGTCATCCAGGTAGGCGGACCGCAGGACTGATGAGTATCGACCATGACGGAGGATGATTCGATGGCGCGGACGAATGGGCCAGGGGAGTATCTCGCCAAGAACCCGATCGCGTACGTACTCTCACTCTTCGGGGCCGGCACTGCGGTCGGAGCCTTCGCGTTCCGTGCAGCGGGGTCACGAGGCCCGAAGCGCCTCGGCTGGGTGCTGCTCTGCGCTCTCGAGATGGCGATCTTCCTCGGCATCATCGTCGTCACAGAAGGAGCGAACCCGCGCAACTCGAGGCGAAGATGGCACCGATCCAGTGGAGGCGATGAATGAGGGTGGCGAAGATAATCGGAGGGATTCTACTAGGTCTTCTGGTCCTGGTCATGGTCGGGATAGCGGCCTTGGCGCTCAATCATCGTTCTCAACTGCGCAAAGAAGCGGACGAGTATCCAGCGCCAGGCAGAATGGTCGAAGTCAACGGTCAGCAGCTCCACGTGTACGCCGAGGGCCAAGGGGAGCGCACCCTCGTCTTCATGGCGGGGCACGGGACCGCCAGTCCCACCATCGACTTCAAACCCCTGTGGATGCGAATGGTCGATGAGTACCGGATCGTCGTCATCGAGAAGACGGGCTACGGGTGGAGTGAGAGCTCCGGGTCCCCGAGAGATCTCGACACCATCTTGGAGGAAACGAGACAGGCCCTGGAGCTTGCTGGAGAGGAAGGCCCCTACGTCCTCGTACCCCATTCCATGTCGGGGTTGGAAGCGATCTACTGGGGGCAACGGTATCCCGAGGAAGTCGAGGCGATCATCGGACTGGATCCCTTGACGCCGAATGCGGCTGACCTACTCCCGGCTCCATCGAGAGTCCAACTTCAGGCGACGTATCTGATCTCCAGGCTTGGACTCTCACGGTTCATGCCTGAAGAGGATTTCGCGGCGCTCTTCCCTCTCATGAGGTCGGAGGACCTTACAGAGAAGGACCGACGACAGTACCGGGCGGTGTTCTACAGGAGTGCTGTCACGAGACCGATGCTCGGGGAGATCACGCACCTGGACAGTAACGCCCGGACAGCGGCGAGGTTCGAGCCCCCTGTCGGCATCCCCATGTACTTCTTCATCACGGATGGTCAGGAAGAGGAGGTGCCAGGGTGGGGGGAAGCGTTGACGGACTACCTCTCAGCGATCGGCGAGGCGAGGCATCTGCGATTGGATGCGGGCCACTACGTTCACCATGACAGGGCGGATCTGATCGCCGAGGAGACCAAGACGCTCCTGAGGAGCGTCCCGTAGACTGTCAGGTCTGAGTGGATCGGAGGCATGCGTCAGGCGGAGATAGCGATAACCATGATGGCAGTAGTGCGTATCGACCGGGACTGCCATCGGCGCGGGACTGGTATTCGGGCGCAGCACCGGAGGCGGACCGAGGGCTGACGATGACGGGCACCTCGCCGCCGGAGGCTTACTCTGCCGGCCGGGCCGGATGGCTTGCGGGACTGTCTCCGGGCGAGGCCACGGGAGACAGCAGTGCGACAAGCGAGGCCACCGCACCGGCGAGCAGCACGAGCCACAGGGGGAGTAGCGGGTCTCCGCCCCACTCCGTGCCGAACAGCGGCAACGAGGCCGCCGAGAGCAGCGTCGAGTAGAGCACGCCCTTCACGAGTATGATCACCGCGATCACTCGTCCCCAGGGCCGCCGACGCCACACCCACACTGAGGCCAATCCGACCGGCGCCACCACGAAGGCGAGGTCGAGCGCTGCTATGAGCCGGAACGCCTCCTCGCCGATCCCCGGAACCTGATCTGCGAAGACGAAGCCCGCCCACTGCCCGATCCAGGCGACACCGAGGACTAGCGCCCAGAACGCGAGATAGCCGGCTGCAAGTCGGTCGGTTCTCCTCGGCGGGAATGTCGTGACGACGCGGCTGATATCGAGTCCCACAAGACCGAAGATGAGCGCGAAGCCGGAGAGGGCGAACAGCGCGACGTAGAGCGGGAAGAACACGTTGAGCGCAGCGCCGAAGAGGTAGAACGCGTAGTTGTAGAGGGCGAACTGCAGTGCGCCGAGCCATACGAGTGTTCCTCGAAGGGATTCGCGACGTGCAGCGATGAGGGCCGCGACAAGCGTCGGCAGGGCGAGCAAGAGCGTCACCGGGTCGTTGAGGCGCCAGGCGTCGAGCGCGAAGGTGTCGTCGCGGTACAGGCCCGGGGCGAACATGCCAGCGAGCGCCTGGACCGCCATCAGCACGGCGATGAGTATCGACAGGCGGTAGGCTGTCTTGAGGGCGTGGTTCTTCATCGTGAGCCTTCCAAGTCGTTTCGGCAGCGTTCGTTTCTTGGGTATCAACGTACCGTATGCGCACAGAATGGAGGTAGTGCGATGTCGGTTGAAAGCCCGGGGTACGAAGTCGTACGGCGGGATGGCTCGCTTGAGATGCGCCGGTACCGCCCGTACCTCACCGCGAGCGTGACGACTCATGCGGTCGGCTACAACGAAGCGACGTACGCGGGATTCGGCCTGCTTGCCGACTATATCTTCGGCAACAATGCGGAGGCGGGTAGCATAGCGATGACTGCTCCCGTGACGGCGAGTCGCCCGCCAGGCGTGAAGATCTCGATGACCGCACCCGTGACGTCGCAGCGTGCTCGCGACGAGCAGTTGGAGACGCCCCAACCCTCGTGTATCGTCGCGGTCGGCGAGCCCGAGGCTGCTCAGCACGACGCTCCGTGGAAGCCCGGCTTCGCGCGGCACAATGAGGTACTCATCGTGGTGCAAGAGCGCGCCGTGGAACACCTCGGAGACGCGGACCAAGGGATTGATGCAGAGTAGCCGATCGCAAGGAAGGGGCGGCAATGACAGATCCGAACCAGAGGTTCAAGCGCCTGAGGATCTACAACGCAGTGATGGGTCTGTTTCACCTCGGGCAGGGTGCGGCAATCGTTGCCCTGGCTAAGCCGTATGCGATTCAGGTGACGGCTTCGTGGTTGAGTGTGCGGCCGGGCTCCGGAGTCTATAGCCCACCGCAGGAGTACTTCCAGTTCGATCTCGGCATGGGAGTGGCGATCTTCCTGTTCTTCTCGGCGTTCGCGCACTTCATGATCGCTGGCCCTGCGTATGGGAGTTACGTGGCTGGTCTCAAGGAGCACCGCAACTACTTCCGCTGGGTCGAATACGCATTCAGTTCGTCGCTCATGGTCGTACTCATCGCATCGCTCGTCGGGATTCTCGACATCGCGGCGCTCACCGCGATCTTCGGCGTCAACGCTTCGATGATCCTGTTCGGCTGGCTGGTAGAGAAGTACGAGCAGCCTGGCAGTACCGATTGGACTGCCTTCATTTTCGGCTGCATCGCCGGGATCTTCCCCTGGATCGCCATCGGCGCGTACCTGTGGGGACCCGGCTCAAGCGATCTGACACCCAGCTTCGTGTACTGGATCTTCGTCTCGATGTTCGTGTTCTTCAACAG
>DLMY01000002.1:16223-16518 GCA_002478275.1 Actinobacteria bacterium UBA7524
ACCGCCAAGTCGCTGCTTGCGTGGCTCGTGTTTGCGAACGTGCTGATCCCAGACTGACCGGGAGCAGCCGGGTCTTATCAGGTACCCAAACTCGCGGGTATTGAGACCCGGCGAGTTGGGTATTCATACTCTATGCGCATGACGGGTGACGCGTGCCACGGTCCATCCCGGCGGTTTGTCTGAGTCCACTCCACTGAAAGAGGTTGACGTCATGAGTAGCGACACCATGGGTTCCTCGGCAGGTAGACACCCACGTGCAGGCGTTCGCGGCCCGTCGAACAAGGACTGGTGGCCC
>DLMY01000037.1:0-2631 GCA_002478275.1 Actinobacteria bacterium UBA7524
CACGAGCGGGTCAATCCCAATCCCAATCCCAATCCCAATCCCAGATGATACGTGTGTACAACCTGGACTTCCTGTGATGGGAGAAGCTGTGGGGGGTTCGTTGAGAAGGCCAATCGTGCTTGGACTCGTGTTCCTTTGGATTGCGCACAACCTGGCGAACGTGGCGTTGTTCTCGGAGGTCATGGCGTATCCGGTGTCCAGTGGGCAGAAGACGCTGCTGGTGGCGCTGCGTGTTGCGCTCCCATTTGGAAGCGTAGGGATTGGCTATGCTGCGCTCGTTACTATCCCGCTCGTGTACATGGGCTTGGTGAAGCTCCTTGCCCACCAGGCCACATTGCGTCTTGGGTGGCTCAGCATGTTGCCAGTCATGTTCCTGTCGGCCGTATCGGCCGTGGCCGCACCTGCAACAGGCATGATTGGCGTGTGGACGCAGCCGATGTCTGCGCAGCTTGACCTGTTGCTGGAGGCAGCCGTCGGCGCATTCCTTCTGACCGCAGTGCTGTACGCTCTTGCGAACGTCCTGACGCAGCTCGCAGTGTTCGTCTACCGGAGGATGGCAGAGTCACCAGAGAAGCCGGCGTGACTGAGGCTATGCACCAGATTGTCGGACCGTAACGCCCCTGCGACCGGCTTGAGGCCACCACCGACGCGCTCGGGCACACGTGGTCCTTCACCCACGACGCGGCCGGAAACACGCTATCCTCGTCCTATCCGACGGGGGAGACCGTGAGCCGCACCTACACCGCAGACGAGCCGTGTGGCCTTGACTGACACTCTGGTCGGGATGAGCGAGTACCGGAGTTGGGCAGACCTCAGTTCTGCGCGGTCCCTACTGACTGACCGGCAGATCGAATCCCATTCACCCGGGAGTGTGCGAACAGTACAATCGAGGCGCCGCCGGGGGAGCGGTCGGCCACGCAGGCGGATCGACGCTAGTCCCGGTAGCCGTAGCCCAGCCCGTCGGAGACGGATGGAGTCACCCGGATGACCGCGAGGATCCGCGTGTTCGTCAGTTCTGTGCAGAATGAACTCGAGGACGAACGCCTCATCGTTCAGAACCTGGTCAACACTGATCCCTTCTTGTCGGCGCACTGCACGCCGGTGCTCTACGAGTTTGAACCCGCGTCTCCCGCCAAGGCGCTGGAGGACTGCCTCGACTGCCTGGATGGGTGCCACATTTACCTGGTCATCGTGGGCGCCCAGCAGGGGACGAGTGTGGGCGACCTGACGATCACCCATGCGGAATATCGACGCTCGAAGGAGCAGGGTCTGCCCGTAATCGCGTTCATCAAGGGCGACAGGAGCGTAGTGCGCGAGAAGGGGGCGCAGGCGCTTCTCGACGAGATAGCCTCAGACGGGTTCAAGTACAAGCGGTTCGGCAACGTCATCGAACTCCAAAGAGAGGTGCGGTCTTCGCTCGTCAAGCTCCTGCAGGACCGCTTCGGCATCGCGCCGACGAGCGATGAGAACGAGATCGCGGACCAGACGATTGCGGCCACCTCGCCCTTTGAGTCCCAGGCCCTCGATCGCGTCAGGTGGGCCGACCTCGACTCGGCAGTGGCGCGAAGCCTGATTGCGGCAGCCGAGGGGCGCGACCCTGACGACATCTCAGAAGATGATCTTCTGTCAGGCGCCGTGCTGCGCGGGTTGGTGTGGCGTGAGAGCGCCTCCGGGGGGTACCTCGCTACGGCGGCGGGCGTACTCTTGCTCGCCAGGGACCCTTCGGCGGTGTTCCCACAGTGCCGGATTCTGGCGGATGCCTACAGGGGGACCGAGCCCGACAGCGAGCCCCGTGACCATGAGGACATACGCGAACCGATCCCGCGAGCGATCGAGCGGGCAATCGCATTCGTGGATCGGAGCACCCGTCATCCCATGCGGGTTGTCGGACTGAACCGTGTGAGACTCGATGAATACCCGGTGGAGGCTCTGCGCGAAGCGCTCGTGAACGCGATGGCTCATCGGCAGTATGAAGATGCCGGCCGCAAGATCCTCCTCGAGGTGTTCGCAGACAGGGTGGTCGTCTCGAGCCCCGGTCTTCCTCCCGCTCCGATCACGCTCTCAAATCTCCGCAAGGGCAAGTACCGGCCCTGTTCGCGCAATCCCGTTGTGGCGCAGTGCCTGTCGTACTTCCAGCGGATAGAAGAGCGTGGCAGTGGATTCCGACGCATGCGCGACCAGATGGTGGATCACGGCTTGGAGGCTCCGGTTCTGGGAACGGACACGGGCTACTTCCAGGTCACGTTCATGGGACCTGGCGAAGACATCGAACGCCTTCGCGTTCCGGAGAGACTCCTCGGGCTATCGCCCGGCGTCGAGGCACTGCTCAGTCAGCGTCAGAGGACCATCCTCCGTCATGCCCTCGAAGAGGGAGAGGTGACGACCAGATGGTGCATGGAGGCACTCTCTGTCGTCCGAGACACCGCCTACAGCGATCTCACAGGGCTTGTTGAGCTTGACTTGCTGGAACGCAAGGGCGCCGGGCGGTCGACGCGCTACGTTCCCAAGGAAGTCCGTTCGGAGTGAATCATCCGACAATCATCCGGACAGTCCGCCCAATCATCCGATTCGACGCCTCAGAGCCGAGTCCCGCACGCCCGGCCCACTCGGCGCCACCACGAGCTACACCTA
>DLMY01000037.1:2882-5330 GCA_002478275.1 Actinobacteria bacterium UBA7524
GTACTCCACCGGCGAGTCCTACAGGCAGGCGGGGCCGGCGAGGGCCTGAGTACTCGCCAGTCACCCGCCTATTGGTGGGGAAGTTGTCGTTGTGAGCTTATGTGGCGGAGACGATGACAATTTGATAGATTGTCGTTGTTACCTTTCTGAGGGGGTACGATGACAAATGCACCTGCTGGCCGAGCGCCTCGGGGGCGGCCCTCCCGGAACGCGGTGTATCAGCGATTTGCCACCGCCATCGATGAGCTCGGCAAGTACGGCGGGCTTCCCACCCCGGTTGAGTCCAGACAGCTGTGGGATGACGTGTGGCACCTCGAAGCCCACCACTCCACGGCGATCGAGGGAAACACGCTCGTGCTGCGCGAGGTCGAGCAGCTCTTGGAGCAGGGTCGAGCAGTCGGGTCAAAGGAGCTCAAGGACTACATGGAGGTCCTTGGTTACGCGGAGGCTGCGCGCTGGGTCTACGAGCAAGGCGTCGACCCGGACGAGCATGTGCACGACGGCCTCCTCACCGTCACCGAAGTGCGCAGCATCCATACGCTTGCGATGGCGAAAGTGTGGGAAGTCGCGCCGCACCCGAGCGCGTACCCCGACGAGGCGCCGGGCAGCTTCCGGCAGCACGATGTCCGACCGTTTCCCGGGGGAATGACGCCGCCAACGCACCCGCTCGTCCCGGCGGGTGTCGCTTCCTGGGTGGAGCAGGTGAATCAGTTCGGCGGCGCGCTTGCTGACGGAAGCCTCGGCGTCATCGAGGTCCCGGAGGCTCTCGCGCGCATCCATGCCGACTTCGAGCGGCTGCACCCGTTCATCGACGGCAACGGGCGCACCGGGCGGCTATTGCTCAACCTCATCCTGACCCGCCTTGGCTGGCCGCCGATCGTGATCTTCAAGGAGCAGCGGCGGCGCTACATAAGGGCACTCGATCGCGCTGACCACGATGACCTCGGCCCGCTCGCGGAGCTCCTCGCCCGCTCGGTCATCGACAACCTCCATCGGCTGATCCCCAACATCGCCGGCCCCGCGAAGTACGTACCGCTCGAGGCGCTTGCCGACGAGGAGTTCAGTCTGGCCGCACTCAAGCAGGCGGCCGGACGCGGTCGGCTCGAGGCGATCATCGGCACTGACGGGCGGTATCGATCCAGTCGCGCTGCCCTTGAGGCATACCGAGCGTCCAAGTACTCACGAGGCTGAAGCGCTCACCGGGTCTCAGTCCGCAACGCTTGCACGTCATAGCGTCACAACGTTATGATGCTCTCGGGGTGATCGCTGATGTCCGCACCACGCCGTTCCACCATCTACCTTGAGCCGGAGCTCCACCAGGCGCTGCGCCTCAAGGCCGCCGTGACCGATCGCTCGGTCTCCGACCTCGTGAACGAGGCCGTGCGTGCCGCGCTTGCAGAAGACGAGGAGGACCTCCGGGCGTTTACCGAGCGCGCCGACGAGCCGTTGGTCGCGTACGAAGACGCGCTCGAGTACCTGAAGCGCGATGGCAAGCTATAGAGTCCTGCTCAAGCGGTCCGTCCTGAAGGACCTCGAGCCGCTTCCCGCGCGGGACCGCGTGCGCGTCATGGAGCGCATTGGCGCACTCGCGGACGATCCGCGGCCACGCGGGTGCGAGAAGCTCTCCGCGCTTGAGCGGTACCGCCTCCGCGTCGGCGACTACCGCATCGTCTACGCGATCGAAGACGCCGAACTCGTGGCCTGGGTCGTCCGGGTCGGCCATCGGCGGGACGTTTATCGCGGGTAGTGGTCATTGGGCGGCTGCGCCTCGCGCTCTTCGGGGCGGTACGAATGATGGCGGCTGAGCATGACCATGAGAAATCAAGGAGAGACTTTAGTATTTCATGGTATTTGCTCACGGACGCGCAGGTGGTGAGGCAGCTTCAGCCGTATCACGCCAATCTCAAGAAACGCCAGGTGAAGTCCCCGAAGGTGTATGTGCGCGACAGCGGGATCCTCCACGAACTGCTTGGCATCGGCTCCGAGAAGAGTCTTTTCGAGCATCCCAAGGTCGGCGCTTCATGGGAGGGCTTCGTTGTGGAGCAGGTGTTGGCAACCGTACCCCACGAACGCGCCTGGTTCTGGTCGACGCACCAGGGAGCTGAGGTAGACCTGGTCTTGGAGCGAGACGCCCAGATCCATGGAATCGAGATCAAGCGGACAGACGCGCCCAAGATCACACCCTCGATTCGGACGGCAATCGCCGACCTCGGACTCGCGAGCGTCGCAATCGTGTACCCGGGCGAGAAGCGCTACTCGCTGGCGGAGCACGTGGAGGCGGTTCCGCTCTCCGCCCTCGCGTCTACGCACGCCATCGAGTGAGCGGCACCCCGCTCGAGCGGTTCTTGCTGGACGCCGCCTGGCCGTCGCGGGTACTCTCGACGTGACATCTGGCCGAGGGGAGCCGTCATGCTGCTGGGCATCAGCATCACCCGTGACATCATCGTC
>DLMY01000036.1:0-7450 GCA_002478275.1 Actinobacteria bacterium UBA7524
CGGTCGTGTCGATCGTGAAGGTCACGGTCTGCGTGGACTCGACGTTGCCCGCCACATCAACCGACCAGAATCGCAGCTCGTACGAACCCTCCGTAAAGAATCCCAGCGCCCCCAGGTACTCCTCGGCAGGAGCACCGCTCATCGAGTAGTAAGTCGCCTGCACGCCGGACAGGGCGTCGAAGGCGTCGAGGGTGATGGTGACATCCTGGGAGGTCGGCGCGGCGGGCACGCCATAGACGGTCGTCGTCGGAGGAGTCTTGTCGATCAGGTACGTGACGGTCTGGGTCTCTTCGGTGTTGCCGGCAACGTCGATCGAGCAGAAGTCGACGGTGCGTGTGCCTTCGACCGTGAGCGACAGGGGCGCGACGTACGTGGCCCACGAACCTCCGTCGATGCGGAAGAGCGTCTCGGCGACACCGGAGACGGCATCGGCGGGATCCAGCTCGACAGAAAGGTCGTGGTTGTAGATACCCGACGGCGGGTCTACCCCGGTGGTGGGTGCTGTCTTGTCGAGCAGGACGACGGCCGTACGCGTCGCCTCGACGTTGCCCGCTACGTCAACTGACCAGTAGGTCAGGGTGACAGTCCCCTCGGTGCTGATCTCGATAGGACCCGAGTAGTCTTGCGCAGCTCCCCCATCGATTCGGTAGCGGGTGATCGCGACGCCGGAGATCGAGTCACTCGCATCAAGCGACACGAACACGTTCGCGGTCTGCCAGCCTACGGGAGCGTCATCAGTCGTATGAGGCGCGTCAGTGTCGAGCAGGAACGTAAGGCTGGCCGTCGCCGAGATGTTGCCCGCGGTGTCGACTCCGTACGCCCACACGGTAGTCGTGCCTTCAGCGCTGATCAGAAGCGGGCTCAGATACGCGCTCCAAGGACCGGAGGTCGAGACGGTGCTGTAGAACAGGAGCGCGGCCTCATCGACACCCACTACCGCGTACGGGGTCGCCAAGAACCAGCCGTTCTCGCCGTCCGGCGCCACCGGCACCGACGTGACGGTCACGGTCGGCGCTATGGTATCGATCCGCACGGTCGCGGTGCGCGTCGTCTCGACGTTGCCGGCGACATCGACCGACCAGTACTCGAGCGTAGTGGTGCCTTCAGCGCTGATCGCGATCGGCGTAGTGTACGTCTGCGTGCCGCCTCCATCGATGCGGTAGTACGTCGCGGCGACACCAGAGACCGCGTCGCTCGCATCGAGCGTGACGGTGACCGGCTTGCTCGTCTGGATCGGCAGGGACGCATCGTCGGTCGTCGTCGGCGCAACGGTGTCGATCGGCACCTGGGCCGACGCGCTTGCATCGCGAGGATTCAGCCCGCCCGTATCGACAGCACCCGTGGACACCACCGAGTTCGTTGCGCTGTTCCCGGGTGGCTCGTCGATTACGGTGAACTCCACCGTCACCGTCGTCGTCTCCCCCTCATCAAGAGCGCCGATCGTGCTCCAATACAGCATGCCCGCCGCGGTGACCGTCGGCGTCGTACTCGCCGAGGAGAACTCGAGGTAGCTTGCAGGATAAGTGTCGTGCAACGGTACCGTGACCAGGTCGGTATCGCCTGTGTTCTCGACGACGACATGGAACCTCGCGGTCGAGCCGAGGCCCTGGTAGGTCATACCGGCAGACTCCCAGAGCTTGGAGAGCGTGAGAGCGGGTTCCTCGCCAGGTGAGAAGAAGGTCGTCTCGGCCTCGTCGATCCAAAGATCGCCCGAGGTGGTCCAGGTGACGTCGATGTTGTAGAGGCCCCAGTCGATGAACTCGCTGTTCGATAACTCCCAGGAGTGGGTGAACGAGCTTTCTCCGGCCACATCCACGTACTCATCGAGGTACGTGTAGACGGAACCGGAGGAATAGGTTTGCGGATAGCCGCTTGTGTCTATATAGCGGTCGCCGGCGTTGAAGGATCCGTTGCCGTCAGCATCGAACCAGATGAGGTACTCGAGATTCGAGTCGGTGATGTTGCTCTCGCCGAAGTTCTGGAGAAGCGCATCGACCCGCACGGTGGTGTTCGATGTGGCGGCGTCGGTCGCGCTGAGTTCGACGATCCTCGCATTGCGGGTAAGGGTGAAGGGGACCTCGGCCACGGTCGCGCCACCACTGGTGGTCGCGTAGTTCACGTACCAGACGCCCAGGGGTGACGAATATGTCGACTCATAGTAGCTGTCAGCTTGCTGGAAGATGACGTTCGATGATGTGTTCTTGAGGCGATTGCGGGCGGGGTCGTCCCAGCGGAAGAAGACCGTCGTATCACTGAGCCCGGATGCCTGTGCGTAGATGGTATCGCCTGCACGGAAGACCGTCTCTGGCGTGCGGAACCCGGGGTCGGAGAAGGTCGTCAGTCTCACGACCGTGGTCGTGTCGGAGACGGTGTCGGATACGGACGTGTCGTCGTGCAGCTCCGCTCTGATGGTGGTGGTATTCGTGTTTCCGACGCCCGCGGTGATAGGAACCCGCACTCTGACCAGGATCTCAGCTGATTCGCCTTGGCCAAGCACTAGAGAGGTGATCTGGTCGACTCCGCCCTCATCGAAGATGCGGACATTCCATGTTGGTGACGTCGCATACGATAGGTCTATCGTCTGCGTGGTCCCGGTGCTGTTCGTAACCGTGTGCCGGTAGGTGGCCACCGATCCGGCTACGGTCGAGGCCTCCTCGTTCTTCCTGATGTCCACAGGAAGACGCACTGTAGAGATGTCGCGCGCGTAGGTGCCGTAGGCCGCGTTCTCGCGGGCCACACCTCTCAGTTCGCTGACGTCGACGTGGCCTAGCGAGGCGTCTGACGGGCTGGTCACGCGGAGCAGAACGGGGACCTGATCCCCAGGTGGCACTACCACGCTGGGCCGTGGAGTGCTGCGGTCGGTGTCATACACCGCGACGTCCCACTTCGACCACGAGTAACCACTCAGGTCGACAGTAAGGGTAGTCTCGGTGTTGTTGGCGATGTAGTGAGGGTAGAAGATGGTGGTATCCGCGGCGATTGTCGAGGCGTTGTTCGGGTAGATCGTGAGCAGGCCGATGTAAGTGCGGTCGGTGACGCTTGCGTACACGCGCTCATCGAAGCGAGATGTCGCCTGAAGCCGCGTCGTAGCGACGGTGCCGACCGTTGCGGTCGAGGGAACGGAAACCTCTACGTAGACCGTGGTGGTCTCGACACTCGCGAGTACGATCCTCTCGAATTCGACTTCTGTGATGGTGTTTCCATGTGCGTCGGTCACGCGGGTCGGCCAACCTTCGATGGTGGTCGCCTCAAGGTCGAAGATGTCGGGGACGTTGCCGAACTGCGAGAGCGTATGAGCGTACGTGATCACGCCGCCGGGCTCGATCGAACCCGACCTATCCGGCACGATTGAGACTGTGGTGTATCCGGTCGATATGCCGTTCGCGTTGTCCTGGATCTGGGACGGGATGTTGTTCATGCCGCATGCGGCGTGGATGTTGATGGGGCTGCCTGGCGTCAAACCGAGCGCCGACCATGCGACCTTGAACTCGATCGAGACGCTGTCGTACGTGCCCACCGCCCCGTTAGCGGCGGCCATGGTGGGACGGAAGGCCGCAATGGCTGTGCCCTTGGTGCCCAGGACCGTGACCCCGTCACTTCCCAGCGGATCGGTGGTACCGGCGCCTCCAGATGGGCGGTACCAGTATCCCGTGGCTCCGTTGTTCGTAAGGCCGTCCTTGTTGACCACGTACTCCAGCAAGTAATCCGTGCTGCCGAGCCGCCCGTCGTTGTTCGCGTCGATATAGAAGTAGAAGTTGGTGTTCATGTTGGGGTCGGCCGAACGCCTGACATAGAAGTACAGGTTGTTCTGGTCCCATGTCGTCGCGAACCTCACGATGTCGCGGTCGCGCTGGCCGGGAACGTCCGGGTCTGAAGCGCCGCTCGAGTCGAACACGATGCTCTGCGGGTCCGAGAGCACGTTCTCCCAGTCGTCGAAGTTGCCGTCGATGGTGATCGACGCCAGCACGATCGACAGCGCAGCCATCACGCCTGCAATCACGAGCGCAACGGTCAGCGTGGTGCTGACCACCAGCCGCCAGGTGACCGAAGGTACACGTGATCGAAGTCGGAGGAGTCCTGTGCGCACAGGCACTTCCCTTCTGCGGCTACGCTAATGGCACCGCTGGAACGCCGATATAGCACTCGCATTATACCCTTTTGGGTATCCAATATTCATGTATTTATATTATCGGCGCAGGTAGGATGGGTAGTCAGTGACGGCTGACAGCCGTGCGACAATGTGTGATGAACGGTACTTCAGGGGTCGCAATCGCCCGACGAACGGTCGTGGCGTTAAGAATTGCTCTCCGAAAGGCCGAATCCGGCGTGCAGAGCATGGATGGCGTCTGTCGTGCTGTCCGCCGGAACCAACACGGAGATGGTCGTGTGTGAGTCAGCGGTCTGCAGGACGGTCACGCCTGCAGTGTTGAGGTACTCCGCCATGTGCGCCATGACGCCAGGGACGCCGTGCATGCCTGCGCCGACCAGAGTGACCTTGCTCAACCCGGCCTGGACCTGGAAGGTCAGACCGAGCTCACTCAGTACCTCACAAGCCTTGTCCAGCAACGCCTCGGCCACGGTGAAAACCAGCGACTCCCCTACCGGCGTGAACATGTCGAGGGATACGCAGGCATCGGCCATGGCCCGGTAGACGCGGGTCTGGGCGGCCATGTGCGCGAGTGTCCCCTCGGGAGCCGGGAGGGCTACACGGACTCGCGCGATGCCGGTCGCGTGTGAGATCGCGGTGGCGACTGAGTCGGGACGGTACGCAGCGATGTCTGCTACCAGGGTCCCGGGATGGTCCGTGTACGTGTTGCGCACCCTGACCTGAAGTCCACTGGCCAAAGCGAGCTCGGCTGCAGGGGTGTGCACCACCCTCGCACCGTGGCGAGCCAGCTGGAAGAGCTCATCGGCACGTATCGCCTCGAGTGTGACCGCATCGCCGCATGCCCGAGGATCGGCACTGGCCACGCCGTCGACGTCCGTGTAGATCTCGACAGACTCCGCCTCCAGAGCCACACCGAGCGCACACGCCGTGGTGTCGCTTCCGCCACGCCCGAGCGTCGTGAGCCGGCCGTTGTCTGCCATTCCCTGGAACCCCGCCACGACCGGGACGACCCCGGCATCGACCGCACTTCGCAACGACCCCGGGTGTATCTCCGTGATCGCCGAGGAGCCACTGACCCCGTCGGTGGCGATACCGGCTTCGGGCCCGGTGAAGGCCTTGGCGGGAATGCCCGAAGCGCGCAACTCGTGCGCGAGGGTGACCGCGGAGATGATCTCCCCTGTCGCCATGAGCCAGTCGCGCTCAGCTTCGTCTGAGGGAAGATCGGCTACCAGAGACAAGAGCGTGTCGGTCGCATACGGATCGCCGGCACGGCCCATGGCAGAGACGACAACAACAGGAGCCTGCCCCGCGGCTATGCGCTCCTCGACTCGGCGGCACACCGCACCGCGACCCTCGGCGGTCGCGACTGAGGTACCGCCGAACTTCATGACGACGATGGACGCTTCGCCTTGTTTCCGGTCGTTCGAGCTGCTCACTTCAGTCCTCCATGAGTGACTCGAGGCCGATGACCAGGCCACTTCTGGCCCGTGCGGCTCTCACCGCAAGAACGACTCCGGGCATGAAGCTGGTGCGGTCGATGGAATCGTGCCTGATGGACAGAGTCTGCCCCTGACCGCCGAACAAGACCTCCTGGTGTGCGACGAGACCGGGAAGCCTGACCGAATGCACGGTGACATCTCGAACGGAACCGCCACGGGCACCCTCGACGATCTCCGTCTCACGCCCTGGAGTGGAAGGCACCTCTGCGCGGGCGTCGGCGATCAGCCCGGCGGTCCTCATGGCGGTACCGCTCGGGGCGTCGACCTTCTTGTCGTGATGCAGTTCGATGATCTCCACATACGGCATGAAACGGGCCGCTTCGGTGGCGAAACGCATCATCAGCACCGCGCCGATCGCGAAGTTCGGGGCCATGAACAGGCACGTGCCCTCCGGCGCGGAAGCTGCCAGCTGCGAGAGTGTCTCCTCGGGCAGACCGGTGGTCCCCACCACACAGTCCACGCCTGCTGTCAGGGCGGTTCGCAGATTCGCTTCCACGACGTCGGGATGGGTGAAGTCGACCAACACCGCGGCCGGATGGGCCGCGACCGCTTCGTGCAGGTCGGTCTGGCATATGACTTCACCGCCTGCCCCGTCATCGACGGGTCTGCCCGACCACCCGGGATCCACGGCGGCTGCTACGCGCATGCCGTCAGCCGCGGTGACCGCCCTCACGACTTCGCGCCCCATCTTCCCTGCCGCTCCAGCGACGATGACATCGATCATGTTCACAAACCCCCTAACCTGCTAGATGCGCTACGTCTTCAGCAGTATATGGTCCGATGAGCGCGAGTGCTCGCTCAGCGGAGAAGATCTCCTCGGCGACGCGGATGACGTCACGCTGGGAGACACGGTTCACTCGCTCGACGAGTTCGTCGACGGAAAGCATCTCTCCGCCTGTGACGCTGTTCTTCCCGAGTCTGGTCATGCGGTTGCGGGTGTTCTCGAGGCCGAGGACCAAGTGCCCCTTCATCGAGTCCTTTGCGCGGGTGAGCTCCTCTGCGGTGATGCCCTTGGTGCAAACGCGCTCGATCTCGGCCTGGATCATGCGGACCACCTGTTCCGTGTTGCCTGGGCGCGTGCCGGCGTACACGGCGAACTGGCCGGTGTCCTGGAACAGCGAATGGAAGGAGTAGACGGCGTATGCCAGACCCTTCTTCTCGCGGATCTCCTGGAACAGGCGGCTCGACATGCCTCCGCCGAGCACGGTGTCGAGGACGGACAGTACGAAGCGGTCCTCGTGGTGCGCGTTGAGGCACGCGACACCGTAACAGATGTGCGACTGTTCGGTGTCCTTCTCCAGCACGGACAAACGCGTCGATGCTGCGGGGCGCACCGCAGGTCGGTCGGTGCGCTCTCCAGGAGGCGAATGGAGATGCTCCCTGACCAAGGCGACGAGCGCGTCGTGATCGACGTGACCTGCCGCCGCGACGAAGCAGTTGCCGGTCAGGTAGTGGCGCTCGTGAAACGCGGTCGCCCGGGGGTGGTCGAATGAACCGACGGTCTCCCTGCTGCCCAGGATGGGCAGGCCGATCGGATGGTCCGGCCAGAGAGTGCGCGCGAACTGCTCGTGGATGCGGTCATCGGGAGAGTCTTCCATGCGGGCGATCTCCTCGATGACCACTTCACGCTCGTTGGCGCAGGCATCGTCGGCCAGGAGCGAGTCGACGACCATGTCTGAGAGCACCTCTACGGCGACGGGGACATGCTCGTCGACCACGCGCGCGTAGTAGCAGGTGTATTCCTTGGAGGTGAAAGCGTTGAGTTCCGCGCCGAGCCCGTCGAACGTCTCGGAGATCTGGGCGGCGGTGCGCTTGGGTGTGCCCTTGAACATCATGTGTTCCA
>DLMY01000036.1:7565-47110 GCA_002478275.1 Actinobacteria bacterium UBA7524
CCCTTGAACATCATGTGTTCCATGAAGTGGGACATGCCGGCTTCGTCGGGGCTCTCGTCACGGCTGCCAACCGCGAACCAGGCGCCGATCGCGACGGAGCGGACCGTATCCATGGTCTCCGTCAGGACGGTGACGCCGTTCTCAAGGACGGTCTGTTCGTAGAACATCTGAGAGACCCTTCGTGTCGGGCTGATGCGTTTCGCGATGCTTGCGATACGCATCAGCCGGAGGTGGTTCTTGCCGGTAGCATACGGGGCGGCCCGGCACTGCCGGAACCGCCCCGCACTGAGACATGATGGCGACGGCTATGCTCTAGTGCCGGCGGCGGGGCTTGCGGTCGGAGCCACCATCGCGGCGCGGACCGCGGTCACGGTCGCCCGGGCCGGATCCTACGGGACCGCCTGAGCTGCCGCCCTTACTGGGAGGAGCTTCTGGTTTGTCGAGACGGTCGAGCGAGACTTTCCCGCGATCGTCGATGTCGATGATCTCCACTTCGACCTCATCGCCGACGGCCAGCACGTCCTCGACCTTGTCCACACGGCCCTTGGCGACCCGCGAGATGTGGAGCAGGCCGTCCTTACCGGGGATCAGCTCTATGAAAGCACCGAACGCCTGGATCGAGACGACGCGACCCTTGTACTTCTCGCCGATCTCGGGCTCCTTGACGATGAGCTCGATGCGGCGACGGGCCTCCTCGCCACCCAGATCGCGGGAGGCGATGAAGATGGTGCCGTCTTCCTGGATGTCGATGTGCGCGCCGGTCTCCTCCTGGATACCCCGCACGACCTTGCCGCCCGATCCGATGACGTCGCGGATCTTGTCGGTGGGAACCTTGATGGTCAGGATGCGCGGCGCGTACTCCTTGAGCTCCGCACGCGGCACGTCGATGGCTTCGAGCATCTTGCCCAGGATGTGCGCACGACCGGCGTTGGCCTGGCGCAGTGCGGTCTCCAGGATCTCGTAGGAAAGGCCCTTGGCCTTGTTGTCCATCTGAAGCGCGGTGATACCGTGCTCGGTACCCGCTACCTTGAAGTCCATATCGCCGAGGAAATCCTCGAGCCCCTGGATGTCGGAGAGGACGGCGACCTCGTCACCTTCCTTGATGAGGCCCATCGCGATACCCGAGACCGGTGCGCTGATCGGCACGCCGGCATCCATGAGCGCGAGAGTCGAGCCACATACCGACCCCATGGAACTCGAGCCGTTCGACTCCAGGACCTCGGAGACGATGCGGATGGTGTACGGGAACTCATCTTCTGCGGGAAGTACCGGGACCAGTGCACGCTCGGCAAGGGCGCCATGACCGATCTCGCGGCGCTTGGGGCCGCGCATGAAGCCGGTCTCGCCGGTGCAGAACGGCGGGAAGTTGTAGTGGTGCAGGTAGCGCTTGCCTTCCGACACGTCGATGGTGTCGATACGCTGCCACTCCGAGAGCATGCCCAGCGTGAGCACGGAAAGCACCTGGGTCTGACCGCGGGTGAACAGGCCGGACCCGTGCGCGCGCGGAAGATAACCGGCGACACTGGTGACCTGTCGGATCTCGTCGGTCTTGCGGCCGTCCGCGCGCTCGCCCTCATCCAGGACCATGCGGCGCATCGTCTTCTTCTCAAGCTCCTTGAGCAGGGCCTTGATGTCCTTGCCGCTCGCTGCAAGCTCCTCTTCGCTGAAGGTGGCGAGGATCTCGTCTTTGACCGCAGCGACGTCGTCCATTCGCGAATGCTTGTCGGGATTGTGCAGAGCGGCACGCATCTTGTCGGCACCAGCGGCGAAGATGCGCTCACGCAGGGACCCGTCTATCGCGTAGAGCGGAACGTCCATCGGGGTGATGTCGGCGATCTTGGCGATGAAGCGCTCCTGGACCGCACAGAACTCCTTGATAGCCTCCTGGGCGAAGGTCAGTGCCGCAAGCATGTCGTCCTCGGAGACCTCGTACGCGCCAGCTTCGATCATGTAGACGGCGTCGGGAGATCCGGCGACCACGAGGTCGAGGTCGGAATCCTCGAGCTCGTCGAAGGTGGGGTTGACCACGAATTGGCCGTCGACCCTTGCGATCCTCACGCCAGCCAGTGGTCCCTCGAACGGGATCCCTGCGGCGAGCAATGCGGCAGAGGCGCCCATGATGCTGATGATATCCGGCTGGCTGACCTGGTCTGCCGACAGTACGGTCGCGATGATCTGGACTTCGTTGCGGAACCCATCGGCGAATGCCGAGCGAAGCGGACGGTCGATCATGCGCGCGGTCAGGATGGCCTTCTCGCTGGGCCGGGCTTCACGCTTGATGAATCCGCCCGGCAACTTGCCCGCGGCGTACATGCGCTCCTCGAAATCCACGGTCAGCGGGAAGAAATCCAGGTCCTTGGGCTGACGCGACGCCGTGGCGGTTACGAGCACCATCGTGTCGCCCTGGCGGACTACGACGGCTCCACCCGCCTGCTTGGCCAGCTCTCCCGTCTCCAGAACGTATTCCTTGCCGAACAGTTCGAAACTCTCAGTGACCTTGTTCATCTCTCTACTTCCTCTTCCTCACCACCGGCGCCCCTTGCGCCAGCGGCTCGATCCTGTGGCCCGCATCCGGCGGGCCGTTCAACAACGAAGGCGGGGTATCCTCCCCGCCTTCGGATGTCCCATGTGGTTCGCTAACCTCGGATGCCGAGTTTTGCGATCAGAGCACGGTAACGCTCGATGTCGGTCTTCTTGAGGTACGCCAGCAGTCTGCGGCGCTGGCCGACGAGCTTGAGGAGCCCCCGGCGTGTGTGGTGGTCCTTCTTGTGGGTCTTGAGGTGCTCGGTGAGGTCTTTGATCCGCTTGGTGAGAAGCGCGATCTGTACCTCCGGGGAGCCGGTGTCGCCCTCGACGCGGGCGTGCTCGGCGATGATCTCGGACTTGACGTCCTTAGGCAACGACATATTCCATTTCACCTTTCGTTCGGATTCGCCCCGCTCCGGGAGCGGCGTCGGTGTGGTCGCCGGTCTCAGGACGGGGTACGTCAGCACAACCGCTGCACTATATCACATTTCGCCGAGGAATACTCGTCGTACTTGCTTCGTTCCCCGGTCAGAACAGCCCTGCGGTCAACGCAACGCCGTGTAGACGACGTAAGCCATCAACACGAAGACTGCTCCTCCGACAACGACAGCAGGTCCCGGTAGCGAGCTTGGCGACTCCGGCTGACGGTCGGCTTCGTCGAAGTCGTCGATCAGCGGGCCATCAACCCTCTCCCACCTGGGGTCGTCGGGTGTGGTCGACTTGCGGGCAAGCTCTTCGGCCTGCTCGAGAGCCCACAGGTCTATGCCGTCTTCCTCCCAGGGGTCGGGAGGCAGCGGGTCATCAGGCATCTTGAGCCACACTCTCTGCGCGGACCCGCTCGATGTCTCCTCGGATCGCATCCGTAAGGTCCCGGTCTTCTTCGAAGCGGTCCAGGTCGCGGAGCCGGTCGAGGAACTCGAGCGTGATGTCGGTCGCGTACAGGTCGCCTTCGAAATCCAGAAGATGCGCCTCGAGTACGTCACGCGCGTCGTCGAAGCTCGGTGGACGGCCGACGGATATCGCAGCATCGTAGGCGCCTTTCGTCGTGATCGCGCGGCCACGGTAGACGCCGTCTGCAGGCAGGGCGCTATGAGAAGCGGGAGCCACATTTGCGGTAGGTATACCGATCGTCGAAGCACCTGCTCCGCGTCCTCGTACCACTCGGCCCGCAACCCGATGGGCCCTTCCCAGAAGCTCGGCCGCCACCGCCACGTCACCTGCGGCTACGAGCGATCTGATACGTGTCGAAGTGACCGGCTCACCGCTCGCACTGACCAGGTCGTGTGCGACCACCTGGAAACCGTGCTGCCCCCCGTAAGAGCGGAGAGTGGAGACAGACCCGCTTGCATTCTTGCCGTACCGGAAGTCGTGTCCGATGTGTATCGCGACAGGCACGAACGCTTCGAGGACTATGTCATCGAGGAAACGATCGGGCGTCGTGTTCGCCAATCGGGCGCAGAATGGCACGACGACGATCACATCCAGCCCCTGAGCCTCCAGGAAGTGAAGCTTGTCCTGCAGGGTCAGAAGCTGAGGAGCCGCTCTGTCGGGACTGACGACCTGGTCCGGATCACGGTCGAAGGTCAACACCGCCGAGGAGACGCCAGCCAGCTTCGCCGCATCGGCTGTCGCGGAGAGCAAAGCCTGGTGCCCGACGTGAACACCATCGAAGACACCCATGGCGATGACGGCCCTTCCGAGCGGGGGCATCTCCTGTTCCCAGATGACGGTGCGGCTCACCGGGCGGCTCCCAAGGGACGGTCCTGGCCGATCACTACTTCAGGTTTCAGCATAGTTCGCTCCACATTGTAGACCGCGAGCACGCTGTGTGAATGAACGATCGTGACGGGACCGTCCGTAAGCCGCGCTGGCGGCGCGACGCCGGGAAGGTCGTCAAAGGGGATACTGTTGCCGGTCGACACCTTGGTAGCAGTTGCCGCGTCAACCTCGATCACGGGCAGACCGAGCGCTTTGACCGGATCGGTGAACCGCTCAGCTATCCCCTGCTGTGCGGATTCAAGCTCCTCGAGGGTGTGTGCCTCGTCGAGTCTGCAGGATCCAGACGCTGTTCTGCGGAGAGCGGACAGGTGCGCAGTGGTTCCGAGGCTGGATCCGAGGTCGCGGGCGATCGCTCTGATGTACGTCCCCTTCGAGACGGCGAGTTCTACAGTCCATTGCACCGGTGGCCCCGGATCGACCGATTCGAGACATGCCTCGTAGATCTCAATCTCGCGCGCGGACAGGGGCAAGGACCTGCCCGACCGGGCCTCCCGGTGTGCGACGCGGCCAGCGCTCTTGATCGCCGAGAATGCAGGAGGAATCTGATCGCGTATACCACGAAGCGCTGCGACGGTCCGTGTCGCCTCTGAGAACTCTGCGATGACCGGCGGCACGGTAGTGGTTGCGATCACCTCACCGTCCGCGTCGTCGGTTTCGGTGGCGGTTCCGAAGGTGATCCGGGCACGGTATGTCTTGGTTGACGCGGACAAGTAGGGAGCGAGCCTCGTCGCGGGCCCTACGAGAACCACGAGAAGCCCGGTGGCCATGGGATCCAGTGTCCCGGCGTGGCCGACCCTACCCTCGCCAGTCAGTCTCCTGATACGAGAGACGACGTCATGGCTGGTCATGCCGCCGGGCTTGTCCACGAGCAGGATTCCGCACAGAGTCGTCGCCCCGCGATTCTTCACTGCGAGTCGGCTCCCGGAAGCATAGGTAGTAGATCTCGGAGAGCCGCCTCGTGATCGCCCTGGAACGTGAGACCCGCTGCAGCAGCGTGTCCGCCTCCTTCGAAGCGCCGTGCGACCGCACCGACGTCGAAGCCCGTCTTCGCCCGCAGGTTGACCCGCGTTTCAGTACCTGAGACGCGGAACAGAAGGGCGACGTCGACTCCTTCGATCTGGCGGACGACGTCAGGGAGTCTTTCCGTGTTCTCCTGTGACATGCCGGCATGGAGGAGGTCCTCGGCCGTATACCAGGAGTATGCGACCCTTCCGCCATTGGCCAGTGTGAGGCGCTTTAGAACCAGGGCTTCGAGGTACAGTTCTTCTGCAGAACGCTCCTGGTAGATGAGCCGAGAGGCCTCTGCAGCATCCACTCCGGCCTCCAACATGTCAGCGGCGGCGCTAAGGGTGTCCGCTGTTGTGTTCTGGTACGCGAATCTGCCGGTGTCGGTCATCAGGGCGACGTAACAGCACAGGGCGAACTCGGGAGAGGGAGCGATCTCAAGACGCTGGGCGAGATGCCATATCAGTTGACCTGTTGCCGCAGCCCGTGTGTCGACGACGTTGACGGTGCCGAATTCCTTGTTGTCAGGATGGTGGTCGACCACGATCACCGTCTCGCTTGCGCGCGCCATTCCCTCAGCGTCGCCGAGCCTGGCGAAATCAGGAGTATCCAGGGCGAGGAAGACCTCAGGCTGGTCCAGGTCTTTGAGCGGAACATAGAGACCGAAGCCGGGCAGGAAGGAGTAGAGTCTCGGAGGGGGCTCATCGTCGGCAAGCGTCGGCACCGCCGGTATTCCCGCCTGACGCAAAGCGAGGGTCGCCGCGAGCGTTGAGCCGATCGCATCCCCGTCAGGTCGGACGTGCGCGCAAACGACGACGGAGGCGGCATGTCGCAGATGAACCGCCGCGCGATGGAACGGTGTGCTCACGGTCTCCTCCGCTGTCTCTATCCGTTCAGATCGATGTCGCTCACATCCGCGTCCGAACCGGGATCACCTTCGACGGTACCGGGCTCGGCCAGCGTCGGAGGCACATCTTTGAGCGCTTCGGAGATGCGCATCCCATGGTCGACGCTCTCGTCGATGAAGAACCGAAGCTCCGGAGTGAGTCGCAGCTTAACGCGCTTTCCGAGGAGAGACCGTATGCGCCCCTTCGCTGACTCCAGGCCGGCCAGAACCTCTGCATAGCGGTCCTGCTCGCCATGAGCGGTGACGTAAACGTTCGCTGTCGTAAGGTCAGGAGCGACATTGACGCCCGTGATGGTCACGAGATCGAGACGAGGGTCGGATATCTCGTCGAGCAGTATCGACGCGATGGCCTCTCTGGCCGTCTCATTGATCTTGCGGGTCCTCGGGGTCTGCTTCATCGCAGGAACCTTATGACTCTCGGGCGACTTCGATGGTCTTGAAGGCCTCGATCACGTCGCCCTCCTTGAGGTCCTGGAAGCCCTCGATGCTGACGCCGCACTCGTAGCCCGAACGGACCGACTTCACATCCTCTTTGAAGCGCCTCAGCGAGCCGATCTGTCCTTCGTAGATGACCGTGCCGTCACGAACGACGCGGACCTGGTCGTCACGATGGATCTCGCCGTCAAGCACGTACGATCCTGCGATCACGCCGACCTTGGGTACGCGGAAGAGCTCGCGAACCTCGACCCGTGCCGTGTCCTCCTCCACGAAATCGGGAGCGAGCATGCCGACACGCGCAGCATTGATGTCCTCGATAGCCTGGTAGATGACCCGGTACAGGCGGATGTCGACGTTCTCCTTCTCGGCCACCGTCTTCGCCTTGGGTTCTGGACGGACGTTGAAGCCGATGATGATCGCATCGGAGGCGTCGGCGAGCATCACATCGGTCTCGGTGATGGCGCCGACTGCGGAGTGGATGACGTTTATGCGCACTTCGGACTGGTCCATCTTGTCCAGCGCGTCTTTGAGAGCCTCGATGGATCCCTGGACATCTGCTTTGACGACGAGGTTGAGGTCCTTCAGCTCGCCCTCCTGGATGCGTGCGAACAGGTCGTCGAGTGAGACGTGGACCTTCTTCTCCTGGGCGAGAAGGCGCTGCTTGAGTGCGCGCTCCTCGGCCAAGGCGCGAGCATCGCGTTCGTCCGCGAAGACCCTGAACTCGTCTCCGGCCGATGGAACGCTTCCGAGGCCCTGGATCTCGACCGGGTCAGCCGGTCCGGCGGATTCGACAGCCTTGCCCAACGGGTCGAGCAGGGCACGCACTCGCCCGTGGCTGGTTCCTGCGACCAGGGAATCACTGACACGGAGCGTTCCTCGCTGGATGAGGACGGTTGCCACCGGCCCACGTCCGCGATCCAGTTTCGCTTCGATGACCACACCGCTCGCAGGTGCGTCGGGGTTCGCCTTGAGGTCCTCGACCTCTGCGACGAGGAGGATGGTTTCAAGGAGGTCGTCGATGTTGATCCGCTGCTTGGCGGATACGTTGACGAAGATGTTGCTGCCGCCCCATTCCTCGGGCACGATGTCGTGCTCTGTGAGCATCTGACGTACCTGCTCGGGGTTCGCCCCCTCCTTGTCGATCTTGTTCACGGCGATGATGATCGGTACGCCGGCGGCCTTGGCATGATGGATCGCCTCGACCGTCTGCGGCATGACTCCGTCGTCGGCCGCGACCACGAGCACGGCGACGTCGGTGACCTTGGCGCCCCTTGCCCGCATCGCGGTGAACGCCTCGTGACCGGGCGTATCGATGAAGGTTATCTGCTTCCCGCCGTGAGTGACGACCGAGGCGCCGATGTGCTGCGTGATGCCACCGGCCTCTGTTTCGGCGACACCCGTCTCCCTGATGGCGTCGAGTAGCGAGGTCTTCCCGTGATCCACGTGGCCCATGACTGTGACAACCGGAGGGCGGAACTTGAGATCTTCCGGGGCGTCTTCGAAGACGAAGCCCGTTTCTTCTTCGGGGGAGATGATCTCTACCTTACGCCCCAGGTCGTCGGCGATGATCTCGACGATATCGCGCATCATCGGCTGGTTGACCGTCAGCATGCTGCCAAGCAACATCAGACGCTTGATGATCTCGTTGGGAGGCAGCCCCAAAGCATCCGCAAGCTCGCCGACGGTGACCCCTTCCGTTACGACGACCGTGTCCTCGTCGGCCGATGGCGTCACGCTTGCGGCAGCCGCGCCGCCTTCGTCTGCCACGGCATCCTGGGCACGCTTCTCCTTCTTCTTCTTGCGCTTGCCCGTGTCGGACTGTGCTGCGGCGACGGCGGCCTTCGCTTCTTCTATGACCTTCTGTCGCGCCTGGTCGGACTGAGTGACGACTGCGGCCTGCTTCGCCATCTCGCGATATCGGTCGGCCTCGGCCTTCTCAAGCGCTGCCGCTTCTGCGGCCTCTTGTTCCGCTCTTTGAGCGGCTTCTGCGGCCAGGCGGACTTCCTCCGCCTTGGCAGCAGCTTCAGCCTCGGCACGCTCGCGCTGTTCGGCCTCAAGTCGAGCTGTCTCCGCTTCGCGCTCGGCTCGCTCGGCCGCTTCAGCAGCTTCTCTACGAGCGCGTTCCTCGGCTTCTCTACGAGCGCGTTCCTCTGCGTCGGCTTTCGCAGCCGCCTCCGCTGCCTCGCGCTCTTTGCGTTCCTTGGCCTCCTGCTTCGCGCGTGCGGCCTCGAGTTCAGCCTGGCGCTCAGCAATGACCGGTCCGAGGTCCTTGCGGATCTTGTCCACATAGGCTTCCACGAGGGTGGAAGCGTGTCCCTTTGCCGGGATCTTGAGTCTGGTGAGGTGTTCGAGCAGCTCTTTCGAGGTCATACCGAACTCTTTGGCCAGCTCATGGACTCGCATGCTGGGCATTAGTACGCGTCACCGTCCTTGTGGCGAGACCTCGCAAGCGCTGATCGCGCTCGCGAATTCCCTGCGTAGTCTGTCGATATCGTCGTCTTTCAGTTGCACCCGCAATGCGGGATCCAGTCTCCGGCGTGATACCGCTTCGTCCATACACGATTGTCGCGCACACAGGTACGCTCCGCGCCCGTTCATGCGACCGGTCGCGTCGACCAGCACGTAACCCTCGGGTGTTCTGGCGATGCGTACGAACGTCCGCTTGTCGGAGGTTGTGCGGCAAGCGATACAGGTACGTTCTGGTGTCTTGCGGCCATGCGTCACGAAGCGGGTGCCTCCTTGGCGTGTATGCGGCAGTAGACGGTCCCGGGAACCGCCTTGTTCCTGCATCGCAGACCTGAAGAGGTGATGGCGACGCACCTGCCGTCGTACTCCTCGTCCTGCCCGCCATCCTCGCCCGCGATCGAAGTGGTCGCCATTCCGGAGTCAGCGGCCTGTGACTGACTCTTGATGTCGATACGCCATCCCGTCAGCTTGGCAGCGAGGCGCGCATTCTGGCCTTCCTTGCCGATGGCAAGGGAAAGTTGGTCGTCCGGGACGATCACGGTAGCGGTATGACTGTCCTCATCGGCTATGACGCGGGTGACCTTGGCGGGTGACAGCGCGTTCGCGACGTACGTGGAGGGTTCCTCCGACCAGGGGACGACGTCGATGCGTTCGCCACGCAGCTCGCTGACGATCATGCGGACGCGAGAGCCCTTGGGGCCGACGCATGCGCCGACCGGATCGAGCCCGGACTCGCGGCTGGAGACCGCAACCTTGCTGCGCATGCCGGGCTCGCGTGCGACGCTCTTGATCTCAACGATGCCGTCGTAGATCTCAGGCACTTCCAGTTCGAAGAGCCTCCGGATCAGACCCGGATGCGTTCTCGATACGACGATCGAGGGTTCGGTCGTCGTCTTGCGGACCTCGATGATGTAGGCCTTGATCCGCTGGTTGTGATCGTAGCGCTCGGTATGCGGCTGTTCGCTGGGGGGAAGAAGCGCCTCGACTCCTTCCCGCAGCTTGATGAGGGTGTACCGCGAGTCAGACTGCTGCACGGTGCCGGTGACGCTCTCCCCCACCCTGTCGGAGTACTCGTCGTAGATGCGGTCCCTCTCGGCATCCCGGATCGAGCTCATGATCACGTTCTTCGCGGCCTGGGCCGCGATGCGCGAGACGTCCTTGGGCGTGATGTCGTGTTCTTCGAAGAGGGGCTCTTCCTCGGTTCCGCCCACAGGGATCAGCTCGTAGACGTAGATTCTGCCGGTATCACGGTCGAGTACGACTCTCGTGTCGTTCTCCAGGTCCATGATGCGCCTGTACGTCGCCGCAAGCTGCTGTTCCAGCTTATCGAGCATCTCGTATTCGTCGATGTTCTTTTCGCGGGCAAGCGCGGTGAGCGCGTCCATCAGTTCGGAGCTCATCTCAGTCTCCCGTTCCTTTCTTCCCGAAGTCCACAGTGCCCTTCAGGCGAGCCTTCGTGATGGCCCGGTATGGGATGCGGACGGATTCGTTATCCACGTCGAGCATGATGGTGTCATCATCGACCGCGACTATCGTCCCTGTGAACGAAGCGCGCCCTTCGATAGGTGTCGTCTTGAGGCTTGCGACATGACCTTCGAATCGCTTGAAATCCGTGAGCCTGGTCAAGGGTCTGTCTACACCTGGAGAGCTGACCTCGAGCGTGTAGGGACCATTCACCGGATCCTGGGCGTCGAGCGCCTCAGCGATCCACCGGTTGGCGGCGACTATGGCCTCCAGGTCGACACCGCCATCCCTGTCCAGGAACACCCTGATGAGGGGTGCGCCGGATGCACCGGCGGTCTCGACCGCGACGAGTTCGAAGCCTTCACGCTCCGCCAAGGGAGCCAGAAGCGCCTCGATCCGTTCGTGGAGCGGAGCCTGCATCGCCGGTCGACCTCCTTCCAGAACAAAAGAAGCGGACGGCTCGCCCACTTCTCGCAAGTACGACAGATTCACCTACAGGTGCGATTCTAACACAGCGTTTCAGGTGGTGAAAGGCTACATACGGTTGCCTACATACGATCGATGATGTAACCGCGATACTCACACAGCAGAGCATCAAGCTCTGAGTATGTGCAGATACCGTTGACTCGCTCCCGGACGTGAGTGGCACCAGGCATTCCGGTGACGTACCAGGCGACATGCTTTCGCATCCTGACTACCGCGCACTCGCCACCGAACTCCACAAGCGCTGCCGCATGCACCCGGGCCATGTCGATCCGTTCGACAGCGGTCGGAGGGTCGATGACCTGCTGCCGGTCGATAAGTGCTCGTGCTTCCCGGAAGATCCAGGGATTGCCCCGCGCGCCTCGGGCGACCATGACACCATCGACGCCGGTGTCTCTGAGCATCTCAGCTGCATCTGACGCACTGAACACATCGCCGCTACCCACGACAGGAACCTCGACCGAGGCCTTGACCGCCGCGATGACGGAGCGGTCCGCGGTACCGCGGTAGAATTGGTCACGCGTGCGTGCATGGACCGTCATAGCAGCAGCTCCCGCGTCCTGCATCGCCTGTGCGAACTCTACCGCGTTGACCTCACCCTGTGACCAGCCTGAACGGAACTTCACCGTGACGGGAATGTCGCACGAGTCAGCGACCGCTGCGACGATGCGCGCAGCGCGCGAGGAATCGCGCATGAGCGCTGCACCCTCGCCCTTGTTCACGACCTTGGTGACCGGGCAACCCATGTTGATATCGATGAGCGCGACGTTCTCTCCGTGCCGCTCAAGGATGACGGCAGCCTGGGTTGCCATGATGTCAGGTTCAGAACCGAAGATCTGAACGGCGCAAGGGACCTCCTCGGCATCGAAGGTCAGCAGTGCGCGGGAGATGCGAGAGTCAGGACTGTAGCGCAGACCCGTGGCGCTCACCATCTCGGTGCAGGTCAGACCCGCGCCCATCTGCTTGCAGATGCCTCGAAAGGGAGCTTCTGTGATGCCGGCCATAGGGCCCAGGATGACATTCCCGGAGGCCAGGATGTCCCGGACGGCGTCAGAATGGCGCCGCTGATCGCCCGTGATCAACACCCCAGCCTTGACAGTTCCTCACGAACCATCGCCACGACCTGCTCGGCCGCCTTCTCTATGGGTGCTTCGTGGCGCTCACCGGTAGCGCGTATCTTGATCTCGGCGATACCAGCTGTGACGCCCTTCTTGCCGATGACCACCTGGATCGGGTAGCCGATCAGGTCGGCGTCCGCGAATTTGACGCCGGGTCTTTCGTCGCGGTCGTCGATCAGCGTCTCTACGCCGGCATCCGCCAATTGTCCGAAGATGCGTTCTGCCACGGGGTAGAGGACGTCATCCCCGACAGCAAGCGGAATGACGGCCGCCTGCACCGGGGCGACGCTCATGGGCCAGGCGATGCCATTCTCGTCGTTGTGCTGTTCGATGACGGCGGCGAGCGAGCGAGTGATGCCGACTCCGTAGCATCCCATGATGAAGGGGCGTTCGCTGCCGTCTTCAGCATTGAAGGTGGCGCTCATGGCCTCTGAGTACTTGGTTCCGAGCTGGAACACCTGTGAGACCTCGATGCCACGGGCAGAGAGCATCCGTCCGTCACATGCGGGGCAGCCGTCGCCGGCTCGTGCGGTAATGAGGTCGGCCCATTCGTCTACGACGAAGTCGCGACCGGGAGCCGCGTCGAACAGGTGATAGTCAGTCTCGTTCGCGCCGGTCACCCAGGCACTGCGGCCGACCAGCGAGCGGTCGGCTATCACGCGGGTGTTGCCCGGGGCACCCGCGGGGCCGATGAACCCCCGGCTGATTCCGTACGCTTCGAATTGGTCTTCGTCGAGCAACTCCGCTCCTGGCGCAGCGAGCGCCGCCTTCAACGGATTGAGTTCGCGATCACCTGGGATGCAGAACAGCACCAGTTCGCCATCCTCGGTGCTTGCGGCCATCGACTTCACGAAGTCGTGCTCCGGGCGTCGGAACGCGTGCGCGAGTTCGGCGATCGTCTGGATGCCGGGTGTGTGGACCTTGTGCATCTCGGCCGCCGGTTCACCTGTCTCGTCGGAACCGGTGACAGGATCCGGTGTTCGGACGGCCGCGGCTTCGACGTTGGCGGCCCAACCGCACGCGCAGTAGACGATCTCCGCTTCTCCGTTGTCGGCAAGGGCCATGAATTCCTTGGTGACCTTGCCCCCTATCTGGCCCGAGTCCGCCTCGACAGCGCGCCATTCCAGTCCCAGCCTGTCGCAGATGCGTCCGTACGCTTCGGCCTGCTCGTCGTAGTGTCGCCGGAGCGACTCCTGGTCGGCGTGGAAGGAGTATGCGTCCTTCATGATGAACTCACGGCCCCTGAGCAGTCCGAACCTCGGCCGCATCTCATCGCGGAACTTCATGTTGATCTGGTAGAGAGACAGCGGCAGCTCGCGGTAGGACCTCACCTCGTTGCGGACCAGCGAGGTTATGATCTCCTCGTGTGTGGGGCCGAGGCAGAACTCGCGGCCCGCCCTGTCGGTCAGGCGCGCGAGCTCAGGTCCGTAGTCCGACCAGCGGCCGGACTCGTGCCACAGTTCGGCAGGTTGCACGATAGGTAACAGCAGTTCCTGGCAGCCTATCGCGTCCATCTCCTCGCGCACGATCTGCTCCACCTTGCGCACACTGCGGTAACCCAGTGGTAAGAAGGAGTAGATCCCCGCCGCGGTCTTGCGGATCAGACCGGCTCGCAGCATGAGGCGGTGCGATGGTATCTCTGCCTCAGCCGGGACTTCTTTGAGGGTAGGCGCGTACAGGACACTGGCGTGAAGCGCTACCCGCGTGGAACCGAGTGACACCTGCGATCACCCGATCCCGCGGTCGTCGGGATGTACCGTCGCGACCAGTTCCTGGGAGTCAGCGACCAGGCTCATGATGAGTCTCGCAGTCAGGTCGCTCAAGATGATCGTGGTGCGGTTGTCCTGTGCGACGAATGCGTCCTTGAGCGAGCGCTTGACCGATGGGTCTCCCGAGAGGTCGAAGATGATGTCGATCTCCTCGCCCCGTGATGCAAGGACGTCGGCGTCTTCACAGAAGAAGATGTCGTTCTGTTGGGCGAGGATGGCTCCTCTGCTCTGAGGGTCACGGTCAGCGAGTCCTACGATCTCAACGAACGGGCGTGCGAGCAGGTCCATCATCAGCGGCGTTCCCATGCGGCCTCCGCCTACGATGGCGATGCGTACTCTTTCCCCCATGATTCCTCCTCGACTAGCCAGGCAGGACAGTCCACCAAAGCAGCATAACGCACTTCGGTTTCTCACAGGAGGGTGAGGCAGGGATCGGCCGACGTTCAGGTCCGCCCGGATTCCAGGCGTGATATCTCGAGCATCAGCTCGTCGACGATCCTGTCTTCAGGGACTTTGCGAAGCGGCTCGCCGTGGGCGAAGATCAGGCCCATCCCGCGTCCAGCGGCCACGCCGATATCAGCGTCACGTGCCTCACCCGGCCCGTTGACGACACAACCCATCACCGCCACCTTCAGGGTGCTCGGCTGGGAGCGCAAGCGGCGTTCGATCTCCTCGGCGATCGGGATGAGGTCTACGCCACAGCGACCGCACGTGGGGCAGCTGACCAGCTCCGCGGTCCGGCGACGAATATCGAGGGCAGCGAGTATCTCCCAGGCGACGAGCACCTCGTCGACAGGGTCCGCGGTAAGCGATACACGAAGCGTGTCCCCGATTCCTTCGGCGAGCAGGATTCCGAGCCCGACGGCGGACTTCACAGTCCCGGCCGTCGAAGTGCCGGCCTCGGTGACGCCGATATGGAGGGGGTACGGGACCTTGTGGGCCAGGGCACGGTACGCGTCGACGGTGCTGACGACGCTGGATGCCTTCGCCGAGAGCACGATGTCTTCGAAGCCGCGAGACTGGAAGTGTTCTGCGAAGCTGACGGCGCTGGCTACCAGCTTGTCTGGAAGGGACCAGTCCTTGTCCTGGTACTCCTCGGCGAGTGAACCGGCGTTGACTCCGATGCGGATCGGCACTCCCGCAGCTCCTGCCGCATCGATGATCTCGTCGACGTGGCTCATGGAACCGATGTTCCCGGGATTGATGCGGATCTTGGCGGCACCGAGCCGGATCGCTTCGATGGCAAGACGGTGGTCGAAGTGGACGTCGGCGACGACGGGCAGTGGCGAGTCCTCACACGCCCGTGCGAATCCTTTCAACGCCGAAGCGCTTGGGACGGCGACGCGGACGATCTCACAGCCGGCTTCGGCAAGGCGCCCGATCTGAGCGAGCGTCGAGACGTGATCAGCCGTGTCGGTGTTCGTCATGGATTGCACGGCCACGGGCGAGTTGCCACCGACGATCACCGGGCCGACGGCGACCGGGCGCGATTCGCGGCGGTCCATGTGCACTCCCCTCCCTCGGCGTGTGCTACGGGGTGACGAAGTATCGCATGACGTCAGCGTACATCACGTAGCCGATGAAGCTGAACAGCAACACGGCCCCCGCCACGCTCATACCGATGGCGATTCGTCTCTCGACCGGGCGTCCTGCGATGCCCTGCACGATCTCGATGAGCACCTTTCCGCCGTCCAGCGGCGGTATCGGCAGGATGTTCATGACACCCAGGGACAGGGAGAGCAGCGCGACTATCCACGCGTAGCTCAAGGGGCCGGCCTCCGCTGCCCGTGTCACCTCGACACTGATGCCGACTATGCTGCGTGCGCCTTCCATCGAGCTCTCGAACGTCGACGGGTCGAAGAACCTCATGATGGCGACGAAGACGAGACCGACCCAGCTCACGCTCTCGCGCAAGGATTCGAGGACAGTCAGGTCGACGGGGATGCTCTCCGGTCCGACACCCAGGAACGTGCGACCGTCGTCTGAGCGGCCCAGGGCGACACGAGCGTCCATCTCGCTGCCGTCTCGCAAGTATCCGATCGTGACTTCTTCGCCGGCATCAAGTGAAGCGATGGCAGCACTGAAGGTCATCCAGTCCACGGCAGGTTCGCCCTGCAGGGAGGTCAGGACGTCTCCTTCGCGCAAGCCGGCTGCCTGCGCGGCTGAATCGGGGACGATGTGAGCGATGGTCAGGGTCGGTTCGTAGTAGCCCCAGATACTGAGCACGAATGTGAATACGGCGATCGCGGCGAGAAGGTTCACCAGGACTCCGGCCGAGAGAACGAGGATGCGCTTCGGAATCGACAGACCGCGATATGTGACGCTGCGCGCCCGGTCGAGCAGGTGTGCCGGCTCCTCCCCCTCGCTCTCGATGGCAGACAGGTACGACACGTCATCGTCTTGCGAGGGGGCGAGCGCCCCCCAGTCGGCGAGCGTGGCGAGCATGGTCGCGGCATCGGATTCCTCGACGCCCAGGGCGCTGGACACCGATGAGGAGTCGGCTCTGCCCTCTCGAACGACCAGGCCGAGCACATCTGCCAGACGCGGGTCCTCGCTTCCGGGTTCCATTCCGGCGATGCGGACGTAGCCCCCGAGCGGGATGGCTGTTATCCCGAACACCGTACCGCTCTTGGTGGCGAGACGGACGGCGGGACCGGGTAGGCCGATCATGAACTCGTGGACCTTCACGCCGAACGCTCGCGCGACGGCGAAGTGGCCGCCTTCGTGCAAGACGATGAGTATCGAGAACGTGATAACGCCCCAAAACACGGTGTTCGCTGCGTCCATGAGCATTGCCATCGTTAGCGGAGCTTCCTTTCGTAGACGTTCATGCTCTCATGTGTATGCTGCCGGTGCAGCTACGTGCTGTCTGCAAACCGCGAGCCATGGGTGCGTTGAGCGACGGCGGGGCCCGGCTGCGGTGCCGTTCATCTCAGCGCAGTCAGGAACTCCTCGGCGATCGTACGCGCACGCTCGTCGACGTGTTCGAGGTGCTCCAGGCTGGACAGGTACTCGACGGGAAGCGCTTCAAGGGCGTGCTCCACGGTCCTCTCGATGTCGAGGAAAGCACACCGGCCGCCGAGGAAGGCCGCGACTGCGACCTCGTTGGAGGCGTTGAGTACGCACGGCGCGCTGCCTCCTTCTCTCCCGGCTTCGAATGCGAGGCGCAGGCAACCGAAGGTCTCAAGGTCCGCAGGTCCGAAGTCCAGCGAACCGAGAGCGGTGAAGTCGACCGGATCGAGAGGCGCATCCCAGCGGTCCGGGTACGAGAAGGCGTACTGGATCGGGATCCGCATGTCCGTCGCGCCGAGGTGCGCTTTGACCGAGCCGTCGGTGAACTCGACCATCGAGTGGACACAGGACTGCGGGTGCACGACAACGCGGATATCGTCGTAGGCGACCGAGAACAGATGGTGCGCCTCGATGACCTCGAGACCCTTGTTCATGAGAGTCGCCGAATCGATCGTGATCTTCGGCCCCATCTTCCATGTGGGGTGCGCCAGGGCCCGCTCGGCACGCACGTCACGAAGCTCGTCACGCGTCTTGCCGAGGAAAGGCCCTCCGGAAGCTGTGAGCCACAGTCTGGCTACCCGGTGAGGGTCCTCGCCCTCAAGACACTGGAAGATCGCCGAGTGCTCGGAGTCCACCGGGCGCAGCGCTCCGGGAGCTGCGGCCCTGGTAACGAGGTCGCCGCCGACGACAAGCGATTCCTTGTTCGCGAGGGCAAGGACCTTGCCGGCCTCCAGCGTGGCAAGGGTGGCTCGCAGGCCCGCCGAACCGACGAGGGCGTTGAGCACGATGTCCGCTTCCGGGTGGCGCGCAAGGTCCACGACGGCTTCGTCACCGCTCTCTACGCCGCTGCGCGTTCCTGCCCGGGCCAACCTGTCCTGGAGCCGGCTCGCTGATGCGGAGTCGGCCATTGCGAGGTCGACCACACGGTGCTCGATGGCCTGGTCTGCCAACGTGGCGTCGTCACGGTTGGCTGCGAGAGCGATGATGCGAACTCGTTCCGGATAGCGTGTTGCCACATCGAGCGCCTGGCGACCGATGGAACCGGTCGAACCGAGGACGACCAACCCGAGTGGGCGATTCGCGGACTCGGCCATCATGAGACACCTGCGAGAAGCAGCAGGTAGTAGGCGACGGGCGAGACGAGGATGAGGCTGTCGAACCGGTCGAGCACGCCGCCGTGTCCGGGCAAGAGCGTACCGGAGTCCTTGACGCCCGCTTCGCGCTTGAGACGGGATTCGGCGAGGTCTCCGAGGACTGCGGCAAGCGACACACCGAGTCCGATGACGAACAACCAGAGTGCAGGGATGCTGACATCCGGAATGAGCATCAGCGAGACCCAGACTGCGGTCGTGAACACTGTACCTGCGGCAAAACCCTCCCACGATTTCTTGGGAGATATGCGAGGAGCCATCTTGTGCATGCCGACGGTGGAGCCAACGAGATAGGCGAATACGTCGTTCGCCCACACACTGATGATAGTGGCTAGTGCAAAGACTCCCGATGCGTCCAACTGGCGGATCATCACGAAATGTGAAAGAAGGAAGCCGACGTAGGTCGCACCGAACATGGTGACTGCCGTGTCTGCGGTGCGGATGCCGCCGAGTGCGACATGACGTATGAGGAACAGAACGGTCATCGCCGCGAGTACCCCGAGGAGTCCGGGGTGACCCCACTGGGCGGTTGCCAGCGCCATAGCACCGGCAGACAGCACGCCGATCGCTTCGGTCGGATGTGGATGATCTCGCCTGGTGAATGAGTAGAGCTCGCTGACGGCCAGCATCGAGATCAGCGCGATCAGCACGGCCAGACCCCATCGGCCGCCGAAAAGTACAGCCGCCAGCACGAGCACGCCGATGATGGCAGCAGTCCCGGTTCTGATGGCGAATGTGATCAGGCCTCCAGGCTCCTGGTCCTTGCGCATCATGCACCCCCGAAGCGCCTCGTGCGCTGCTGGTAATCGACGACGGCGCGCAGCAGTTCGTGGCGGTCGAAGTCAGGCCACAGGGTCTCGGTGATCCAGAACTCCGAGTATGCGATCTGCCAGAGAAGGAAGTTCGATACGCGCAACTCCCCGCTCGTTCGGACCACGAGGTCGGGGTCGGGTACTCCGGCAGTGTAGAGATGTGCTGCGAAGAGATCCTCATCGATATCGGACGGCAAGATCGTCCCCTGTGCGGTCTGAGCGCTCAGAGAGCGGACAGCGTCCAGAATCTCCTGGCGGCCACCGTAGTTCAGCGCGACCACCAACGTCATCGTGCTGTTGGTGGCGGTCACCTGTTCGGTTCTCGCGAAAGCTGAGCGTGTGGCTTCGGGGAGGCCGTCCCGTCTGCCGGCAACGACCACGCGGACGTCACGCTGCTGAAGGTTGTCCAACTCGCGCTCCAGAACCTCGACGAAGAGATCCATCAGACCAGAGACCTCCTCGGCGGGTCTCCTCCAGTTCTCCGAGGAGAACGAGTAGATGGTCAGGACCTGGAGGCCGATCTCGAGTGCAGCTGCGATCGCCTCACGAACCGCCTTGGCTCCTGCACGGTGACCCGCGATGCGAGGCAGTCCGCGGGCTGCGGCCCACCGGCCGTTGCCATCCATGATGATGGCCACGTGGGCAGGCACCGCTGAGCGGTCGAGCACGTCGAGCAGTTCGAGACCGGGACCTTGGGCGAAGAACTCGCGTTGAGAGTCGAGCGAAGGAGGCAAACGTCAGACCTCCAGGATCTCTTCTTCTTTTCGCTTGAGAGTCTCATCGATCATGGCGATATGTGAATCAGTCTCCTTCTGTACGTCGCCCTCGGCGCGGTGAAGGTCGTCCTGACTGATCTCCCCTGCCTTCTCGAGTCGCTTGAGCTTGTCGTTCGCGTCCCGACGGATGTTGCGGATCGCGACACGCGCTTCCTCGGCGTACTGCTTGCAGAGCTTCACCAGGTCTTTGCGGCGTTCCTCGGTGAGGGGCGGGAATGGAACGCGGATGACCGTACCGTCGTTCGAAGGATTGAGACCAAGGTCAGACGATTGTATCGCCTTTTCGATCGCAGACATGACGCTCTTGTCCCACGGCTCGATGACCAGCAGCTGCGGTTCCGGGGACTTGATCGCGGCGACCTGCATGAGAGGAGTCGGTGTGCCGTAGTACTCCACGGTGACTTTCTCGAATATCTGAGCCGACGCCCGACCGGTCCTGACACCGGCGAATTCGTGGGTCAGCGCGGAGATCGTCTTGTCCATGTGGTCGGATGCATCCTTGATGACATCCTTGATCATCGGTCGTCTCCCCTCACGATCGTGCCGACGGGTTCTCCCATCAGCGCTCGTTCGATGTTACCCGAAACCTGCATGTTGAATACGAGAATGGGAAGATCGTTGTCCATGCACAACGAAATGGCGGTAGAGTCCATCACCTGGAGTCCTCGATTGAGGACCTCGATGTACGTGAGTTCGTCGAAACGGGTCGCTGTCGGGTCGGTCTTGGGGTCTGCACTGTAGACGCCATCGACCTTGGTGGCCTTCATGATGCAGTCCGCGTCGATCTCCAGGGCTCGCAAAGCGGCCGTGGTGTCGGTGGTGAAGTACGGGTTCCCCGTACCCGCCGCGAAGATGACGACACGGCCCTTCTCGATGTGTCGTATCGCTCTGCGCCGGATGTAGGGTTCCGCTACCGCCTGCATCTCTATGGCGCTCATGACTCTGGTGAACACGCCGTGACGTTCGAGGGCGTCCTGGAGTGCGAGGGAGTTCATGACGGTGGCGAGCATCCCCATGAAGTCCGCCTGGGCACGGTCCATCCCCTTCGAGGCGGCCGCCAGCCCCCGGAAGATGTTCCCTCCCCCGACCACGATTGAGACCTGGACCCCGGCCTCTACGACGGGCTTTATCTGGGAAGCGAGTGACTCCAGTATCGTCGGGTCCACGCCGTAACCGGCGTCTCCCATGAGCGCTTCACCTGAGAGTTTCAGAAGAACTCTGCGGAATCGGAACTGCTCCACTGCCACCTTCCTTCTTCCACGATATCGCCTACCGTTTGTTCGACAGGATACAGCAACGCGGACCGTCACGTGGTGTGACGGTCCGCGCGTTGTGAAGGCGTTACCTGCGAATCAGGCTTCAGACGCAGCGGTCTCGCCGAGTACGAAGCGCTCGAATCGCGAAACCGAGATGCTCGCTCCCAGCTCTTTGGCGACGGAATCCACGTACTTCTGCACAGTGGTGTCTGGGTCCTTGACGTATACCTGCTCGAGAAGCGCGAACTCCTTGAAGAACTTCTCGAGCCGGCCCTGCGCCATCTTCATCTGGATCTCCTCAGGCTTCCCTGACTCGGCAGCCTGTGCTTTGTAGATCTCGAGCTCGTGCTCGATGACGCCCTTGTCGATGGCGTCCCGGTCAACCGCCTGCGGTGACGCCGCGGCGATCTGCATGGCCAGGTCTTTCCCGAGTTGCGCAAAGGCTTCTGCGGAACTGGCCTGTGCCGAATCGCACGTGAGTTCCACCATGACGCCGATGTTGCCGACACCATGGATGTACACGGTGACGATTCCGTGATCTGAGGAGAGCTCATAGCGCGCGAAACGGGCTACGCCCATGTTCTCACCGATCTTGGCGACGGTCTCCCCGAGAACGGCCTCGAAATTCTCCGGCCGGTCGGCGAACGGTTGACTCATGAGCGCGGCCACATCGGCGGGAGCGGCGATGGCCACGTGCTGTGCGACACCGTTGACGAACGCCTTGAAGTCCGCGTTACGCGCAACGAAATCTGTCTCGCAGTTGACCTCGACGAGGGACCCGACAGAGCGGTCCTCGCTGACGTAACCGCCGATCACGCCCTCGTTGGTGGCACGGCCGGCCTTCTTGGCAAGCGCAGCCAGTCCACGCGTTCGGAGTATGTCGATGGCCTGCTCCATGTCGCCACCCGACTCGGTGAGCGCCTTCTTGCAGTCCATCATCCCTGCGCCGGTGCACTCACGCAGGTCCTTGACCATCTTCGCTGTGACTTCCATCGTCACGATCCTCCTGTGGGTCGTTACCAGGGCCGCACTGCGGCCGTGGGGGCGTAAGCCGGACAACCTCTTCGCATCGGTCGTCTTCTACTGTGCGGCGGGTTCCTCGGCAGGCTCTTCCGCGGCCGTCTTGGTCTTCGACGCGGCAGCCCGCTTCTTGGCCGGGGCCTTGGCGGGTGCCGCTTCTACGGCCTCCGGTTCGGCGTCGGCCTCAGCGGAAGCCTCGGCTGCAGGAGTCTCGACCGAGGTGTCGGCATCCTCAGCGGGCGCTTCCTCAGCAGGCGCTTCGTCGGCCAGCTCAGCATCGGGTGCCTCCGGTGTCGGGACCACGACGGGCTGAGTGCGCTCCTCGGCCTCGGCGACGTGCGGACCCTCGAGTGCCGCACGGCCGTCGATGACTCCGTCAGCGATCACCCGGCACATGAGTCCGACAGAACGGATGGCATCGTCGTTGCCGGGAATGACGAAGTCGACCTCGTCGGGATCGGCGTTCGTGTCCACAAGCCCGATGATCGGGATGCGCAGTCGGCGTGCTTCAGCGACCGCGATGGCTTCGCGCTTGGTGTCGACCACGAACAGCGCGCCGGGAAGCTCCTTCATCTCCCGCACACCCGAGAGGTTACGGTTGAGCTTGTCCCATTCCTTCCTGAGCAGAAGCTGTTCCTTCTTCGGAAGGCTGGCCATGCGCCCGTCGACCTCCATGGTCTCAAGTTCGACGAGGCGGGCGACGCGGGTACGCATGGTTGCGAAGTTGGTGAGCATTCCACCAAGCCAGCGCTGGTTGACGAAGGGCTGACCGGCCCGCTCAGCCTGCGACTGGATAGGTTCTTGCGCCTGCTTCTTGGTGCCCACGAACAGTACCTGGCCACCACGGGCGGCGAGATCGCGAACGAACAGGTGTGCGGCCTCGATCTCGCGCAGAGTGCGCTGCAGGTCGAGGATGTAGATGCCGTTGCGTTCCGTGAAGATGTAGGGGCGCATCTTCGGATTCCAGCGGCGGGTCTGGTGCCCGAAATGGACACCGGCCTCGAGAAGGCTCTTCATCGAGACTACAGACATAGTGCTACCTCCTGGTCGGTTGGCTCTCCTCCGCCTGAGTCATCTCCCGGTGCGACCTCGTGTCGCGCACGAGGCACCACGCACTACGGGATCGTCAGGCGTGTGTGATATGAACCCGCGTAGTGTAGCACAGCGAGGGTTCTGTGGGACAGGGGGGAATTCGGAAGGAGCCTACATCTCCTTGCCACAGCTCGGGCAGACGAGGTGCGCATCATACCAACCGGCCTGATCGCGCTTGGGAACCAGCTCCAGCATGGCCTCGACCTCGCACGCGGGACACCAGAACCGACGCGGCAACTTGTTGTCTCCGACGAAGCGATCAGCATCTCCTTCGTGGTCCCGGATGAACAGGCGGTACGAGTCCTCGTTCAGCTGTCTGCCTGCCATGAATTCCAAAGTCAGGCGAATCTTCTCGGCCACATCCGCCGGTTTCGCTTCGTTCTTGATCAGGTAGTCGACCGCTCCGAGGGCAAGCCCTCGTTCGACATCGGTCTCCTGACCGAGGTTGCTCAGGATGATCACCGGGATGTTCTTGGTGCGCGGGTCGGCCTTCATAGCGTCAAGAGCCTCAAGGCCGCTCATGGTGGGCATGATCAGATCGAGAAGCACGAGATCGACTGTGTTCGTACGCAGGATGTTCAGAGCTTCAAGGCCGTCGCCGGCGACGTGCACGGTGTATCCCTCTTGTGTCAGCTTGTCCGCATAGATGCGACGAAGCAACTCGGTGTCTTCCACTACCAGAACGGTGTGTGAGGACATGTCGTCTCGACTTCCCTTCGGTTATCCACCCAGTCCGTGGGGGGCGTGCAGTCGCGCCCTGAGACGCAGCACAGCCTTCGTGTGCAACTGACTGACTCGTGATTCCGTAACACCCAGCACCTGCCCGATCTCTTTGAGCGTCAAGCCTTCATAATAGTACAGCGCGACGACCACCCGTTCGCGTTCCGGCAATCTCTCGATAGCGCCGGCGAGTATCTCCTTGACCTCAGCACTCTCGAACATCGCGACGGGGTCCTCGGCCCCCTCGTCAGCGATCGAGCCCATGACGTTGGAGCGGTCTTCCCGATCGCCCCCAGTCCACAACTCCTCGAACGACACGATCGACGTGTAGGAGAGCTTCGTGAATATGTCATGGAGCTCGCGTTGCGCGATACCGAGTTCCGCAGCGACTTCTGCGTCAGACGGGGCTCGCCTGAGTCTCGTCTCGAGGCTGACGTACGCCTGCTCGACTTCGCGCGCTCGCGCTCTGACTGAACGCGGGACCCAGTCCATTGCGCGCAGCTCGTCGATGATCGCACCCTTGATCCGCGCGATCGCATATGTCTCGAACTTGATGCCACGCCCGGGGTCGAACTTCTCGATAGCGTCGATGAGTCCGAAGATCCCATAACTGATCAAATCGGCGGTGTCCACTGTCTGAGGCAGACTTGCCGAGAGTCTGCCTGCGACGTACTTGACGAGTGGGGAAAAGTTGAGAATCAGCTGCTCGCGCGCTGTCTGGTCGTTCTCTGCCTTGAATGCAGCCCATAGGGCGGATACTTCCGTCCGTGGGTCCGTCTTCATCACGTATGCCCCTTGGAGTTAGGTCGGTGTCAGCCCCTCGGATGTGCGCTCTTGTGCATGTCCGAGAGACGCCGCCTGCCGAGATGAGTATAAATCTGGGTGGTAGACAGCGCAACGTGACCGAGCAGTTCCTGGACGGTCCTGAGGTCCGCGCCTTGTTCGAGCAGATGCGTGGCGAACGTGTGTCTCAGAGTATGTGGCGAGACCCTGGTATTCGCTCCGCACGCAGCTACGTACCGCCTCACGAGTCTTCGAATGGCGTCCGGTGATAAGCGGGAGCCGCGAACGGACAGAAAGAGTGCATCCGCGTCATCCGTGCTGAAGTCACCTCTGCGTACGAAGGCGGGCCTTGCTTCTTCAAGGTACCTGGAAAGTCGGTGAACGGCGGCCTGATGCAGCGGGAGGATCCTTTGCTTGTCCCCCTTTCCCGTCACGCGAACGAGACCTTGGTCGAGGTCGAGCGCTGCGATGTCGATCCCGGAGATCTCTGAGACCCTGGCCCCGGTGGCATACAGGCATTCAAGGACAGCTCTGTCACGGCGTCCGACATCCGTGGACGGGTCGGGTGCGTCCAGGAGCGCAGTGAGTACGTCGTCAGGAACCGTTCGAGGCAGCTGCTTCTCCAGTCGCGGCGTGGCGAGTACGGATGCAGGGTTCGAATCGACGATCCCTTCGGAACACAGGTATGTGAACAAGGAACGTACCGATGCAAGGCGTCTGGCTATCGTCTTGCGCGAATAGCATGCTTTGTCCAGCTCAGCAAGATAGAGGCGAAGCTGACGATGAGTGAGTCGTAACGGGTCCACGTTCGTTCTCGCCGCCCATTCCAGGTACCGCTCCAGATCCGACCTGTAAGCGCGGATCGTGTGAGGAGACAGACCCCTGATTACCTCAAGGTGAGCGAGGAAGCGTCCGACGAGTTCCACTGGTTGGTTCATGGGTGTTCATCCGCTGTCAGTGGGTGGGATGTGACGGTCTGAAACACGTGCTCGTAGGCACGCTCGGCATAGGCGGCATATCGCTGACGCTTCCCCCTGATCGCCGGGACCAGCGGAGGAACCAGTCCCCAGTTCACATGCATCGGTTGATAGGGTCCGGTATCGGGATCTGTCGCGTATGCGATCAGGGCACCGAGCGATGTCGTGTCGGGCAGGACCACGGGTGGATGTGACTGGATAGCAGCGACGGTGTTGAGCCCAGCGAGCAGACCGCTTGCAGCGGCCTCAAGGTAGCCTTCGGTGCCCGTGAGCTGGCCGGCGAGACGCACCCGGGGCCCGGTCCTGAGCGCCAGGGTCGCGTCAAGCAGGCGTGGAGAGTCCACGTACGTGTTGCGGTGCATCACTCCGTACCTGAGGAATACCGCATCTTTCAGTGCCGGTACGAGTGAGAAGACCCTTCTCTGTTCCGGGAAGGTCAGGTTCGTCTGGAAGCCGACGATGTTGTACGCGGTCGCGGCGCGGTTCTCGGCCCTGAGTTGCACTACTGCCCAGGGCCGGTCTCCCGTTCGCGGATCCTGCAGCCCGATCGGCTTGAGCGCTCCGAATCGTGGTGCGTCGATGCCCGTGCGCGCGATCTCCTCGATGGGTTGGCATGCGTTGAACAGCTCGCTGCGTTCGAAGGACTTCTTGGTCACCAACTCGGCATCGGTCAGCTCGCTGATGAACCGCTCGTATTCTGGACGTGACATCGGGCAGTTGATGTAGTCGGCCGAATCGCCCTTGTCGTAACGCGATTGCCGGAATGCCACGCTCATGTCTATGGATTCAGCGTCAATGACCGGTGCTGCAGCGTCGAAGAACGCAAGCCGGTCCGCACCGACGACACGGGACAAAGCACCCTCGAATCCCGGGCTGGTCAGCGGCCCGGTAGCGATGATCACGTACCCTTCAGGGATCGAGGTGGCCTCTGACCTGTCGACTGTGATGAGTGGATCGGCAGCGACAAGTTCCGAGATCGCCGAGGAGAACGCAACCCTGTCGACAGCCAAGGCGCCACCAGCCGGAACACGGTGGTTCAGTGCCTCGCGCAGGATCAGGGAGCCCATCAGAGCGAGCTCTCGTTTGAGCTGTCCCGTAGCGGTCGTGGGATCCTCGCTCTTGAAGGAGTTCGAGCAGACGAGTTCAGCAAGCTCTGGGGTGCTGTGTGCGGGAGTCATCGACTCCGGACGCATCTCGACAAGACGTACGGGCAGACCGCGTCGCGCGATCTGATGGGCAGCCTCACATCCGGCCAGTCCGCCGCCGATCACGGTTACTGCGGGTGGAGAGGAGTTGTACTGTCGTCGACTTCGCATGAGGAGTCGATTGTAGCGCGGTGTGACGGTCCACGCCTCGGGTCAGGACGGAGATATCACCTTAAGCGATGATCTGGGACTCAGGCCGGGCCATATCTACCGTCACGGTATCGGGCAACCTTCCCAGTGCGTTCGAGTTCACTCAATCTGCGGGCGACGGTGATTATGTCGAGTTCGAGTGCGAAGGCCAGGTCATCCGGACGCATGGGATCCGCCATGATCGACGACTCGATCATGTCTGCCTCAACGCCCAGGTCTTGCTGGCCGATGCCGGTACCGACCGGATGGCCGCCTATCGCAAGCGCGACCGCGAGATCTGATGTGTCCGTGAGCACGAAGGCGCCCTGGGAGATCAAGCGGTTACACCCTCGTGCCTGTGGCGAGAAGATCGATCCGGGAACAGCGTAGACAGGCACGCCGAATTTGACGGCATGGTCGACCGTGCCGAACGTGCCTGAGGGTAAGGCGGCCTCGATGACGAGCAGGACGTCCGACATCGCCGCGATAAGCCGGTTGCGTTCCCTCAGTGTCCACCGTTTCGGCGGGGAACCGTCAGGATGCTCGGAGATGACAAGGTGGTTGACACGTTGTTCGTCAAGCATATCGGAGGCATTCGAGGGGTAGTCGACGTCGCATCCGCAGCCCATCACTGAGATGGCCCAGCCGCCGGACTGCAGTGCCGCGCGTTGTGCGGCCTGGTCGCATCCGATGGCCGCACCTGAGACAACAGCGATCCCGTTGGCCGCCGCCCATGCCCCGAACATCCGGGCCGCACGCAGTCCGTAAGGAGTGGCCTTCCGTGCCCCGATGATGCCGATACGCCGTCGCTCGAGAAGGCTTCGCTTCCCCATACAGTAGAGCGGTTCGGGCGGGGATCCCAGGTATTGCAGATTGAGAGGATAGTCTCGGTCATCCTGATGCAGTAGCCAAGAGTTCAGCATGGTCATTCGCCTACGAGACTGCGAAGGGAGATGGCCTCTTCTACGTGCTCACAGTCAACGCGTTCGCATCCCTCAAGGTCCGCGCATGTCCTGGAGACCCGAAGCAACCGCGTGATCCCCCTTCCGGAGAGTGCCGTGGTCCTGGACAGCTGGAGAAGGGTCGCGCGTGCGGTCATGGTCAGGGCGCAAGCCTGGTGCAGCCTGGAGCCGGACAACATGGCTGGCGCCACCCCATCACGTTCCAGAGCCTGATCGCGCGCCTGTACGACCATATCTCGGTAGTCCGGATCGCGCTCGCTACTGCACGAATCTATGAGACGCTCCGGAGTAACACCGGCTACACGCATGTGTATGTCGATGCGATCCATGAGAGGCCCCCCGATACGTGACATATACCGATCGATCATGCTCGGGGCGCACACGCATCTTCCCCTGGCGTCATCGGCGTACCCGCACGGGCACGGGTTTGCTGCAGCCACTAGAGAGAAGCGCGCCGGGTAGGTGATGCGACCGTCAGCCCGGACAAGGGTCACTTTCCCGTCTTCGATCGGTTGACGCAGGGACTGAAGGGTTCCCGGTCCGAATTCGGGTAGTTCGTCCAGGAACAACACACCCGTGTGGGCCAGTGAGGTCTCCCCGGGTCTGGGCGGGGATCCGCCACCGATCAGCCCCGCCACCGTGCACGAATGGTGAGGTGCTCTGAATGGTCTGATGCCAGCCAGACAGCTCGATGTGTCCAGTCCGGCCACAGAGTGTATGAGTGCAGCCTCAAGCCGTTCATCTGGGGTCAGGGCGGGCAGAAGACCGGGCAGACAGCGTGCGAGCATGGTCTTTCCCGACCCGGGAGGTCCGATGAACAGTAGGTTGTGGCCGCCAGCCGCTGCGATGACGAGTGCTCGCTTCGCGTGCTGGTGTCCCGCTACTTCTGACAAGTGCGGGATCGGTGCGAGTGGAGGACTCATCATAGGAGCAGGTACCGTTTCTTTTCGATCTTCGCCCTGTGCAGTCAGGTCTTCGAGTGTCTCAATGGGTGAGCACACCAGACCCGGAACGAGGGCTACATCACACAGACATGTTCGTGAACAGACCAGGCGTGCCTTTCGAGCAGCGGCCCCTACCGCATGTGCCAGGATCCCAGGGACCGAGCGGACCCCTCCGTCGAGTGCGAGTTCCCCTGCGAACACAGCGTTGTCCGTAACCGAGACCGGAAGCTGCTCGGTGGCTACAAGTAGTGCAACGGCTATCGGCAGGTCGAAGCCCGTTCCGTGCTTGCGTAGCGGTCCGGGCGCAAGGTTGATCACCACTCTGGCACCGGGAAACCGGTACCCGCTCGACTTTATCGCTGACCTGACCCGCTCGCGCGCCTCCATGACTGCGGTATCGCCGAGCCCGACGATGTGGAAGGCCGGAAGACCCGGTCCCACGTCGGCCTGGACCTCGACACGTACGGCCTGTGTGCCGGTCAGGGTCGCGGTCTCAACGACCGCATCGCCCCGTTCCCTCATGCCGCGGAGAACGCAGCTCGGTGGTGTCTCAACAGGGCCCGGTCCTCGGAGATGGTCAGGAGAGTGACTACGTCGAAACGTACCTCGACCTCATCCATGCCTGTCTGAGCCACGTACGTCCGGGCCAATCTTGTCAGGCGCTTCTGCTTCGTGGGGGATATCGCTTCTTCGGGCGTGCCCTTTCCGCAGCCCTTCCTGGTCTTCACTTCGACGAGAACGAGAACGGTCCCGTCGAGAGCGATGATGTCCACCTCCCCCGCTTTGCAGCGCCAGTTTCGCTCGACTACCGCCATTCCTGCTCGTTCGAGGTATGCGGCGGCTGCATCCTCACCTCGTTTCCCGAGATCCCTGTTGTTCACGACCCCTCCTTGAGAAATGCCACGGTTCATTGGATTCATGGAGAGTGTGAGGGCTGGTTCGAAACAGCCTCGAACCAGATTCGAAACCTCGGGGTATCTCTCAGTTCGAGAAGCGGAGCGATGTCGCATTGAGTCGTCCACGCCCGCAGCGACGAGCCGGGCTCAGTCCACCTGGAAGAGGCGGGGGGTGTCGCAGCACGGAGAGAAACTCTTTCGGTGAATGGCCGTGGGACCCCATTCGGATATCGCGGCGAGATGTTCGGCTGTGCCGTAACCGCGATTGATGCAGAACCCGTATTGCGGGTACTGGTGGTGGTAGCAGGCCATCAGATCGTCGCGGGTCACCTTCGCGATGATTGACGCAGCTGCGATCGAGGCGACCTTGGAGTCACCCTTGATGACGGCCGTCTCGCCTAGTCCGAGGCCGACAGGCCGACCATCGATGATGACATGCTCTGCGGCGGGCGAAAGACCCTCGACCGCCTGCAGCATGGCGCTTCGAACCGCAGCGGTCATGCCGTGCGAGTCGATACGCTCGGGTTCGACGTGTGCGACGTGCCAGCAGATGGCGACGGACTTGATCTGCTCGGCGAGCACTGATCTGTGCTCACGGGTGAGCAGCTTCGAGTCGTTGAGCCCTTGCAGATGCACCCCGGGAGGAAGTGCCACGGCACAGGCGGTGAGGGGTCCTGCGAGGGCTCCTCGGCCGACCTCGTCGACGCCTGCGATGACCTGCAGGCCTGTTGCGCGGAGATCGGCTTCGAGTGCGAAGAGTGCGGCCAGCCTGTTCCTTTCGGCGCGTAGGCGCTCGAGACGCTTCCGGCCAGCGCGTACCAGGGCCTGGACACCGGCTCGCCCGTCATCTTCCAGGGTGTCCAGAAGGCTCGCGAGTTCCTCGTGAGATGCTCCGGAGATCGCTTCGCGACACTTCGCGATGGACATGGTGTGCATCGGTACTCCGCACAGGCGTCGGACGGATGATCGCAGTATATCGAAACGGCCCGCCGCTGGAAGGCGACGGGCCGCGCGTGATATGAAAGAACACTTCGCAGGGCGAGTCCGCCAAGCGGATCTCACCGGTGCTCCTAGTAAGCTCGCTCCTTGAGGCGGGCGGCCTTGCCCACCTTGTCCCGGAGGAAGTAGAGCTTGGAACGACGGACCTTGGCACGTCCGACGATCTCGATCTTCTGGATCTTCGGCGAGTGAACGGGGAATGTGCGTTCCACGCCCACACCGAACGATATCTTGCGAACGGTGAAGGTCTCGCGATTGCCAGACCCGTGACGGCGGATCACGACGCCGTGGAAGACCTGGATGCGCTCCCTGGTTCCTTCAACGACGCGGTAGTGGACTTTGATGTTGTCACCCACGGTGAAGGCGGGCAGGTCGTCTCGTATCTGCTGCTGTTCTATGGCGCGAATCGTATCCATGAGGTTCCTTCTGGGTTGCGTTACGGTCTCAGTGCCCACGGGGCGGCCGTGCGACACGAATGGAAAGTATAGACCAGCCTGCAGGCCGTGTGCAATCAGAGGCCGCCGATATGCTTCACCGGCCAGTAGATGCCGAAGGCGCGGCCCTTCACACTGGTGACCGGCTGTGGGCCGAAGACCCTGCTGTCCTGGCTGTTTGGCCGGTTGTCACCCATCAGCCACACGTGTCCCTCAGGAATGCGTATGGGCAGGGCCATGCTGCTCGGCTCTGTCTTCTTGGACTGGATGTAGGGTTCGGCCAGCGCTTCACCATCGATCAGGACGCGGCCGTCCTTGATGTCGACCTCCTGTCCCTCCACGGCGATCACACGTTTGATCAACTGCGGAAAGACCCCCGCCGGATCCTCGAACACGACCACATCTCCGACTTTCGGATCGGTGAAGCGGTAGCTGATCTTCTCGGCGAGCACGCGGTCGTCGATCATGATCGTCGGCTCCATGGAGCCGGTCGGGATCACGAAAGGTTGGACGACGAAGGTCTTGATGCCCTGCGCGAGCAGGAAGGCCAGGGCGACCATGACCGCGGTCTCCAGCAGCCAGCGCCCGAATCCTGCGGCATCTTTGGCAGCCTCGGCGGTCGTATTCGGCGCGTCGCCGGAAGCGGGGTCCGCAGTCTCGTCCAGTGTGAGTTCGTCATCGGTCACGGGGTGTTGCTCCTCTCGAGTTCTTCACGTGCGATCTTCATCTCCGCATCGCTGAGCGCAGCAGCCTCGATGAGGTCCGGGCGCATCCGTGCGGTCATGCGTATCGCCTGCTCGCGACGCCATCGCGCTACCGCCGCGTGATCGCCGCTTCGCAGCACCTCGGGCACGGCCATGTGCTCGAATACCGCAGGGCGCGTGTACTGAGGATACTCCAGCAACCCTGTGGTGAACGATTCCTCGGCTGCGGATCCGTCGTCTCCCAGTACGCCTGGCAGGAGACGGGTCGTCGCATCGATCATCACCATGGCGGCGAGCTCGCCACCTGTCAGGACGTAGTCTCCTACGGAGACGACCCGGTCTGCCAGCGAGAAGATGCGTTCGTCGAGGCCTTCGTAGCGGCCGCATATGAACAGCAGGCGTGCAGCATCACTGAACTCCTCGGCCATGCGCTGGTCGAAGCGCTCTCCTCGTGGCGAGAGGACGATCCTGATCGCTTCGCGCGGATCCGACTCCACGACTTCGCGCAGGGCCCGAAAGACAGGCTCGGGTTTCATCACCATCCCGGGACCTCCGCCATACGGAGTGTCGTCGGTGGTGCGATGCTTGTCCTCGGTCCAGATGCGCAGATCATGGACATGGAGTTCCAGAATGCCGCGTTCGCGGGCGATGCCGATCATCGACTCACCCATCGGCCCGTCGAACATCTGGGGCATGACGCTGATGACATCGACTCTCATGCCCGTTCCCCGCCCTCGGGAAGCAGACCCTCGAGCAGTCGCACGCGTGCACGCGCGGACTCATGGTCGATCTCAAGCACGACGCTCTCGATGACAGGAATCAGCACTTCGCCGAAGACCTCACCCTGTACGACCCAGACATCGTTGGCACCGGTCTCGATGATGTCCTCGATCGTGCCGAGGAGACCGTGCTCCTCGTCCCAGACCTCGATACCTACGATGTCTTCTGGGGAATCCTCGAGCACATCGGACAGGTCGTGGCGTGATGCGATCAGCGTACGGCCTCGCAGCGTGGATGCGGCATCCACTCCATCGATGCCGGCGAGTGTGAGGAGCGGCCCCTTGGGCCCCTGACGTACAGCCTCGATCGCCGACTCCCTCAGGTCCTGCGGGGGCGGCACGAACCAGACCCGCAACCCCGGATGGAGCAATTCGGAAGTCCCGGCCAGCATCTTGACTGACACCTCTCCGGAGAGTCCGTGGGCTTTGACGATCCGAGCGAGCGAGATGAACGGTGCCCGCTGCATGGAGTTAACCGAGCACGTCCACGTCCACGGAGTCACCGTCGACACTGGCCGCGGCGCGCACGACCGTCCTGATCGCCTTGATCATGCGCCCCTGCCGGCCGATGATCTTGCCGACGTCCTCCGGATCGACGGATATCTCGTACGTCACCGTATTGCCGGACTCGACTCGGGCGATAGCGACCTTGTCCGGGTGCTCGACGAGTGCCGTGACGAGGAAGCGCAGCAGTCCTTCGGTGTCTGACTGTCTGCTCATGACCGGTGCGTCACTCATCCGACTCGGTGTCTGAAGCCTCTTCGGGAGCGTCCTCGGGAGCCTCAGCCTCTTCAGCAGAGGCTTCGGCCTCAGCAGCGGTTTCGGTCTCGGATGAAGCTTCGCCTGCGGGTACTTCAGCGGTCGCCTCTTCGGCAGCGGGTTCTTCCTCGGCAGGGGCTTCAGCGGCCTTAGCTGCAGCTTCGGCTTCCTCGGCCGCCTTTGCCTGAGCCTTCTTGGAAACCTTCTCGGCCTTTGCAGGAGCGCTGGCCTCGGGGTTCTTCGCGATCTCGTAGAGCTTGGCAGTCGTCTCGGTCATCTGCGCGCCCTTGGCCAGCCAAGCATCGACCTTCTCGACATCCATCTCTATGTGAGATGGCTGGGTCCGCGGGTTGTAGCGGCCGACGATCTCGATGAAGCGGCCATCACGCGGTGAGCGTGAATCGGCGACCACGATGCGGTAGAACGGCGCCTTCTTGGCACCGGCGCGGGCCAGGCGGATCTTGACTGACAACGGTTCACCTCCGGTTGAAAGTGGCCTACTGCGGCCACGTACACGCAAAACGATGTGTAATCATACGTCATCGCACAAGCGGGGTCAAAGCGCGCCCTGTGCATCCTGGTGACCTGCAACAAGCCGTTCGAGATGGACTGTTCTGCAGCTACCGGAAGTGAGTCACATGCCGAAGGGTGGCTGCATCCCCGGCGGCAGACCGAACTTGCCCCGGCCCTTTCCGCCCCCCTGCTTCTGGAACTGCTTCACGAGCTTCCGGGTCTGCGCGAATTGCTTGAGCAGTTGGTTCACGTCGAACACCGTCACGCCTGCTCCGGTCGCGATCCGCTCGCGCCGCGAGCCGTTGATGACTTGAGGCTTGGAGCGTTCCTCGGCGGTCATGGACTGTATGATCGCGGCGATGCGGTCGAGTTGACGTTCGTCGACCTCCGGTACAGCACCTTTCATCCTGCCGGCGCCGGGCATCATCTGAAGCAACGACGCGATGCCCCCCATCTTCTTGATCTGACGCAGCTGGCCGAGGAAATCATCGAGCGTCAGGTCGCCTTTGCGGAGGCGTTCTTCTGCCTCGGTGACTGCTTGCTCGTCCAGGGTCTCCTGGGCCTTCTCTATGAGCGTGACCACGTCACCCATACCCAGGATGCGCTTGGCCATGCGATCGGGATGAAACGGCTCAAGGGCGTCGAGCTTCTCCCCTACGCTGGCGAAGATGATCGGCTTGCCCGTGACGCTCTTGACCGAAAGCGCTGCACCGCCTCGTGCGTCGCCGTCCAGTTTCGAGATCAGTACTCCGTCGAAGTCGACCCTCTCTGCGAATACAGACGCCGCGGTGACTGCGTCCTGGCCGGTCATGGCGTCGACGACCATGATCACCTGGTCGGGACGGACCGCTGACTTGATGCGAGCCGCCTCGTCCATCATCTCCTCATCGATGTGCAGTCGTCCTGCGGTATCGACGATCACCACGTCGCGCATGGTCGCCACCGCCTGTTTGACGCCCTCGGCGGCGATGTGTACAGGATCCGAGCCTTGACCTCTGTATACCGGGATGTCGAGTTCCCGTCCCAGTGCTTCGAGCTGATCGATGGCTGCGGGACGATAGACATCGCATGCGACCATCAGCGGTCGCCGTCCTTCCTTTCGCAGAAGGTTCGCCAGCTTGCCGCACGCTGTCGTCTTGCCCGATCCCTGCAAGCCGACGAGCATGATCACGTTCGGGACACGGCTCGACATCGTCAGGCGTGCGTTGGAGCCGCCAAGTAGAGAGGTCATCTCGTCCAGGACGATGCCTACCACCGTCTGGCCGGGAGTAAGGCTGGCGGTGACCTCGGCACCCACAGCGCGTTCCCGCACGGCGGCTACGAAGCTCTTGACGACCTGGAAGTTGACGTCTGCCTCGAGGAGCGCGAGCCGAATCTCGCGCATCGCGGCATCGACGTCAGCTTCACTCAGCCGCCCTTTGCCGGTCAGGTTCTTGAAGATTCCCTGCAGACGGTCGCTGAGGTTCTGGAACATGTGCGGTCGCGTCCTTCATCGTAGGTGCGGATCGGGCTTCAGACTACTGGGCTGTTTGCGGAGGCGTCAAACGCAGTGATGAGCCCTGGACTCACAGTGACAGGGATCTCAGTCCACGGTTCCGAACCGTCGCGCGGGTGAGAGTATCCAGAGGACCTTGCCCCGGATGTACGTCTCGTCAACCGAGCCGAACAGACGGCTGTCCTCGGAGACCGGCCTGTTGTCACCCAACAGGAACACCTGCCCGTCGGGCAGCGTCGTCGAAGGGAATGAGAGGTCGCATGCGGCGATCCTGACCGTGTAGGAACCACGTTCAGCTGAGCTGTTGACGAATGCGCGGCCCTCCACGACCTCGACGGTATCTCCCGGTAGTCCGATCACGCGTTTGACCATGTCGTTCACGACCGGGTGACCAACGGTGGAGGGCGGCCTGAGGATGACGATATCGCCTCTGTTGAGACGTTCATAGCCGCGAGTGACCAGAACCACGTCGTCGTGAGCAAGGGTCGGCACCATGGAGTCCCCGATGACTCGTGACGTCGAGTGTGTGACGTATAACACGATGATGACACCGGCGAAGATGAAGACGAGCACCGCCAGCAAGACCAGTGTCACGAGGCGTCCGACGTCGTGTTGGCGCGACGGAGCGTCCCCGTTCATCGTTCCGTGTCGCCGATCAACGCATGGGAGAAGTCCCGGGGATCGAAGGGTCGGAGGTCGTCGATGCCCTCCCCGAAGCCTATCCGGGCTATGGGGATACCCAGTTCACGCGCGATCGCGACGGCGATACCACCCTTGGCTGTTCCGTCAAGCTTGGTGAGCGCGATGGAGTCGACTCCGAGGGCTGCGTCGAACTCTCTCGCTTGCACCAGGCCGTTCTGACCGGTCGTGGCATCCATGACCAGCATGATGCGAACGGGCAGATGGCTCTCCTTCTCTGCCACCCTCTTGACCTTCTGAAGCTCGCGCATGAGGTCCGCCGACGTGTGGAGGCGACCGGCCGTGTCGATCAAGACGAGCTCCGAATCAAGCCGTCTCGCCTCACCGAGTGCGTCGAACACGACGGCTGCGGGGTCCGCACCCCTGTCCCGCCGTACTACAGGTACTCCGGCGCGCTCGGCCCAGACGTCGAGCTGCTCAAGTGCAGCCGCCCGGAAGGTGTCAGCTGAGCCGAGGAGTACACGTCTGCCCGAATCCACCGCCTGCTTGGCGAGTTTGCCGACGGTCGTGGTCTTGCCGGTGCCGTTGACCCCGACGACCAGGAGGGTGATCGGGTCATCCAGCAGGTCAGTGGTGCCGCTGTGGGAAACGAATTCCTCGGCGATCTCCTCGGCGAGATGTGCGAGAACAGCTTCCGCATCGGGCAGTGCATGCCGCGCAGCCGAGTCTCTCAGTCTCCCAACGAGTTCTGTCACGGCGGTGACGCCCATGTCTGAAGCGATGAGGACGTCTTCAAGGTCGGCCCAGAACTCCTCGTCGAGGTCCGGTCCGCGGCGCAACAGGATGTTGAGTTGGCCACCCAGCCTTTCGCGGCTCTTCGAGAGACCGTCGGCGAGGCGTCTATACCAGGGCGCGGTCATCTGTGGGCTCCGCCTCGCCGGGTCGTGAGACCTTCTGGCTCAACAGCCGGCTGACGCCGTCGGCCTGCATAGTGACGCCGTAGAGCGCGTCGGCCATCTCCATCGTGCGCCGCTGATGCGTCACGACGATGAATTGGGTGCGGTCGCGCATCCCGTCAAGGAATGCGATGAAGCGCCGCAGATTGGAGTCGTCAAGGGCAGCTTCGACCTCGTCCAGGATGTAGAACGGGCACGGGCGGGTCCGGTAAAGGGCGAAGAGCAGGGCGAGCGCGGTGAGGGATTTCTCGCCACCGGACAGCAGCGACATCTTGGAGAGCTTCTTGCCGACGGGTTGGGCGACCACTTCGACACCCGTGGTCTCCGGATCGTCGGGATCCGTCAAGGCGAGGGACGCGCTGCCACCGGGAAAGAGCATGCGAAAGACGTCCTGGAAGTGCGCGTCCACCTGTTCGAAGGTCTCAAGGAAGCGTTCGCGCATCTTCTTGTCGATCGCTGCGATGACTTTGGAGAGCGCCTTCCTTCCCGCAACCAGATCGTCCATCGATCCAGCGAGACGCTCCCGCCGGTCTTTGAGCATGTCGCGTTCCTGCATCGCTATCGGATTGACCGGTCCGATGTTCTCAAGTCGCTTGCGAAGGCGATGAACGCGGTCCTGGACCTTGTCCCGGTCCTCGATCGGTTCGCTGTCCAGGGCCTTCTCCAGCGGGACGCCGATGTCTTCGACGATACGTGCGGCCGCTGCGCTCACCTGGACCTCGAGCTGGCCCTTGCGTACGCGAACGTCGCCTGCGCCACTGACATGTTCGTCGATCTCCGCCTGAACCGCCCGCACCGCTTCCTGGGCGGCATGGATGGTCTCACGTAGCGACTCGGAATCGGCCTGCTCGAACCGGGCACGGTCCCGGAGTTTGACCGCCCAGTACTCCGCTTTCTCGAGGAGCGCGGTGAACAGGTCATGCACCGGCTGTATCCTCTCCCGAAGGAGTTCGAGAGCATCTTCGGTGCGACGGGCTGCGACGATGGTTTCCTCGAGGTCGGCGAGCTCGGTCGTGATCGTGGTGATCTGCTTCTTGTGATGGATCTCGCGCTCGGAGATGGTCGCGATGTCCACCTGGCATGAGGAGAGTCGTTCACCGATCGCGCTCTCGTCCCTGAAGCGATTCTCGCGAACCTCACCTGCAGCGGCCGCCTGTTCCTCGAGCTCCTTGATGGCGGCCTCGCGTTCGGCGATGGTCGACTGAAGTGAGACGCGAGCCGGTTCGTAGCGGGAGAGTTGCTCGTCGATACCCGACAACCTGGATTCGACACGCTCGTTGTCCGACTCCATGGTGGTGAGCTGTACTTCCAGTCGTCCGACTTCCTCGCGCAAGGAATCGTACTCACCCGTGACGGCGGCGAGGGACTGGCCGATCTCTAGAGCGTCCTGCTGTGCGACTACAAGGGCCTCCTCGGCCTCGGAGACTGCCGCTTCCGAATCGCCGACGCGTGCGTTGAGGGCTTCGACCTCGTCGGCCAGGCTGTTCATGCGTCGCTTGCGCTCCAGAACGCCGGCGTTGTCGGAGACGACCTTACCGGCAGTGACCTTGCCGTTGGGCCAGACGACCTCTCCATCAGGTGTCACCACGCGACACCCCGCGCGGTCCATACGGGCGGCCGCGTCGAGGGTCGGTGCCATCAACACGTCGCCGAGGAGCGCTTCGATCACGGGCCTGTACTCCGGCGCGCATGAGATCGAGTCCACCAAGCGGTCCCCTTCGACGCGCCGGGTCGAGTCCTGGCGCATCGCGTCGACGGGCAGCAGGGTGATCTCGCCTTCAGTGCGGCCTCGAAGCGCTCCGGCGATCTCATTGACCGCAGCGGTATCCGCGACAAGCAGAGCGAACAGGTCCGAGCCCAGCACGTGTTCTACGACATGTTCGAGAGACTCAGGGGCGTCGATGTGCTCGGCGAGAGGTCCGATCAGGCCAGGGAACTCCTTTGACTTGGACAGTGCCCAGGCGAGTGCAGGTGAGGCCGCGGCAAAGGCACGGTCAACCTCCTCCAGGCCGCGGATCTCGGCCCGTAGCGAGGCCATCTCATCGCGTAACGCGGAAAGGTCGCGTCGCCGGCTTTCCAGAACGCGGACCCGCTTGTCCACGTCGGCGTCGGCCAACGCCCGCTCCTTGCGCAAGCGTGCGGACTCTGACTCGAGCGTTCCGAGGCGGGCCCGGCGGCCTGCAAGGGTCGCGCCCAAGGCGACACGCTCCTGCTTGACGGATTCGATACGTTCTTCGACCAGCTCTCGTTCGAGGCTGGTGGAGGACATGTTGTGTTCGAGCGTCGCAAGTTCCAGCCGGGCATCTTCGTGCTCCTTGCGAGCCTTACGAATCTCGGCGTTGACTGCGGATAGCGCCTCATCGGCGGCGCTGCGCTCCTTGCGCGCGGCCTCGGCCTCACGTCTGAGCTCGCCGAGCTGTGTGTAGTGAGCCTTGAGCTGAGCGTCGGTGTGCGACTGCTCGTGACGCAGGGTCTCGAGTTCCGCGTTCCGCTGTGCGATTCGCGCCTCGCTGTTGTGGAGCTTGGCTCGAAGCTCCGAGAGGCGGTCGATGAGGTTCTTGCCCTTCTCCTCGAGCA
>DLMY01000036.1:47223-63443 GCA_002478275.1 Actinobacteria bacterium UBA7524
GTTCTTGCCCTTCTCCTCGAGCAAGAGCAGACCTGAGTTGATGCGTTCGAGTACCGATTGAAGACGACGACGCTGCTCCCCGAGGTCTCCGACGAACAGACCCTTCTCCTCGAGCAGGTTCTGGAACTTGGCGAGTTCCCGTTCCTTCTCGGCGAGCCGGTACCGAAGGAGTTCCATACCTGCGTCGGACTCCTTCTCCTCCTTCGACACGCTGTCCCACTCGGTCTGCAGTCTGCGCAGGTCATCGACTGCCAGGGCGAGTTCGGACTCCCTCAGGTCGGCGACCAGTCCCGCATGCTCTGCAGCGCGAGTGGCCTGACGCTCAAGCGGCTTGAGCTGGCGGTCGATCTCTCCGATCACGTCCCTGGCCCGCTCAAGGTAGCCGTCCATCCGGGTGAGCTTGCGGACCGAACGCTCCCGGCGTTTCTTGTGCTTGAGGATGCCGGCGGCCTCCTCGATCAGTGCGCGCCTGTCTTCGGGACGGGAACTCAGTATCTCGTCGAGCTGGCCCTGGCTGATGATCGAGTGCGTGTCGCGACCGAGTCCCATGTCGTGAAGCAGCTCGTGGATGTCCATCAGTCTGCATGGTCCATGGTTCAGGAAGTACTCGCTCTCCCCCGACCGGTACATCCTGCGCGTGATGGTGATCTCGTTGAACTCGAGCGGCAACGTCCCGCACGAGTTGTCCAGGGTGATATCGACTTCGGCCACGCCGACTGCCTGACGTGCCGAGGAACCAGCGAAGATGACGTCTTCCATGACCTGACCACGCAAGGCCTTGGCGGACTGTTCTCCGAGAACCCACAGTATCGCGTCGGAGATGTTGGACTTGCCGGACCCGTTCGGGCCGACGACGACGGACACACCGGGTTCCAGCAGAAGGGTGCTTTTGTCAGCGAAGGACTTGAACCCCTTCAATGTGAGCGATCTCAGGTGCACACGCGCCTCGCGGATCTCTTTGCTCGCGGGGGATTGCCGCGGGAGGAACGGACGTTCCGGACGCGTGAGATGATATCACACGCAGCGTTCGCAGGTTCGCCTTGCATGAGCGGTATCACCTGGGCTGAAGCGATTCCAGGGCACGAGAAGCGGCATTCATTTCGGCCTCCTTCTTAGTGCGCCCTTCGCCGATCCCGAGTTCTCCGCCGTTCGTGCTCACGCGTGCGGTGAACGTGCGGTCGTGAGGCGGTCCTTCGACGGCGATTATCTCGTAGCGGGGAATGTCACCGGCCGACTGCAAGAGCTCTTGGAGTAACGACTTGGGATGCTCGAGGGAGTCGGCCGCTCCAGGCACGATGCGATCCGCCAGGGCGCGAAGCACCACTTCTCGCGCAGCCTCCAGTCCTCCGTCCAGGTACACCGCGGCGACCAGAGCCTCGAAGGCGTTCTCCAAAGCCGAAGCCATGCCCCTCCCACCGGTCCCCCTCTCGCTCTCTCCGACCATGATGAGGTCTGCCAGGCCGAGTTCCTCGGCCACCTCTGAAAGCGTCGCTCCAGCGACGACCGCGATCTTGATCTTCGTCATCGTGCCTTCGGGAAGCTCGGGGAAGCGGCGATATATCTCATCCACCACCACGAGTCCAAGAACAGAATCGCCGAGGAACTCAAGACGTTCATAGTCTTCCCTCAGGTCGACCTGATCCGAATGGCTCGGGTGGGTGATGGCCTGGATGACGAGACCGTGGTCGCGAAAGGTGTGCCCGAGAACCCTCTCGACGGCCCTGATGCGTTCATGGGAGTCGGCAGACGGGGCGGCCATCAGATGCGTGCGAACACCAGGGTCGCGTTATGTCCGCCGAACCCGAATGAATTGCTCATCACTGCATCGAGTGACACCTCGCGTACCTGATTCGGAACGTAGTCGAGGTCACACTCTGGATCGGGATCCGTAAGGTTGATGGTCGGCGGCACGAGCGCATCACGCAATGCCGAGATACAGATGACGGCCTCAAGCGCGCCTGCACCCCCGAGGAGGTGGCCGGTCATGGACTTGGTCGATGAGACCAGCGGAGGGGATTCACCGAACACCTGCTTGATCGCCTGGGTCTCCGCGATGTCTCCGAGCGGAGTGGATGTGCCGTGCGCGTTGATGTAGCCGATGTCGGCCAGAGCGAGTCCTGACTGATCGACTGCCGCCTGCATCGCACGCCTGGCTCCACTTCCGTCAGGCGCGGGAGCGGTCATGTGATACGCATCCGCTGTTGCGCCGTAGCCCACAAGCTCTCCGTAGATCCTGGCGTTGCGTGCACGCGCATGTGAGAGCTCCTCGAGAACCAGGAGTCCGCCCCCCTCGCCCATCACGAAGCCGTCACGCCCCGCGTCGAAGGGACGTGAGGCTCTCGGAGGGTCGTCATTGCGCGTCGAAAGCGCACGCGCGGCGGAGAACCCCGCGAGGCCAAGAGGCGTGATGCCGCAGTCAAAACCGCCTGCGATCACGACGTCGGCGTCACCCCTGCGTATGGCCTCGCCGGCTTCACCGATGGCATGGTTTCCGGTAGAACATGCGGAGACGGGAGCGTAGTTGATGCCGCGGGCGCCGTGCCGGATGGAGATATGTCCGGCTGCCAGGTCGACGATCATCATCGGGACGAGGAACGGACTGACTCGTCCCGGTCCGCGTTCGGCCAGGACGGCTGTCTGCTCCTCCATAGTGGCAAGCCCGCCTATCCCGGAGCCGACGATCACACCCACGCGATCCGCATCAACAGCTGTCATGTCCAGTCGCGCATCAGACATCGCCTCGTCCGATACCGCGATGGCGAACTGCTGGAAGCGAGAGAGGCGACGCGCCTCTTTGCCATCTAGCCATTCAGCGGGGTCGAAGTCGTCGACCATCCCGCCGAACCTCGTTGGATACGCAGATGTGTCGAAGTGGTCGATCGGCGCGATCCCGGATCTGCCCTGACATAGGGATTCCCATGTCCGTGAGGCACCTATCCCCACGGGACTGATGGCGCCGATGCCTGTGACGGCAACCCTTCTCATGCGATCGCCTCCTCGGAAGCCACCCGCCACTCGGCGACGAGTCTATCCATGAGTTCGTCCACTGCAGGTATGTCGTCGATCTGAGCCGCGGACATACCGGCGAAGACGAGTCCGGTCTCCACATCTCCAGATTGCGCCCTGAGCAGAGCATCGATGATGCAGTACTCGTTGCCGCACTTCTTCAGACACGCCCTGCAGGAGTCGATCGGAGGATAGTCGCCGGCTGCCAGCGAGCGAGCGAGGGGATTGTCCAAAGCCCGTCCGGGAAGACCCACTGGGCTCTTGACCAGTACGATATCGTCGTCGGTGGCCCGGACGTACATCTGCTTGAACGCTTCCGGGGCCGAGGACTCCTTGGTCGCGGCGAATCTCGAGCCCATCTGGACGCCGACGGCGCCCATGTCCAATACTCGCTTGATGTCCCGTCCGTTCGCGATACCTCCGGCACCGATGACCGGGACGTCCACGGCCTCCACGATGCGCGGAAGCAGCTCGTCCAGTGTCTCCTGCGTCCCCAGGTGCCCTCCGGCTTCGACACTCTCGACGATCACAGCATCTGCCCCGAAACGCTGTGAGAGTTGCGCCACACGCTCGGATCCCACTATCGGCACCACTGCGGCGCCTGCCTGGCGGCACCATTCGAACAGGTCTCTTGAGAATCCGGCACCGGCGATGACGAGGTCTATCCCCTCGTCAAGAGCTGTATGCACGAGTTCTCTGAAGGCGCGAACCGCGACCATGATGTTGACGCCGACGATGCCGTCACCGGCGATCTTCCGGGCCGCCCTGATCTCCTCGGCAAGTTCAGATGTGGTAAGACCGGAGCCTGCGATCACCCCGATCCCGCCTGCACGTGCGACTGCACCGGCAAGCGGCGAAAGCGAGATCCGGACGGCCATACCGCCCTGGATGATGGGCAGACGCGAGGTAAGGCGCCCGATGGACATTGCAGGCATTTCCACGTCAACTATCCTCTCGGATGAACGAACGGCCGGGCGGGACCGAAGTGCCCCCACCCGGCCGGATATCTCAGTGTCCGATCACGCATTCGCAACGATGAACGCGACCGCATCACCTACGGTCTTGATGTTCTCAGCTTCCTCGTCGGGAATGGAGATGCCGAACGATTCCTCAAGAGCCATCACCAACTCGACTATGTCGAGCGAGTCGGCACCAAGATCATCGATGAACGATGCCTCTTCGGTGACGTCATCCTCCTCGACACTGAGCTGGTCGACGATGACTTCTTTGACCTTATCGAAGATCTCCTCGTTTTCCACTACGTGCACACCTCCTTCCCGTCCGGCGCGATGCCGGTTCAACTCCTCGTGGCGACACTTTAGACGAACGTCATGCCCCCGTCGACAGCAAGGACCTGACCGGTGACGTAGCGTGCTGAATCAGACGCCAGATAGGCGACCGCAGCCGCCACATCTCCGGGTGTACCGAACCGGCGCATCGCGATCTGGGCGAGCGCCGCTTCGCAAACCGGTTCCGGTAGGACAGAGGTCATGTCCGTCTCGATGAATCCGGGCGCCACTGCGTTCACACGCACTCCGCGCGGTGCAAGCTCCCTGGCCACAGACTTGGTGAGTCCGATGATGCCGGCCTTGGCCGCAGCGTAGTTGGACTGGCCCGCGTTCCCGACGAGCCCGATGACAGAAGCCACGTTGACGATGGCGCCGGAACGCTGTTTCATCATGTGTTTGGCTGCAGCGCGGGTGACTGCGAACGCGCCACTGAGATTGGTGCGAATCACATCATTCCAGTCGTCATCAGACATCCGGACGATCAGTCCGTCACGAGTGATGCCAGCATTGTTCACAACGATGTCGAGGCGCCCGAATTCGCTCAAAGCGCTGTCGACCAGGGCCGATGCCGACGACATGTCGGAGATGTCGGCCTGTAATGCCACTGCTCTTCCTCCGGCACTGGTGATCCTGTCCACTACCTCGCGTGCAGCGTCGACGCTGCCCGAGTAGTTGACTGCGACCGCGCCTCCTCGACGGGCCAACTCCTCACAGACGGCTGCTCCGATTCCTCTGGACCCGCCCGTGACCAGGACACACTTGTCTTCGAAGTCAGCGATCATGCAACGACCTCCTCAAGAATCCGCTCCAGGCCCGCCTGTTCGACTGAGACCGCACTCAGACCTTCCATACCGCGTGCGAGTCCGGTCAGGACCGCGCCAGGACCCGACTCGATGGCAACGACGGGACCTTGGGCGGCGATCGCGGTCATGGTCTCGGTCCACCGGACAGGGGCAGTGATCTGCTGTGCGAGGCGCTGTCTGATGATCCCTGCGTCGAGCGCCGGTGTGGGTTCGGTGTTCTGATACACCGGGATACGGGCGTCCAGGAACTCGGCTCGATAGACAAGGTCCTCGAAAGCGGAGCGGGCCGGCTCCATCAGCGGTGAGTGGAATGGTCCGGCCACCTTCAGAGGTACGATACGCCTCGCTCCGGCTCCCATGAGCGCCTCTGTGGCGGATTCGATGCCGGCGTGGGTGCCGGAGATCACCGTTTGTGAGGGCGAATTGTCGTTCGCGACCCACACGCCTGGCATGTCCTGCAACACCGTGGACACGAGATGGCCCTCCATGCCCAACACCGCGCTCATGCCGCCCGGGGTCGCGGAGGCCACTTGTGCCATCAGTCTCGATCGCTCGACGACCAGTTCAAGGCCGGCTTCGATCGAGTAGACACCTGCAAGAGCGAGCGCTGCGAGTTCTCCGAGGCTATGACCGGCGAGCGCGACAGGAGCGACACCGGAACCCGTGAGCAAGGTGCCCCAGGCCACATCGACAAGGTAGAGCAACGGCTGCGAGACGCGTGTGTCGGCAAGCGCCGCAGGGTCACCGCTGGCTTCATCGGCGATCGCGCGAAGCTCCATCCCTGTCAGTGCTTCGGCCGCGTCCAGAAGCCGTCGAAAGTCCTCATCTGCAGAAACGCCCTCAAGCATGCCGAGACGCTGCGACCCCTGCCCCGGGAAGAGCAGCACCGCCGGAAGACGAGACTCATGCATCCGGCGACCCCCCGAGAGAGCCGATCACGTTGGCCGCCTCTCGCATCATCTCGTCGATGATCTGACTGGCCGGCTGGATCGTACAGACCATGGCAGCGGACTGACCGGCCATGAGCGAGCCCATGTCAAGGTCACCTTCGCGCATGGCTACCGCGAGCTTCCCGCTTCCCAGCTCCTCGATGTCCTCGGGACGATTCTCCCTGTCCAGCTCCACGATCATCCGGGCGAGCTTGTTCTTGATCACCCGGACCGGATGCCCGGTCGAATACCCGGTAACGACAGTGTCGCGGTCCTTCGCTTTGATGATGCGGGCCTTGACGTCCGGATGGATGGTGCATTCCTCGGCGCACATGAAACGAGTGCCGACCTGAACACCCTCGGCGCCCAAGGCGAATGCCGCCGCAACGCCCCGGCCGTCGGCGATGCCGCCAGCGGCGACCACCGGCACGTCGACCGCGTCGACGAGCTGGGGTGTGAGCACCATGGTCGTCAGTTCACCGATGTGACCGCCGGCCTCCATCCCTTCGCCGATGATAGCGTCGGCCCCGATCGACTCGAGGCGCTTCGCGAGGGCCACGCTCGGCGCGATGGGCAGGACCTTGATCCCCTTGCCCTTGAGGTCCTCCATGTACTTGCCGGGATTGCCCGCACCTGTGGTGACTACGTGGATGCCCTCCTCGAGCACCATGGCGACGATGTCGTCGATGTGCGGAGTAAGAAGCATGAGGTTCACCCCGAAGGGGCGGTCCGTGAGGGCCTTCGCTTTCCGGATCTGCTCGCGCAGAAGGTCGGTCGGCATGTGGCCCGCACCGATGATACCGAGACCGCCTCCGTTGCTGACCGCCGCAGCGAGCTCCGCAGTGGCCGTCCAGGCCATACCGCCCTGGATGATCGGATACTCGATGTCGAGAAGCTTCGTCAGCCGAGTCGTGAGTGTCATGTCATGCCTCCCCGTCAGGCGCCGGCCGGGTCCATCGCACCACTGCCGCACCCCATGTCAGTCCGGCGCCGAAGCCAACCAGAGCCACGTGCGAGCCGGGCGTGAGTCGTCCGCTAGTATACAGGTCATCCAAAGCGAGAGGTATCGACGCGGCAGACGTGTTCCCCGTACTCTCGAGGTGCGAGAAGACGCGCGCATCAGAGATCGCAAGCCTCTCGGCTACCGTGTTGAGGATGCGCTGGTTGGCCTGATGCGGAATCAGCCAGTCGACGTCGTCGATGGTGAGACCGGACTGTTCGAGTGCCTCCAGGGTGACCTTGGGGATGACCCTGACGGCGAACTTGAACACCTCGTTACCGACCATCTTGACGTAGTGCTCCCCTGCCGCGAGGCGTTCCGGGGTCATCGGTGCAGCCGATCCGCCAGCGGGGATGCGCAGCACATCGGCTCCACCGCCATCGGACCCCAGCACGACGCCCATGACGCCGGGCTCCTCTGCGGCACGCAGCACGACAGCGCCGGCACCATCACCGAACAGAACGCATGTGCTGCGGTCGGTGAAGTCGACATGCCTCGTCAGCGCATCGGCTCCGATCACCAGCACGGTCGTCGCCCTGCCGGCCTCGATCGAAGCTGTGGCGCTGCTGAGCGCGTAGATGAAGCCAGTGCACGCGGCCATCACGTCGTACGCGGGGCATGTGGCACCCAACTTCTTCTGGGTGAGGCACGCCGTCGAGGGGAATACGTGATCGGGGCTGGACGTTCCGACTACAAGCATATCGAGGTCCGATGGCACGAGACCGGCGTCCTCCAGTGCGCGAAGCCCTGCGGCCACGGCCAGGTCACTCGTAGCCTGACCGGGGGCGGCGAGTCGGCGTTCGCGTATGCCACTGCGCGTCACGATCCACTCGTCGGAAGTGTCCACCATGCCCTCAAGTTCCGCATTGGTCATGATGCGCTCAGGCAGATATGATCCGATGCCGACGATCTCGGCATGTCGCTTCATGCGTGATGTCTCCTTGATCGAGTCGATGTCCTCGGAGCGATGTCCGAGTAGTGTACACGCCTCAGACCGCTTGGGATATGCGCCCCGTGAGGTCTGCCCTGACAGCGGTGGCTGCGACATCGAGTGCAGCTGCCACCGCACGGTCGCTCGATGAACCGTGGCCGATGATACAAACGCCGTTGACGCCCAGTAGCGGCGCACCGCCGTAGGTGTCCGGGTTCAAACGGTCTTTGAGCCGTGCGAGGGACGGGCGGGTAAGTGCTGCAGCCAGCGAAGTGACGACGTTAGCCGTCAACGCCTCCTTCACCTGGCCAAGCAAGGTGGCACTGACCCCTTCCAGCACCTTGAGCACGACGTTGCCGGTGAAACCATCGGTGACGATGACGTCGGCCACGCCCGCCGTCACATCCCTTCCCTCGACGTTGCCCATGAATCCGGCGACCTGGTTGGCCATGAGCCCGTGGGCCTCGACAGCCAGCTGGGAGCCCTTGCTCGGCTCTTCGCCGATATTGAGCAGGGCGATGCGGGGAGCTGATACGCCAAGAACCGTCTCGGCGTACAGGGCGCCCATGCGCGCGAACTGAACCAGGTACTCGGGCTTGCAGTCAGCGTTGGCCCCTACGTCCAGGAGCACCACCGGTGCGCCGACCGTGGGGATGATGGTTGCGATAGCAGGTCTATGGATCCCGTCGACCCTACCCATGGTGAGCGTAGCGGCTGCCATGCAGGCACCGGTGTTGCCTGCCGAGAAGAAGGCGTCCGCAGCACCTTCTCTCACCAGACGGCAGCCCACGACGATCGAGGAGTCCTTCTTCGCTCGGACCGATTGCGCGGCGGGCTCAGCCATACCGATCGACTCATGCGCCACCACAGGTTCGCAGCGGTCGTGAGCGGCGGCGTACGGTTCGACGACGGCTGCCGGGCCGACCAGGCACACGTGCAGCGCGGGGTCGGCTTCAAGCGCACTCTCGACCCCGCCGAGGACCGTTCCAGGGGCCCTGTCTCCTCCGATGGCATCGACGGCGACCCTTACAGTACCCGCGTGCGTCATCATTCTCCCTTTAGGTGGACCGTCATGCGACGCCGAACTGGTCGGCCAGTAGCCCCTGTGTGTCCACAGAGGCCATGAACATCTCGCGCATTCTATCAGCCTTTGCCGGATCATGTAGCCTTACCCTGCCGAGGAGACCCTCCATCTTCTCCACGGCGGTGAGAGTATCCATCCCGACGAGCACCATCGGGACCCCGATCTCCTCGGCACGTGCGAGTACGAGACTCGATGGAGACAGGTTTCCCGTCAGTACGATGCAATTGGTGTCGGTCTCGAGCGCGGCGAGCTGGACGTCGGAGCGGTCCCCGCCTGTGATGACCGCCTTGCGGGCCTTGCGCCGGAAGAAGCGCAACGCCTTGTCCTGCCCCATCGCGCCTACCATGAAGGACTCCACAGGGACGTTGACGTGTTGTTCGGCTGCCAGGACCGTTCCCTGGAGAGCCTCAACGATCTCCGCGACAGTGACGGAGGAGAGCAGCGGGTCGTGCGGGATGGCCCCGTATACCCTGACGTCGCGCTTGCACAGATACGAGGATATCTCGTTCTCGAAGAACCCGAGAATGGATTCGGGTACGGCGTTGAAGACGACTCCTCCCAATGCTTCCCCGAGACAATCAAGGCTCCACAGTATCGCGTCGGGCAGATCCACTTGCGTGGGGCGGTCGACGAGTAGAACGCGGCCATCGAGTAACTCAGCGAGTGAACAGAGGTTCACACCGAGCGCCGATCCTTGCGATATGTCGCTGGGGCCTTCAACGATCATGAACTCCGCATCCTGGGATGCGCGTGAGAAGGCCGAGCGTACCTTCGGCAGCATGGACTCGGCGCGCCCTGTGAGGACCTCCTCGACCATGATCCGGGATTCGACGATGGGGCAGACGGCTTCCAGTGGTACGGTCGCGGTCGAGTGCGACCGGATGAAAGCGGCGTCCTGGTCGGTCAGAACGCCGTCGATGGTGACCGGCATCGTCCCGTACGGCTTGAAGTAGCCGACTCGTGCTCCCCGTGAAGCGAGCATCGCCTGTAAGACGAGACAGATGCCGCTCTTTCCTGAATAGGGACGCGTGGACGACACTATCAAAGTCTTCATCTCGAGCCTCCGATACCGATCCTGATGTCAGCAGCGACTGAACCCTGACCGGCATCGCCGACGATCAGGGGGTTGATGTCCAACTCGACGACCTGTGGGAATTCGGTTACCAGTGCGGACACAGCCACGATCGCGTCCACGATCGAGTCGATGTCGGCCGACGGACGCCCTCGCACCCCACGGAGGATCCCGTACGAGCGGATCTCCGTGATCATGTTGGCCGCCTCGCGTGGAGTCACCGGACACAGTCTGAACGTGACGTCCTTGAGCACTTCTACGCCTATGCCGCCCGAACCGAACATCAGGACGGGTCCGAAGGTCGGGTCGCGGTCGACCCCGATGATCACCTCACGCCCCCGGGAGACGAACTCCTGCAGATGCAGGCCCTCCACATGAGCATCCGGCGCATACGACCGCGCTCGCGACATGATGTGGTCGTATGCTTCGAGCAACTCCTTGTCGCTGGTGATCCCTGTGCGTACGCCGCCGACATCCGTCTTGTGCAAGATATCAGGACTGGCGATCTTGGCTACAAGGGGGTACCCGAGCTCCCCGGCAAGACGCAGAGCTGCGCTGTGGTCGGCAGCTACTCCTTCCCGGGGAACCGTGATCCCGTACGCTGCTGCGATGCGAGACGCCGCATGCTCGGTCACGAAAGCATGGTTCGATGCGCGAGCCTCCTGAAGTATCGCCGAGACTGTCGCTTTGTCTGCATGGCGGTCCGGATGCGAAGTGCGATCCTGCACGCGGTGACTCATGTAGGCATTCATTCCGGCGAGCACGTCTACCGCGCGTTCCGGAAACGGGAAGTTGGGCACGTCTGCTGTGGCGAGCACGTCCAATGCGCCGCCCAGACTCTTCCCGCCCATGAAGCAGGAGAAGAAGGTCTTGTCAGATAGCACGGCTACCTCTGCGATCGCTTCTGCGATCCCTTCTGGCGCGGTCATGGCTTGCGGGGTCACGATACACAACAGACTGCCGACCCCGGGGTCATCTGCAACGATCCTGAGGACATCACGGTAGAGAGCGGGCTGCGCATCTCCCAGGATGTCGACGGGGTTGTAGAGAGCCGCTGCAGCCGGAGCTATCGCCCGGATCGCTTCGATGGTCTCGTGCTCGAACGAGGCCAGGGCGACTTCGTGCTCCTCGCATGAATCGGTGGCTATGACAGCAGGTCCGCCTGCGTTGGTGATGATTGCCAGACCGCCCGTGCCAGGGAGCGGTTGGCGAGAGAACGCGGATGCCAGGTCGAAGAGATGCTCGACGCTGTGGGCCTTGACGAACCCGGCCTTGAGGAATGCAGCGTCGTAGGCAGCCCGCGAACCCGCGAGACTGCCGGTATGTGATGAGACCGCTCGCGCGCCTGCATCCGATGTCCCGGATTTCAAGACGACGGTTGGCTTGGTAGCGAGCACCTTGCGGGCGACTTCGAGAAGCCGCGCACCCTCGGCAACGGACTCGACGTACAGGGCGATGACACGGGTCCGGGGGTCCTGAGCGCAGGCATCGAGCAGATCGGCCTCGTCGATGTCTGCCCTGTTCCCGAGCGAAACGAAATGGGACAGCCCGATCCTCTCAGAAGCCGCCCAGTCGAGAATCGCCGTACCCAGGGCGCCGGACTGAGAGATGAACGCGACTCCGCCCTCGGGGGGCATCGTCGCCGAAAACGATGCGTTCATGCGCGAGTGAGTGGACAGGAGCCCGAGACAATTCGGTCCGAGTATCCGGACTCCGCCTTTGAGCGCCGTGGCAACGATCTCGCGCTCGAGTGCCGCACCGTCCGGCCCACTCTCCTTGAAGCCTGCGGTGATGATGACTGCGGTCGGTACTTGCGCGGCTGCGCAATCTTCGATCACAGAGCCGACCTTCGCCGAAGGAACGGCGATGACCGCGAGATCGGGTCGCTCGGGAATCGCCCGGACGTCCGGGTAGCACGTCACGCCATGTATCTCGCTGGCCTTGGGGTTCACGGGATAGATGGCTCCCGGGTATCCGCCGCTGCGAAGGTTGTCGAATATGAAGTGGCCGACCTTGCCCTCTTCGCGGGCAACGCCGACCACGGCTATGGATCTAGGTGCGAACAGCTCGTCGAGCAACCCTGGACGCCCTTCCCTGGTGCCGACATAAGATATGCGCTACTCGGTGTCGATTACCTCTTTGCCGTTATAGTACCCGCACTCGGCACATACCCGATGCGGGAGTTTCGGCTGATGGCATTGTGGGCAGGTCGACTTGGCGGGCGCTTCGATGATATGTGTCGACCGGCGCGAGTGCGTCTTCGAGCGGCCTGTTTTCCTCTTGGGGACTGGCATCTTTCCTCGTGCTCCTTTCGGCGGGGTCACATACCCCGGCGGCTGTCCTTGGCTCATCCGGTCATCGGCCACAGGGCCGTGGAACCAGACGGTCGCACATGATATCACACGGACGCCACGGACGGTCACTCTGGCGTGTCTGCGTCCTCCAGTAAGCTCTTGAGCACGCCGAACGGGCCCTCGGTCGACGTGTCGGGAGTACACCCGCATGCGCCCTGGTTGAGATCACACCCGCACGTCGGACAGATGCCCATGCAGTCTTCGGCGTGCAGAGGCGCGAGAGGCAATTCCACCCTGATAGCAGCGAGGACAGCGGGCATCAGGTCCACGGAGTCGTCCGTGAGCGGTTCCCACTCCTGATCCTCGGGCAGACCCTCGGCGTGCTGAGGGGTGGTGTAGAGGCCCTCCACTGAACCCTTGACGTGAAGGACGAACGACTCGAGGCAGCGGGAACAGTCGGTCCGCAGGTCGATGAGAGCGTGCCCTTGTGCGACCACTCCCGTACCCGTGTTGGTGAGATTGACATCCAGCTTCACCGGACCTGCCGGGTCGAACGTGATGTCTCCGAATTCGATAGCGTCGATGGACACGTCGGCCTCGACCGCGACGGAAGCGCCAAGGTCATGCAGGATGTCTCCGACGTCTACGCGATAGGGCTCCATGATGGATACAGCGCGCTACTGGCGCTGGCCGCCCACCTTCCCCTGAAGGCGATCGCGTCCGCGCTGTACGGCAGTCAGCAGCTTGCCGAGGTTCACTTCGAGATTCGCCAGCATCTCGTCGGCGTAGTCCTCTGCACCGAGACGGATCTCCCGCTCCTTGGCACGGGCATCATCGAGGATAGCGGCCGCCTGCTGCTCGCTCATCTTGACGATCTCTTGCTCACTCGCGATCGCCTGGGCGCGATCTCTCGCTTCTTCCAGGATGCGGTTGGCTTCCTTCTCCGCCTCCTCGAGCATCTCCTGGCGCTCCTTGACGATCCAGCGCGCCTGCTTCAGCTCGTCCGGGAACTGAGCCCGGATCTCATCGATGATCTCGTAGACCTTCTCGGGATCGACCATCTTGGAGCTGGCGAACGGCAGCGACCTTCCGCTGTCCACGAGCTCTTCGATCCGGTCTATCAAGGCCATGATGTCCATATAGGTCCTCCCTCAGCGGGACGATGTCAGCCTGTCACGCAGCTGCATGCTCACTATTTCCGGTACTAATCCTCGTACATCCCCCCCGTGCCTGGCGATCTCTTTGACCGCCGAGGAGCTCAGGTACATGTACTCAGGTATCGCCATTATGAACATCGTCTCGATCTTGCTGTCGAGGCGGTAGTTCAGTTGTGCCATCTGGAACTCACGTTCGAAGTCGGTCACGGCTCTCAGACCCTTGATGATCACCGATGCCCCTACCTCGTGTGCAAGATCCACCAATAGGGTATCAAAAGGACGCACCGATACGTTAGGGAGATGCGCGGTCGCGTTCTCGATGAAGGAGACCCGCTCTTCGATCGTGAACAGAGGTCCTCCGCCCTTGTCCGGACTCAGGGCGACACCGACCACGAGTTCGTCGACTATGCCCGACGCGCGCTCGATGATGTCGAGATGTCCCGATGTGACTGGGTCGAACGTGCCCGGACACAGTCCGCGCTTCATGAGTTCTCCTCGGCGAGCTGTCCGATATCAACCTCTGTGGAACCGTAGCGCCTGGCGCCGAGTGACTCGAACCCCTCAGGCCACAGGGGATCGGTGCCCACCGGATACTCCCAGGTCACGATTGCTCCCTCCACAAGGAGTCCATGGCCTCGCAGTCCCTCGATGAGAGCCCTGACCTCAGCCTTGTCGATTCTATAGGGCGGGTCGAGAAGAATCAACGAGTACGGTGCATTGCCGCAGGCGCGCCGGGCGTATGCCACCTTGAAGGCGTCGCCCCGGACGATCTCGGACATCTGCCCGAGATCAAGTCGATCGACGTTCTCGCGCAGAGTCCCGAGCGCCGCCCGTGCCTGTTCGATGAACACGACTGAATCCGCACCTCGTGAAAGGGCTTCGATACCGAGTGCGCCGCTACCGGCGAAGGCATCAAGGACACGTGCTTCGCGGACTGCGCCCAGCGACTCCAGTCGACTGAACAACGCTTCCCGCACGCGGTCCGAGGTCGGACGTGTGAGCACGCCTTCGGGGGCGCTGATACGCCTGCCACCGTGGATGCCGGCGACGACCCTCATCCGCTGCTCACCCACTTCCATGCCTCTCCGAAACGGACGCGCACCTCGCGAGCCAGAAGGGCGTTCCTGGGATCGGAAAGCGTCGGGTCCGCATGGACGATCCTGGCCGCGTCGTCGCGAGTCTGCTCGAGGATCCTGACGTCGTCGGCAAGGGAAGCGAGCTTGAACTGAGGAAGCCCTGACTGTCGTGAGCCGAACAGGTCCCCCTGACCCCGCAGCTCCATGTCCAGCTCGGCCAAGGCGAACCCGTCATCAGTGGATTCTATGGCAGCCATGCGCTCGCGGCCCTCATCGGTCTTGGGGTCGGCGAACAACATGAACGTCCCCGGGTGCTCGCCCCTGCCGATACGCCCCCTAAGTTGATGGAGCTGGGCAAGGCCGAACCTTTCCGCGTCTTCGACGATCATGATCGTCGCGTTGGGCACATCGACTCCTACCTCGATCACTGTCGTGGAGACCAGCACGTCGATGTCACCCTCACGGAAGCGATTCATCGCATCGAGCTTCTCGGAAGGACGCATCTTGCCGGTGATCAGTCCCACGCGCAGGTCGCGGAAGACGTCGCGCTCCAGTCTGCGGGCTTCTCGCACAGCCGACCGGACCTGGAGTTCGTCGGATTCATCCACCAGCGGACAGACGACGTATGTCTGCCGTCCGTTCTTCGCGGCTTGACGGACCTCGGCATACGCGTCCTCGCGCCTGGAATGGGGGACGAGCCGGGTTGTCACATGTCCCGGGCCATGCGCTCCGGGACGTGCCCTGAGGTAGGACACGGCAAGATCTCCGTACAGCGTCAGTGCGAGTGTGCGGGGTATTGGCGTCGCGGTCATCACGAGGAGATCGACTCCGCGACCCTTCCCCCTCAGACCGAGCCTCTGACCGACTCCGAAACGATGCTGCTCGTCGACGATGGCCAGGGAGAGGTTCGCGAATCTCACCGAGGCTTCAAGAAGCGCGTGGGTGCCGAACAAGACCGTGCACTCCCCGCATGCCACCTCGTCGAGGATCTGCCGTCGGCGACTCGCGGGTGTCGAACCTGTGAGAAGCTCCCAGCGGACGCCGACGTCCTCAAGCAACGGGCCGAGTTTGTCGGCGTATTGCTGGGCCAACACTTCGGTCGGCGCCATCATGGCAGCCTGGGTGGCAGTGTCCGCGCAGGCGACAAGGGCATGAGCCGCGACGTACGTCTTTCCGGTGCCGACATCTCCGAGAAGCATCCGGTTCATCGGCGAGGACTGAGCCATATCTGCGAGTACCTCATCTACCGCCTGAGACTGATCCGCTGTGAGAGTGACCGGGAGCGCGCTCGCAAGCGTCTCCATCGCAGGCCCGTCGATCCTGTGGGAGATTCCGGGCGAGTCCACCGTCAGTCGGTGTCTGCGCACGGCCATCCCTATCTGGAGACAAAGCAGCTCGTCGTAGACCAGACGAGTGCGAGCCTGCTCGAGGGAGTCGGCATCTTGCGGAAAGTGGATGGAACGAAGAGCCTCGGCACGTGACGTGAGTCCCCGCTCGATCCGCAAAGCCACGGGGAGATGATCGGGAAGGCAGCCGAACTCATCGAGCGCAGCACTGATGAGACGTCTCATCCACTGCG
>DLMY01000036.1:63550-64926 GCA_002478275.1 Actinobacteria bacterium UBA7524
GATGAGACGTCTCATCCACTGCGTCGTCAGTCCCTCCGTCACGCGATGGACCGGCAGTATCCGCGCAAGCGCGATGCCTTCCGCGCCGACGCCGAGCCTCTCGACGAAGGGATTCCGTATCTGCAGCATGCCATAGTCGAACAGCACGGTGCCGGCAAGAGCGACGCGTTCCCCCTCGACGAAGCGCTTGCCCATGTATGGCTGATTGAACCAGACGCCAAGCAGTACCCCGCCGGACTCATCCGACAATGCCACTTCGACGATGTGCAGTTTCGGCCGTGGTCGCTTGACCGTGACCTGGCGGACGATGCCGGCGACGGTCACGTCCTGTCCGATACGCACGTCGCTCAAGGGGAGGACTGTCGTCAGGTCGATGTACCTGAACGGATAGTGCTCCACGAGGTCCCCGATGGTGCGGATCCCGAGACGCTCGAGGGCCTCTGAGCGTGCGCCCTCCACATACCTGACTCGTGAGACAGGTAGCGACATTGCGACCAGAGCTTCGGCCCTGGGCGAGTGTGGCTCGCCCGTCACAGCGGCTCCTACCGGATCGGGTAGTACGCGCAGCCGACGGCTCCCGGTCCCGCATACGTGCCTATGACGGACCCGACGAATCCGGTCGAGTCGATCTCGCAATCGGCTCCTGCCTCGACAAGCGCATCCTTGAGCGCGTCAGCAAGCTCAGGGGCACACGCGTGCAGAAACGCCAGTCGGACCTTGCCGGCAGACGAGTCGGCTGCGACCTGGGCCGCAAGCTCAGCGAACGCCTTCTTCTGACCCTTGACCTTCTTGAAAGGCTCGATGATCCCCTCATCGTTGAAGGTCAGGATCGGCTTGATGTTGAGTACCGATGCCGCCAGACCCTGGGCCTTGCCGGCGCGCCCACCCTTGACGAGGAACTCCAGAGTGTCCAAGACGAAGTACATGCGCATCGAATCCCGAACGTCGGTCAGTGCGCTGACAGTCTGATCGGCGTCGGCTCCCTTGTCACGTGCCTCTACGGCGACCTTGACGAGGAGCCCGGTGGCCTGGGAAACCAGTCGCGTGTCGAACACATGCACGGGTACTCGAGCGTCGCCGGCGGCCATAGTGGCAGACTCGAACGTGCCCGAGAGTGCGGACGTCAGATGTACCGACACGATCTCGTCGCATCCGGCCTCGGCAAGACGCTCGTAGACTTCCGCGAAATCAGCAGGCGAAGGCTGTGATGTCTTTGGCAGAGACCGGGCGGCGGAGAGCTTCGAGAAGAACTCCTCGGGCATCAGATCGACCCAGTCCCTGAACGTCTCGTCGCCGAACAGGACCTTCAGGGGGACCATGATCACATCATGGTCTTCACACCATTGAGGTCCAAGGTCACAGGTGCTGTCGCATAC
>DLMY01000036.1:65065-65698 GCA_002478275.1 Actinobacteria bacterium UBA7524
TCACAGGTGCTGTCGCATACGATACCCAGACGGCTCATCGCTATCCCCTTACAGTCGGGTTCATTCGGCGGACACGATCAAGTGATACAGCGGCTGGCCGCCGCGATGGGTCTCGAGTTCGACATCCGGATGCTCATCGGCGATACGAGACGTGAGCCCTTCGAGCTCATGGTCGGAAAGATCCTCCCCGGCCAGGAGTGTGACCGTGTCACCGTCCTGTAGTATCTCGCTGACGAGGCGGCTTGCGACTTCCTGGACCTCACTACCTATGACCCTGATCGCTCCGTCTGCGATGCCGATCACGTCACCTGTAGCGACAGGGCCCACGTCTGAGCTGGAATCTTTGATGGCAATCGTGACCTCGCCGGTCCTCACGTGGGTCATGGACTCCGACATCTCGCGCACGTTCTCATCGATGTCTGCGCTCGAATCGAACGCGAGCATCGCTGCGAACGCCTGTGGGACGGATCTCGTGGGCACGACCCGGACCGGGATTGACGCGTTCGCGGCGGCTTGTTCGGCCGCCAGGATGATGTTCTTGTTGTTAGGCAGTATCAGTACGGTCTCTGCATTCGCTCTGCCGACCGCATCGAGCAGCTCGGCGGTCGACGGGTTCATGGTCTGCCCGCCGTT
>DLMY01000036.1:65834-66134 GCA_002478275.1 Actinobacteria bacterium UBA7524
GGGTTCATGGTCTGCCCGCCGTTGACGATGATGTCGGCTCCCAGGCTCTCCAGAATCTCGCGAATCCCGTCACCTACAGCGACGGTGACTATCCCTGTAGGCTTGGCAGGACCCCTGCTTGCATCATCCGCCGCCAGACCGGCTGAGCGTTCCGCTGTCTGTCGCCTCATGTTGTTGACATGGACCTCGCCGACTTCACCGATCGAGGTCATGTACGTGAGGACCGCACCGGGATCATCGGTGTGTACGTGGACCTTGAGGGTCGTCTCGTCGCCCACCACAAGCTCCGACCCGCCGGCG
>DLMY01000036.1:66253-66752 GCA_002478275.1 Actinobacteria bacterium UBA7524
CCACAAGCTCCGACCCGCCGGCGCCTGCCACGAAATCCTCGACCACGGACCGGTCGATCCCGTCGCCGAACAAGAGGAACTCGGTACAGTAGAGATACTCGTCATCGTCCCAATCGTTCTCCGGTATGACTGAGAACGTAGGCGCAGCGGCAAGCTCGACCTCAGGCAGAACGACCTCCTCGCCCCGGTACGCCGCTACAAGACCCTCGGCGAGAATAGCCAGACCGTAACCTCCGGCGTCTACAACGTTGTTCTCCTTCAGGACGGGAAGCAGATCGGGCGTCCTGCGCACCGACTCGAACGCCTCTGTGATGATGGCGTCCAGGATATCGTCGAGCGTTCCGCCATCGCGCGAGGAGCGCCGTGCGGCATTCGCTGCGTCTTTGAGGACGGTAAGCATCGTGCCTTCTACGGGCTTGCGCACGGCCTGGAACGCGACTTCGACGGAGCGTGCCATCGCGTCGGTCACTGTCTTCTCGTCGACGACCGTCGCCTCGCC
>DLMY01000036.1:66857-68292 GCA_002478275.1 Actinobacteria bacterium UBA7524
TCGTCGACGACCGTCGCCTCGCCTACCACATCACACAGTCCGCGAAGCATCTGGCTGAGTATCACGCCCGAATTGCCGCGAGCACCCATCAGGGACCCGTGGGTTATCGCACCACAGCTGTCGTGGAGCACGGGATCGGGGCCCAGTTCGTCGAGCGCGACGAGGACGGCATCCATCGTCAACGACATGTTGGTGCCGGTGTCCCCATCTGGAACCGGGAACACGTTGAGCCTGTTGACCTCGTCGATCCTGTCTTTCAGCGCAGTGGCTGCGGATGCGACCAGGGATCGAAGGGACGGTTGTGTGGACATGTGCGCTCCGTGTGGTATCAGGTCACTTCCGAACCTTGATGCCCTGGACGTGCACATCGACCGACTCGACGGGGACGTCGGCCATCGATGTGAGCACGTACCGGACCCTGTCAGCAAGATTGTGCGAGACCTCTGTGAGGTTCGTTCCGTGCTCGATGATGACGTAGAGGTCGACTTTGACGCCGTCCTCGGTACCCTCGATGCAGACGCCTTTGCGCAGCTTGTCCCGGGACAACAGCTGGGCGACGCCATCGCGCAACGATTGACTGGCCATGCCGACGATGCCGTAACACTCCAGTGCGGCGTAGCCGGCAACATCGGCTAGAACATCGTTGGCGATGTTGATCTCTCCTTTGACCTTCACACTCATGGTCGTATCCAGCCCTCCTCGGCGAAGTTCATGCACGATGTCGGAGACCACCCGGCCTGACGATAACCGGCGTGGCGCCGCGACCGTCAAGCCCGGGTACGAGACAGTATATCCGAACCGCTGAGCTGACGGCGGCGGGCACGAAGAAGACCGGAGCCTGCCATACGCGCTGTTGTAGCGCAGGTGGAGGGTGTGATAGTATCGTCGGGCTTTGCGCAGGAATCACCCACCGGAGCCGCCACACAGCGGTCGGTCCGAGATCGATGAATGGAGCTAGAGATGTCCAAGGTCTGCAGCGTGTGCGGCAAGCACCCGAGCGCCGGCCGTAACGTGAGCCACTCGCACCGAGTGACCAACCGTATGTTCCATCCGAACATACAGAAGGTCTCTGCTGTCGTTGACGGTACCGTCAAGAAGATCAACGTCTGCACGAAGTGCATGAAGGCAGGCAAGATCCAGCGCGGCTGAAGACCGGACGTCACTGACTCCGTTCGCCCCTCACGCGATCGGTACCGGGCTGCATCAGCTTGACGAGTTCCTCCACGACATGCGGGTCGAACTGCGTGCCCGCGTATCTTTCCATCTCCTGAAGCGCCTGCCCTACAGTCAGAGCAGGTCTGTACGGGCGTTTGGACGTCATCGCGACGAAGGCGTCGGCGACCGACAGTATCCGAGCGGCGACAGGGATCTCGTCTCCTGAGGCGCCGCTCACGTATCCGCTCCCGTCGTAGTGCTCGTGATGGTGGTACACGAT
>DLMY01000036.1:68441-68697 GCA_002478275.1 Actinobacteria bacterium UBA7524
TGCTCGTGATGGTGGTACACGATCGGTACCGCGTCTTTGAGCGCGGGCGCGTTCTTGAGGATGTCGGCAGCGATCACCGGGTGCATCTTGAGGAGTCCGCGCTCCACCGTCGAGAGCGTCCTGCGTTCGTGACCCGCGTTGTGAAGCGCCGCGCTCATGCCGATGTCGTGAAGCATCGACGCTATCTCCAACGCCTGTTGCTCGTCGGCGGACAACCCGCACGCCTTGCCGAGGGATGAGGCCAACTCCATCACCC
>DLMY01000036.1:68890-70209 GCA_002478275.1 Actinobacteria bacterium UBA7524
TACGGGTCCTTGGTCTCGAGCGCCAAAGCCAGCGCTTTGAGCGAATCGAAGTAGATCGAGGTCGCCGAGGAAACCGCGCAGGCGGTTCGCCACGTAACGGTAGCCTGGCGTGCGAGCATGGCGAGCGTCTCGCGATGCGCTTCCGTGAACCGTGCCGGTTGAACCCGACTGCCCACGTTGAGCACGCCGATAAGTCCCTCATCGTCTACCATCGGCACCGACAACGCGGAACGGATACCATGCCGCTGACCGCGGCGCTCGGGTGACTCCATGTCCTCCACAAGCAGCGGCTGACCGGTCGCGGCGACCCACCCGGCGATGCCCTCTCCCACTGCGACGTCCGTACTTTCGATGACGCGTCTCGGAAGTCCCCTCGCAGTCGCGATCCTAAGACGTCCGGTGGCTTCGTCCAACAGCAGGACGCTGCCTGTGGCGGCGCTCACGAGACTCATAGCGCGGTCGAGAGCCGCTTCGAGGACGGCGTCGGGTTCGAGCGTCTTGGAGATCTCCCGGGTCATATCGAACAAGGTCTTCGCGGCTTCATCGCGCGAGGCGGCCACATACATGGCAAGCGCCGCCATCAACGGCATCCTGAACCAGGCCGCCATTCTGTTGAGCTTGTCGGAATCGGGTGCCTCGTCGGCGCTGAGGTCAAGCGACACCGCCCCCCTGATGCTACCAGATCCCAGCGGGACGACGTATCGCCAGTGGGTCGAGGAGTTCGTCGGGGTCGACGTCCGGGAACGCATACGCAGCACGGCGTTTCCTTCGTCGATCGCCTGAGCGACATCCGCTGAATCGATGTCCCCGGACGTAGAGGAAAGAGCGACGGATCCGGCCGAGGAGACCAGGCGCGGTTGTCCGGCGGCGTCATCCCAGATCCAGAGGTGCGCGCCCACGGGAGAGGCGATGGACTTCACGCTCTCGCAGAATGCCCTGAGAATCGACCTGGCATCCAGAGTGTCCGGGAGTGCCGGGCAAGGACGCACCTCGGGTGTGGGCGTCTCGCCCGCGGGGGGATCCGCATCGACAGCGGCTTCGGCGGCAGAAGTACCTTCAGGGCGCTGCCGTAGACGTGTCAGATATCCAATGACCGCGACGATACCGAATCCGGCTCCGGCGTACGCGAAGAAGGACCCTCCCCCCATGAAGGCGAAGGCCCAGGACAGCGCGGCAAGCGCGCATGACACGGCTAGCACATACAGATTCATGCGTGCCCCGGTACCGTGAACCACCCAGACTTCATCGAGATGACTATACACCGGTCTGTCGAATTGACACAGGCGGAGAGTCTTATGAGCGCGTAAGGTTTCGGGGGG
>DLMY01000033.1:0-288 GCA_002478275.1 Actinobacteria bacterium UBA7524
ACCGCGATAGAGCGATTCGGCTTTGTGCGAGGCGGATGGTTGGCGCTGCGCCGGATCGGACGATGCCACCCATGGAGCCCCGGAGGTCACGACCCGGTCCCGCCGAGGCAAGAGCGGTAGTATAGTGTGTACACTGCACACGACCCCCCGAGGCGATTCGGGAGTGGAGGGCCTCAAGACACCATGATCCGTGCCAAACCAAGGAGGTTGGCGTTCCGTGCTCGCACCGATTGAGAGAATCTTGTTCGACGTGCTTCAGGCGCTGTTCAGTGTCGTGGGTGACTATGG
>DLMY01000033.1:529-4749 GCA_002478275.1 Actinobacteria bacterium UBA7524
ACGCGGTCGATGTACGAGCTGCAGCGGATCCAACCGAAGATCAAGGAGCTGCAGGACAAGTACAAGAACGACAAGGAGAAGCTGCAGGAAGAGACGCTGAAGTTCTATCAGGAGAACAAGGTGAATCCCTTCGGCGGCTGCCTCCCCCTCCTGCTCCAGATGCCCATCTTCTTCGCGTTGTTCCGGATGCTGGGGACGACCGGAACGCACCCGGGGCTTTTTCCGCAGTACATCGAATCACTGCCCGAGGCGGCCGCGCAAGCGGCTTCCAGATTCTGGATTGTGCTGCCAGATATTACCATGTCTGCCAGTCAGGTGTACTCGACCAGTGGGCTGGTATCGGCGCTTCCGTACATCGTGTTCGTCGTCCTGTTCGGGTTGAGCACCCTGATCCCGCAGCTCATGCAGCCAGGCGCTCAGGCCCAACAGCGCCAGATGGGGATCCTGATGGGTGGCATGATGCTGTTCTTCGGGTGGAGTGTCTCGGCCGGTGTCGTCCTGTATTGGGTGACTCAAGGGCTGTTGGGTGTGGTGCAACAGGTTGTTCAGACACGAATCTACAAGGCGCAAGAGGAGCACGCATGATTCGCGAGATCGAAATGGAAGCCGCATCCATCGCGGACGCGATCGATGCAGCGCTGGAGGAGATGGGCGTTCAACAGGACGCTGTCGACTATGAGGTGCTCGAGGAGCCTGGGCGGGGCTTGCTCGGCGGCGCAGGCAAGAGGGCACGTGTCCGTGTGTGGCTGCGTGATGACTACGTCCTGGCGTCGGGGGCCGACGACCAGGTGGCCGAGGCGGAGACGGACGCTCGCGCGTCCTATGCGGACACTGACGACGAGCTGAGTGATGAGGATCTGGACGCCATCGCTGACGCGGGCGTTGCGACCATCCGCGAGATTCTCGGGCACCTTGGCATCCAGGCTGAGATCGAGGAGTACGAGGGCGACGAAGGGGAGATCATCCTGGACATCGTCGGAGATGATCTCGGACTACTCATCGGCAGACATGGCCGGACACTCGATGCGCTGCAGGTGCTGGTATCCGCCATCACGAACCGCCGAATCGAGAAGCGCTTCCCGATCGTGGTCGACGTGTCCGGGTATCGCCATCGTAGGAGACTGAAGCTCGAGGACATCGCTCGGCGTGCGGCAGATCGTGCTGTTCGTCAGCGCAGGGCCGTCGATCTTCGGCCGATGACCAGCTTCGAGCGCCGGGTCATTCACGTTGCGCTGCGTGACGATCGTCGGGTATTCACCGAAAGCGAAGGGGACGAGCCGCGTCGCATGGTCGTGATCCATCCGAAGTGACCACGAGCAGACATGCTCGTATGGACGGGGCGCCGGTGGGCGCCCCGTCTGCGTCTGGTCTGTGCTCGACACGCGGTCCAGGTGTGTGGACTCCGTCCGCTTGTGCCGACATTGCGGGGATGCCCTTGGGCGAGCTTCTTCTCGGGACGGTGCGACTCCGGCGTGCGAGCTGAGGAGTGGCTGATTCCTGACGGTTGGCCGTGTCCCATTCGGCGTGCCGGCGGAATCGGTGCCTGAATCTCACGAACCATCGACCTGAGGCAGAAGGTTCCCGGTTTCCTCGTCGTCGCCACGCCCAAGGATCCATCGCATCGGTCGCGGCGACTCAGCGATCGGATTGTGATAGGCCCAAGAGGGTTTCACGTGAAACACAACACCTCGGGCCACTTGCAGCGGGGCCGATTGGACTGCATGATGTTTCACGTGAAACCAGATTCCTCACCTCGCGACCAGGAGCCTCGAAGACTGGCTGCTTTGCTCGAGCAGGCCGGCCTTCGTCCCGACGCGGGCCAGGTATCTTCCCTTCTGCGGCACTTGGATTTGGTGCTGGACCACAACAGCCGCGTCAATCTGACTCGAATCACCGAGTATGACGCTGCCTTGCGCCTTCACATCGTCGACTCGCTTGCTTGGTTGCCCGTGCTGGGTGACTGCGAGGCGCCGATCGTGGACGTTGGATCAGGCGCCGGATTCCCCGGAGTGCCTCTCGCTATCGTGGGGCATCAACCGGTGATTCTTTGTGAGTCGATACGCAAGAAAGCCGACTTCCTCACGCTTGTGTGTGGGGAGATTGCGCCGACTGCGAGAGTCCATAGAGGACGGGCTGAAGAGCTGGCGCTGGCCGAACCCGAAGCGGCCGGCACCGTGACCGCACGTGCCGTTGCTTCCCTACCGGCACTGGTCGAACTTGCCTCCCCGTTGCTGCGGTCTGGTGGTAGATTGATCGCGCTCAAGGGGCGACTTACGGACGATGAGCTGGCCAGTGGTGACGTGGCTTCTGCCATATGCGGGATGAGGCGGAGCGCACTCGTGCGATACACGCTACCGGAGGGGGCCGAGGAGCGCACGGCAGTCGCATACACGAAGGTGGAGCGCCCATCCGTTGCACTTCCACGGCGCNNGCGCTGGCCGAACCCGAAGCGGCTGGCACGGTGACCGCACGTGCCGTTGCTTCCCTACCGGCACTGGTCGAACTTGCCTCCCCGTTGCTGCGGTGCGGGGGTAGGTTGATCGCGCTCAAGGGGCGGCTTACGGACGATGAGCTGGCCCGGGGTGACGTGGCTTCGGCAGTATGCGGGATGAGGCGGAGCGCACTCGTGCGATACACGCTGCCGGAGGGGGCCGAGGAGCGCACGGCAGTCGCATACACGAAGGTAGAGCGCTCATCCGTTGCACTTCCACGGCGCCCTGGGCAGGCACAACGTACTCCGTTTGGTGGTTCGGTGTGACTGTCCACGCAGGTCCGAGTCGCGTATACTGCTGTGCAACGAGTCATCGGGAGGAGGCAGCCTGGTGTCAAGCGATCCAAGCGCCGGCCGCGGAGATGCTGGTAGACGCGCCTTCGTGATTGCTGTGGTCAACCAGAAGGGTGGGGTAGGAAAGAGCACGACCGCGGTCAACCTCGCCGCCACGCTCGGGGATGAGGGGCGGCGCGTCCTCCTCGTTGATCTTGACCCGCAAGGCAACGCGACGTCGGGGTATGGGCTAGACAAGAACCAACGGGAAGAGTGCATCTACAATGCGCTACTGGGGGACGTTCCGATCACGGAGCTCATCGAGCCGGTTGCAGTCGAACATGTGTTTGTCGTCCCTGCGACGATACAGCTTGCAGGTGCGGAGATCGAGTTGGTTTCGGCTTTCAGCCGGGAATCGAAGCTGAAGCAGGTCTTGTCCCCTGTTACCGGGGATTTCGACTTCGTCATCGTCGACTGCCCTCCCTCGCTCGGGTTGCTCACCATCAACGCCCTCACCGCTGCCGATGGGGTGCTGATCCCCGTTCAGTGTGAGTACTATGCCCTGGAAGGCCTGAGCAAGCTGCTCGAGAGCGTTCGGCTCGTCAAGACGCATCTGAATCCCGCACTTGAGATCTTCGGCGTGTTGATGACCATGTACGATCGGCGGACGAAACTGTCTCAGCTCGTCGTCGACGAGGTGCGAGACTTCTTCGATGACAAGGTCTTTGAGACCCTCATACCGCGGGGAGTGCGCCTCTCTGAGGCGCCGAGTTACGGTCAACCCGTGACGCTCTACGACCCGAGTGGGCGTGGCGCAGAAGCATACAGACTACTGGCGAAGGAAGTGATCAGCCGTGTCTAAGCGCGGACTCGGCAAGGGGCTATCGGCACTGATTCCGGGCGCGGGACAAGAGGTCGGCGGCGAGGTCCTCGAGCTGACTATCGAGTCGATCGCTCCGAACCCCAATCAACCACGCACCGCGATGGACGAAGCCCACATCGCGGAGCTAGCCGACTCGATCCGCAAGGTCGGCGTGCTGCAACCGATCGTGGTCAGGCCGCATGCAGGGGAGTATCAGATCATCGCGGGAGAGCGCCGGTGGCGCGCCGCAAAGGCAGCTGGCCTGGAGAAGGTCCCGGTCCGCGTGATGATGTGCAGTGAGACCGAAGCGCTCGCCCTCGCGCTCATCGAGAACCTGCAACGCGAAGACTTGAACCCGGTTGAAGAGGCGAAGGGGTACCGTCGGCTCATCGACGAGTATCACATGACGCAGTCAGAGCTGGCTGACAGGGTGTCGAAGTCTCGATCAGCGGTCACGAACACCCTACGACTCCTCGATCTGCCTGACGACATACTCGAACTACTTTACAATAACCTGATTTCCGCCGGTCATGCTCGTGCGATCCTGTCAGTGCCGGACGATGAGAGGCGGCGCACCCTGGCACGGAAGTGCCT
>DLMY01000033.1:5022-8094 GCA_002478275.1 Actinobacteria bacterium UBA7524
TACAAGATCGTCGCGCGGAAGCTGCGCAGACTGCTGGCTACGAACGTGCGAGTGCGGCAGACGTCCAAGAAGGGCAAGATAGAGATCGACTTCGTTGACGAAGGTGACCTTGAGCGCATCGTGCGCTTGCTGACCGAAGGCGGAGAGGGAGGCACGGCATGAGTGGCAGGCGTCTGGACTACTTCATAGTCGGCCTTCTCGTGGGAGGTGCGGCAGGCATCGTCGTGGGACTGTTGTTCGCGCCGGACGCGGGGTCCAAGACGCGCAGGCGTCTTGCGGACGAGGCTCTGAAGGTCGCTGACGGTGCACGGCGAGTGGCCGAGCGCGCCGAGCACGCGGTGGAAGACATCGGGGCCAAGATCGACCACTATCTCGGCCGGGACGAAGAGGTCGCGTGGCGTAAGGTGCATGAGATCCGGGAGGGAGTGCACCGCTACGCGGGGACGATCGCGTCTTCGTGAGCGCGTCTCGCGCCCTCGTCGGTTCGGCGTCTGGCGCCAATGGTGTCAGAGCCCTGTGGCAGACTCCCTCTGACGCATAGGGGGAGTCCATGACGCTGCAGGTCATCACAGGTCCGGCGAACGCTGGCAAGACAGGGATCGCGTACACACGTGTGCGGTCATGTGCATCGGCGGGTGGGTCCGCAGTGGTGCTACTTCCCGCGGAGCCGGACGTTGTCCGCGTGAGCCGTGAGTTCGCGCGCGACTCTCCGGTGGGTGTGCGCGTCGCCACGGTGGACGGCTTCATCGACGGGCTCTGGCGAACCGTCGGGGATGGGCGCGGGCTGCTGTCGGCGGCAAGGCGCGGGCTGCTGGTCGCGCAGACTGTCAGAATCTGTCAGTCGGAGATCCCGCACGCCGTCTGGGACACGCCAGGTTCACTCGTGTTGCTGGAGCGGCTCGTGATGCGCGCCGCCGAGTCAGGGACGGAGGGCGTGCGGCTTCCCGACCTCGGCCGATCGACATCGCCTGCGGTGGACGAGGTGCTGCTGCACGCTCTAAGCGTCTACCAGGAACAGGCGCGGGCGTCGGGCGTGGTCGAGCGCGCGGAGGCGCACCAGCTGATCGTCGGATCCCTTGAGTCGGTGCCGCTCCCCGATGTCATCGTGGTAAACGGCGTGACAGGGTTGACCGTGGCCCAAGAAGCCTTCGTCGTGGCCGCCGCACAGCGGACGGAGGTCATAGTCTGCCTCACCTATGACGAAACGGTGCCAGCGACACATGGTAGCCGTGACTTGGTCGAGCGCCTCGGGGCTCACGGCCGGGTGTGGGCCGCCCCCGGGGCTGCCACCTACACGGCCGAACCGGAGCTGCTCGTTCTGGAGCGCTCACTTGGCGGTCTCGTGCGCGGGGAGCCGCTTGTCGCGGCTGGCGCAATCCGGATCTCGGAAGCATGGGGGGACGAGGCTGAGGCAGCGCGCATTGCACGCGAGGTGCAAGAGGCGATCTCAGCAGGCATCGAGCCCGGCAGGATAGCCATCGTGTTCCGAGATGCTACGCATTACATAAGCCCGCTTCGAGCTGCGTTGGCCGAGATCTCCGTGCCGGCTGAATGGGACGTGTATGCGGGCTTCGGCGTGTCCGGCCTCGGGCGCGCGCTCCAGGTAGCCGTGCGGTTCGACACCGCCACCGCGGCCGAACGCATGGACCTCTTGCGAAGCCCGTATAGTCCCGGAGACGGTTCCGCCTTGGACGCGCTCGATTCACGTGTGCGGCGCTCAGGAGACGTGGCCCCCGGGCGGTTCGTGCGATGGTGCGACGAGGCCGATCCGCTGTTGGGCGTGTTCGTCGGCGCGGTGCGGAAGGCATGTACGTCGCGCGGTGAAGGCGCAGTGCAAGAGTGGGCGAGCGTGGTGTCGGGTATGTTGGGACGAGCGTGGCCGGAGGCCGTGCACGCGGAGATGCCGCTCATGCTCGACGCAGGCGCGGCGCGGGTCTTCATGGGCGTACTCGCGGGGGCGCTCGATTCAGCACGTGATCCGCTCAAGGACATGCATCGCGCACTGAAGCGGGCGAGGATCGCAATCACCTCCACCGGCGACCCGGGGTGCGTCCAGGTCATGAGCGCCGAGCGGGCGCGGGGCCGGCGCTTCGAGTGTGTGATCGTCGGCGGCCTGAACGACGGCGACTTTCCCCGTAGCGCTGCCGCTGACCCGCTGAGGGCTCAGAAGATCGCGGATGCTTTACGCGACGCGGGCGTCCACATCGCATCCGGACGCGACCTTGAACTTGAGCGGCTGCTGTTCTACCAGGTCGCCACGCGCGCGTCGAAGCGTCTGGTGCTGAGCTGGCAGTCCCACGACGCGGACGGCAAACCGAAGCGGCCGTCGATCTTCCTCGAGGAGGTGCGTGACCTGTACCGCGGCAGCGAGGAGTTGAAGGCTGAAGCGCTAGGGCAGTCGCACGCTGGAGGCGCCGGGCCCGTGCCGGCCGTCCTCGGCCCCGACTGGTTCACGAGGCATCCCGCGGGCCCGGTTGCTGCGCGCCGCGAACTCCGTGCGGCGGTCACCCGATCGGCCGAAGAAGGGGGCGGTGCCTGCTGGGACGGTGAGCGGATCGCGGACGCGCGCCGTCGGGCGCGGCGGCCTGCCTGTGAGCTGAGTGAGAGTGCGCGCCGCTTCGCTTCCGAGCGTGTCGTCTTCACGGTCTCGGAGATCGAGGCGTACCTGCGATGCCCGCTCGAATGGTTCGTCAGCTTCGTTCTGCGCCCTCGGCCTCTCGACGTCCGTCTCGACGCCGCGGCGATCGGGCGCGTTGGTCACCGGGCGCTCTACCGCTTCTACACCGAGTACCCGCGCCGGACCGGGTATGCGCGGGTGAGCCCGGAGTCGCTGCCGGAGGCGCAGATGCTCTACGGGAGCATCGCCGAGTCAGTACGCGACGAAACGCGGACCACGCGCCCGTCCGAGGGCCTGCGCATCGGCAGGATCCTCGCAGCTGGAGCTCGGGTCATCGAGGCCGATGCGGACTTCCTGCCGGGGTTCGTTCCGGCGCATGTGGAGTGGGAGTTCGGCACGGCCGAGGGGGATGAGCCGGAGCCGCTCGGGGACTTCGCGCTCGCGGGACGGATCGA
>DLMY01000039.1 GCA_002478275.1 Actinobacteria bacterium UBA7524
GCAGCCGTACCGCCCAAGATGATGGCCTTGGCCGCCCCGAGGCGTGTGATCTCGTCAGTGACGGCTTGTGCGAGCGTGCCTTGGCGGGTGAGCAGGACCGGTCCGTCGAGTGCTCCAGCAAGCGAGGAGCCGCCCAGGGCGTCTGGCCAGTTCTCACCGGTGGCGATGACCACCGTGCGCGCTCCTGCCGGGTCGAGACCGGTCGGATAGGCGCGGATGGAGGCTTCGACCGCTGTGGTGTAGCGGTTGGTGCCTTCGATGGGGACGACGGGCGCCTCTTTGACGGTGATGGTGACGTTGACGGTGTTGGAGTACTCCTCGCCGTCATAGGCGCGGTAGCGGAACGTGTCGGTTCCCACGAAGCCTGCTGTCGGCGTGTAGATGAAGCCGCCGTTGGCGGAAAGGGCAAGGGTGCCTGAAGAGACGTTCTGCACCAGGTGTGCGGTGAGCGGATCGCTCTCGGCATCGGTGTCGTTTCCAAGCACACCGGGGGCTGGCACCGTGAGAGCGGTGCCCTCGAGCACCTGATAGGCGTTGGCGACGGCGACAGGTGGTGTGTTGGGGGGTACCTCGGTCACCGTGATCGTGACGGTTACCACGTCAGAGTAGAGCTCACCGTCACTAGCCTTGTAGGTGAACGTATCCGTACCGAAGAAGCCCGGGTCGGGATCGTAACTGAACGACCCGTCCGTCCCGGCGTCGATGGTACCGTCCACGGGCAGAGAGACTACCACGCTGTAGAGCGTGTCGCCGTCCGGGTCGCTGTCGTTTGCCAGCAGACCGGGCGCAGGCACCACGAGCAACGTGTCCTGAGCGGTGGTATAGGAGTCAGCCACTGCGACAGGTGCCCTGTTTGGGGGTGCCACAGCGAGCCAGTACACCTCCGTCGAGTCACTGTCGTCGTCATACTCCAATGCGAATCCAGTGGAGCCGTACTCGATGTCGTAGGCTACACCCATCTCTCCTGGGCCGGCGGCCTGTGAGAAGTCCGCAGACCATTTGCCCTCGGCGTCTGCTGCGGCATAGCGCACGGGCCATGGCCACTCATCATCGGGGATGTGCACCTCTACGTCCGCGAACGGGAATGCGGTGCCGCTGATGGTGTCGGCATCGACGTCGATACCGGTCACCTCGATCTCGGTGATCACGTGGGTCTTGGCGTTCGTACCGTCGCTGACGGTCACCTTGTCACCGGGCTCGACGTTCGCGCCGATCTCGGTCTCGAAGTGCCCGCTCTCGTCGGTCTCAGCCGTCGTAGTGTGCGAGTAGTCGCCCTCCTCGCCTACGGAGATATCGACAGTCGTCGAAGGCAACCACTCCCCACCGCTCATCGAATCGTTCTCGGGGTTCACCGCGAAACGCGGATTGCCCACGCGCCACGGTACGACCGTCGCGTCGCGGTCCTCGTCGGGCTGTGATGCCTCTCCTGAGGTACCGGGGCCGATGTCATAGGTCTGATGCCAATCCCAATCGCCGTCAGGCGTCGAGAAGTCGGCGACCCACTCACCGGTGGTCTCGTCCGCAACCACCACGCGACCTCGCGGCTGCCAGAAGTCGTTGATCTCGACTAAGACTTCAGTGCCCGGTTCGGCGGTGCCCATCACCAGGTTCGCCTCGGCGTCCACGTCGGTCACGTTCAGCCAGGTCACGACGTGCGTCTTGGTAGTGGTGCCATCGGTCACCGTCAGGATATCCTCGGCGGCGAAGTCGTACGCGATGTGGACGTCGAACCCGCCCCAATCGTCGATGGTGACGCTTTCGGTGTGGTCGTAGGCGCCCTCCTCGCCGACCTTGATGTCGACCGAGGAGCCGGGCTCCCACTCATCGCCCCACACTCGGTCGTCCTGTGGATTCGCCCTGAACTTGGGATCTGCGACCCGCCAAGGTATCGCAGTGGCGTCGTCGTCATCGTCGTACTCGCGAGCTTCACCCGCGGTGCCGGCGACGATATCGAAGCCCTGTTCGTGGGGCTCGTCTCCGACCGGGTCGGTGAAGTCGACTTCCCAGTAGCCGCTGTCTGGATCGGCCTGCGTCCAGCGTTCGACCGTGCCCCACCACTCACTGATGGAGACGGTCACGCCGACGCCGAGCTGCGCGTAGCCCCAGACGGTGTCTTCTTCGGCGTTCACACCATGGACCTCAAGGATCGTCACCGTATGCGACTTGACGCTCATGCCGTCGGTGACCGTGACCAGATCGTCAGGAGCCAGGTCGTGGGATTGCAGATTCACTCCCCAGCTGCCCCACTCGTCGGTCATCGCAGACGCGATCTCATCGGGTGCCTCCGGGTCTCCAACAGTGACGGTCACCAGAGTGCTGGGCCGCCAGTCCTCGCCCGAAACGGAGTTCTCGAGGGGATAAGCGCTGAAGCGCGGGTTCGGGACACGCCAGTAAGCCCAGGTCCCGTCCCAGTCCTCGTCGCGCTGCTCCGCTCGTCCGTGAGAACCCGCGCGGATGTCAACGATGCCTGAGAAGTCAGCTCCCCAGTTGCCGTCATTGTCGGCCTCAACCCCGAAGCCGACACCGTCCGGCCCCCACACCTCGACCATCAACTCGCTCCACGGATCGGCCAGGCCGGCCACGAAGTCGTTGTTCGTGTCGACGTGGGTGACTTCCAGCGCAGTAAGAACCGTGCTCTTGACGACGGCACCATCGTCGACGGTCACGAGCTCCCCGGCCACGAAGTCATGGTCAGGCTCCCACTCGACGAGGTAACCGCTCTCATCGACCTCAACGGTCATCTCCCAATCGGGCGTCTCGGTCGAGCCGACCGTGATACGTGCCGAGGAACCCGGTGCCCAGTCCCAGCCCTCGAGGCTGTCGTAGCCCGGATCGACCATGAAGTGCGGGTTGCTGATTCGCCAGCCGATCTCGGTCCCGTCATTGTCCTCGTCGTACTGCCCGGCATTGCCTCCAGTGCCGGGGCCGATATCGTACTCGCGCTCGTGCCACTCCTCGCCGGCGGCCACGCTGAAGTCCGCGATCCAGTTGCCGTCCTCATCGGCGTAGGCCCAGCGCGCACACCAGTCCCAATCGTCGATGTTGACCTGGACCTCGGTGAACGGCTCAGCGGTGCCCCAGACGGTATCGCTGTGCGGGTCCACTCCGTCGACCGTAAGGGACGTGACGACCGTGCTCTTGAGTGTCGCTCCGTCGCTGATGTAGACGGTGTCGCCAGCCACGATGTCGTACTCGACCCAGGTGCCGAAGTTGCCGCCTTCATCAGTGCTCCACGTCGTGGTGAAGTCGGGGCCGTCGGCCGGGCTGATGGTGATCTCCAGGCTCGTATCAGGCTGCCAGTCCCAACCCCACAGGTCGTCACTGTGCGGGTTGACGCGGAAAGCGGTGTCCGGCACGCGCCAGCCGATCTCGGTGCCGTCCCAGTCCTCGTCGTACTGTGCAGCCATACCTTCGGTGCCAGGGCCTATGTCGAAGGTGCGGTACTGCTCTTCCCACGGATCGCCCACAGGCACACTGAAGTCGGCCACCCACACGCCGGTGAACTCATCGGCGTATACCCAACGAGAGAGTTCTCCGAAGATGTGTACCTCGACTTCGGTGCCGGGCTCCGCTGTACCCCAGACGGTCTCGGAGTCAGGATCGACGCCGTCGACGGTAAGGGACGTGACGATCGTGCTCTTGGTCGTGATGCCGTCACTAACAGTGACCGTCTGCCCGGCCACGATGTCATACTCGTGACCGATACCTGCGCCGAATTCGCCCCAGTCCCACGTTTCTGTCGTCGTGGTGTAGTCGGGATCTTCGGGGTCGCCGATCGTGATCTCGACCTGCGACCAGGGCTCCCAATCCCATCCCCAGATGTCATCAGTGTGCGGGTTCACGCGAAACGCCGTCGCAGGAACGCGCCAGTGTATCTCGGTGCCGTCGTTGTCTTCGTCGTACTGGCCCGCGTTACCTTGAGTACCGGGACCGATGTCGTACTCGCGCTCGTGCCACTCCTCGCCGGCGGCCACGCTGAAGTCCGCGACCCAGTTGCCGTCCTCATCGGCGTAAACCCAGCGCACGCACCAGTCCCAATCGTCGATGTTGACCTGGACCTCGGTGAACGGCTCGGCGGTACCCCAGACGATCTCGGAGTCAGGATCCACACCGTCGACGGTCAGAGACGTCACCACCGCGCTCTTGAACGTCGCACCATCGCTCACCGAGACGGTGTCGCCAGGCACGATGTCGTACTCGATCCAGCTGCCGAAGTTGCCGCCTTCATCGGTGTTCCACGTCGTGGTGAAGTCTGGGCCCTCGACCGGGCTGATGGTGATGTCGATGCTAGTATCGGGCTGCCAGTCCCAGCCCCACAGGTCGTCACTGTGCGGGTTGACGCGGAAGGCGGTGTCCGGCACGCGCCAGCCGACGTCCGTGGCATCCCCGTCCTCGTCGTACTGCATGGCATTACCTTCTGTGCCACGGCCGATATCGCACGGCTGCTCGTGCCACTCATCGCCCACGCCTACCGAGAAGTCGGCGATCCAGTAGCCTGTGTCGATATCTGCCTGGACTTGTCGCATGGCGCAGCCGTAAACGTTGACTTCGACGTCACTGCCCGGCTCTGCGGTTCCCCACACCACTTCCCAGTCAGAATCGACGCCGTCGACCGTCAGTGAGGTGACGACCGTGCTCCTCGTCGTTGCGCCGTCACTCACGAACACGGTATCGCCCGCCACGACGTCGTACTCGAGCCACAAGCCGAAGTTGCCTTCTCCGTCGGTGCCTGCGGTCGTCTGGTAATCCGGCGTCTCGGTGGAGTTCACGCAGATCTCAACGGTCGCATCACGTTGCCAGTCGCCGCCCCACACATCGTCGTTATGCGGATTGACCCTGAAGAAGGTGGCGGGCACGCGCCAGCCGATCTCGGTCCCATCGCCGTCCTCGTCGTACTGGCCAGCCATCCCTTCGGTGCCAGGGCCAATGTCGAATGCTCGCTCATGCCATTCGTCTCCTGCGGGCTCGGTGAAGTCCGCAATCCAGTTGCCGTGCTCGTCGGCGTCGACCCACCGCACACACCAGTCCCAGTCCCCGGTGGTGACCTGGACCTGACTGAACGGCTCGGCGGTACCCCAGACGACTTCCCAGTCAGGATCGACGCCGTCGACAGTGAGCCACGTGGCTATCGTGCTCTTGGTCGTCACGCCATCACTGACATACAGAGTTTCACCAGGCCCGAAGTCGTATTCGAGCCTCACGCCGAAGTTGCCCCATTCATCGGTACCGACGGTCGTCTGATAATCAGGAGTCTCTGTCGAACCGACCGAGACGGTGACGTTGCCCCAGGGCGTCCAGTCGCCACCCCAGACATCGTCCGTGTGCGGGTTGACCCTCATGAAGGTGTCCGGCACGCGCCACTGAACGTCGGTAGCGTCCCAGTCCTCGTCGTACTGCATCGCGTTTCCTGCGGTGCCACGACCGATGTCGAACGGCTGCTGGAAGTCGTCCTCGCTCCCGGCTACCTTGAAGTCCGCGACCCAGAAGCCCGTGAACTCATCCGCCTGGACTTGTCGCATCGAGTGCCCGTGAACGTTGACCTCGACATCGCTGCCTGGTTCGGCTGTGCCCCAAACCGTGTCGGAATCCGGGTCCACACCATCGACAGTCAATGAGGTCACTATCAGGCTCCTGGCGGTGCTGCCATCACTCACGAACACGGTGTCGCCCGCCGCGATGTCATACTCGAGCCATGCGCCGAAGTTGCCCCACTCGTCGGTGTCAGCCCATGTCTGGTGGTCCGGCGTCTCAGTGGAGTTCACGCATATCTCGACGGTGGCATCAGGTCGCCAGTCCCCGCCCCACACATCGTCTGTGGCCGGATTGACCCTGATGTGCGTGTTCGGCACGCGCCAACCGATCTCTGTCCCGTCGCCGTCCTCGTCATACTGCCCAGCGTTGCCTCCAGTGCCGGGACCGATGTCGAAGGCGTCCTCATGCGGCTCGTCGCCAACGGGCTCGGTGAAGTCCACCATCCAGTTGCCGTCCGCATCGGCATCGGTCCAGCGCGCCCGCCAGTCCCAGTCCCCCGTGTTCACCTGGACCTGGCTGAACGGCTCGGCAGTGCCCCAGACGGTGTCTTCCTCATGGTCGACCCCGTCGACGGTCAGCCATGTGGCCATGGTGCTCTTGGTCGTCACACCGTCGCTGACATACACGATGTCACCGGGCTGGAAGTCATACGAGAGCGATGCACCGAAGCCGCCGTCCCCATCAGTGCCGATCCACTCGCTGTAGTCGGCAGTCTCGGTACCGTTGATCGAGACCAGCACGGTCGAATCAGGCTGCCAGTCCCAACCCCAGACATCATCGCTGTGCGGGTTGACCCGGAACTGAGTGTCGGGAACACGCCACTGTGCGTCGGTGCCGTCTCCGTCTTCGTCCAACTGGGTCGCGCTTCCCTGCGTGCCGCGGCCGATGTCGTATGCCTGTTCCGTCCAGTCATCGCCGGTCGGATATGAGAAGTCCACCGCCCATTCGCCTGTGATCTCATCGGCGAGAACCGTCCGGGTCGGACCCCACCAGATGTCCACCTGTACCTGACTACCGGGGTCGGCTGTCCCCCAGACGACCTCCCAATCGGGATCGACGCCATCTACGACGATCGGAGCCACTATGACGCTCTTGGTCGTATGACCATCGCTTATGTAGACGGTGTCACCGGGCGTGAGGTCCCAGTCGACCAGACCGTCGAAATTCCCCCACTCGTAGGTGTCCCAGTGCGTCTCCCACGATGGTGATTCTGTCGAGTTGATGGCGATGTGCACGGTCGAGTTGGGCTCCCAATCCCATCCCCACACGTTGTCGGTGTTCGGATTGACGCGGAACGCCGGAGCGGCGACCCTCCAGTCCATCGATGTGCCGGAGCCATCAGGGTCCGCCTGGACGGCTGCTCCACTCGTGCCGAGTCCGATGTCGAAATCCTGCTCGTGCGGCTCGCTGCCGACCGCCTCCGAGAAGTCGGCCACCCACTCGCCGGTCGACTCGTCTGCAGTCACCAGCCTCCGTTGCTCTACCCCGTGCACGCCCACATGCACTTCTGTCCCTGGCTCGGCGGTACCCCGAACGGTGTCGCTGTCGGCATCCGCGCCATCGATCCAAAGCCATGTGACCCGCGTGTCACGGGTGTTGATACCGTCTGTCACGGTAACGGTCGTCTCGGCGACGATGTCCCACTCCACACCCGTGTTGAAGTTGCCTCCCTCATCGACATCAGCCGACATCGTATGCTCAGGGTCGGCCGGGTCGCCGAACTTGATCTCGACCTGACTCCCGGCTTCCCACTCCCATCCCCACACGCCCTCATCGCGGGGATTGACATGGAACGTCGGGTTCTTCGCGCGCCATTCGACCCAAGTGACATCTCTGTCGTCATCCGTCAGCTGCACCCAGCCCTCATTGCCGTAGTTGAGGTCGTATTCGCGGTCCACCGGCTCGGCACCAACCGCCACAGAGAAATCGGCGGTCCAGGCTCCGGACTCTCCATCCGCAACTACCTCGCGGCCGCAGCCCTCGTCGTCTCGTATAGCCACCCACAAGGTTTCACCAACCGGGGCCGTGCCGTGCAACCGCTCATCATCGACATCTACGGAATCAACCGACACACCCGCGACCCTATGGTCCTTGTCGTGCGTGCCATCGCTCACCCAGATGAGATCGCCTGGGGCGACATCGTGACCGTCGAACTCGCCGAATCCGAAGTTGCCGTCGTAGTCACTAGTTGTCGAATACTCCCGGTCTGGGGACTCGGGATCCTCCCCGATCTTGATTGTCATCTCAGCGTTGCTCAGCCAGCCGTGTCCCCACACGAAGTTGTCTCGCGCATTGACCTTGAAGTGCGGGTCAGACACGCGCCACCTGATGAAAGTCTGGTCCTCGTCGTCATCGTAACGAGCGGCATAACCCTGAACACCGGGGCCGATGTCATAGGTGTCGTCCCATGGCTCTCCCGAATCGCCCCCGAGCACAGAGAAGTCCGCGATCCAGTAGCCGTCCCCCGGGTTCGAGTCGACCCAGCGCCGCTGCTCCGCCCCATCGATCCCGACCAGGACCGCGGTCTCCTCGGCGGAATAGCCCCACACGGTGCTTGCCGGAGCCACGTTGATACCATCAAGCGACAATACCTGGACGGTGTGGTCCTTCAGGTTCGTCCCGTCGTCGACCGTGATGAGCTCCCCAGCCTGGATATCGTAGTCGAGCCCACCGATGTTCCAGTTGCCGTAAGGGTCGGTCTCGGCGGTCTCCTGGTGCACGGGGTCACCCGGGTCGCCCACCTTGACCGTGACTGTCACGCCCGGGTTCCAGAAGTGACCCCATACCTCGTTGCGTTCAGGGTCGACCTTGAAGTGCGGCGCAGGCTGGGCCGCGGCTAAGGAAGGTAAGGCGAGTCCGTTTGGAAACGCCAGCAGCATGGCGCACAGTGCGGATACGAAACGACGCCTGAGACTGGAACGGACGAACGACATCTTGCGCCTCCCCGACTCGTGGTCCCGACGGGCGAAGGCAGGAGGAAAGCCGCCACCCCGGCACCGGTCTCAATGATCCCCTCGCCGCTGCCGCTACCAGGTAGAGAAGCGACGGCTCGTGTCCCCGAATTGCGAGCACGCGAAGTTCAAGCCCCAACCATATGAGAATACCCAATCTGAGGGAGATGCTAAAGCCGAACCCTCTTCGAATCTGACGCGCCGTAGCCCGCCGTAGCGTTTCATTCACGCGCTGAATGCTTTTCATTCACGCGCTGAATAGAATACCGACGCTCCTGCCCTGCCCCCTGCTGCGCCTGCTACAGCCCGCGCAGCACTCCTGCTGCCGCGTCGACGTACGCGTCGATGTCGGCATCGGTGTGCGCGAGCGAGACGAACGTCGCCTCGAACTGGCTCGGCGCGATGGTGAAGCCGGCTTCGAGCACTCCTCGGAAGTAGGCGGCGTAAAGCTCGGTGTCGCACGTCGACGCGCTGGCCCAGTCGACGACCTCGGCGTCGGTGAAGAACGTGCACAGCATCGAGCCGACGCGCGTGCAGAACGAGGACACGCCCGCCTCCTGGGCCGCGTGACACAGGCCGCGTGCCAGGCGAGCGCCCTTGGCGTCGAGTTCCTCGTAGACGCCGGGCTGCTTGAGCGCCTCGATCGTGGCCAGCCCGGCGACCATCGCGACCGGGTTGCCGGAAAGCGTGCCGGCCTGGTAGACGGGGCCGATCGGCGCGAGGTGCTCCATGATCTCGCGCTTGCCGCCGAACGCGCCGACGGGGAAGCCGCCGCCGATGATCTTGCCGAGCGTGGTGAGGTCCGGCGTCACGCCGTAGAGCTCCTGCGCGCCGCCCAGCGCGACGCGGAAGCCGGAGATGACCTCGTCGAAGATCAACACGACGCCATGCTCGTCGCACAGCTCGCGCAGACCCGCCAGATAGCCCTCGCGCGGGGGGACGACGCCCATGTTGCCCGCGATGGGCTCCAAGATGATCGCAGCGACCTCTTCGCCCTGCTTGGCGAGCGCCTCGCGCACAGCCTCAAGGTCGTTGTAGGGCAGCACGATCGTATCGGCCGCCGCGCCCTTGGTGACCCCGGGGGTCGACGGGATGCCGAGCGTGAGCAACCCCGAGCCGGCCGCCACGAGCAGCGCATCGGAGTGGCCGTGGTAGTTGCCGTCGAACTTGATGAACTTGTCGCGCCCGGTGTAGCCACGGGCGAGGCGGATCGCGCTCATCGTCGCCTCGGTGCCGCTGGAGACGAAGCGCACCATCTCGATGCCGGGCACCGCGTCGATGACCGCTTCGGCCAGCGCGATCTCAGCGTGTGTCGGCGCACCGTAGCTCGTGCCCTTGTCGAGCTGCTCGCGAACCTTGTCGAGCACGGCATCAGGCGCATGACCGAGGATCATCGGCCCCCACGAAGCCACGAAATCGATGTAGACGTTGCCGTCGGCGTCCCACACGCGCGCGCCCTTGGCACGGTCGTAGAAGACCGGGTTGCAGCCGACTGACTTGAACGCGCGAACAGGCGAATTGACGCCGCCGGGGATCAGCCCGCACGCGGCGTTGAAGTAGTCGTTCGAGGTGGGATGCTGCATGGTTCGCACACTCCTAAGAAGTCGGGCCGAGGAACGCTGTCGATTATGCCAGTCTGCGGGCGAGCTCGTCGAACTGCGCGGCACATGCCGTGCGTACCTCCGGCAGCGCGGCCGATATCTCCTGCGCGGCCTCGTCGCGACGCGAGAGCAGCTCGAGCATGCGCTCCAGGAACTGGGCGGGGTCATTGTCCTGGTAGTCGAACACGTAGCGCTCCTGGCCGAACTGCTTCATGACCTCGAGGTACTTGTGACTCCAGCCGAGCACGAGCGCAGGCACTCCGGCCGAAAGCGCGCCGACCATCGCGTGAAAGCGCGAGACCGTCACGCACGAGCACGCCATGACGACGTCGCGCAACTCGGCCGCGTTCATGTCGCCGCGGACCGCCACGAGGTTCTCACGCTCCTGCGCCTTGAGGCGATCGACCACATCCGCGATCACCGGCAGGTCGTTGTTGCGCAGCTCGCCCCCGGAGGCCGCCCGCGTGGCGTTCGGGAACAGCACGACCGCCTTGCCGCTGCCCAGTAGTCCCCTGACGATATCGGCGACGAACCCCGTGTAGTCCCAGCCCTGCTTGCGCGCCCTGGCGGCGATGACCGCACTCGGACACACACCGACGACCTCATGTCCCTCGACGACCAGCGTGCGAGCACGGGCGACGATGCGGTCGGCCTCCTCGCGGCCCTCGATCGAAAGTGCATCGCGCTGCTCGAACATGAACGCGACATCGGGAGCGGGCAGTGTGAGGTCCTCGGGCAGACCCAGTTCGCGCAGGTTCTCGACGGTGACCTCGCCGCGGGGCACGATCAGGCTGCAACGGCGCAGGACCTTCGCGCAGTAGCGGTTGAGCGGGTTGCGAAACGGGCCGAGCGCCTGCGAGAGCTTGAACACCGGTACGCCGAGCATCATCGCGGGCCAGATGGTCAGCACGTTGAACGGCAGGAACTTCTCGCGCCCGTCGATGAAGGACACGCCTGCCAGGTCGACAAGCGCATCACACTGCGCCAGCGCGCGTATCGAAGCGGGTGCCAGGCGGCGAGGCACGCGCAGTCCGCGGACGAGCAGCGCCCAGGGCAGGTGCACGAAGACGAGGGCGGCAGGCGTGCACGAGTGCACCGTGATGGAGGGGTCCGAGATGAGTGCGCGGTCCTCGGCAGGGTAGTACGAGAACAGCTCGAAGCGCGCGTCAGGATAGCGGTCGCGGAGGCGTCCGATGGTGGTCTCGAGCATCGCCTCGGCGCCCCGGTTGCCCGCGACCGTGGCTGCGATGACCGCGAATCGGCGCGTCACGACGCCGGCCCCGCGAGTGTCTTGGAGTGGTGCGCTCTCACGACAAGGACTCCAGTCCTTTGAGGACGTACAGGCGGACCGTGTGCCACATTCGCGGCTCGTCGAGCACCGCGGCCGCCGCCTCGTCCGTCTTCGTCCTGATGTAACCGCGCAGCACCATGCGCGCGGCGAGGTACTCGTGCCACCGCACGCGCACAGGCTCCCCTGTCGCTCCACCGCGATCAGGGACCGTTATACCCAGGCGCCTTCCCGCCTTCGCGCGTGCCGAGACATTGTAATGGAACGGGGCGGTCCTGCGCTGCCCGTCCAGTATCTCCGCCGAGGAGACCTCTGTCGCCTCGAGCGTCCCCGCCTCCTGTGCGACGTCGAGCGCACGGGCGCCGGCGGCGGTCTTCACGAGGAGCGCGGTGTGTTTGACCGGGTCGTCCTTGTAGCGGCTGCTCCACAGGTCGCCCGCGCTCATGTCGGCGTCGTAGCCGAAGTGGTCGCCGCACGAGAGGCACTTGCGCGCGGCGCAGTAGTAGAGGTTCTGGTAGAGGCTGTAGGTGGAGAACGGGCGCTCGACGGTGACGGTGGCGGGGGCGGCGCTCGCGTCGCCGGGCGCGTCCGCGGTAGCTGCGGCGAACTGCGCGCTCAAGCGCCCGCGCCAGTGCCCGGAGCGGAAGCGGAACGCCGTGAGTCGCGGGGCGGCGGTTGCGGCGGCCAGCGCCGGGTCGGCGGCGGCGGCGCGCGCTAGGCGCTCGACGAGCGCATCGACCAGCCGCGGCTCGGTCGCGTGCCCGCAGAACAGCGCGATACGCAAGGCGACCTTCCCGGCCAGTTCCGGACGCGCAGCGAGCGCCGTGATCTCGCACGGCAGCGCGACGACCGCCAGGCGCCCCTCGAACGCCTCGATCTGCGGCATCGCCTCGCGAAGGAAATCGCCCAAAACGTATGTGCTCCCCTGCGCGGCAAGGACTTCTGCGGTCGTGCGTGCGATGCGGTAGCGCGCGCGTACACGCCCGTCCTCGACCGAGGTCACGCACACGAGCGCGCCGTCGACCTCGCCGGCGGCAAGCAGCGCCACGAGCACCGCGCTCACCGCTCCTCCCGACGCAGCGCGCTCCCGAACCTCGCTTCGCGCGGCATGCGCGACGTACGTGGCGAGGTGGTCTCCCAGCATCGCCGAGATCTCCTCGGCGGACCAGGAACGGGACGTGAGACGCTCGGCGAGTGTGGAGATGGGCATGGGTTACGCCGATTCCTCGGGGAGTGTGTCGGCCGTGCGCATCGAGCGGGCATCGCGGATGCCGATGCCGGTGAGACGCTGGAGGTAGAGTGCGGCCGGCACGCCCATGATCAGCAGCCAGACGAGCATGACCGCGCGGTCGATGACCGAGGCAGCCAGGCCGAGGCTGGCGGCGATGCCGACCATGGCCGAGCCCGCCGCGGCGCCGCCTTCCTTGAAGCCGATGCCGCCGGGGATGACGCTCAGGCGGTGGGCGAAGATGCCGACTGCCGTTACGACGAGCGATTCGCTGAACGTCGCGCCGTAGGAGAGCGCCTCGAAGGCCCACATCGTGCGCAACGCGGCCAGACCGACAAGGGCGAAGTTGATGACGAGCTCGACGGCGAGCAGACGGCCCGAGCCGAAGATCAGCCCCAACCCGTCGACCACGCGTGCTGCGGCACGTACGGCACGCGAGTCGTGGGCGTCGAAGCGGCCGGTCGTGCGCGTACGGCCCCACACGACCAGCAGCGCCGCGGCAGCGGTCGGCGCGAGCAGCAGTGCCCACGCGAGGCGCGCGTCGCCGCCCTCGACGAGCAGCGCGGCGCCCGCGCACGCGAACGCGACCCACAGGTGGATGACGGTGCTGCCCGCCACCAGGGCGCCGAAGTCGGCGAGACGCACGCGGTATCGCGCCCGCATGAGGACGCCGTTTAGGAGCGTGCCGGTTTTCATCGGCAGGTAATTGAGCGTGGAGACCATCAGGCCGAGCAGCAGGCCTTCGCGGCCGGGGATGTGACGGTCGAACCGGCCCGCGAGCACCTGCAGCTCGATGCCGTTCAGGGCGAAGGTGGCGAACGTGCTTACGCTGATCAGCGCGAACAGCGCGGGCGTGAGCGCGAACGCGGAACGCAGGTCATCGCCGCGTGTCCACAGGATCCACGCGACGAACGCCACGGCGGCGATGATGGAGGCCCCCTGAAGCGCGCCTGCCCTGCGGGTCAGGGCAGCGCGGAGTCTCGATAGGCTGGAATCGGCCAAACCTGCAGCACGCTCCTGTGCCGGGGAAACACGGATACGACGCAGCCGATTATGCCACGACCGGCCCCCCTTCGACGCATCGGAGCGCCAGGAAGGGCCTGCCGTGGTCTTCGAGGGAGCCGCCGCCTCTGCGCTATGCGCCCCCTCGGCTACAGTCCCGCCGCTGTCTTGGCGGCCGTCTCCACGGAGGCGCTGACCGCGCCCGTTCCACCTATGATGAAGAGAGTGTCTATGTCGGCCGCATGACCCTTGAGTGCGGCTTCTGCCTGACTGGCGAGCACGTCACCTCTGGTCAGGAGCATCACGGTGTCGAAGGCTCCGAGCATCGCGCCGCCCGACAGCGCATCGGGGAAGTTGGTTCCCGTCGCAATGCCGACGCCGTTCCAGTTCAGTCCGATCGACTCACCGTGCTCGGCCACGAGCGCGGCCGTGGCGTACCTGTTGGCCCCGCCGATCCGCGTCACGTTGCCCTGACCGAGCTTCGTCTTGAGACTCGTCTCGACCGCCGCACTGACCGCCCCTTCGCCTCCCAGGATGTACGCCTTGGTCGTGGCAGCCGGAACGTAGAGGGCGCCACTCGAGGGGTTCGCCAACAGGATGGGCCAGACCTTGGCTGCCGCAAGCGGACTGGCCGCAAGCGCATCGGGGAAGTTGCCGCCCGTAGACACGAACGCCGTGCCGTCGTACTCCGGTCCCGCGACTTTGATGACCTCATCAGCGACCGCACGGGCGGTCGCGTAACGGGTCGAACCGGCCAGTCTGGTCACGTTGCCTGAACCCAGGAGCGTCTTGAGGGCATCCTCGACGGCAGGTGATAGTGCTGCAGTGCCGCCCAGCACATACGCCTTATTGGCTTTGAGGCGAATGATCTCGTCCCGAACCGCAGTGGGCAGCGAGGTGGGCTTGACCAGCAACAAGGGGCCTTCGCAGGCGCCGGCCAGAGCACTGCCGCCCAGCGCGTCGGGCCAGTTGGCTCCCGTGGCGATCACGACGGTGTCGGCACCGCTCGGAAACGCCTTCTTGGAGCCCTCGACACCTGTCGCGTACCGGTCGGCGCCGGCGACACGCACCACACCTACGGGTAGCACTGGGCCTGAAGTGACGGTGATGGTGAAGGTCTGTGCCGCGGTCGTCTTGGCGGCCCCGCCTGCGGTAGCATCATCGGTAAGGGTCACGTTGACCTGGGTGGAGCCGGACTGCCCGGCGGCCGGGGTGAACGTGAGGCGGCCATTCGCCGCGACTGCGGGCTGCACGCTGAACAGCGAGGTGTTCTGTGGTGTCACGTTGAACGTGAGCGACTGTGCGGATTCGTTCGCCGGACCCGCAGAGATCGCGGTGGCCCAGCTGGAGGAGTAAGCGCCTGAATCTTCCACGACGCTCACATCGGGGCCCTTCGTGAACGAAGGCGCATCGTTCACGGGCGCTACAGTCACCGTGACCGTAGCGGGCAACGAATAGGCCACGCCGTCGTATGCCCGATACGTGAAGGTGTCGGTGCCGTTGTAGTCCGTGTTGGCAAGGTAATTGAATGAGCCTTCCTCATGCAGGGTGACCTCACCATTCGCCGGCTGCGTAAGAACGAAGGCCTCCAGCGGATCGGCGTCGGAATCCGTGTCGTTTTCCAGGACTCCCGGAGCAGGGACGCTCAGGAGTGTGTCTTCCGTCGCGGCGTAAGCATCCTCCAGGGCCTGTGGCGTGTTCGGGTTGGCGGCGCCCGGTGTATCACAGCCCACATTTGGATCGCCCGGGCCTATCCGCCAAACAGAACCGTCGAAGTAAACGTGCATCGGGGTAAGACTGCCGTCTGGACCCACGGACGGCGGTCCGTAGTGCCATGCTGCAGATACGGGTGGATTGGGCTCGGCGATGATCGCCACTTTGTCCACGATCTCCGTCCACGCCCCGACATCGAGCACCCCGTCGTCATCCGTGTCCAGGTCCTGGTCGAGAGATCCGTAGAACCCTCGCACGAGCAGGTGTGTCGTGTTGTCACCGTTCTCGAATACCAGGCGGTCCTCTTCAGTCGTGTAGTCCGCCGTCCCGAGCTTGAAGGTGGGTTCAGCCACGACGCAGTACCCGTCATCGGGAACCGTCTGCCCGGTCAACGGCACGACGCACTCAATGACACCGCTACCTCCCGCAGCCGAATCACCGATGCAGATGTAGGTATAGGTGGAAAGCGAGAGTCCAGGAGTCGCATACAGCTCGAAATACTCATCGTCGTCTGTGCCGGGCTGGTCTGCCCGAATCTCGTTGATGCGCAACGCGAAATCGCCGGCAGGATTGGCGTAGCCCGGGGTATCGAGACCCGTGCCGATATCCATCGAGCCCATATACCACTCTGAGTCGTGATAGTAGACATGTGCCGGAGGCAGGCTGCCTGAAGGGCCCGCCGTGGGTGGACCATAGTGATACTCGGTCGATGCAGGCGGGTTCTCCTGCATGATCACCGCGACCTTGTCGGTGAGCTCGGTCCAGGGTGTGACATCGAACACGCCATCGTCGTTCGTGTCCAGGTCCTGATTCAGAGCTCCGCTGAAGTTCTTGACGAGCATGTGGGTCACGTTATCGCTGTTCTCGAAATTCAGAGCGTTTGACGCAGTCGTATAGTCAGGCGTCCCAAGCGTGAAGGTGGGTTCGGCGACTACGAAGTAGCCGTCACCGGGCATCGTCTGTCCCGTCAAAGGCACGACACACTCGATCACTCCACTGCCAGAACCCATGACGGACCCGTCACCGATGCAGATGTACGTGTAGTCATCGAGCGGCATCGCCGGTGTGCCGTACAGCTCGAAGTACTCGTCGCTATCGGTTCCGTTCTGGTCGTGACGGATCTCGTTGATGCGAACGGTGTAGACGATTGCGACGCTCGGTGACGGCGCGAACGCAATTCCTGAAAGCATAAACAGCAATGAGAACACCAGCGAGAGAAGTCGACGAATTCGAGAGTCGGCGCACATGAGAACCCCCTCATCGGAGTGCGCCCGGTCTCGGACGGCACCGTGAGCGCACGGGTCAGATAAGACCGCGAATCCCCTTTCGCGGTAAGAGTATGTTAGACCGCTCACCAGGCTTGCGCAACGCTTCAATCGCTTCTCACGGCGCGCTTGAACCTGGCCTGAGTATCGCCCGATAACGGCCCGGGTATAGTCTCATCACTAAGCGTCGGTCCCACTCGATGCGTCCTCGCACTCGCCGGTCCAGCCCGGCGGCTCGTAGACGCAGTAGGGCTCGGCATCGAGGTAGTCGCCGGTGATCTCGAGCGCGCGGGCGCGGCAGCCACCGCATACCGCCTTGTATTCGCACGCGCCGCACTTGCCCTTGAGCAGCGAGTAGTCGCGCAGGTCGTTGAAGACCTTCGACCCGGTCCAGATCTCGCTGAACGGCTCGTCCTTGACGTTTCCGAGCTGCATGTCGAAGTACCCGCACGGCTGGATGTCGCCCGTGTGGGAGATGAAGCAGAAGGTGATGCCGCCCAGGCACCCGCGCGTCATCGCGTCGAGACCGTACTCCTCTCGCGTGACCTTCTTGCCTTCGGCCTTGGCGAGCTGGCGGATGATGCGGTAGTAGTGCGGCGAGTCGGTCGGCTTGAAGTGCAGCGGGCTCGTCTTCTGGCGATGGTACGCCCAGGTGAGCACTCGCTCGTACTCCTCGGGCGGAAGCTCTTGTTCGAGAAGATCACTCCCCCGCCCGGTCGGCACGAGCATGAAGATGTGGAACGCGTC
>DLMY01000055.1 GCA_002478275.1 Actinobacteria bacterium UBA7524
AAGATGTCGCGGATGATGCCGCCGACCCCGGTCGCCGCGCCTTGGTAGGGCTCGATCGCGCTCGGGTGGTTGTGCGACTCCATCTTGAAGGCGACCGCCCAGCCGTCGCCCACACCGATCACGCCTGCGTTCTCGCCCGGGCCCTGCAGCACGTGCGGGCCTTCGGTGGGAAACATCCGCAGTGCCTTGCGCGAGTGCTTGTAGCTGCAGTGTTCGCTCCACATCAGCGAGTACATGTAGAGCTCGGTGATGGTGGGTGTCCTGCCGAGGAGTTCTGTGACGTGCTCGTACTCGCTGTGCTTCAGTCCGAGCTCGGCGGCGAGTTGCGGGGCGAGTTCGGGCGAAAGGTCTTGGCGCATACGGTATCGCTCCTCGGGTGATAGCGCGTCAGGCTGACAGGTGCATTGTAGCCGAGGAGTGCCTGTCGCGGGCGGGCGGATTCGCGGCCCTCAGCGGTAGACGTCGCGGCGATGACCGACCTTGACTACCCACACCGTGACGATCTCGTCCGCGATCTCGTAGATGATGCGGTAGTCGCCCTGGCGCACCCGGTAGCGCTCAAGTGTGCTGAGCTTCTCAGCACCGGGCGGACGAGGATCTGCGGCCAGCGACTCGATGCGCGCCATGATGCGCGCTACATCGCGGGCCGGGATGCGCGCGAGGTCTTTCTTGACGCTCTCCCGGAACCGGATGCTATAGCTTGCCATCGTCTTTGAGCCACTTGACCATGTCTTCGAAGGCGACGAACGGCTCGTTCGCCCGCGCATCGAAGGCGGCCAGGTCATCGGCGTCCTCGCGCAACATCCCGCGCACCGCGTCGTTGACCAGCTCGGAAATGGACTTGTCCTGGATGGCCGACTTCATCCGAAGCGCGGCATGCAGGTCCGCATCGAGGTATATGGTGGCCCTTCTGGCCTCGCTGCCCATGAGTCGCGACACCTCCCTGCACAAGATGATAGCACCATGACGCTATGACGTCATAGTGCTATCACACTTTGCATTCCTGCGCGCGCCTCCGCGACGCACCTACTTCAGTATGTTGTCCACATCAGCGCGCACGGCGTCGGTGATAACACTGGAACCGCCAACGTAGTGCCATGTCGTGATAGTCGCCGCGTTCGTCTGCAGCCTCGTGCGCGCATGGGCGCTGAGCGAAGAGCCGCGCGTCAGCAGCATCACCGTATCCAGCGACCCCAGCATCGCACCACCTGCGAGCGCATCGGGGAAGTCCGCCCCGGTCGCAAGTCCGACCCCGTCCCAGCTGAGTCCCTGCTCGATGCCGAAGTCGGCGACAAGCGCAGCGGTCTCGTAGCGGTCCCCACCGCCCTTGCGGTCCACGTTCACGTTGCCGAGGGTGCTCTTGAGCGAGGCCTCCGTCACACTCGTGACCGCACTCTGCCCTCCGAGGATCACGACCCTGCGGACTTGTGGCGGCTTGCTCGGCATACCGTCCGGCTTTACGAGCAGTATCGGCCAGACCTTCGCCGAGGAGATCGGTGACGCTCCGAGCGCGTCGGGGAAGTTCTCGCCTGTCACCACGAACGCGTCACCGCTGAAGTCGGGGCCCTTGAGCCTGATCACCTCGTCGGCCACCGCGCGGGCGGTCGCGTACCTGGTGTTGCCTGCAAGACGCACCACACGCCCGGCGCCAAGCGCGCCTTCGAGCTGTGTCTTCACGGCGGCCGAAACCGCTGCCTCACCGCCGAGGATGTAGGCCTTCGTCGCCTTGAGCCTCGATATCTCGGCCAGCACCGCGCTCGACACCGAGTTGGCATCCACCAGAAGCAATGGTCCGTCCACCGCGCCCGCAAGTGCCGAGCCGCCCAGAGCGTCGGGCCAGTTGCGCCCGGTGGCGACCACGACCGTCGATGCTCCTCCGGGGAAGGCACGCTTGGAGGCCTCGACGCCCGTGGTGAAGCGGTTGCTGCCGGCCACGTCGGTGCGGCCAGCTGTGAGCACCTTGAATGTAGCGGTCCTTGGCGTCTCTGCGTTACCGGCACCATCGACCGACCAGTACGACAGCGTATGCTGCCCGGTAGCAGCCACGTTGACAGCGGTTCCAGTGTTCTGTGCACCGCCATCGAGCGTCCAGCGCGTCTGCGCCACACCCGAAAGCCCATCGCTGGGAGTCAACGTGATCGATGCGGGGCCGTAGTAGGTTCCGCCTGCGTTGCTGGTCGTCACAGGCGCGGTCTTGTCGATGCGGACCGTCGCAGCGCTCATATCGGAGTAAAGACCCACGTTGTCGATCGCGCGATACGCGATGTCCGTCACGCCCTCCGCGCTCACCGCGATGGGAACCGTGTACGTGACCTCGCCAGCTCCCACGTTGTAGAGGATCGCGTCGACACCCGAGTAGTCATCATCGGCGGTCAGGGTGACCGAGACGTTCGTCTTCGACCAGCCAGCCGGTGCGTTGTCATTTGCCGTAGGTCCGCTCTTGTCGATGCGGACGGTGACGGCCTGTGTCTCCTCGGCATTGCCGACAATGTCGATCGCGGAGAGCTCGATGTCCGTCTCGCCCTCGTCGGTGACCACGATCGGCTCGGTGTACGTCGCTACGACACTACCGCCAACGCTGTAGCGAATCCCCGCCACACCGCTGGCGTACTCGTCGGGCGCGGGTGTGTCGGTGGCCTCGATCGTGACTGTGACGTCAGTGCTGACCCACCCGGTAGGAACGCCGTATGGCGTGCTCACCGGCGCCTTCGTGTCCACCGGCACCAGCGAGCCGAGCCGGGCGACATAGACGTCGGAGATGTTGTTGTCGTCATCGGGATGCAGGTTCGACGCGGCGGTGTCGAACGCAGCAAGCGAACCGTCCCCCGAAAGCGAGGGCCCGAAGCACGCTGCGTTGGCCTGCGGACCTCCCGGTGCGGTGCTGAGCAGTGCCGTCTCACCCGTCTGCAGGTCGTGTACGAACACGTGATAGTTCGAATGCATGTAACCATCCACGAGGTTCTGTGCCAGCGAGACGAACGCGACGTACCGGCCGTCGGCCGACAAAGCCGGGTAGTAGCTGTTCCCGCTGCCCGGAGTCCCGTCCGAGTGCTTGCTCACCAGAGTGACATCGCCGGTCACGAGGTCGCGGACGTAGACCTGGGTCTGCGCGCCTGCCACTCCACCCTCCAACACATTGCTCGCCTTGGAGCTGAATGCGAGCAGACGGCCATCGTAGGAGAGCGCTCCGTGTTCCGATGTATCGTCCAGCTCCACGCCGCCCTCACCCAGACTGCCGCGAACCACATCGCCCGTCTGTAGGTCGTGCACGAAGACATCGGTCGCATCGTTTCCATCGCCCACCACCAAGTTGGTGGCGTACGAGGAGAACGACACATACCGCCCACCGCCGGAGATATGCGGCTCCCAAGAGTCGCTGTCGGCCTGGTCGTCCGTGCCTGAGACACTGACCCTGAAGGTCGTTCCCGTGTCGAGGTAGCGCACGAATATGTCCTCGCAGTCGTTGCTGTCCGAGGACACCAGATTCGTGGCGTTCGACTTGAACACCACGCGACGCCCGTCAGCCGAGATCCGCGGTGCATCCGAGTAGCTGTTACCTTCCTCCCCCACCGAGGAGACACTGACCCTCTCGGCGACACCGGTCTCGACGTCGGCCACGAACGCGTCGGTCGAATCGTTCTCGTCATCTGCGACCAGGTTGCTGGCGCCCGAAGCGAACGCCACCACCGAGCCGTCGCCCGAAAGCGCAGGGTCCCAGCAGTCTCCGTTGACCGGCGTGCCTTCCACGCCCCTGCTCGCAAGGCTCGTCCCTTCGCCGGCAAGACCCGTCACGAAGATCTCCGCGTGAGCACGGGCGTCCCCTGGTACCAGGTTAGTGGCTGATGAGTAGTACGCCACGGCTGAGCCGTCCATGGCAATCGAAGACCCGGCCGAATAGCTATTGCCCATCGTCGTCCAGACGGCGCTTGAGATGATCGAGCCGGTGACGTCCTCGTCGATATCTCGCACGTAGACATGGGCGGTCCAACCGTCTGTCTCCTCGCCCAGGTTCGTAGCGTCACTGTGGAACGCGACGATCTGTCCATCGCCGGATACGGTGGGCGAGTAGCAGGAAGCGTTCGCCTGGCCCCCACCGCTTGCCACGCTCACACGGCTCGTGATGCCGGAGACACGGTCCCGCACGAAGACGTCCCAGGAATTCGTGTCACCCGCGACCAGATTGTCCGCAAGGCTGCCGAAGACGACGTAGCGCCCGTCGGCGGACACGACCGCGTCCTGGCTGTCGATGTTTCCGACAACGCCGTCCGTCGACTGGCTTATGAGCTCGGTAGACCCCGCAAGCAGGTCACGTAGGTAGATGTGCCGGGTACCATCAGTGCCCCCGGCCACCAGGTTCGTCGCGTCCGACTCGAACACGACGTAGCGTCCATCATCCGAAATAGCGCACGGGCCACACGAGGAGTTCGGCTCACTGCCGTCGAATGCCAGACTCGCCCTGATGGTTGTGCCTGCCGTCAGGTCGCGGATGAAGATGTCGCCCTGCCCGTTCGTATCGCCAACTACAAGATTGTCGGCCGCGCTACCGAAAGCGATTCTGGAGCCATCTCCCGAGATCGACGGCGACCAGCTGTCACCGTTCGCCTCGGCGCCCGCATCCGTCACGCTGGCACGCGTCGTCTCGCCACTCGCCAGGTCTCGCACGAAGATGTCGGACTTGTTGTTCGCGTCACCGGGTACCAAGTTGCTCGACCACGAGTAGAAAGCCACCCGGTGGCCATCTTCGGAGATCCTGGCCGACCCGCTGTAGCCGTTGCCGACCATGCCTCCCGACGTCTGACTCACCAGTGTCGTCTCCGAACTGACGAAATCATGCACATAACAGTCGTACTGGGTGTTGGTGTCGTTCGAGGTGAAGCGGCCGTAGGACTGAAAGCTCACACGCTGCCCGTCTCCGGAGACACTGGGGTCGGACGACGCGTACGAGAGCTCATTCCCATCCGATTTCACGCTGGCCCGCCGAGTCGTGCCACTCTGGCGGTCGTACAAGAAGACATCTTGCTCGCCGTTCTTGTCCCCCCCGACGAGAACGCTCGCGAACGACCCGAATGCCACCCATCGGCCGTCGGCTGAGATGTCCGGTGTCTGGCTGCCATTGTCGACGGGCATCTGAGCAAGGCTGCCTGTCGAGACGGGCCACAGGTCGGTGACGCCCCACTCGGCCGGAGCAGCATCCGCAGTCGATGGAACACCTCCCACCGGGACTACCGTCGCCACGGCAACCAGCACGCCTAAGGCAACCCGGAAGATGCGATGCGTGACTGAGGGACTCATGGGGCCTCCCATTCCTGACTTCGCGAGCAGCGGACCCCGGCCCGCGCTTCACTCCACAAGCGACTCCAACATCATCGGGGCAACCACCGTACCCGGTCAACGCCAGTCACCGGAGACAACGAGTGCCCGCACTACGACATCAAGACCCACCCCAGGCACTACACCAGGTGCACCTCAGGATACGCCCCGTGCGCCCTGGCGTCCCCGCTCGCCAGCGTCCCGCCGAGCAGCGAGGCACACGCGGGCGCCAACGCATCGTAGAACGAACAGCCGAGGAACCCACACTGCCTCGCCGCCTCCTCGACGACTTCGTCGTCCAGCGGCACGATAGCGATGCCGGACGCCTGGATATGCTGCCAGGCAGGCACGATGTCGGAGGTGGTGTAGTGGCGCCGGACGACGGAAAGCACCTCATGCACGAAGTGTGTCGGCGCCGCCAAAGATATCTCGCCTGCCGCGGCACGCGCCACGAGGTCCAACGCGACCTCGCGTCCCGATTCGGGCTTGAACCATTTGACCCCGACTGAGGCGTCGAGGACGAATACCTCACGGCCGCTCACGGGCGGCCCTTGCGGATATCGCGCATCGGGGCGCTGTCATCGGTCTCACGCACCTCGCGCAGTATCTCAAGGCCCGGACGATCGTCGCGGATCTCGCGTCCTACGTGGAAGTCGCGCATCCCCTCGAGCGCCTTGAGCATCCGCGCGCGCCGGGCATCGTCTATGCGCTGTTCCGGCGTCCTGCCCAGGTACGTCGCAAGCGACTCCTGCACGAGTTCGCTGCGAGCGACGCCGAGCTCGGAAGCCTCGGCGTCGAGCCTGGCCAGCAGTTCATCGGGAAGTGAGATGGTGACCTTGGCGGTCATGGCTGTCGCTCCTCTGAGTCATACCTGCGTTCATACCACCAGTATGACCCGCACAAGAACCGCCGTCAATCAGTCCGCTATTCGGGTGCCGAGTCCTCGGCGTGTCCGGACGCGGGCTCCGCTTCGGGCGCATGCCCCGGCACGGATCCCGGTGCCGGAAACGCCACCCTCAGCAGATACATCACCTGCTGGGCGAGGACCAGCGGCGCCGCGAGCACCGTCACGCCTGCGCCGATCCCGAACTGCGCCAGCACGAAGAGCACGAAGTACGCCCCCTGAGGCACGGCGTAGAACCACCAGGGTTCGGCAAGCCGAGCGAACGATCCGCCGCCCCGGCGCCTCGCTGCATCGACCGTGACCCAGAGCGCGACGACACCTGTGACCCACAAAGTCACGAAGGCGAACCAGAAGACCGGCCCCCCGAGCGAACCGCCGTGCACTACCCGGCCACCTCAGCGGCGTACGAGACTATCGAGGTGAAGAACACCGTCCCGTCGGTCCCTCCGGTCGCCGGGTCGACCACGCGCTCCGGATGAGGCATGAGCCCGAACACGTTGCCGCGCTCGTTGCAGATGCCGGCGATATCGTCGAGCGCTCCGTTCGGCGCGCTGCCTCCCTCGTCGCGCGAGCCGTCCGGCTCGCAATAGCGAAGCACGACCTGGCCGCCTTCGCGGATGCGCTCCAGCGTCTTCTCATCGCACACGAAGTTGCCCTCGTTATGGTTGACGGGGATGCGCAAGACCGTACCGGGCGCGACATCGAGCCACTGGCAGACGCTCTCCTCGGCACGCAAAGGCACCTCGCGGCAGACGAACTTCAATCCTGAGTTGCGCAGGAGCGCGCCGGGTAGCAGGTGCGCCTCGGTGAGTATCTGGAAACCGTTACAGATGCCGATCACGGGACCGCCGCGTTCCGCATAGCGCACGACCTCGCCCATGACCGGGCTGAAACGCGCAACCGCTCCGCAGCGGATGTAGTCACCGTACGAGAAACCGCCGGGCAGCACGATCGCGTCGAAGCCGGACAGGTCCGTGTCGCCGTGCCAGATGTAGTCCGCCTCGAAGCCGAGGTGATGCGCGGCGTGAACGACGTCTTGCTCGCAGTTCGATCCCGGGAATACGACGACCCCGAAGCGCATGCGCCTCACGCCTCCCCTGCGATCTCGATGCGGTAGTCCTCGATGACGGGGTTGGCCAGCAGCTTCTCGCACATCTCGCGCACCGCGGCCTCACCGGCGTCGCTCTCGACCTGGATGTACTTGCCGATCTTGACCTCCTCGACCGAGTAGCCGAGGTTGTCGAGCGCGCGCTTGGCGGTGGCTCCGGGCGGGTCGAAGATCCCCTTCTTGTACGTCACGAATATCTCGTAGCGCGCCATGCTCACCCCTTGTCCTTTCCGCCGGACTGCTTGTCACCGGACGCCTTGGCAGCGCCCCCGGACTTCTTGTCACCGGACCGCTCTGCCAGCCACGCTTTGCGCATGGGTCGGATCTTGGCGAAGTCGATGTAGAACGCCGCGAACAGACACAGATACGACGCGGCCAGGATCGCGGTCCCCAGCACCCCTTCCGCCTTGAGCAGGAACGCCGCAAGCGCGAAGGCCATGGCCACCATGAGCAGGCCGAACCATATCCTGCGCAACTGCTTGAACTCGGGCGTGTCGGGATTGAACGGCACGGCCGTCTTCGTGCCGCCCTTGCCCTTCTTCCCACCTGCCGAGGAACCCGCCTCGCCCCTGCCGCGCTTCGGCTTGGCGCTCGCGGCGCTGCGCCTGGTGCTGCCGAGTTGCGCGCTCTTCTGGTAGCGAGGGTTGTTCGGGCTGCGACGGGCCATATGGCGTCACGCGCCCCCTTCCGGTTCGAACGTGCGGCCCGTGATGAGCTCGTATGCCTGGATGTAGCGTTCGCTCGTGCCGCGCACGATGTCTTCAGGCAACGCAGGTGGCGGGGGCGACTTGTCCCACCCGGTCGACTCGAGCCAGTCTCGCACGTACTGCTTGTCGAAGCTCGCCTGGCCGCGGCCTGGCTCGTACTCATCGGCAGGCCAGAACCGGCTCGAATCCGGGGTGAGCACCTCGTCGATCAGCGTCACGCGCCCGTCTACGAGGCCGAACTCGAACTTGGTGTCGGCGATGATCACGCCGCGCGACGCGGCGTGCTCACGCGCTCGCGAGTAGACCTCCACAGCGATGCGGCGGAGTTCCTCGGCGTGTTCGAGGCCGATGATGTCGACCATGCGCGCGAAATCGATGTTCTCGTCATGATCGCCGATCTCGGCTTTGGTGCTGGGCGTGAAGATCGGCGAGTCGAGCTTCGAGGATTCGACCAGACCGCCGGGCAGCTCGATGCCGCAGACCGTACCCTGCTTGCGGTACTCGTTCCAGCCGGATCCCGCGAGGTAGCCGCGCACGATGCACTCGACGGGGAAGACGTCGGCTTTGCGCACGAGCATGAAACGCCCACGCAGGTACTCCGCGTGCGGCGCGAACTGCTCGGGCAGATCGGCGACGTCAGCGGAGATGAAGTGGTTGTCGACGACGTCGGAAAGCAGGTCGAACCAGAACAGCGAAAGCTTCGTGAGCACCTCTCCCTTGTAGGGGATCGGGTCGGGAAGCACCACGTCGAAGGCACTGATTCGGTCGCTAGCGACCAGCAGAAGCTTGTCACCGAGATCGTAGAGGTCGCGGACTTTTCCCTGGGAGTCCGGACGAAGGCCCTGCGGCTGCATGGCAGTCGCTCCTTTCGGGTCTTGTCGCTGCGGTCGTGTCGAAGCGCGTGCCACGGCAACGTGCGATCGCATCCCACGGGCGCGAATGAACCGCCGACACTACCGATGACACGCCGCCATTGTAGGCGATATCTCCGGTTGATGCGTCCCGGGAATTCCGCGCCACGGCCTACGCTCAGCCCATATACAGGTACGCGGTGTACGCTACGTAGAGCACGATGCCTACGACACCGGACCGTCTGCCTATCCGGCCCGTCTTGACCAGGAACGGCAGGACCAGCAGCGTCGCTGCGAGCATCACCCACATGTCGAGCTGCACGATCTGCGGGTCGATCGGGATCCGTTTCACCATCGCTGTGACCCCGAGGATTCCGAGCAGGTTGAATATATTGCTTCCCACCACGTTGCCGACGGCCACGTCGGAGTGCCCACGCGCCGCCGCCACCAGCGAAGTCGCGAGTTCCGGTAAAGAAGTGCCGAACGCCACGATCGTCAGACCGACCACCGCCTCGGGCACACCGAAGCTCGCCGCCAACTGCGAAGCGCCGTCGACCAGCCAGCGAGAACCCAGCACCAACGCTCCAAGACCCGCGACCAGGTAGATCGCGCCGCGCAGCGGCTGCTGAGGGGTCGAGTCGAACTCATGCCCCTCGTGCTCGTGCAATTCGGCGACCGGGGAGACACCGGATACCTCACTGCGGTAAGAGAAGACCAGGAACATCAGGAGGGCCAGCAACAGGACTGTGCCGCGCGTCAAACCTATCGAACCGGTGAATGCGAAGGCGATGACCAACACCGTAGCGCCCAGCATCACCAGCGAATCGCGCCGCAGTTCCGCAGGCTTGAAGACGATGGGTGCTACCAGAGCCGAAGCTCCGAGAATAAGCAGCAGGTTCGCGATGTTGCTGCCCACGACATTGCCGACGGCGATGGCGCTTCGCCCGTCGAGCGCCGCCGCGATACTGACCACAAGCTCAGGAGCAGAGGTGCAGAACGCCACGATCGTCATGCCGATGAGTAACGGCGAGAGCCCGAACCGCCGCGCGACTATCACCGCACCGCGCACCAGCATCTCGCCGCCCCCGAACAACAGGGCGAACCCGCCAAGCGCCAGGAGGTAGGTCATGTCTTGCGCGGAAGCCGTATCGTGAACACCGTACCTCCGCCCTCCCGTCGTGTCGCTGCCGCCGTCCCGCCGTGACGTTCCACTATCTCGCGTACCACCGCAAGGCCGATGCCCAGACCGCCCGTCGAACGGTCCCGGGCCCCGTCGGCCCGCCAGAAGCGAGAGAAGACCCGCTCCAGGTCCTCCTCGGCGATCCCGATACCGGTATCCGCGATCTCGATCAACGCCCGATCGCCCTCGGTGCGTACGACCACTGAGACCGTCCCGCCTGACGGAGTATACCGTGCCGCGTTTGAGAGCAGGTTGCCTACCGCCTGGGTAAGCCGGTCGCGGTCCGCGCGTACGACCGCACCTCGCTCGATCCGCTCGTCCCACGCAAGGCCGGCCGCGTCCAGCAGCGCCCGGTGCGCCTCGACCGCCGCCAGCACGGGCTCGCTGATGTCGACGTCCTCGAAGTGCAGCTGGACGCTGCCGCGTTCGAGGCGTGTGAGCTCCAGGATGCCGTCGGCGAGACGCGAAAGACGGACCGTCTCGTCGCGCACGATCTGCAGGTGCTCGGCGTCGGCAGGGTAGACGCCGTCCTGCATCGCCTCGACGGTCGCCTGTATCGCCTGGAGCGGGGTGCGCAGCTCGTGCGCAACATCGGCGGTCAGGCGGCGTTCGACCGCCCGGTCCACCTCGATGGCGTCGGCCATCTCGTCGAGCGTGCGGCCCAAGACCCCGATCGTGTCGTCGCCCGTGAAACCGGTTCGCGCACCCCTGTCGCCCGCGCGCAGCGCTTCGGCCGTCTCGGTGATACGGTCGATGGGGCGCACGAAGATCGTCGAGTACGCGAGTCCCGCCAAAGACGCCGCAGCCACCGCTATCAGTGCCGCGGCTGTCAGGCCCAGGAAGCTCGAGCGCCTGAAGCGCACGTCGTTGTCGGTGAGCAGTCCCTGCGGCGAGAGCGGCCACACTCTCACATACCCCACGATCACGCCGTCCGGCGCGATAGGCGCGACCATCACAGGGCCCTCGGGCTCGAACGCCCCCATCGGAGGCCCGGTGATGTGGTCGGTCGCTCCGACCGCGAACGAATCGTCGTAGATGATGCGACCGTCAAGGTCCATCACCTGTAGTGCCAACCCTGACAGTATCCCGAAGCGCGGCAGTTGCGAGAACGCCTGCATCGTCCATCCGTCGCTTGCCTCGTAGCTGCTCGCAAGCAACTGCGCCGCACCGTCCGCGGTATCTTGCAGCCCCTCACGCACGTAGGCGTCGAACTGCTGCGCCCAGACGAGCGCGAGGATGATCGCGGCGAGCACCATCGTAAGAGCGGCGACCATGGCGAACGCGACCGAGAAGCGGCGGCTCAGCGTCGCAGGCGCCCGGTGCCCGGCCCGGGTGGCCCTGAAGGGGAGCCGCAGCATAGGTTCACTCCTCGGCTTGTGGAGGATCGAACCGGTATCCCACTCCGTGAACGGTGTAGATGAACGTCGGCGAACGCGGCTCGTCGCGCAGCTTGCTCCGCAGGTTCTTGACGTGGCTGTCGATGGTCCGCTCGTACCCCTCGAAGTCGTAGCCGAGGACCTTCTCCACCAGCTCCATCCTCGTGTACACGCGGCCGGGATAGCGAGAAAGCGTGGTCAGGAGCTTGAACTCGCTCGCCGTCAGATCGAGCTCCTCCCCGTCGAGGAACACCTTGTGAGCAGCCACGTCGATCTCGAGCGGCCCGTACACGAGCCGGTCACGCTGGGGTTCGACGGTGACGTTGGCGCGCCGCAGAAGAGCCCGGACCCGGGCCACAAGCTCGCGTGGCGAGAACGGCTTGACGAGGTAGTCGTCGGCGCCGATCTCCAGACCGGTGATGCGGTCTTCCTCCTCGCCCTTGGCGGTGAGCATGATTATCGGCACGTCCGAGGTGTCGCGGATGGTGCGGCAGACCTCCTCGCCGCTGACCAGCGGCAGCATGAGGTCGAGGACGACCAGGTCGAACTGGCGCTTCTCGAACGCGTCGAGGGCGGCTTCGCCGTCAGCGGCACCCGTGACCCAGTACCCTTCCTTCTCAAGGTAGGCCGTGACCGCCTCCCTGATGGTCTTCTCATCTTCGACCACGAGTATGCGTCGCGTCGCGGCCATCTCAGCGCTCCTGACTTGATCCGGGGGCCGGCGTGATCGCCGGGTCATAGCCTTACCAGTGTAACGCCCCTTCGCCGAGGAAGGCTTGACTACACCGAAACTCCATTGCCCTCTTGAGGCACGAATTCCACCGTGAACGTAGTTCCGCCGGCCTCCATGCTCGAGAAGGTGAGCTGGGCGCCGATCACCTCACACAACTCGCGCGCGATGGCGAGGCCGAGCCCGGTGCCCATCGGCTTGCTGTCCTCGCCCCTGACCTGATAGAAGGCTTCGAAGACTCTCTCATGCTCGGAATCGGGGATGCCCGGACCGGTGTCGATCACCTCGATGACGACCCGTTCACGACCGGAGGGCACCCGTACCGTCACCTCGCCTCCCTCCGGCGAGAACTTCACCGCGTTCGACAGCAGATTGCGCACCACCTGGGCGAGCTTGCCGGAGTCGGTGATGATCCGCTCGACGTCGGACTCGTACTCCAATCGCAGCCTCACCTGAGCACCGCTGGCCTGAGGCTCCATCTCTGCGAGGAGACCTTCGAGCAGCTCGTCGAGTCGTACCCACTCAACGGTCGCCGGCGCGCGCCCCGCCTCGATGCGTGAGATATCCAGCACATCGTCGACCAGCGCAAGAAGCTGGCGGCCTGAACGCTCCACCATCTCGAGTTGCCTGCGCTGCTCTGCGCTCACATCACCAGCGAGGCCTTGGAGGATGATCCCGGTGAATCCGATGATCGAGTTGAGCGGAGTCCGAAGTTCGTGACTGACGTTCGCCAGAAACGTGCTCTTGGCCGCGTTGGCCTCCTGGAGCTGGTCGTTGAGGCGCATCAGGTCGCGAGTGCGCTGTGAGACGATATTCTCCAGGTCGCGGCGGTAGTTCGCCAGGTCTGTGGCGGCGCGGATCCGCTCCGTGAGATCGACGAAGGACAGAACCGCGAACGCCGGGCCTCCAGACTCCATGCAATCAGCGCTGACGGACAATGCGGTCTCACCGCCGATCCTGCGGACGAAGTGGATAGCGTCCTCGAACGGCGCCCGGTGCGCAAGATCGCGGAAGCCAAGCGAGGCGTCGATACCATCACCCGCGTCGCGGTGAAGGGGTACCTCCCAAAAGGTCTCGTCGTCTTGCGCTATCGACGGCTCGAGCAGCTCCCGTGCCCTTTGATTCGAGTAGATTACCTGGCCCTCCGTGCCGACGACGACGATGCCTGCCGGCGCGGCGTTCATGATCGATTCCGTCAGGTCTCGCTGGCGGCGCAGTAGCCTCTGGGTCTTTATGGCCTCAGCCAGCTGGATCCTACTGCGCATGGAGTACGCGATATACGCGAGCAGGGGCACGAACAGGACTTCCGCGTAGTCCTCGATCGGGTCGAGTCCGTCCCATATCCGGGAATGCTCCAACACGTTCGACAGCGTGACGAACGCATACAACCCGAGAGTGAGAGCGAGCACCACGAAGGCTGCCCGGCCGACCACGGCGCGGCGACGCAGTGCGAGAGCCGCCGAGAAGCCCGCCGCCACAATGAACCCGGCACACGCTACGGCATTGAGCACAACGACCGGATTCACGAGCCCACGTCCCCGTGGGCTTCGAACAGATGGTACGCCCCGATCGCGAACGCGACCCCCGCGACCGCAAGCATCAGATGCTCCAGCATGTTGAACACATCCGGGGCGACGAAACCCTCGACGACGGTGAACACGTACGTCCCCACCATCGCCAGCAATCCGACACTGAAGTACCGCTTACCCGGAACATGGAAGTCACGCATCGTCGCAACCAGGATCGGAATGAATGCGACGCTCAATACGAGATTGACGATCTCGCTCTCAGAGAACATGCGTTGCTCCTGTGGTATTCGAGCGTTCGGTGCCATTATGCGTCAAACTCGACGGGCGGGCGACGCCGGGTGTTTCAGCCTCTTCTGAGCGCCTCGGCCAACGTCGGCGGCAAACCCACGGCAAGGACGGCCGCCGCGACGGCTTCCACGTCATAAGCCACACGGTGTACCGCGAGAGCCGCCCAAAGGGCACTACGGCCCGCGTGCGCCGCCGCCGGATCGGCGGCGGCCGCCGCCGCGGTCTCCTCGGCAGACCCGAGTATCAGCTCGACCCAGCAAGCTCTGGGATCCCCGTCCTTGGGCTTACCGACAGATCCCGAGCTCACGTAGTGGACGATCGCCTCGGCGCCGTCTGCGGCAGACTGCACCGGAAACGATCGGTGATACGGCACATGGACGTGGCCGACACAGATCACGTCGGCGTGCGCTTCGGCCGCCAGACGTGCGAGCTGGGTCTCCGTGCGGTCCGGCAGCAGATACTCGTTGATCTTGCGGGGGCTCCCGTGCGAGAGCAGCACCCGAACCCCGCTCTCATCCAGTCGGATCTCGCCGGGAAGCGAGGCCAGCCACTCCGCGCGGCCGTCGTCCACGGCGTCCTCCGTGAACGCGTACGATGCGGCCCCGTCCGAGCGCGCCTGACCGGTCGCGTAGTAGCAGCCGCACTCCCCACGCCTGGTCCCGATCCCTTCGTCGTAGTTGCCGCGCACTACAGGTATCCCCCGCTCGCGCAACAGATCGATGACGCCGACCGGGTCCGGGCCGTAGCCGACCAGATCACCGAGACAGTACACGTCGTCCAGTCCCCGGGAGTCTATATCCGCCAAGACCGCCTCCAGGGCGGGCAGGTTCGCGTGGACGTCCGAGAAGAGTCCGATTCGCCTCATCGCGCCACTCCTTCCAGCCGCTCTCGCAAGTCAGCGCGCAACTGCGGCAGGGCCTCCTCGGCGGCGGAACGGCCGAGCGCGACCATCTGATCGACGAGGTCGAAGTCCCACGGCGGCATGCCCGCGAGCACAGGCGATATCGTGCACTCGGCCTCGGCCTCGTCGAGAGACTGGTTCGACTGGATGAAGATGTCGAACGCCATGAGCAAGACGTCTTTCACGTCTTCTGGGCGGCGCGTGCCGTCGGGTTCGGGCACGATATCCACCGCGATCACGTAGTCCGCACCCAATTCCCGCGCAGCCCGGACCGGTAGGTTCGCGATGGCGCCGCCGTCGATGAGCAGGGCCTCGCCGTATTCATCGGGCGGGAACAGCCCCGGCAGCGCCGAGGACGCCGTCACCGCGCGCGCGACCGATCCTTCGCGCACGAGCACCTCGGCTCCGGTGAGCACATCACAGGTCACCGCCGCGAACGGGACCTCGAGATCGTCGAACTCCCTCTCACCCAGCGAGCGGTCGATGAAGCGCCGGAGCGGCGTGGTGTCGAGCAGCGCGAGGCGGTTTCCCCACGACAGCCGTGTCAGGTCCGTCCACTTGAGCGTGCGCATGGTCTCGCGCATCTCGCCGACATCGAGCCCGGCCGCCAGACACGCGCCGATGATCGACCCGACACTGGTACCTGCGATGACATCCGGACGGATGCCCTCGCGCTCCAGTACGTCGAGCACTCCCAGGTGTGCGGCCCCGCGCACGCCGCCTCCGCCGAGTGCGAGGCCCAGCGTCCGCACGGGTTTGCGCCCGCGATCCTTGCCGCCAAGCCAGTCGAACAGACCCATACTCCGCTCCGATCGTGCCGAGGAGACCGGCCGCCGCTTCAACACCCGATGAACTGTGCCATCCTATCCATACCACTTCGCCTGCCGGTCGCAACGCGGACGTTAGGCTGTAATGTGGATGCAACGCCGACGCGGCCGTCCGCCGAGCGGTTCCATGCGGGACGGTCCACGTGCGCCGAGGAAGGAAACGTGTGCTCAATCTCATCGTCTTCACATGCGGAGCGGCGCTCATGGGCCTGGAGATGGCTGCCGCACGGGTACTGGCTCCAGCCCTGGGAAACTCGATCTATGTGTGGGGCGCGGTCATCAGCGTCGTCATGATCGCGCTGTCGCTGGGCTACTGGCTCGGTGGCCAGGTCGCCGACCGGTTCGGATCCACGCGAGCGCTGCCGCTCGCGATCGCCGGTGCGGGACTCGGCACCGTCTCAGTGCCGCTCATCGCCGATGTGACCCTGATGCGCATGGCCGAGTTCGGCCCACGCATCGGTTCACTGGGCGCCTCGGCGCTCATCTTCTTCGTGCCGGCGCTCCTGCTTGCCACCGTCTCTCCGCTCGGTGTGCGACTCGTGGCCACGCGCGGCCTGGACCACATCGGCCGCTCGGCCGGAAGTCTCTACGCCGTCTCGACCGCGGGCAGCATCGCCGGGACGATCGCGACGTCGTTCTGGCTGATCCCGCTGCTCGCGCTCGAGCCGCTGATCGTCTGGACAGGCGTGTTGCTCTGCGCGACCGCGCTCCTCTCGCTCACGCTTCCAGCGTGGACCGCGCGGGCCGCCGGGCCGGACAGTCCCGCGATCGCGCTCCCTTCCGGCCGCCGCTCGACGGTGCCCGCCACCGTGACGATCGCTGTAGCGGCGGTTCTCCTCGGCACATGGGTTCTTGCGGAAGTAGCACCGCCTCCGGCCATCAACGAGCTCGGCGAGCGCGTGCTCTTCCGCGCGGACACGCAGTACCACCGCATCACCGTCACCGAGGACGACGTCGCCCGCCACCTGCGCTTCGACCGCAGCCACCAGTCCGCCGTGCGCATCGATGACGAGTACGAAAGCGTCATCGACTACCCCGAGTACCTGCACCTCGCGCTCGCCCTCAACCCCGAGGCGCGCCGCGTCCTGGTGCTGGGCCTGGGCGGCGGGACGGTGAGCAAACGCTTCTGGCGTGACTACCCCGAGGTGCATGTCGATTCCGTCGAGATCGACCCCGTGGTCGTCGAAGTCGCCGGGAAGTACTTCGGCCTGCCGCAGGACTCACGGTTGCGCGTGTTCAACGAGGACGCCCGGCGCTACGTCCAGCGCACCGACGAGCGCTACGACATCGTCATCATCGACGCGTACAACGCCGACTCGATGCCGTTCCATCTGACCACCGAGGAGTTCTTCCGCGAAGTGGACTCGCTTCTGGAGCCCGGTGGTGTGGTCGCCTACAACATCATCTCGGCCGTCGAAGGCCGCCGCGGCCGGCTGTTCCGCAGCCTCTATCGTACGGCCGAAGGCGTCTGGCGCGATATCCATGTGTTCCCTGTCGAATTCGCCGCCGTTCCGCAAGTCCACTCGAACCGCAATATCATCATGCTCGCAACGAACCAGGTCATACCCGCCGAGGAACTCCAACGCCGCATCCGCGAACGCGTCGACGGGCGCGTGAGCATCAAGCGCTTCCCCGCCTTCGCCGACGACCTCTACACCGGCGAAGTGACGTTCGAGGAGGCACCGATACTGACCGACGCCCACGCGCCGGTCGACTCGCTGATCGCGATCGACTGAGGGTATTCGAAGAGCTCTCGCTAACTTTTTCTTGGCCGTGTGCTATAGTCGATTACGCGCTTCGCTGACCAGCTACTCGTACCATTTCGGAGTGTGGCGGGCTTGCTAGGATAAGCGAAAAGCGTAAGGCTCCGCCCCGGTGGCTTCGGTCGCCGGGGCGTCCTTTTTCTGCACGTCTTTGCCGATGTCAGCCCTCTTTGGCATGCTGTAGGTTCAGTTGATGTCTGGGGGATGGAGTCCACCATGGGCCTTCACGTCGGTCTCGACATTGGAATCGCTTCGGTAGGTTGGTGCGTCGTCGACGCAGACGCCGGGAAGATCGCAGGGGCAGGAGTGCGCATCTTCGCGGAGGCAGAAGACCCGAAAACCGGAGCGTCACTCGCACTGCCACGCAGACTAGCCCGATCTGCTCGACGCCGAAATCGACGTCGGAAAGAGCGCATGTCTCGCCTTCGAGAACTACTCACGGCGCAAGGCATCCTATCGCCGGACAGTAGCGAAGGAGCCTTCGTGACTCAGACAGGCGATCCGACTCCGTACGAATTGCGGGTCGCAGGCCTTGACCGGCGCCTCACCGAACGCGAATGGAGCCGAGTACTCACTCAGATGTGCAAACGCCGAGGATACCGTTCGATGCGGATCAGCGAGACCGAAGATGATGAAGCCGGGGCCGTAAAGCAGGCCATTGCGGAGAACGAATCGCTCATGCGAGAGAAAGGCTACCGGACTGTCGGCGAGATGCTCCTCAAGGATGAGAAGTTCGCAGAATCGAAGCGCAACAGAGGAGACTACCGGGGCGTGGTATCTCGTGAGCTGCTTCTCGACGAGATTCACAAGCTGTTCGAAGCCCAAAGAAACCACGGCAGCCCATTTGCCAGCCCCGACTTCGAGGAATCGTATATCGAGACTCTCTCGATGCAGGCTCCCATCACCGAGGGAGACGCCCTGGCTGCACGCGTAGGTCTCTGCAGCCTGGACCGCACGAACCCCAGGATACCTCTCGCATGCCCGACGTTCGAGCGGTTCCGAATCCTCGATAAGCTGCACAACATACGCTACACACTCGAGCCAGGAGGTGCACGTCACACGCTTACTCAGGACCAGATGACGGCCGTGTCGAATGAGGCATTCCGGGCGACCGCACTCAGTCTCACTCACGTTCGCAAGCTGTGCGGACTGCCAGATGAGGCCAGGTTCGTCGGAGTGAGATACGACCCGCGCAGTCCTGCCGACACAAGCGTGGAGTCCAAAGAGAAGCTCCCCCATCCCAAGAAATGGAATCAGATGCGGAAGGCAGTCTCCGATGTTTCCCCCGACGCATGGGAGAATCTAGCCGCAGACTTCGAGTTGCTCGACAGCATCGCAACGGTATTGACCTACTATAAGTACCCGGAGAGCGTGGCACGTGAACTCGAGGCCCTGGGCCTTGAAGCGCCTGTCCGTGATGCTTTGGGGGATTTGCGGTTCTCCGGTCACGCTCACCTATCACGCAACACGTTGCTTGCGATTCTCCCGTACATGGAAGCAGGGCAGTCATACTCGGAAGCCTGCGCCAGCGCTGGATTCGACCATTCGGCCCCGATGCAGGTGAAGCGCCAGGATAAACTTCCTCCCATACCTCCGGATGAGATTCGAAACCCGGTCGTCTTGAGGGCTCTCAGCCAAACCCGGAAAGTCGTCAACGCCATCATCGACACCTGGGGACCAATCGAAGAGCTGCACGTCGAGCTCGGACGAGAGGTCGCACAAGCCCACGAAGACCGCCAGAAGATCGAAAAGAGCCAGAAGGAGAATCAGGCGCGCAACGAATCCGTCAAAGAGAGTATTTGCCAGGAACTACAGGTCAGTGATCCCAGGGGTCACGACATCATCAAGTACAAGCTCTGGACAGAGCAGGACGGCCGGTGTGCGTACTCCGGCAAGCCCCTCGACCCCACACGCGTACTTCGCGAACCTGGCTATGCCGAGGTCGATCATATTCTCCCGCATGGGCGCTCGTTCGATGACAGCTACATGAACAAAGTTCTGGTGTCTGCTACCGAAAACCAGCGAAAGCGCCATCGGACACCATACGAATACATGGGCGGCGACCCAGAACGTTGGCATCACTTTGAAGAACTGGTTGCGTCAATGCACCTGCCTCGCCCGAAGCGAGACCGGCTTCTGCGGAAAGAATTCGACGAACGCGCAGCTGAGGAATTCCGGGAGCGGAATCTCAATGACACCCGCTACATAGCCCGCTACTTCAAGAACTACGTGGAGTCACACTTGCGCTTCGCCTCAGACAAGAAGCGTCCCGTCATCTGCGTGAACGGTCGGGCCACCGCATACCTGCGAAAAGCCTGGCAGCTGCACAAGGTCAGGGAAGACGGGGACTTGCACCATGCGCTGGATGCAGCAGTGGTGGCAGTCACGTCTCCGGGCATTGTGCAGTCAATCAGTCGCTTCTTCTCCGTCCGGCCCCTCAGGAACCCTAACGGCGTATATGTGGACACGAGTACCGGAGAGATCATCGACGCCAAACACGTTCCGGAACCTTGGGAGGGCTTCGCAGATGAGCTACGAACCGTGCTGGAAACGCCCCTGCCACCTGATCCACTCGAGCTGCTGCGTGACCCCGCGAGAGGACCAGCGCCGATTCTCGTCAGCCGCATGCCGACGCGATCCATTCAGGGACAGGCGCACGAAGAGACTATACGCAGAATCGAAGGTACCGATGAAGCTGGGCGGATAACCACCAGCAAGCGCGTCCGTCTCGAAGAGATCACCCTGCCGATACTTGACCGCATGGTTGGCAAGAACCAAGACCGCGAGCTGTACCTCGCGCTGAAAGCACGTCTGGAAGCCCATGGAGGAAAGGCCGCCGCGGCCTTCGCAGAACCGTTCTACAAGCCAACGAAAGCGGGCAGGACCGCTCCACGCGTTCGTGGCATCCGCGTCCACGTTAATCCAACGAGCGGCGGCACAGAGATCCGTGGCGGGCTGGCCCGCAACGGCAAAATGGTGAGAACAGACGTCTTCGAGAAGGATGGGCGCTACTACTTGGTTCCCGTGTACCTCAAGGATGTGGCCGCCGGGATCCTTCCAAACCGGGCGATTATCCAAGGCAAGGCGGAGAAGGATTGGCGTGAGATCGACGATACCTATCGCTTCGTCTTCAGTCTCTACTCGAACGACCTGGTTCGACTGGTCAAGAAACGTGGTGAAGTAGCCGATACTTGGTTCGGGTACTTCGTGGGCACGAGCCGTTCGACTGGCTCAATTACGATACGCGCCCACGACAGGACGTGGGAGAGACCCAGCATTGGGGTTGCGCAAGGAGTCATGACTTTCGAGAAGCTGGATGTTGACGTCCTGGGACGCTCCGTATACCGGATACACAGGGAGCGGCGCCGTGGCTTTCCGAACGGTCGTGATAGGGAATGACGCAAGGATACGCGTCCACTCGCGCCAGCTGCTGGTCGAGCAGGACGAGACCCTCGCCATTCCGGCAGAGGACATAGCTGTTCTAGTCTTGGAGCATCCACGCATCCGTGTCTCCTGTGCGTCGCTGTCGCTACTCACCTCGCAAGGCGTCGCCGTCGTTACGTGCGACGATGAGCACATGCCGACTGGCATTCTGCTTCCGTACTGCCAGCACAGCCGCCAATTGTCGGCCGTCAGGAAACAACTCGCGGCGAGTAAACCGCTCAAGAAGCGACTCTGGCAGCGCATCGTTCGCTCAAAGATAGAAAACCAAGCCCTGTGCCTTGAGGATCTCGAGCGCGACGGGGCATCGCGTCTGCGCGAATACAAATCAGCAGTGACCTCCGGAGACACGACGCACGTGGAGGCCGCAGCGGCACGGTACTACTTCCCCCGCCTCATGCCGGGAATCACTCGACACAGTGGACAGGGTCCTGACGCCGCACTCGACTATGGATACGCCATAGTCCGGGCGGCGATTGCCCGATACCTCGTTGGCTACGGGCTGTACCCGCCGTTCGGTATCCATCACGACGGTCAGCTGAATGCCTTCAATCTCGCCGATGACCTACTTGAGCCGTTTCGACCGATGGTCGACAGGCGGGTTATCACCGATGGTATCGACGCCTCGACAATTGAAGGGCGCAGGGAGCTTGTTGCCCTACTTCACGAACCCTGCATGCTGGTCGGCCAACTCAGGACAGTTCTGACTGCAATCGATAGTGCAGCCCAGAGCGTAGTCCGCGCGCTATACCGCAAAGACGATGCGCAACTCCTACTGCCCGTTCTCGTCGATGCGACAACGCATGCGCGTGATCGAATGGTGGAATGACGGTGAGACTCATGCGATTGATTGTCATGTTCGACCTGCCCGTGGCGAAGAAGGCCGACCGAAAACGGTATCAGCAGTTCCGCACGTTCCTGATCAAAGACGGATACTCCATGATGCAGTTCTCGGTGTACACTCGAATCACCAATGGATCTGACGGAATTGACAAGCACATGAATCGACTGCGGTGTAACCTGCCACCCAAAGGCAACGTACGGGTTCTGACTGTCACCGAGAAGCAGTATGAGTCGATATGGTTTCTCGTTGGCAAGCCTTCAGTTCAGGAGAAAACCGTGGGCGCACAGCTTCAAATCAACCTATGACTGGCAGTTTTCACACGAGACTGACCCGAAACGGCGCTGCTCAGCAGCGCCGTTTCGCTCGCTTCAGCGTACCACTTCGGAGTGTGGCGGGGGGCTAAGACCCATCAGGGTTTCTCCGTCTCCATTCGCCGAGCGTAGCACTTCGGAGGGTGGCGGGGGGGGAAGA
>DLMY01000042.1:0-280 GCA_002478275.1 Actinobacteria bacterium UBA7524
GCCCCCCGAAACCTTACGCGCTGTACCGTGGCAGACGCGCGGCGAGCTCGTCGAAACGCACCCGTATCTGCTCGAGGTCCGCGTTCTGGTTCTCGAGATGCATCAGGATGGCGTCCACCTCGGACTCCGCCTTCACCTTGACCTCGTAGTCCGACCGCGCCCGGATCTCCGCGTGCCGGCCCTGCAGGTTCTGCCCGATCATGAGCAGCGGCATCAGGAAGATCTGAAGCATGTTGCTGATGAAGAGCCACAGCACGAAGGCAGGGTACGGGTCGAATCT
>DLMY01000042.1:459-738 GCA_002478275.1 Actinobacteria bacterium UBA7524
CCGGCGCGGGCCCGAGCGTGTTCCAGCCGAGCCACAGCACCGTCCACGCGAAGAGGACGAGGAAGAACCCCATGGTGCCGACGTGGTCGGTGATCCAGATCGCGACGCGCTCGAGTGCTGTGAAGCTGCCTTGGTGCTCACCGTTCACGTCGCGCACGGGAGGCCGCGACGAGCGGATCTCGTTGACGCTCGCGACGGCGTGCCTCTTGTCCATCTCCCACCCCTTCTCCGGCTGACGCTGCTGGCGAGTGTACCCGCGCGGGGACACTCGTTGTCGGA
>DLMY01000042.1:854-11269 GCA_002478275.1 Actinobacteria bacterium UBA7524
AGTGTACCCGCGCGGGTACACTCGTTGTCGGAGGTGGTCAAAACGCGAAGCTCTCATGGGCTGCCACCATGAGCGCGACCTTTGCCCCAGTCGCCTTGTGCGTCACGCGGGACCGCCGGGGAATGACCCCCCTTACCCCGCCTTCGTGTTGGTCGCCTCGGCCGGCCGCCTGCTCTTCGCGAGCGGGGCCTTCCTGTTCCTGGACCCCCTCGCCACGCTCACACGCAGCGCGACCGTGCTGTTCTACCCGCTCGGCCGCACCGTGCGCCTGGGCAGGCCCGAGGTCGTGCCAGAACGCCGTATCGGCCGTGGGATCTGCGAGAACGCCTGTCCGGTGCCGCAGATCTCGGCGGTCAACATTCGGGCGGCGGGACCTGAAGCGCGCGTCTGACACGCTGCCCGTGGTTGCTGAAAGCGGCACCGCGTCGGATCGCGCAGCACTCGCCCTCATCCGCCTCGCGCGATGCGTCGAAGGCCCTCCGGGAACCTGCGAGTACGGCAAAGAAGCCGTCCAGCGATCGCGCTGACACGGTCACCATGGGAGTGCCGGCGCGCCATCGAACCCGCGGCGAGCAGCATGCGACAGGACATCGCGGCCGTGCGCCAACGTGTCGGGACAGCTAGATCCCGACCATAGCACTCTGAAAGTCCGATGCGCCTTTTCGCCAACCGTCCGCGAGACCCTGGGCGAGCTCGCGCGCACCGGGCCCTGCACCCGTAACATCGAACCGCGGCGTTACCACCAGCACGTGGTCGTCGCGGACCTCGGCAAAACCACCGGCCACTGCCAGGTAGGTTGTTTCGCCACCGGTGACATACCGCGCCAGCGAGCAAGGTACGCGTATCAGGATCGGGGCATGCCGTGGCAAGATCCCGACCTCGGCGCCCTCGTCGCGATCCGCCTCAAAGCGCCGGAACACGACCTTCTCGACCGACGTCACTGATTCAGTGTGCCCATCGGGGGTCACGAACTCCAGAGTCAAGAGGCTCATCAGGGCATCAGCCTCGCCTGACGAACGCTGTCGGCGTCAGTAGCCGGCGTGATCGTGCCCCCGACGCACCCGTCGTCACGTCTTCAGTCCTCCTTCTTCGCCGTCATGATGTCGAACTTCTGCGTCACTGACAGCGTCTCAGCCTTCTCGAGCGCCTCGTCGATCGTACCCACCATGAAGAACGCCTGCTCGGGAACGTCATCGTACTCGCCATTCACGATGCCGCGAAACCCTCTCAACGTCTCGGAGAGCGACACGTACTTGCCCGGCTCACCGGTGAAGGTCTCCGCAACGAAGAACGGCTGCGACAGGAACTTCTGCAGCCGCCTCGCTCGCTGCACTACCAGCTTGTCATCATCCGAGAGCTCCTCCACACCGAGGATCGCGATGAGATCCTGCAGCTCCCTGTAGCGCTGCAGGTAGTTCCTCGTCTTGCGTGCGACGTCAACGTGCTCCTCGCCCACCACCCGGGCCTCAAGGGACTGGGAGGATGACTGCAGAGGATCCATGGCCGGGTACAGTCCTTGCTCCGCAACCTTGCGGGACAGGACAACCGAGGCGTCCAGGTGCGCGAACACAGCCGCCGGACCTGGGTCGCCCAGATCGTCGGCCGGTACGTACACCGCCTGGACCGATGTGATGGCCCCGTCCTTCGTGGAAGCGATGCGCTCCTCCAGCTGTCCGACCTCGGTCGCGAGGGTCGGCTGGTAGCCCACCTCGGACGGGATGCGTGCCCTCAGCAATGACACTTCGAGTCCCGCCTGCACGTAGCGGTAGACATTGTCGAGGAACAGCAGCACGTCTTGATGACGCTCATCCCGGAAGTACTCGGCCATTGTGAGCGCTGACAAGGGGACACGGAAGCGAACGCCCGGGGGCTCGTTCATCTGCCCGTACAGCAGCACGGCTCGATCCAAGACGCCCGAGTTCTTCATCTCGAGCCAGAGGTCATTGCCCTCTCGGGTGCGCTCGCCGATACCGGCGAATACTGAGACACCCTCGTGCTCGATAGCGATGTTTCGGATGAGTTCCATGATGATGACCGTCTTGCCCACACCGGCACCGCCGAATAGCGCGATCTTGCCGCCGCGAGGAAACGGCGTCATCAGGTCGATCGCCTTCAGGCCCGTCTCGAGGATCTGTGGAAACGTCTCGAGGTCCTCGTACGCCGGCGGCGCCTTGTGGATGCTCGCCACGCGCTTCGCGGCTATCGGCGGAAGGCCGTCGATGGTCCCGCCGAGCACGTTGAACAACCGCCCTAGGACCTCCGGACCTACGGGCACCGAGATCGGGCGGCCTGTGCTGTACACGCGAGTCCCGCGCTGCAGAGCGTCGGTGCTGTCCAGCGCGACGGTGCGGACCAGCCCCTCTCCAAGCAGTTGGACGACCTCCCCCGGCAGACCATTCTCCATGTCGCCCATTCGCAGCAACGTGTGGATCGGCGGCAAGTCCCGCGGGAACGCAACGTCAACCACAGGCCCCATCACCTGCACGACGACGCCGTCGGCCTTCTGCTCGGCAAGGATCGCTGCCACGGCACGTGACGCCACGTCCGCCGCGTTCACTGTCGTGCCATCAGTCTCCGCATTCGCGCCCTCTGCAGCGCGCCCTGTGATCACGTCCTCATCCATTCAGACTGCCCTCTTCCGCGAGCTTGCTGGCTTCCTCGGAGAGCTCAAGCGTCCCGCCCGAGACCCCGGCGGAGAACAGAACCCCTAGCAGGTCGATGGTGATCGCATCTCTACGCAGGCGGCGATATGTCACCTGGTGCTCCTGGAGTATCGTGTCGGCGCGCTCGGTCGCCTCTTGCATCGTGATCATGCGGGCACCTTGCTCGCTCGCGTAGGACTCCAGGAGCACGTCATACACCTGAACACGCAGGTAGATGGCAAGGAGTTCCCGGATCACTTCGTTGAACGACGGCTCGTAGAACCACTTGTCGACGGGCGCCTCGACACCGCCGCCTTCCGCGGATACCCGCGTCGCGTCGGTCGACCCGAGCGAGATCGGGAGCATCCGAATTATCACGGGTCTTGTGCGCGTAGGCGAGTAGAATCTCGTGTACGCGCAATACACCTCGTCTGCCTCTCCCGACAGGTAGCGATCGACGAGCGTCTCGAGTAGGCGCTCGATATCGTCCGTCGTCACGCCCGCGCGATCCCAGTGCTCGCTATGGCAGATGTCCGCGCCACGCTTCTTGAAGTACTTCACGCCCTTCTGGCCCTTGGCGACGATGCTTACCTGTTTGCCGGCCCTCTCGCTCTCGTCGCGGAACTCCAGGGCGAGACGCTCGACTGCCACGTTGTAGTTGCCGCACATCCCGCGATCACTCGTGATAACGAACAGCGTGCGCTTGGAGCCCTCGGGCCGGCTCTCGAGCAACGGCGATACATCCGACCCGCCCGGGCCCCTACCCTGCTCGCCCTGACCCGACAAGGACTCGTACTGGTCGAACAAGATCCTCCGCATGCGTTCCGAGTAGACCCTGAGACCGTCCGCCTTGTTGCGGGTGCGTGACAACTTGGCGGCTGCCACCGTTGAGAGCGTACCGGTGATGGACTTGAGGTTCTCGACAGTCTTGATCTGCTGTCTGAGCTCGACGAGCTTCGCCACGCTGCTATGCCTCCCTCACCTGAACGTCGGTCGCTCCCGCAGCGAAGTCCTCCGCGAACTGAATGGTGGCATCCGTGAGCGCCTGCCTCGTGTCCTCAGTCAGATCCTGGGTCTCGCGGATCGCCGCGAGTATCGTCGGGTGGCTTGAATCGAGGAATTCGAGATAGGCCTTCTCGAATTCGTCCATCTGAGTCACGGCTAGGCGGTCCGCGTATCCGCTCACTACGGCGAACAGGATCGCTGCCTGCTTCTCCAGCGGCAACGGCATGTGCTGGTCTTGCTTCAACAGTTCTCGCTCGCGTTTGCCACGGGCGAGTTGACCCATCGTGGCGTCATCCACTTCCGCACCGAACTCCACGAACTGGGCCATCTCCGCGTACTGCGCCAGATCGATGCGCAGCCGCCCGGCCACCTTCTTCATGGCTCGCGACTGCGCTAGGCCGCCTACTCGGGAAACGGACAGGCCCGCGTCCATAGGCGGCCGGAAGCCCTCGTTGAACAGTCCGATGTCCAGCATGATCTGACCGTCGCAGATGGAGATCACGTTGGTGGGAACGAACGCCGAGATGTCGCCGGCGAGCGTCTCGATGATCGGCAAAGCGGTCATCGAGCCTCCGCCGAGATCGTCGCGAAGTCGAGCCGCGCGCTCCAGCAACCTGGAGTGCACGTAGAAGATATCGCCCGGGTAGGCCTCGCGGCCGATCGGCCGCTTGAGAAGCGCCGACATCTCGCGATACGTGACGGCGTGCTTCGAAAGGTCGTCATAGATGACCAGGGAGTGCCCCCCGCGCTCCATGACCTCCTCGGCGATAGCGCACGCGGTGTATGGCGCGACGTAGCGGAACGCGGGCAGCTCGTGCGCGAGCGCCACGACGACCACCGTGTACTCGAGAGCGCCGTGCTCTCTCAGGATGTTGACCACGCGGGCGACGCTGGACGCCTTCTGCCCGATCGCCGCGTACACGCAAACGACACCCGTATCCTTCTGATTCAGTATCGTGTCGATGGCGATGGTCGTCTTTCCGATCTTGCGGTCGCCGAGGATCAACTCCCGCTGCCCTCTGCCGATAGGGACCAGCGCATCGATACCCTTGATGCCGGTCTGGAGAGGCTCCGACACGGGTTGACGTTGCGCCACGCCCGGAGCCAGCTTCTCAACCGGGCGCAACATGTCGAGCGGCACCGGCCCCAGGCCGTCTATCGGGTGCCCGAGCGCGTTGACGATCCGGCCGAGCAGGCCCTTCCCCGTCGGGACTTCCAGCGACTTCCCGACCCGTTCCACGTCATCCCCGACGGAGATACTGGCCTCCTCGCAAAGGAGGATGCAGCCCACTTGCCTCTCCTGCAGGTTGAACGCCATACCATAGCCGCCGCCCCGGAACCTCACGACCTCCTGTGAGCCAACATCGGCGAGACCCGACACGATCGCGACGCCGTCACCAACCTCCGTCACGCATCCTTTGCGGCTACCGTCCTCGACCTTGAGAACCGGCTCGGTCCTCTGGATCACGTCGGAGATGTAGTCGGCAGTGGCCTCGATCGTGCTGGTGAGCTCCTTGTCCCTCTCCGAGAGCGCGACGCGCATGTCGCTGAGGAGCCTCTCATTCAAGTCGAGGTCCATCTTCTTGTCGTGCCCGAGATGCAGTATCGCGGCGCTAGTCAGGTCCGGGTTGACCCGCACCTCCACGTCGACCGGCCGGCCCGCAGCCCGCGCCAGCCCCGTGCGTACGTTGTCGACAACCCCGGGATCCAGCGCGATCCTGCTCTCGAGCACCACTGAAGATCCCTCCAGCGGCCACAGAAGCTGTCCAAGGATAGACTTCGGCACGGCGCCCGCACTGGCGACTGAGCCCGCGCCGGTCCCCGATGCGACGGGGGTCCCCGACGTCGCCTCGATGCCTCCGGCGCTATTCGTTTCACGATGCACCAAGTCTGTTCACTCCCCGTCACTACGCGGACAGGCTGTCCAAACGGTCGAGGCTCGCAAGCACAGCCTTCTGCATGAGCGCGCGCTCTTCGCTCTCGGTGAAGGCCGTGCCGAGATAGCGCTTGGAGATGACGATCACCAGTTCGACCATCTGGTCGCACATCCGGGACGTCAATGCGGTCCTCTCGGCTTCGATCGCGGCGGCGGCCTGTGAGACCAACTGCCCGGCGTCGCGCTCGATAGCCGCTACGGCGTTCACGCGTTCAGCCTCAGCTGCAGCGCGCCCCGCCTCGAGCAGCTCCTCTGCATCCTTCTGGGCCTGAGCGACGATGCGCTGAGCGTCGCGCTGCGCTGCCTCGTGCTCCTTCTCCGCCGCCTCGACGCCGTTCAACTCGTCGGCGATGCGGTCGCGGCGTTTCGCAAAGTAGCGGCGCACGAACTTCGAGCCGAAGTAGAACACGACGCCGATAAGCAGCGCAGCCTGCACGAACTCGATCAGGAACGCCTGCGGTTCGACGATCACCTCATGCAGCGACTCGGAAACGGCCTCTCTCAGCAACTCGATCATGGCTGCATCGCCCTCTCGTCGGCCTGAGCCGCGAGCTCGCTCTCGACCAGGGCATTCACCATCTGCTCATCCACGCCCTCCACGATCTTGGAGAGGGTCTCCGTCACAGATGCGATCAGCGCGCCCTTCATCTGAGCCCGCTCAGCCACTTCTCTTGCGGTGATGTCCTCGCGGCCAGCGGCGACTATCTTCTCGGCTTGCGCTCTGGCCTTCGCCAGCGACGCTTCACGCTCGCTAGCTGTGGCTGCTCTCACTTCCGCGAACACGCGCTCGCGCTCCGTGACTGCGGAGGACTTGATCTCCTGGGCCTCCTCGCTCGCGGCGACCAGCGTCGCCTGCGCCGCGGCGCGCAAGTCTCTACCGTTCTCGAGCTTGGCGTCGCGCCGCTCCAAGACCTCGATGACGGGGATGAAGAATACCTTGCGCAGCACCAGGAACGTGATCAGGAAGATCGCGAAGGTCGCGACGAGCGTCGTCACGTTAATCTGGGCGATAGGGTCGAGAGGCATATCCACACCTCCTTGCTTGCATCGTCGGTGGCCAGACTGTGGCTAGATCTTGCCGGCGAGCATCAGTGCGATGACCAGACAGTAGATGACAAGAGCCTCGACCAGGGCGTTGCCGATCAGCATCGCTGTGAAGAGCTGACCGCCCATTTCGGGCTGTCGGGTCATACCATCGATGGCCGACCTCGAGATGTGGCTCATCGCCCATGCGGCCCCGATGGCCGCGGGCATTACCGCGAAAGCCGGGGCGACCACGATCAAATCCTTCATCGGTGTCTCCAATCAACTTCGTCTAGACCGTAAGACCATCCAAGGCAGCTCCGATCCGAGGCTGCTTCAATCGGCCCAACCCAACCGCTTTCTCGCTTCACGCAGCCTCCACCGCGACCGTCGCGGCGCACGCTTCCTCCTCTCGCTGCTCCACTTCCTCGCCCCTTCTCTTCTTCTTCTTCTCTTCATGGTGCAGGCCAGAAGCTAGGAAGTTTGATGTGAGCAGGGTGAACACGAGCGCCTGCAAGACCGCCGCGATGAGTCCCAGCGCGTGGACGATCAGCGGAATGCCGACCGGCGCGGCGCGAGCCACCAGGAGGGAGACCATGAACTCGCCGCCGATGTTCCCGAAAAGGCGGAGAGACAGTGACAGCACGTCGCTGACCTCCGATATCAGCTGGATCGGGTTCGGCCACACAAGGTGCTTCAGTGCAGGCAGAATACCCTTGTGGATCGTGGAGATCACGATGTTGCCGAACACCGCCGTGAGAGCAAGCCCCAGTGTCACGCTGTAGAACGATGTCGGCGGGATTCTGAGAAGCGGGATGGGGAGCATCGCCAACAGGTTGCTCATGATGATCAACATGAAGAAGGTGCCAAGATACGGCGCGACGAGGTTAACCCTGCAATCGCCCATCTTGCGGGCCTGCCCCACGAGCCATTCCACGATGGCCTCAGAGAAGTTCTGCAGGCCCTGGGGCGCCCCTTCCTGCAGATTGCGCCCGGCGATCATGCCGAACACCATGAGCCCGGCCGCCACCAGGGCGAAGTTGATGATCACGATGTATGGAACCGCATGCTGTACCCCTACAGGGAGCATTTGTCACCCGCCCCTTACTTCGGTATCCGCGGCTTCGAGATGAACTGCTCTCGAAGCCGAAACAGGTCACGAACCGCCCCGACCAGCGCAATCAATACGCCGAGCGCCGTGAGCCACGGGAACGTGCCAAACCACCGGTCGAGCCCGTATCCTATCGTCGCGCCAGCTATTGTATAGGTCGGGACGATTGACCACATTGCGATGATCTTCAGGAAGTCCTTGGACATCAACTCACTCATTGTGCATCAGCCTCATCTGCGATCCTGGTTCGTCGACCGACTGACCACTACTGCGCTCCGGTATACCGGCAGGCGCTCGGGCGGCCCGCCGATCCCGAGTGCACCGAACGGCGTGGTCGCGCAATGGGAGTCTTCGCCACACCATAGCCCGTCGCCATCCCCGCAGCGAGGGTCGACGGGGCGACAGCCTCGATTCGTGACCGTCGCAGGATGCAGGCGGACCACCGAGCATCCCTGCCGCCGCCAGCACGACCACAGCCGACCGAGTCCGCGTCCTGATGACCGGGACGCCTCGTCGCTCGCCCGTCCTCGTCCATTCACCTTACCTCCCCCTCCGCATCTGTGGGACTCGATACGCTTGGCAGCACCTTTGTGAAGACCCTGCTGCATTCAGTTCAACACTCCCTGCCCGCCTCCTGGTTTCCAGTTGGGTCAGGCTTCTTCAGGTTCACCCATGTCTGCCAGGCATTCTCCCTGAGAGCCGGTCTCGACGAGCCCGTTCGGAACGTCGATGATGTGGTTGACCGCGACAGGCCCTCACCGACGGACCGGCGCTGAAGCGACGGCTGTAGACCGGGGACGCCCCGAGAAACAGGAAGCATCTCGCCGCCGGGAGGCTATCTGCTATGGTGTGGAGTCTGTAGCCGGGGAGTCGGCTGCCAGTCCTAGGGGAGGGAGGACGCTAGATATGCCCGGAGAGTATCGTGGCAGCGGCAGGAATCGAAGCGTGTCCTTCAAGCTCACGATGATGGCGTGGGTGACGATTGGTCCCGCCGTGGCCATCGGCCTGCTGACGACGGCGCTGTTCGCGGGATTCGTGCTCCGCGTCGACTTCGTCAGTCTGATATGGATCGCAGCCTTCGGCGGTGTCGTCATGTTGGTCTGTGCCATTCCGGGACAGCTGGCGTACCGCAACGCGCTCAGGCAAAGGGTCCTCGCCCCGCTTGGCGAAGTCGTGTCGCAGATGCAGACTTCGGCTGAATCGGTCATGACCGCAGCCGGCCAGCTTGCCGGTGCCGCGAGCGAGATCAACTCCTCCTGTCTTGAGATCGGTTCGGCGATGCAGAAGATCTCGAACGGCCTGGACCTGCAATCCAGTGAAGTCGAGGCGATGTCCACATCCACGGAGTCGATGACCGCGTCCTTCAACAACGTGGCGGCTCGGGCCGACGAGACAAGGGAGATGAGCAGGCAAGCAGCCGCAGCAGCACTCCTTGGCGAGGAGATCACCAACGAGACCATCCGGAAGATCGCCGCAGTACGGAACGCGATCGAGGCGCTCTCCTCGTCGATAGCAGTGCTCGGCGTGCGATCCAAGGAGATAGGCACTATCGTCGGCGTGATCACCTCGATCGCCGATCAGACGAACCTGCTTTCGCTTAACGCGGCGATCGAGGCTGCGCGGGCGGGGCAGCTCGGCCAAGGCTTCGCGGTCGTCGCCGAACAGGTCAACACGCTTTCCGAGCGCTCCGCCAAGGCAGCAGAGCAGATCGGCGCGCTGATCGGCGAAATCCAGGACGAGACAGCTGAGTCGGTGAAGCGCATGGAGATCAGCGCCGCCGAAGTTGTCTTGGGCTCGGAGCTCGCCGACAAGACCGGCGAGGCCCTGCACCAGATCACGGAAGCCGTCGGCCGCACGGCCGCCCTCGCAGACGAGATCGCCTCGGCGATGGCCGACCGAGCACAAGACGCCAACAAGCTCGACCGCTCGATGCATGACATCGCTGCAGTCGCCGAGGAGAGTGCGGGATCGGTGCAGCAGAGTGCCGCGGCGACCGAGGAGCAAGCCGCCTGTACGCAGGAGATCGCCGCAGCCGCCCAGGAGCTTGCGGACATGGCGCGGAGGCTCAGGGAGTCGGCGCTTCAGTTCGAGTTGGACTAGGGGATCGGTCGCAGTGGCCGTCACCCAGGAGAGCCGGCAGTTCGTCCTCTTCCGTCTCGGTGACGAGGAGTACGGCCTGCCGATCCTCTCTGTCCGGTGTGTCATCTGCTACATGGAGCCGACGCCCGTGCCGCTTGCGCCCAGGGGTATCGAGGGCGTGATCGACCTGCGTGGCCAGCTCATCCCCGTCGTGGACATCTCTATGCGGCTGCTCGCCCGTGAGTTCGAGCCCGAACCGAGATCCCGGATCGTGGTAGCCGAAGGTGATTCTGGTCTTGTCGGGCTCGCGGTCGATTCTGCGGGCGAGGTCGTTAGTATCCTTGCGAGCGATATCCGGCCCGCGTCGAAGGAGACGCTGCCTGTCGCGGCGGCCGAGGCCTACGAGGGAGTCGCCAGTATCGAGGACCGGTTCATCCTCCTCCTTGATCCGGCGAAGGCCCTGCTGGAGACCGAGTTCATGCCCCCCGTGGCCGAGGACGGGGACGGGGACAACTAGCCCGTCGGTGATGCTCGTCGAGCGCGCCTCAGCCGTCAACGCGTGCTCAACGGAGCCGGAATGCGAAGCGCAGGCCGTCGCCTGGCCCGGCCTGCGCAGCTC
>DLMY01000042.1:11374-22088 GCA_002478275.1 Actinobacteria bacterium UBA7524
GGCCTGCGCAGCTCGAGTTCAGCGGTTCCCCGCCAGCGCGACAAGGAATGCCAGCAGCACGACGACGAGCACCGCGACGTTGAAGCTCATGTCGCGCGCGTACCTTTGGATCTGACGGCGCGTGAGCGCGACGCTGCCCGTGTCCACATGATCCGCCATCATCCAAGTGACACGCTCCTGGGTCACCGCCTGGACGATGAGCCGCGCCATGTCCGCCGCCCACTTGCCGGTCTGCTCCAGCGTCCCGAGTCCTCTGTCCCGCAGGTCGCCTACCGCAGCGGCGGACGGGAGCGCCTCCCTGATAGGCCTCGCCGTGCGGTGCGCGCACGGCATCGCTGAGTCCAACCTGCGGTCGAAGCGCTCTTCGCTCATGACGCGGTTCGTCGCGGCAGACGTCTCGCGCAGTACGTTCTCGCCCTCGATGCGCCGCCGCGCCAGATCGATGGCGGTCTCCGCCACCGGTTTGCGGAAGGCCCCGAGCTCGCCCGCGATCCTCGCGAACGCGTAGCGCACGTCGTCGGACCTGCTGACGTGAAGCGTGTCGGACAGCACGCCCATGCGCTCCTTGAACAGTCGCATCGCCGTGTACGACGAGATGTCCCGGACCGCGTCGATCATCGCACGCCGGTGCTCCTGATCCGTGTCGGCATGTTCCCGCAGCCGCCGGATCGCGGCGTCTATCGCATAGTGCACCGTCGCTTGACGCTCGCGTTCCAGCGCGACGTAGGCCTCCTGGATGACGTACTGAGCGTGCAGTCCCGTCGCGCCTGTGAATAGCGTCACCGTGAACCGCCGCCAGGCGCGGTCCGCATGATCCGTCTCCGCGTGGTACGCGACCCCAAGCCGCCGCAGACCGCGGGAGTCCAACTGGCGCAAAGCCTCGTAGCCCTCGGCGACGGCCTCGCACGCGGTCACGAGTCCAATGGCTCCCCGGCGGTACCAGTGGTCGACGCCGAACCACTCCGGTGCCTTGAGCCGGAACAGCCCCCACCTCATGCCGAGGAAGAAGACCGCGAAGCCGATGGCGAACGCCCAGACGACCGACATCAGATCCGCATAGCTCAGGAAGTAGACGTCAAGGAAGTGTTCGAGGATCTCGGATTCCAGCCCCCACGTGTGGAGGCCAGGTTCGAAGACGCCCTTGAGAAGCAGGTCCGGACGCCAGCCCAGCACGATGATGGGGACCGACAGGAGCCCCATCGCCCCGAGCATGCGCGGAGAGGCGTCCCTGACCTCCGGTCCGTACTCGGCCTTCGGCTTGCCGAGGAACACGAGACCGATGAGCTTGATGAAGGAGCAGGCGGTGCCCCCGCACGTGATCATGTAGATCTTCTCCGCGACGCCGAGCGACCACACCTCGTGAAGCTCCCATGCCTCAACGATCGCGTGGTGGACGAGGCACTTGCTCACGAAGCCATTAAACAGGGGCACTCCTGTGATACCGGCGGCGGCGATGGCGGTGAACAGGAACGTCAGGGGCATCTTCTTCCACAGCCCGCCGAGCTTGTACATGTCGAGCGAGGCGGTGCGCACGTACACCGCTCCGACGCCGAGGAACAGCGCCGCCTTGAACAGCGCATGGTTGACGATGTGGTAGAGGCCGCCCGCGTAGCCCATCGCACCCTCGGCGCCCAGGTAGCCCGCCGCGCCGATGCCGGCGAGGATGAACCCCATCTGACTCACGCTGTGGTACGCGAGCATGCGCTTGGCGTCGTGCTGGCCCAGCGCCAGCACGACGCCGATGAACATCGTCGCGATGCCCGCCCACAACACCACCAGCCCGATCTGGCTGCTGAAGTGCCACAGCGTCTCCTCGATGTGCTCCCAGACCTCGGGACGGAAGAGCGCAGTGACCGTGCGGAAGATGCCGTAGGCCCCGGCCTTGATCATCACCCCCGACAGCAGCGCACTCGCCGGGGACGGCGCGACCGGGTGAGCGTCGGGAAGCCACACATGCACCGGCAGCATGCCGGCCTTCACCCCGAACCCCAACAGCAGCAGCACGAAGGCCGCCCACCGCAACGTCTCCGCGCCATGCTCAGCGGGAAACGGTCCGATCGCGCCGGTCCCCCCGAGCGCGTACGTGAGGAAGATGCCGCCGATCAGGAGGAAGCCGCCGATCGGCGTCATCCAGAAATACTTGATCGACGCCCGCTTCGCGTCGTCCGTCTCGGTATGGATCACGAACAGGAACGCGACCAGCCCCAGCGCTTCGAAGAACAGGTAGAGCGTGATGAGATCGCCCGCGAGCACCACGCCCAGCATCGCCGCGAGCACCACGAGGTTCGTCACGTGGTACCGGTCGCGGGCGTGCTCGTGCTTCAGGTAGTCGATCGCGTACAGGGTCGAGCAGAACCACACGAAGGTGGTGAACAGAGCGAACAGCATGCTGAAGGAGTCGACGGTGAAGACCAGCCGGCCCACGAGTCCCGGGATCTCGCACGTGACTCGCCGCTCTGTCGCGATGAGCGGGATGAGCGCCGTCGCGCCAAGCAGCGCCACACCCGTGGCGACGACCACGAACGCGTTGCGGATCGACTCCCGCCAGCGGCCGAGCGGCACGACGAACAGTGCCGCGACGAGCGGCCACAGCACGAGCAGCGCCGGCAGCGGGCTGTATGCGAGGTGCGCGCCCTCCTCCATCGTCTCCCCCTAGCGGAAGAACCCCGTCGCGGTGAGCCGCGCGAGAGAAACGGGCAGCCCAGGCACCGCCGCAGCGAGACCGAGGACGATCGTGAGGCTCGCCGCGACGATGGTGGGCACCAACATCGACGCCGGAGCCTCCCGCTGCTCGGAGCGCTCGTCGACGTCGGCCGTCGCGGGAGGCGCTTTGAAGTACGCCACGTACACGATCGGCAGCAGGTACACCGCCGCCAGCAGCGCGCCGCCCAACAGGATGACGAGGTAGAGCGGCTGGTCGGCTTCGAGCATCCCGAGCCCCAGGTACCACTTACTCACGAAGCCCGATAGCGGCGGGGTACCGATCATCCCGAGCGCGGCTATGGCGAAGGCGCCCATGGTCCACGGCATGCGGCGGGCCGTCCCGTTCATCTGACTCACGTTCGTCACACACGCGCGCTTGATGAGCAGGCCCGCGCACAGGAACAGCGTGCCCTTCATGAACGCGTGGTTCGCGATATGCACGAGCGCACCCGTGGTCGCCAGCGGCCCGAGAAGCGCCACTCCGAGGGTGACGTACCCCATCTGACTGATGGTCGAGTACGCCAGGCGGCGCTTGAGGTTGTCCTGCCTGACCGCCAGGATCGCGGCGAACACGACGGTGAAGGCAGCGATGCCCGCCAGGTACGGCATGACACCCAACTCGCGGAGCAGCTTCACGCCGAACACGTTGAAGACCACACGCATGATGCCGAACGATCCGGCGGCGACCATCACGCCGGACAGCACCGCGGAGAACGGCGCCGGCGCAGCCGGGTGAGCGTCCGGGACCCATCCGTGGAGCGGGAACAAGGCGGCCTTCACGCCGAACCCGACGATGAAGCACCAGAACACGGCGAGCAGCGGAGTGCGCCCTTTCTCGAGGGACAGGAGCCCCGTCGCGGTCAGCGTCTGGTCCCCGGCGAGGAAGAACGTGGACACGACGGCGAGCAGCACCAAGCTGCCGCCGATGAGGATGTAGATGACGTACTTGGCGCCGGCCGCCATGGCCTCCGGAGTCTCCTCGTGCACCACGAGCGGATACGTGAGGATGGAGAAGAGCTCGTAGAAGATGAGGAACGTCAGCAGGTTGCCGGCGTACGCGACACCGAGCGTCCACCCCAGAGCAAGCATGAAGAACGTGTAGTAGCGACCCCGCCGGTGCTCGTCCGCCATGTAGCCCGCCGAGTACACGAGAGCCAGGAACCACAGGACGCTGATCGTCGTCCCGAACAGGGCGCCCATCGCGTCCACCCGCATGAACATCCAGATCGAGGGCGTAAGACGCAACACATGCGTCTCGTAGATCTTGCCGGCCAGCACCCCCGGGATGAAGCTCATCGAGAGTGCCGCGGTCACCGCACACGCCAAACCCAGCCCCAGCGCGCGTGCCTTAGGAGATGTCCTCGTGAGCGGGACCACGGCAATCGCGCCGAGGATCGGCAGCAGGAACATCGCAGGCGTGACGAGCGATGTCGTCAGCTGGCTTTCCACGGCGATCGACCCCCTCTACATTCCAAAGACGAATCGGACGGCTGCGCGCGCCACTGAGAACGGCATGAGCGGGACCTGCGCCGTCGTGCCGAGCAGGATCACGTACGCGGCACAGATGAGGGTGGGGATGAGGAGCGTGGGCCGTGCCTCCTCCACATGCATCTTGGTGCCCGGCGGCACCTTGAAGTACGCCATGTACACGATCGGGAGCCAGTACCCCGCGTTGAGCAGCGAACTCGCTATGAGCACGATCAGGAACGGCCACGCGCCCGCCTCGAGCGTGCCGAGCGCGAGGTACCACTTCGTCACGAAGCCCGCGAAGAGCGGCACGCCTATGAAGCTGAGAGCCGCGACCGTGAACGCGCCCATGGTCCATGGCATCCTGTAGCCGATCCCTTGGAACTCATGGATGTGCGTCTTCCCCGTGGTCCGCTGGATCGCGCCCGCGACGAAGAACATCGTTATCTTGGCGAACGCCTGGTTGGCGATGTGGGCGATCGCGGCGGTCGCCGCCGCGGGGTTGAGCATCGACGCGCCCAGCACGATGTAGGACAGCTGGCTGATCGTCGAGTACGCGAGTCGCCGCTTCAAGTGGTCCTGGAACAGGGCGATGAACGAGGCGGCGATGATGGTGAACGCGGCGATCCAAGCGAGCCAATTCGTCAGCCCGAGCTCCTTGAGCAGCGCGATCCCGAACACGTTGTAGATCGTACGCAGGATGCCGAACGATCCGGCCTTCACCACGGCCACTGCGTGGAGCAGCGCGCTCACCGGAGTGGGAGCCACCATGGCTTCCGGCAGCCACCCGTGCAGGGGCATGATGGCCGACTTCACCCCGAACCCGGCGATGAGCGCAACGAACAGCCACGTCAGCGTCTGCGTGCCCATGCTGGCGTCCAGGATGCCCGGCTTGCTCAGGGTCAGCGTCCCGGCGATCTGGAAGGTCACGATGGTGGCGATGAGCACGAACGCGCCGCCGGTGAGCGTATGTATGAGGTACTTGCGTCCCGCTCTGAAGGCCTCCGGAGTCTCCTCATGGATCACGAGCGGATACGTGGCTATGGTCAGCGCCTCGTAGAACAGGAACATCGTGAGGAGGTTCTCGGCGAAGGCGATGCCCACGGTGCACGAGAGGGACAGGGCGAAGAATCCGAAGAACCTGGACTTCTCGTGCTCGGGTTCCATGTAGCCGATGGCGTAGATGATCGTTAACACCCACAGGGTCGATGACACGAGGGCGAAGAGCATCCCGAGCGCGTCGGCACGGAACCCTAGACCGATGCCCGGCGTGAAATCCACCAGCTTGTAGACGTAGACGTCACCCCGCAGGGCGCCCGGCAGCATGGACATCACGACACCGAGCTTGATCACGGCCGCGCTGAGGCTCCAGAAGTTGCGCCAGAGGCGGTTCTTGCCGTACACGAACACGAGCCCCGAGCACGCGAACGAGATCGCGGGCGCCAGAAGCGGCCGTATGTCTACGACTTCCATCTCAGCCCCCCAACGGCGCGAGCAGACGGTGCGCGGCCGGCTCGATGAAGCTCAGCGGGATCCTGCCGAGGATGCCCATGACCAGACAAAGTGACGCTAGGATGAGCACGGGAGCGAGCATCGAGGCAGGAGCCTCGCCCACCTCCAAGAACTCGGGGTGGACTGGTTGTCGGAAGTAGAACGAGTTCACCATGCGGATGTAGTACACGAAGATGAACAGCGCCCCGAAGATCAGCGCGACACCGAAGAACGGCTGACCCGCTTCGAACGCGCCGAGCGCGATGTACCACTTGCACAGGAAGCCCGCTGTCGGCGGGATACCCACGATCGAGATCGCTCCGACCGACAGAGCCGCCGTCGTGAGCGGCATGGCCTTGCCAACTCCGCGCAGGTCGTACAGGGTCCGGTAGCCGGTCTTGTGGATGAGGCACCCCGCGGCCAGGAACAGGGTCGCCTTGATGAGGGCGTGGTTGAAGATGTGGACACTCCCGCCGATCACGCTGTAGGGCGAGGCCAGCCCGAATCCCATGACGATGTACCCGATGTTCGAGATCGTCGAGTAGGCGAGCATCATCTTGATGTCTTCCTGGAAGATGGCGAAGAACGCCCCCATCACAATCGAGATCGCCCCGAGCCACACGAGCATCGTGTTGAGAGAGGAGAGGTCGAGGACCTTCGCTCCGTAGTAGATCTGGTACACGCGGAGTATGCCGATGAGCCCCGTCTTCACGACGAGGCCGGACAGGATCGCGCTCACCGGGCTGGGAGCGATCGCGTGCGCGTCCGGCAGCCAGATGTGGAGCGGGAACAGGGCCGCCTTGACCATGAAGCCCACTGTCAGCCCAGCGAGCGCCATCGCGAGCGGAATCGGGCCCACCGCGCCGTCCCCGATACGCGACGAGATGTCCGCCATGTTGAGCGATCCCGTCGACGCGTAGAGCAGCCCGATGGAGAACAGCACCATCAACGACGAGATCGCTCCCATGATGAGGTACTTGAAGCCCGCCATCTCGGCCGTGCGCTCCCCGCTGATGGCGACGAGCGCGTAGCTGGACAGGGACAGGATCTCCATGAAGACGAATAAGTTGAACAGGTCTCCGGTGACGGCGAACCCGATCATCCCGGTGAAGTTCAAGAGCAGGAGCGTGTAGTAGTAGGGGATCCGCGGCTCTTCGAGCGCGTGCTCCACATACCTCTGCGAGTACAGGACCGCGAGCCAGCCCACGAGGCAGACTATGCCGATGGAGGCGCTGAACTCGTCGAAACGGAACTCGATCCCGATCGGAGACTTCCACCCGCCGAAGGGGTACGAGAACGGACCCTCCCGTGCCACCCGCAGGATCAGCATCAGCGCCGCGAACGAGGTGACCGTCATCACGCCGAGCGCCCACAGCGCGGCGACGCGGCTTCGTCCGCGACTGACCGCGGGCGTCGTGACCGCCCCCACTAGCGGGACGAGGGCGACCAGCGACAGCCACTGCGGCCAGGAGACCATCTAGTCCATCTCCCTCAGCTCGTCGGCCTCGATGGTCCCGCACTGCTTCCAGATGCGGATGATGAGGCTGAGGGCCAGGGCGGTGGTGCTCACGGCCACGACGATGCCGGTCAGGATAAGGCCCTGGGGTATGGGGTTGGTGTACGGCGGCCTGGCGCCGGCTCCCATGATGGGTGCGTCCCCCCCTCGACCACCCCCATCGCGACGATGAAGGCGAAGACCGAGGTCTCCATGATGTTGAGCCCGATGAACTTCTTGATCAGGTTGTTCTTGGCGATGACGCAGTACAGCCCGATGCAGAACAGGACGACCGAGGCGACGTAGTCGACGTTGGTCCACAGAGCCAGGAGCATCAGTCGGCCTCCATAGTCTCGTAGACGGATGCGAGCACGGCCGCGCCCCCGACGCCTATTCCGATCTCTATGACCACGATCATCGCCGTCCGCAACCAAGCGAGCGCCGGGGTCGTCGGGAAGCCGAGGTAGTAGCCGGTGAGGACCAGACCGAGGAGGCCGACGCCCACGAATGTCAGCGGTCCGGCCGCCTGCAGCCATGGCTTCGGCCCTCGCGGCAGCAAGCGCCGCGCCTCGTCACGTCCGAGAACGATGCTCACGGTGATGTAGAGCGCGCCGAGCACGGTGCCGCCTTGGAAGCCTCCGCCCGGGCTGATGTGCCCGTTGAGGATCACGTACACCGCGAATATGGCGATGAACGGCGCGAGAAGCCGCGCGATGAAGCGCACCACCATGCTCACCGGTATCTCCGGTGCGGCGGGCTTCCGCGCTACCGCACCTGTGAGTAGCAGCACGCCGAACACGGCAGCGAGGGACGTGAAGATGACCGTGACCTCACCGTTCGTGTCGAAGCCGCGGTAGTTGAGGATCATGTCGGTCACGATGTTCTCGGCGCCGGCCTCTTCGGCGCCGTGCTCGAGGTAGTACGCCGACACGTGCGTGTAGGTCGGATTGGATGGCGAACCGTGGGGTGGCAGTCCGGCCACAGCCGCCACGAGCGGGACTGCCGCGACGATCAGGAGCACGATGACCAGGGCCTTCTTCATCTCTCCAGCCTCGTCGTCTTCCCTATAGCCACGAGGAATAGGATTGTGGTGATGCCCGCGCCGACCGCGGCCTCCGTCATCGCCACGTCCGGGGAGCCCCGATGCATCCACACAAGGCACATGACAAGGCTGTACGTGGAGAAGATGATGGTCGCGGCGAGGAGGTCCTTGCTGCGGACGGCCAGAAGCGCGCTGGCTATGAGCAGCGCGATGAGCGTGAGATCGAAGATGCTGCTCACGATCCGCCGCCCTTCGCGCCGGTCCTCTGCCACGGGACGAGACCCGTCCGGAACGCCGCCCTCGCGAGCGCGTGTCCCGCAGTGGGGCTGCTGAGCAGCACGAGCGCTGCGAGCGCTATGATCTTGAGGCTCTCGGGGTGGAGGCGGTTGAAGATGGCGAGCGCGAGCAGGATCGATCCCGCGCCGATCGTGTCGCACTTGGTGGCGGCGTGGGTGCGGCAGTAGAAGTCCGGCAGGCGGAGTATCCCGAGGGTTCCCACCAGGAAGAAGAACGCGCCGACGCCGGCCAGCACGGCAGTGACCGCACCGATGACTGCGTCGATCCCGCTCACGACCAGTCACCCCGCAAGCGACCCGTCTCCAGGAAACGCGCGGCCGCCACGGTCACCACGAAGTTGAGGAGACCGTAGATGAGCGCCACGTCGAGGTAGAGGCTTCGACCGAAAATGAACGAGAGCAGTACAAGGACCACGAGAGTCTTCGTCCCGACGATGTTCACGGCGAGGATGCGGTCGGCGACAGTCGGTCCGGAGTACGCGCGCCACAGGCACAGGAACGCGTTCACCAGCAGGAAGATCGCGACGCCCCAGAAGAACGTGGTCATGCGACCTCACTCCTCGAAGACCCAGATGACTCTTCGCTCCATGTCGCCGTTCACGATGCCGTCCCCGAAGCCCTCGTTGAGGCAGTGGACGTAGGTGATGTCGCCGTCCACGTCGACGGTCAGCGTGCCGGGAGTGAGCGTGATCGAGTTGGCGAGCGCGACGTTGCAGACCGGGCGTTTGAAGACAACGCGATGGCCGATCACGCGTGGGTCGATCGGCATGCGAGGCGACAGGACCACCTCGGCCACGCCCAGCGCGGCCTTGATGATTTCCTTGACAAGCCACGGTACGTACGCCGCGAAACGCAACGCCTGCTTCCACGTGAGGACCGGAGCGTCATCGGTCCACAGGGAGCGCACGGCCCAGAGCGCCAGCAGGACCGAAAGAAGGAGACCTACCCCGAGGTCGTAGGGCTTGAAGGAGCCCGTGAGCACGAGCCAGAAGACGAACAACACGCCGCCCGCCTGGGCCGCCTTCACGAAGGCACCCCCTCGGGGTCAGAGCGCGCGGCGGCCTCGATCGCCGCGGACGCCGCGGACGCCGCGGACGACTCACTCTCCGCCTCCGAGGCGCTCGCACCCGGACGCTCGGGCAACCGCTGCTCGGCTTTGCGCACGAGCTCGGCCTGGCCGGCGGCCTCCTCCGGATACGACGCGACGGCAACGCTGACCGAGCATCTCGCGACCGGTTCGAGCACGTCGCCTTCGAACTCCGTGCGCGCCATCGCTTCTTCGATGCGAGCGGCGACCGCCGCGGCGTCCTTGCTGTCGGAGAACGGGAGGATGATGGCGAACTGCGTCGGCCCGTACCGGGCGATGATGTCGGTCTCCCGCACGGCGATGCGCAGCACGTCCGCCATGTGCTCGAGCAGCAGATCGCCCTTGTAGTGTCCGAACCGCTCCTTGAACGCCGCGAAATCCTCCACGGACACGATCGCCAACGCCGTCATGACCCAGTACCGGTCGCTGCGCCGAAGCTCCTCGCCGAGCCTGGAGTGCAGGACGTCCGCCGTGTACAGGCCCGTCAGCTCGTCACGGACGGAAAGCCGCTCGAGCTGCAGGCTGTGTCGCTGCTGCCGACGCGCCTGGACACCGATGACCGCGCCGGACAGGACGAACGTCACCATCCCGACAGCTATCTGCCGCAGCATCCCGCTGGTCCCGGGCGAGAGGAACGCCACCAATGCGGTGGCCGCGGCGCATGCGACAAGGGCCCCGCCCACGTGGTAGGTGAGCGCCGCGATCACGATCGGGATGAGATAGAGGGGCCAGTACGTCCGCAGGTCGCCGGTGAACAGTATCAGCCCCGTGACGAACGCGCCGGTGATCACGACGAGGAGCGCGCTCGTCAGCCTCAGCCGCGCTGGCCCCGGTCGATCCTCAGTCCCGTTCGGTTCAGGTAGCTCCGCCACGGATGACACACCCACCCCGTGTTGGATGCGCGGCGCGCGAGCGACGCCGCACCTGGGACCGCGACCGGTGACATCCTTGCAGTCATGGCGTGCTGTGAACGACGAGTCGTGCACCGTGTGCGCCACATGCATGGAGGAGTGCCCTATGGGCGCCATCGAGGAGATCGAGGAGGACTAGTCCTCCCGCTCCGACCCTGCCTGCGGTACGCGGGGGGCCCCCGGGGGCCCCCCCGGCCCCCCGCCGGGGCGGGGGGGGGGGGG
>DLMY01000042.1:22129-23101 GCA_002478275.1 Actinobacteria bacterium UBA7524
GACCCTGCCTGCGGTACGCGGGGCGCCTCAGGGCGCCCCTTCCGCGTCCTGCTCGCCGCTCGCGGACCGCACGGCCGAGCGGCGAACACCGCCTGCATCTGCCGCCAGACGCGGGCCTTCGAGGAGCGGTCGGACAGCGATGCGGCGAGGCCGTCGACCGCTCCCACGACCCGACCTCCCGCAGTGCTCGGGCGACCCGGCTGCAACGCGGGCATGCGCAGCGCCGCGGCCAGATCCCCTGCCGCTTCCTCGTCCAGAGCCAGCACGATCTCGGGGTCCACCGCCTCGACGATCAGGATGAGCCTGCGCGCCACCGTCTCCGCGTCGCAGGGTAGCGGTCGGGAACAGGTCGCCCACACCGACGCCGGGTCTCGTCCCAGCGCCTGGAGCGCCTTGGCCGCGGCATCACCGTCCGGCCCGGCGAGCGCACGACGGCCGGCACGATCCTCCGGTCCCGGCGCGCCCTTCACGAGGAGCACGCGGCCCAGTGGATCTCCCGAACCGGGAACCGCTGCACCCTCGGGGAGCATCCGGTCGGCTTGGTCGATCTCGGCTCGCGCCTTCGCCGCGTACGTTCGCAGCAAAGCGTCCGCGGGGGTGGCGACCGGGCGGGTCACGACGTCTCCCTGAACCACCGCCAGGTCGCCGCGAGCCCCTCGCCCAGCGGACGAGCAGCCGTCCACCCGAACGTCGTCGCCGCCTTCGACGGATCCAGGGCGCTGCGCTCGATGTCTCCCTCGCGCGCCGGGCGCTTCTCGGGGGCCGCATCGACGCCGGCCAAGTCCCCCAAGGTCGACGCGATCTCCTCGACGCTCGTCTCACGACCGGTCGAGATGTTGTAGGCCGAGCCGTCAGGGAGCGGTCCCGCGAGCGGGGCGTCCGCCACGATGGCGGCCTCGATGGCTGCGACGACGTCGCCCACGAAGATGAAGTCCCGCGTCTGCCGTCCGTCCCCGTAGATCACTGCTGGCT
>DLMY01000017.1:0-329 GCA_002478275.1 Actinobacteria bacterium UBA7524
ACACCCTCGAGAACCTCTAGGCCTTCATCCTTGCACCACGTGCACGGTGCGCGTGGGGAACGGGAAGTGCATCTCCTCGGCTACGAAGCGGTCGTGCAGCCGGTGGATGAACGCGCTCCGGATCGGATGCTGTTCGGCGTACTCGGCCACGCGGAGCACCTGGAGGCACGTGATGCTCGAGTCCGCCAGCGCGCGGAACCGGAAGATCGGCGGCTCATCGGCAAGCTCCGGCTGGAACTCGGCCATCACTTCGGCGGCGACGGCGAGCGAGAGCTCCTCCACGCGGGCGAGGTCGGCGTCGTACGGCACGCCGAACTCGATGTAGACCG
>DLMY01000017.1:510-3938 GCA_002478275.1 Actinobacteria bacterium UBA7524
TGAGCGTGGTGGTGCGCCACGCGATGTCGGCGACGGTGCCCTCCTGCGTCGTATCGAGCATGAGATAGTCGCCCGGGCGGATCTGCTTGGAGGCCACGATCTGCAGGCCCGCGAACAGGTTGCCGAGTGTGTCCTGGAGCGCGAGCGCCACAGCGAGTCCGCCGACGCCCAGTGCGGTGATGATCGGCGTGATCGAGACGTCGAGCACCGAGAGCACCGTGAGACCGCCGATGATGAGCACGGCGACGCGGGTGATGTTCACCAGGATGCTCGCCGAGGGCAGGGCCGCAGACGCCGCTACCGAGCGCCTCACCAGCCCGCCGGCCACGCGCATGAGGACGAGCGTCGCCACCACGATTGCCGCGATGGTCAGGCCGCGGGTCACGTACAGCTCGGGGATGTCGAAGCCAGCCAGGGTCATCGGGCCTCCGTCGTCTGTGTGCTGGCTCCACTATAGCAATCGGCGCCGATCCGGCGGACGGTCACCGGGCCGGCGAGCAGCATCGGCTGCGACGGCCCGCCGCGCGCTCGTTTGACCCTCCAAACGGCCCTGGGCTACACTACGCGATGCGCTTCGGGCCGGGTCGGGCACGACACGGCACGGAACGTGCAGGTCACGGGCCGTTAGCTCAGTTGGTAGAGCAGGGGACTTTTAATCCCAAGGTCGCAGGTTCGAGACCTGCACGGCCCACCATCAAGCCCGCCTTCGTGCGTGCGCGACATAGGCCCCCATCGTCTAGTGGCCAAGGACTCCGCCCTTTCAAGGCGGCAACAGGGATTCGAATTCCCTTGGGGGCACCACATTTTCGCAGGTCAGAGGGGGTACGGCCTCTGAATTGTTGCCCGATTTGTTGCCCGATTGCTTTTCTACTGCACCTAGAGCGCCGCTGAATAGGTCGCCGATGCTGTCGGCCGCGGCCCTCTGAGTGCGGCGATCGGACCAGCAATACGTGTCCATCGTGTACGCCGATGAATGGTGACCGGCGATCTCCTGGACGACCTTCGGGCTGTTGCCCTGTCTGAGCATGAGCGAGAGCGCAGTGTGGCGCAGATCGTGAAACCGCGGTGCCAGGCGCGAGGACTTCCTGAACTCCTGCCAGACCCACTCGAACCGTGATGGCCACCACGGCTCGCCGTCCTCTTCAGAGAACACCAGCGGGCCATACTCAAGCTGGTAGCCCTCGCCGGCGAGTTCCCGACGTGCCCGGCGATCCTCATGTTCATCCTTTGCGAGTGCCAGCGCGGTGACCAGGATTGCGGGCATTTCGATGGTTCGATGCGATCTCTCGCTCTTCGGACCCTTCAACTCGTAGCGGCCGGGCCCTTCGTCCCACGCTCGCACGACCGACAGCGTGCCGCGCACGAGGTCGACGTCATCCCAACTGAGTGCGAGGATCTCGCCGCGACGCATGCCGGTCGTGACCGCCAGCAGAACAGGCAAGTGCAGCCGAGTCCCCTCCACCGCGTTCAGAAGCGCAGCGACCTTGTGTTCGCTGAGCACCTCGACCCGATGGCGTTTGGGTCGAGGCAGTTCAACGCCACGCTCGGTGCTAGCGGGGTTGAATGCGATCCTATCCAGCTTGACGGCCTGCGAGAGGGCCTTGTGCAGCACGGCGTGTGTCTGGATCACGGTGCGCGCCGAAAGCCCAAGTCCGCCGTTCGCCTTGGGTAGCTGCATGCGCGTGTACAGCGCCTGGATGGCTTCCGCGCTCAACTTCTGAAGGCGCAGCTGTCCTAGCTCGGGCTTCAAGTAGCGCCTGATGATTCCCTGATAGCCCTTGAGCGTCGAACCCGCCCGTCCGATCGGCGCGTAGTCCTTGATCCATGTGTCGAGCCAGTCGGCAACGCTCTGGCCTTCAGGTTTGACGTACATGCCCTTGTCGGCAGAGGTGAGCAGTCGCCTTAGCTCCCGGTTGGCAGCGGCCTTCGAGCCGGTGACGTAGTAGCAGTCTCGTTGGCGATTGCCAGCACCATCCCGTCCTCGGTCAATGATGATCCGCCACCGATCGCGGACCACCTCGCCGTTTCGCTTATCGGACTCAACGTGACCCTTCATACCCCGGTGCCTCCAGATACGGTTTGGCGATGCATTCGTTTCCGACATCGGTCGCTACAGGTCTTCCTGTCAGACCGGGCCTCGGTCGCATCCCACCAGTCCCCGCAGACCGGACAGGGGCGGTACTCTCGCTGCCCGTCGACCGCGAGTGCGAACTGCAGCCACATAGCCGCGATGAGCGACCGAACTTCGAACGTGAGCCGGAGGCCATCCGGCTGCGCGCTCGTTACTCGCATCACCACGCGCACGGTCGCACACATCTCAGATATGAGATTGGCGAGAGCGGCGCGAGCCGCCATTTCCGGAAGGCTGGCCTTCATGAGCGGCGTGGCTGGCTCGAACTGCTCGTCGAACGTCTTCGGAGTGGTCAATCCCAAGTCGTGTTGCGCGGATGCGGTGCGTGTCCAGACCATGTACTTGGGTGCGGGCTTGCCCGGCTCGACAAGGGAGTCGTACGGCTTCACGAGCAGATCCGTACCTATCAACTCGTCAGCCTTTCCTTCGTTGATCGCGTCCCACAGTCGAACCGCAAAGGCGAGCATCTGACGATGCCCCCGCCAGATCTGGAGACTGCGCCCCTCCGAGTACACGAGGAACGGGTCATTGCTCGCCATCTCCTCGGCAGTCGCGATGTGGTCACCCACGACCACCACACCGCCGCCATCGAGATCGCCGTACCTGGCCGCAAACTCCGCGAAAGCACCTTCGGTGTCTCGTTGATCCGCGAATCTCCGAAACAGCGCCGGTTCGCTCTTCAGGGGCTGATAGCCATCATCCGCGGGGTGGCCCGCCAGCAGACGCTGGTTCTTAGGGCCGATCCATCGGCCTTCTGCCATGCGCCACCACTGGAAGTCCACGAGGGCGGCGGGTGATACCGAGCTGATTCGCGATGTCACAGTTCTGTCCTCCATAGCCGTCTACCTATATGCAGACACGGACAACATACTTCGCATAGGACAATGCCTGCAATAGAAAGGCGGATTGATGCTCAGGATTCAGAGGCTCCGGGAGGACCAGGGGCTTAGTCGGTCGGCTTTGGCTCGCATCGCTCTCATGCATGCGGCAACGGTGGGGCAGATCGAGAGTTGCTACATCGGGCGACCGTATCAGTCGCAACTCGAGAAGCTCGCGGCCGCTCTCGGGTTCACGGGCGATGCGGAGGAGTTGCTCGAGGAAGTCGACATCGATGAGCGGCCATAGCCTCGCCGGATACGGTGAACTCCTAACCATGGAGGAAGTGTGCATTGTGCTCCAGCTGAGTAGAAACACGGTCTACGAACTCGCCCGCACAGGCGATGTTCCGACCATTCGTCTCGGGCGTCAGTTGCGGACTCCTCGCGCTGCCTTAGAGCAGATGATGGACCGCTCTGCC
>DLMY01000017.1:4055-30475 GCA_002478275.1 Actinobacteria bacterium UBA7524
GACCGCTCTGCCGAATGCGACAGTGCCGATGTCTAACGAGGAACTTACCGGCAAGGCTTGCGCCAGTTGCGGTTCTCGACCAGAGGGGGGAGACACGATCTCAGGCAATTGCGGATCCGACACATGTAGCGACGGTGGGCAGGAGACGTCACTCGAGCGGGCAGGCGAGCTCGAGGGCGAGACGTCCAGCATCGGACCGGCGCAGCTCGACGAGAACGGCCTCACGATTGATGAGGCCTGCAAGGTGATTCACTGCACGCGCGAGTGGCTGCGCAGGAAGATCCATTCGGGGGAGATTGCGACGTATCGCGTCGGGGGACGTCTCCGCGTCACGCAAGCGGCCATCTCGCACATCCCGCCGGAACACTCCCCGGGCGACCCGACCTAGTCCATTGAGCATTTCGGTCATGAGCGCGGTCATCAAGCGCTACGGCGGCAAACCCCATCTGAAACTCACACTCCTGATTCTCGCCGACCGGGCCAGTGACGACGGCTACTGCTGGCCGTCGTACGACGAGCTTGCAGGCAAGCTTGGCTGCTCACGACGCTCCGCAATCAACAACGTCAACGCCCTCATCGAAGCCGATCTGCTGCAGATCGTGGCCAAGGGCGGACGGTTCACCGACCCGCAGACGAAGAAGCACCGCGGATTCTCAAACCGTTTTGTCATCAATGTCGCGGCAATCGAGGCGTTGCCCCTGCTCTACCAACCGCGACGGAGTTCTCCACAGGGCGCGGTGGACGGCTGCAGCGCACTGCAAGACATGGGTGAAGTGGGCTTCACCCATGCAAGCACGGCAAGGGTGAAGCCCACTTCACCCGGTACGTCAGACAAGACATCAAGTTCAACCGTCACCGGCGAAATGCCTGTGGAGAACCTCATCCGGTACCTCGCTGATGCCTGGAAGGTGCCCGATCACTAAGCCTCGGCATGCATTGCCATCAGTCACGCGGTACACTTAGAGGAGGATCGGCGCGTGAGAGAGTTCAAGGACGTCAAGAAGCGCGACGTGATACGCGCGTTTGCCACGATCCGTCTGGCAATGGAAGAGAAGTGCGACAGGCTAACTGACTGGACAGACCAGGGCAACGCTCTGGAGCAAGCGCTGAGCCTCAGGATGGAAGAGAACGTAACCAAAGGGCTCGACTTCGTGGAGAGATTCCTCCTCGGTACACGAGAGGAGGTAAGTGAGGAGGGACGCATCTGATGACCAAGAAGACCGCGCACGCCGAGTTGGTCGATCGAGTAGGCGCTGAAGAGGCCGATCGCCTCACGCAGATGTTCCTGGAAGATCTCATGACGAAGCGCGAGGCGGCCGCTGAGCTCGGCATGTCGCTCAGCGTGCTCGAGTACCGACTGTCGCAAGGCGACACGAAGTACGCGAGGCTCTTGTCGGAGTCGGTCAAGCCACACGGCCAAGCCCGCTGGGTGGTCGTGCGTGAGCCGATACCCGGTCGGCCGCAGACGGCGCGTGAGGCTTTGGCCGAACTGTTCGGAGCGGAGGAGGCGGACCGCCTCGTCGGTCTGTTCCTGTCCGAGCTGATGCTCGCCGACGAAGCGGCGGCGATCGTCGGGATGCCTGCCAAGACTCTGCGGGCGGACATGTACAAGGGAGTCGTGCCGTACTCGAGGAAGCTCGATCCCGCGGCTCACAAGAGCCCGTGGGTCGTGTTGCCCGACGCGCTACCCGCCATCAAGAAGAAGCGGGAGGGGCGATGAGCGTGTACACGAGTCATGACGTCTACCGAATCATTGCTGCGGACGGTGGCGGTGTGCGCATCGTGATGCCCGGTGGTCTCGCCACCACCGCACTTGAGGAATCGTATCCGAGCGCGAGCGCCGCCGCTGCGGCAATCGCGGATGCGATCAAAGGCGGAATGCCAGCGTTTGAGGTCGTGGACGAGACCGAAGCCTCGCGTGCCGGCCGCGCGTAGAAGGCGTCGAGAGTCGCTATCCTCCCGAGCACGCCAACTACTGAAGGGACCTCGGCAGACATGCCGGGGTCCCTTGTCATATCCTGTTATGCAGACTGCAGAGTCCTTGTTGGAAAGACGCCATACGTCTCACCTTGGCGAGCACGAGTAGGATGCGGGGAAGGCGAGCCTCTGTAGTCGGCGGCGTGAACTGAGCAGGCCTGGCGCTTGAGGCTGGAGTTGTGACGGGCAAGCTGCGTCAGACCTCAAGCCAAGCCATAGTGTGTCATCTCCCCGCGGACTTCAATGATCTCCCGGTTCAGCTGAGCGAGGTACTCATTCGCCACCTGTGAGAATAGGTCATCGCCAATCTCGGCCAACTCGATCCGAAACTCTCCGTCCTTCATTCGGGCAATCAGCATGTTGAACGCCGCCTTGACCGCGTTCGGATTATCCTCGGACAAGGGAATCATGATCGCACTCTCTCCCTCAATGCGGATGAAGTGCTTACCTTCAACCTCCACGACGGCGGCGCTAAGTGTTTCCATAGATTCGCCCTCGCTCTCCAAATGCTTCTTCTCCGCCTTCAAGAGTCCTCATGCTGATTGACTTCCAATCTAGCCGGTCGTTCTCGTCATCCGAGTTGACTAGGTTGTTCGAAAAGGGATTTCCAGTGTATGTGCGATAACCCTCAGGCCCGTGGTGCCTGTAGACGGAGCTGTAGGGAAGGGTTCGCACTGCAATATTTGCGTCGTGCGTCGCAATGAATACCTTCTTGCCCGCTCGCGCACGCTCCTTTATGAGCGGAACAATCACGTCACTAATGTACTCGTTGCCCAGACTTCGCTCCGGCTCATCCAGGATGTACACGTCCTTGTCCGTCCCGAGTTCTTTCTGCAACATCACCATCGAAGCCTCACCGCTTGACGGTGTGTATTCGGCCCCATCCAGTGAGAAGTACCTCTTGAAGAGCAGAAGTCCGAGCACGGTCCTGATTGCCTCTGCGTCTTCAATCGTGTTGAGGTCGGAGACGTGTTGAAACAGGTCGTCTGCGTAGGCGTGCTCAAGAATCATGTTGATGCATTGGGCGAACTTCTTCTGCGGCCCCTTCTTTGTTGCGTGACTGAGACTGGACAGCCTGCCGTCAGTGACATGTCCAGTCTGGAATTTGTATTCTGTCCGAAGTTCCAGCTCACCCTTGCTGGTTCCGAGACTCCCGATGTGCTCTTTGATCGGCGGGATTTCGGTATTGATGCTCTTCACGATCTCGGCAGCAGCGACCTCGATCTTCATGCGATTCAGTGCGTAATCGCGAAAGCCAGTCGTTGTGGGTTTCGCTGGCGATCCCGTCTTCCGCTCTACCTCTCTTTGGAACGTCCTAATCGCTGAATTCAAGAAATGGATCTCTTTCCAGCCAGCAAAGCTCGCCCACGAGCGCTTGGCCAATCGCTCGTGGAGTGCCGACAGGATGCGGGTCAGCTGCTCGTGCTCCTCCTTGTCGAGCTCATCCTTCACGAATTGGTTCGCGGTTAGGAAGTCGACGAAGTCCCTGGTCTTCTTCAGCGCCTCGTGGACTTCTTTGAACTCGCGTTCGGCCCCGGATTCGCCCTCAAGGCTGATGTCTTTGAGCAGAATCTTCTTGGCGTTCCTGTTGGTGCTCTTGGCCTCGAAGTAGCCTACGTATTTTCCGAGGCTTGCAACGTCAACCTCGCGGGCAATGCGTAGGGCCTTGATCTGATCGGTGCAGTAGTTGATCTCGTACGTGTTCAGATTGATCGACAGATTGCTGCCCTTCGTGTCGTAGATCTCGTCCAGCCGGTCGCTCGCTGGCGCATAGACCTTTGCGTCGACCCCGTTCGCCGTGTAGTGCTTGGCGATAGCCTTCAGAACACAGGACTTGCCTGTCCCCTTTGGACCGAATATGACATTGATGTCGTTGAATGCCTTGACGCTCAGCACTGAGTCGTCTCCAAAGGGACAAAGCTCGAGATCCTCGGAGGTCTTCCGGTCAAGCACCGTATTGATCGTGGTCGGATCCTTCTCGAGCAGCAGGCAGAAATGCTCGAAACTGTCGACAGGAAGTCGGAGATCAGGCAACTCCTGAGCGAGTTCTTCGTATTTCGCCCAGTCATGAACATCTGATCCGTGAATGGATGCGTGCCCGTGCGAGATGTAGATTCCGGCTGAGATCGAGTTGGTGACCTCTTTGATGACACGACCTGGATTCTTGGTCCCTGTCAGCAGCCTCTCAAGAGAGGCCTCTGAAAGACAGGGCATCTTCTGCTGATAGTGGGCAACGTACAGCGGATTGAGGGAATCGAACTTGGCTAGGACGTCGTCGACTGTGGCCGCGAATTGGTCCGGAGTTGAATCCTTTGTCAGTTCCTCGACCGCCACAGAGAAGTCGCCCGCTGACTTCGGTGAGACAATGAGCAACAAGTGGCCCCTGAGTTCTCCATCAACAATGTCGAGCTCAATGCCGGGCCACACTTGTGCGTCATGGCCCAAGCCGGTCTCGATTTCCTTGAATTGCTCCAGGTCGAAGACATTGTGATTGGTGATCGCAATGATACCGACATCCGTGGACAAGACCGTCTTGCAGAAGTCCTCCGGAGCAATATCCCTAGTGGGCGCATCCCCGGACTTACACTTCCTGGTATGAGCATGTATGTCGATGTTCACGACTGTGTCTTCCTCATATCCATCGTCCACCACCCATGAGGATAGATGCCAGGAGTACCAACTGGAAAGTCCCGGTTATCCGTGGTGCGCTTTCCAACAAGCGCATCAAGCTGACGCGAGAAGCAGTCGGCTATCCTGAAGGCGCACGGCGCGCAGCTTATGCGCAACAACGTTAGGCCGTTCGAAGCTCATCCGCTATGGCCTACGTCTCGTGGCGGACACGGATCACCAGGGATCTCAACACCGGGCTTCACGGACGGATCCGCCACGATCACTCCCTTACTGATGAGGTCGAGAAGCGTTCGGGCGAAATGCTGTGACTCCTCCAACGTGAGATCACATCCCCTTCGCGCCATGGCCTTCTGGATCGCCGCACCGAACACCGGACTCCGGCATTCCTCATCCACTCTTCCGAACCCCCATTCGTGTCGGACCTGCCCCGCAGTCTGCGTATATGCTAGACCCTCGGAACGGAAGGATGGGGTAAGCGGCGGGCAAGCGATGCGTGCTAGCCTCGCCGTTGTCTGATTCGATGAGAGGACCGCGCGTGAGCGCAGACGACCGAGGCGTCCGAATCGATGCTATCGCCGCGAAGGCCCTCATGCTTGCACGTGGTGACACGTTTGCGGTGCCAGTGGCGGGAGATGAGCGCGAGGCGGAGCGTGCTCTGGCGGATATCGAACGCGCAATCGAGAGACAGTACGATGCGGGCCGCGACATGCTGCCCGATCTCGCACACCTCGACGAGCTAACGATGAGCTGCATCCGAACCGATCGATCCTTCCACATCGTCATCGAGCGAGGGACGGCTTCCTAAGAACAGTGCGTTTACCTGCAGTTAGCCTCGTCTACATGCTTGCCATCGGTTGCGCGATACGCTAGACTAGAGGTGTCAGCAAGTCAACCGAAGGGAGCAAGACAGATGAGCGAAACCAAGAAGCGGGTGCGTCCGGCAACATCCATCCCCATCGACCCCGCGAAGTTGCGGCTGGTGCTGCGCCGCCGATTCATCACCAACCGCGAGGCGAGCGAATTGCTCGGCAAGTCCTCCGAATGGATGGCGGTCGTGCTGAACAAGAGGCGCATCAACTTCTACATGCTCGACGACCTCGCGGGAGCTCTGAACATGAACTTCAGCGACCTGTTCGAGGAGATCGTCGACGAGGAGCAGTGGCTGGCGCTGTAGGCCTCAGAGCCCCCGCTAATGCGGGGGCTCGCCACTCTGCACTCGTGCACAGCGCAAGGGCGGCTAGGGCCGAACGCCCGCACCCGCCGATCCGCCCCGGATGTCGTTCGTCCTCGGCACGATCAGCCGAGGACTCCTCACCGGCTGTGGCCTGGCTGCGGCCGCCAGATCTTCGGCATGGAAGGGGGAGGATGGGTTCTGCGATGTTCGGCTGTCAAGGGTGACAACGTCCGGTGACCTGCCAGAAAAACATGCTCTGACCTGCGAATATTCTCAGAATAGTTCTTGCCATTAGTTGTGCGATACGCTACACTTGAGGTGTCAGCAAGTCGCGATGAAGGGAGCACCACAATGGCAAGGAGCAGGAAGAGTTACCCGCAAGGCATGGCGCTGCAGGTGGTTTCCACCTACCTCGTGCGCGAGACGGTATCGAGCGAACTCGACACCGTGAGTACGCCCGAGGATGCAGCAAAGGTCGTTCGTGACCTGTTCGACTTCGACCACCTCGACCGTGAGCAGTTCGTCGCACTGGCTCTCAACACCAAGAACCGCGTAATCGGTGCGTGGGCTGTGTCGGTCGGAAGCCTGAACGCCTCAATCGTCCACCCCCGCGAACTGTTCAAGCCCGCCGTGATGCTCTCGGCAGCCTCCATCGTCATCGCCCACAACCACCCGAGCGGCGACCCGACGCCGAGCGGTGCCGACATCCAGCTGACCCGCCGCATCGTCAAGGGCGGGGACGTTCTCGGTATCGAACTCCTCGACCACGTGGTCGTGGGTGACGAGTCCATCGCCTCGCTTCGTGACTTGGGTCTGATGTAGAAAGCGCACCACTTGGGGGTCGGGTTCGCGCCCGGCCCCCAAGCCCCCGCAAGCGGGATCTTGGGGGCGTCGCCCCGTAGAGATCAAGGTCGCCCGCGGGCCGACCAGCGCTTCGCGCTCACCCGCGATATCATTACTCCTGACGGCTCTTCATTGAGCCGTGTGCTTCCCGGACTTGCTGACACTTCTCCGGGGACGGGGCATCCAGCTCAATCGAGCCGGGTGCCCCGTCGCTTTGTCGTGTCCTCCGCACGGTCGCCACGATCCCGACGTCCGTCCGCCGGCCTGACCACAGGCAGCCCACCTGTGGACAGCCCAACCGTCTCCGACCTGCTTCAGGGGTCGGAGACTCGGACTTCCCGAATCACATCGCGGACTTCACTCGCGCGGCGTTCAGCGAGTCCGGGCGGTTGGAGAGAGAACGCAGGATAAGCGTCGCTGCTCAGTTCGCAGCACCGCGAGGCGAACGCATCACCGGCTAAGCCGGTGAGCAGCCGAAACCCGTCCGAGACTCTGCCCAGCAGCAGAGCTGCTATCGGGCACGTGCGGCCATCCAGAGCTGCTCACAGCCAAGCACGAGAGCTGCTCGGAAATCGGCCCCTTGATCCGGCCTCCAAGGCGAAAGTCCTGTGCACTCGTGCAGAGCGCGTACCATGCGCTCTTGCATACCAGTCCTCGGATGGAAGGGTGCCCTGTCGTGTCAAACAAGCATGCGCCTCTAGGAAGCGCGGGAACGCCGAAGCGCCTGATGATCCGGCTGACGCCGGAGGACTACGACAGGCTTTCGGCCCTGGCGGCCCACGACGGCGTTGCGATGGCCGTCAAGGGGCGCGAGGTGATGCTGGCGGGGATGGATCCGCAGATCTTCGGTGAGCGTTACTACGACGTCGAGCGTCTACTACGCAGCGTTGTCAAAGCCGAGATGGAGACGCACTCGGAGCGGCTGCACAGGAGGCTCTATCGGGTCGGTGGCATCACGGCCGCGATGGTGTACTTCGTCCGCGAGATACTCGCCAGGGTCCTCGAACTCGATCCACACGGTGTCACGCAGATGTGGCGAGAGGCCGAGGGCCACGGGTTCAAGTACATGGGTGCGAAGCAGCCCGAATCGCGGCTGGACGATGACGGGGCGGGGAGCACGCCGTGACACTCGGGCCTCTCGTCGTCAAAGTCAGCTACGCCGCTCCGAGCGCCGGGGACGGCGCGCACGCCACCTACATAGCCACGCGGCCCGGCACGGACCTGACCGTCACGGCCGATTCGGTCGCACGGATGGTGACTCGCGATGTCGCAGACGACGCCACGTACACCCGCTACATCGCCGAGCGCCCGGGCGTCGTCGCCGACGGCGGGGCCCACGGCTTGTTCGACGAGAACGGCATCCCCGATATTGCCTCCGTCACCGATGAGCTCGCGGCTCTCTCGCACGCCCCGATCTACCGTGTGATCGTCTCCGTCAGCCGAGCTGACGCCGAGGAGATCGGCCTGGAGTCCAAGGCGCAGTGGGAGCGCCACGTTCGCGCCAGCGTCGACGCACTGTCCACGGCTACCGGAATCCCGCGAGAGAACATGCGCTGGGTGGCGGCCCACCACAATCCCGTGGCCGGGCATCCGCATGCGCACATCATGATCTGGGACAGGACCGATAGTCCCGCGTTCAAGCGAGTAGTCCCCCAGCGGCGAGCGGGAGCAGGCCACATACCAGCTCCCCGGCTGAAGGCCCTTCGCGGGGCGTTCACTCGCGAGATCTACGGCGCAGTGCGCGAGGGCGTGTATGAGGCAAAGGGTCGCGCGCGCTCAGAGATCCGCATGTTCGGCACCACGTCCCTGTCTCTGGCCGTGGAGGAGCGCCGGCAGATCGGGGCGGGGCTCGCACTCCCCGCAGTCTCAGACCTCACGCGCGACCTGGATGCTCTGTCGCGCACACTGCCCGGGCGTGGCCGAGCGGCGTACAAGTACGTCTCACCTGAGACCAAGGCCGCAGTCGATCGGATCGTGGACAAGCTGATGTCAGCAGCGCCGATCGCCGAGCGGGTCACCGGGTATGCCGACGCCGCCGTGGAGCTCAAGCGCCATCACACCGCCGATCCCGATGAGCTCGCATCCGCGCGCGCCAACGCGGAGGCGGACGCGCGAGCACGGCTCGCCCCCGACGTGCTGCAGGCCGCCGTGAGCATCCAGATCCTGAGGACGGGCGAGGGCATCATACGGACTGCTCCGCTGGTGGTCCGCAACCACCTTCTCCAAGGGGCGCCCGAGCCGACACGTGTGTTCTACGCCCGGGCTCTCATGACCGCGGGGATCGACGCGCACACGGCAGCCAGCGTGATGGTCAAGTCGTGTAGGGGCGACGAGCCGCTCGAGGCTACGGCCCACCGCATCGCGGCCGTCTTCGCGGAAGCCCAACCTCTTCGCCCGTCCGAGTGGGCGGCGTGGCGCAACGAGAATGCGCTCCCCGAGCTCTCGGCGGGACTTCAGCAGACCGCGGCCACGCTCCACCTGCTTGAGCAGGTATCACGGCATCTGTCTCCGCAGAGTGCCCCACGGGCCCAGGAGGTCGCACGGGTCGACTGGGGCCGGCTCGGACGAGCCACGAGCCCGACAGGGCGCACGGATGGGGGCCGCGGAATGACGCTCGACCCACGCGACGGCCTGTCGTCTTAGAAGAACACTCCCGGAAAGGTAGTGCCAATGGCTGCCCGGTACGCTCAAGTGGGCGCTGTCCGCGAATCGATGAAGGAGACACGAATGCAGAGAACGACCCGGAGGATCGCAATCGCCTCGCAGAAGGGCGGCGTCGGGAAGACGACCACGGCGTGGAACGTCGCGGCAGGGCTCACCGCCAAGGGACGCGACGTACTCGTCGTGGATCTCGACGGCCAGTGCCACCTGACCACCGGCGTGCTCGGCGCACCGCCAGCGCGAAGCCTGTGGGACGTGTTGATGGGCAGCATGATCGCCGAAGAGGCCATCGTGCCAGGCCCGGAGTTCGCGCTGCTACCCGCCTCCGAGATGCTGTCTCGCGCCGACTACGATCTCGGCGGCCGGCCGGGACGGGACTTCCTTCTCTCCCGCGCTCTGAAGGGCCGGCGCGATCCGGGGAGCGGCACACGGGCGCCGGGTGTGCAGGACGACTACGACTACATCATCCTGGACTGCCCGCCGTCTCTCGGCATCATGACCGCCAACGCGCTCGCCTACGCCAGCGAGGTCATCGTCCCGGTCACCCCGGGGCTCTTCGCCGTCAGTGGGCTTGGGATGCTGGGCTCCGTCATCGCTGAGACGATCGACGCCGGCGTCAACGAGGACCTGGGAATCGCCGGCATCCTGCTCACTCAGTACGAGGGTGGTACGGGTCTGCACCGCAGTATCGCGTCAGCCGTCGAGGAGCAGTTCCCCGGGCTGCTCTATCCGCTCGCGATCCGCAAGAACGTAGCGATCGGCGAAGCGCACGCCGAGGGCCGAAGCGTGCTGTCCTACGCGCCGAAGAGTCACGGCGCGGCCGACTACACCGAACTCGTCGAGCATCTGATCAGGCAGGAGGGTTAGGCATGGGGCGTCCGAGGATCGAGCGCGGTGCGAAGCAGGGCGACGTGATCAGGGATCGCGTGGCGGCCGTGGCCGCACGCTCCGCACGGCCAACCAGTCTGCTCGGCCAGAAGACAGACAGGTCGGTGACCGTGCCCCTCGACCAGCTCCACCCGGATCCGCGCAACAACGAGGTGTTCGAGCTCGGAGGCATCGAGGATCTGGCGCGCGATATCGAGGCCAACGGACTGGCCCACTACCCCGTCGTGCGTCCCCATCCCGAGTTCGAGGACGAGTACATGATCGTGGCTGGCCATCGCCGTCATGCGGCGCTCTCGCTGCTCGTCGAGCAGGGTCATGGTGGGCGCTTCGGGCAAGTGGTCTGCCACCTCGTGCCCTCCGATGAGCTGGACTCTGGCGTGCTCATGCTCACCACCAACGTTCGGCAGCGCGACCTCTCCACACTGGAACGCATCCACACGATCGCCTTTGCCCAGAGACTCGTTGCTGAGCTTCGTGGAGCGGGGCGTCTGGAGGCGGGGACGACGACGGACGGCAAGATCGCCGAACTCGTCAACCTCGCGCCACGCACTGTCGCTTACTACCGTTCGCTGACCAAGCTCATCGAGGGACTTCGCGCCTTGCTCGATGAGCGGCGTATCACGTTCACGACGGCACGAGAGCTCGCACAGCAGCCCATCGATGTCCAGGAACGCGTCCTGGCACAGATCGAGGCGGGGGAAGACGGCGCACTGAGTGGCGCGCAGGTGACCGCATTGACGGAGTCGGCGAGGACTAAGGAGCCGACCCCCGCCAAGGTTCCCGACGCCGAGAAGCTCATCACCGCGCTGGAACGTGCCGCCGAGAGGGTCTCGAGCCTGGAGCGGACCACGCCAGATGAAATCAGCACGTTCGCGCCGCGCATTGCCGCCGTGGCCGAACTCCTGGACACCATCGCCGCCAAGAGAGGGGTCTAGCACCATGGCTGAAGCATGGATTATCACCTGCGACGAACGCCGGGCCGGAGCGCTCACGACCGGTGTGTCCGAGGCAGGCGTCGTACTCGCCGGAACGACCATCGCCAATGTGGACACGCTGAAGGACGCGGGCGGCACTGCGGCAAACGCCGGGGTAAGCGTGCTCGTCCTCGATGCCGCGAGCAGTCCCTCAGAGGCCGCGGTGCGCTCGACGATCGCCGCGGTGCGGCTCGTGCGCGGCGATGCGGTGCGCATTGTGCTCGTCGTTGACAAGTTCACGCGTCCCGGTGAACCTCTCGTCGTCTCAGCGCTGAACGACGGAGTCAGAGACATCGTTGCCTCGGCGCCGAGCGAGCTTGCAGCCACGCTCGCGATGGTGCTCTCGACCGAGACCAGCTACGCCGACGCGATGCGTTGGCGAGGCGAGGACGCACCGGCTCCAGCTAAGAGCGGCTTCATGTGGCCCACGGCATCGGCCAAGCCGCAGGTGGTGGAGCGCGTCGTGGAGGTCGAACGCGTCAAGTGGGTCGGAACGCCGGTCGTGACCGTCGCCGGAGCACAGCACCGTGTGGGAACGACGCATCTCGCGCTGTCTCTCGGCCGTGTGCTGCAGGCGCGAGGGCTGCGAGCGGCCGTGATCGTGCCGACTGTCACGCTGGCGGCGCTCGGGGATACCTACGAGCTCGATTTCGAGGGACTGGGCCGGGGGCAGCGCGCCGACTTCGACGGACTGACGCTCGCGAGCGATGTCACACCGGGGGATCTGACCGGTGCCGAGATCGTCGTGTGGGACACCGGCGTCTACGCGGACTCTGCGCACATCTTCAAGCTCGGAGCGGTGCGCTGCCTGGTGTTCGGCGGTTGTGAGTGGGAGCTCGGTGCAATAAGCGAGATCGTCAGCAGCGAGCCTGAGGACGTGATCGCCGACTTCACCTACTGCGTGACGCTTGCGACCGAGGAAGACTTCGCGCTGTGTGTCGAGGATCTGGCGGGCTTGTCGTGCGTGCAGATCGCCTTCCCGAGTGACTGGAAGGACGGGACCGCGCGCGCTGACCTCGCTGCGATCGTCTCCGCGATCGGGCGGGAGGACTAGCGATGCTCCCCGCCCGCCGTCCGCGCCTGGTGGCGCAGCGCCGTGACGCGGAGGCCCGCAGGACACGTGGCGCCGCAGAGCAGCGCGCCCGCGAACTTGAGGCGCGCAAGATTGCCCAGGCGATCGAGCGCGCTCGCGCCCGCAAGCGCCGGGCTGCCACCCCGCTCGCGCGGGCCCTTGAGACCGCTGGCGGATGGGTCCTGTCGATCCTCGGCGCGCTCGTTGTCTCGCTCGCGCTTACCTGGCTTCTTCGCCACCCGCAAACGCTCGACTCACTGATGAGCGCGGTGCGGTCGTTCCTGCGCCTCCAGTAGGGCGCCGCACGGATGCGTAAGGGGCCGCTGAGCACAAAGTCAGAGTCGGTCAGAGCGTTGACGTACGATTCCGCCGACAGGGAGCTCGAGGAGGAATCTCAGTGCGGTTCGTTCGTTCAGGAGTGGCCACAGTGGTTGCGGCGCTGGTCTTCTGCGCGCCTGCGTTCGGCGCGGGCGCGCCAGTGACTCGTGAGGTCATCGGCGTAGCAGAGCCCGATGATGCGCTTTTTGCGTCTTCGGTCGAGGAGAGCGGCACGGTCTATGTGCTCGACACGATCGACTGGACGGAGCGGTTCGAACGTGACAGGAGCGTCTGGCACGAGGTCGAGTACGACTTTGGCGCGCAGGTAGGCCAGGTGGAGCCGCCGGCCACGCTCGCTGCGCTCTACCACGACAGGGTGACGGGGGTCACGGTCGATGCGTCGCTTCACTTCGAGCGGCTGGTGAACGCCGGCGCGTCGACGCGCGGTCGGGAGATCGAGGTCTTCGTCCACACGAGCTACGACACGGCGGCCTATGAGCTCACGCCGGAGGTGCTGGCCCGCTTCGATGCGCCGACGCCACAGCTCGCCGGTGTTGAGGTCTCGCGGGCGCTCCTCGAGGCGCTGCACTACGACCCTGCGGTCTACCGGCTGGTCGAGGCCTCATGGACAGGGCCGGCGCGCAAGGACGGGGACAAGACGGTCCGCGAGGCGAGCTACACCGTGGAGCGGATCGCCGAGGTCCAGCGGGCGGTCTACGGCGGGGACGTGGCCCTGCCGGACGTGCTCGTCCACGACGGGGTCGCCACCTACCGCGCCCCGACAGCGCTGGAGGCAGTGACCAAGACAGCCGCCGAAGCAGTTGAGACGGTTGCCGATGATCCCACATCGCTCGTGCCGTGGATCGTGGCTGGCGGCGTTGCCGCGACAACGATCCTCGGGGCGGTCTTCTACTGGCGGCGGAGGCGCCGCCGGGCGCTCGACGAGGACGACATCAGCTTGGAGCCCGGTGACCCTGAAATGGAGGGCGAAGATGCGTAGGCACCCGGTACTGGTCTCTGCTGTTCTCACCGCGCTCGTGTGTGGCGGCGTGATCGTGGCTGCATCCTTGAGCGCGCCAGACGCCGGGGGCGCCGTCGCTGCGGCGGGTGCCTCGCCAGATCCCGCGTCCTCCGCCGTCCCCGGGTATGCGATCTACTGGGACGAGTGGCCGGATACGGTGACAGCAGCTCCTGCCGAGGTGGCCGAGTCCCCCGAGACCGTCGTAGCCGTCGCGGCGCCGGAGACGTCGCCCCCAGCGGGCGAGACCGGGTCCGCGAGCTCATCGGGCAAGGCGGCCGCGCCGTGTCCGAGCAAGCCCGCTCCCGCACCTGAACCCGCCCCGGCCCCTGCGCCGGCCCCTGCACCGACGCCTGCACCCGCTCCTGCGGCTCCCGAGGTCATCGGCGGGTACGGCGCGTCGATCGCGAACTACATCAACCCGTCAGCGACCTATGACAGCGCACTCCAAAGCCAGTGCATCGCCCAGGCGAAGCGCATGGCGCTCGCCTCGGCGCTATCGCACTCGAGCTACGCCCCGGAGAGCTGCGCCAAGTTCGGCGACGGCATGACAGCGCTCGGCGGGGGTGGGGGAGGCGTGGCCGGCGCACTCTACGGTCACTGTCCGCAACTCGGCTCGTGCTCACGCCTCGGCGTGGGGCTCGTGCTCTACAACGGTACGCTCTGGGCTGTTGCGCAAGGCGGCGAGTAGCCCATGCACACACGGACACTCACCACGCGCGTGCTCCTCATCCTCGCGCTGCTCTGTGGGTCGGCGGTCGCTTTGCCCGGTACGGCTTCGGCGGCCACCGTCTCGACGGGCGGCGCGGGGACGTCGTACTACGACGCCTACTACTCGGGCTCATGGCACGATCTCCAGACGCCGCCGCACACGGTTGACGGGCAGGTCGCATACTGTCTCGAGCAGGCGAAGGACTTCCCCCTCAACAACTCGACGTACGGCCTGTTCGACCCGGCCGCGCTCTACAACTTCAATACCTACGTTGGTTTGCAGTCCATTCTTCACCGGGGGTATCCGTACGTGACCCCGGCCGGCCTGACCGAGACCCAGGCGCGCTACGCTACCGCGAACGCCATCCGTGCGTGGATGCGCGAGGCGGCCGGCGTCGGCTACACGTTCATGGACATGAGCACCTACACGCAGGACGCTGCGACATGGTCGCGGTTGCGGCCGGCTCCGGGGCTCGGTGGATCCGAGCAGATGTTTCGCTGGACGATTGACCTCGTGACTGGCGCGCGCAACCGCGTACTCCCGGCCCGGAGCGTGAGCGCCGCGGCCGTCACGCTCCGACCGAACGCGGACTACACGCGGCTTGTCGGCCAGACGACGGTGTCGTTCAACGACCTCAACGGCTATTACACCGTCGCTGTGCCCGCCGGGGTCACCGTCACGGGCTACTCGAGCCATGCCGGAGACGTGCTCACCGTCTCCGTGCCTTGCAGCGCAGCCTGGATTGGCCGCTCGGTCTCGCTCACTCTCTACGGGTACGACAGTCGTGTTCCAGCGAACATCTTCTACTACGCCCCTGGTGACACGTCGTACCAGCGGGTCGTATCTGCCCAGGCTTCGAGCTTCCAGGTCTCTGCTTCGGCCGCAGTTCCCGTTGGCTCCGGCTCGGGTGCTTTACGAATCACCAAGACCGATGTGGTCGACGGCGCACCACTGGGCGGCGCTGTCTTCGAGATCCTCTGGAACAGCACCGTCGTCGCTTCGGGCACGACGGACGCTGCGGGGGATCTCACGTTCACCGGGCTTGCTCCTGGCACCTGGACGGTCAGGGAACAGACCGCTCCGCAGGGCTACCTGCTCGACGTGACGCCGCATTCAGTCACGGTGCCCGATGGCGGCACCGCCACGCTCGAGCTCACCAACGAACGCGCCTTGCGGCCTGTGCGCGTCACCAAGACCGACTCGCTCACGGGCGCGGCCCTCGGGGGGGCCGCCTTCGAGATCCGCCAGGGCGTCACCGTCGTGGAGACGCTTACCACGGGCGCTGACGGCACGGTGACGTCGGCACCCCTTCCCTTTGGTGACTACACGCTTGTTGAGACCGTGGCGCCGGCGAACCACATGCTCGACGCCACACCGTATCCGTTCACGATCAACGCAATCTCACCCGTCGTGATACAGATAGCGCGGACCGACCAGCCCTATCGCCCGATCACGCTCACTAAGACCGACGAGCTCACAGGGGCGGTCCTTGAAAGGGCCGTCTTCGAGATCCGCCAGGGCGTCAGCGTCACGGAGACGCTCACCACCGGTGCTGACGGCACGGCGACGTCGGCACCCCTTCCCTTCGGCGACTACGAGCTCGTGGAAGTGACAGCGCCGACAGGCTATGTTCTCGATACCGTCGTGACCACATTCACCGTCGATGCGGCTTCATCTGCGGCCTTCGAGTTCACACGCACCGATTCGCGCGTGCGCGGCACTGTGCGGCTGGAGAAGCGCTCGGACGGGCAAGACGCACGGCTTCTCCCGGGTGCGGTCTACGAGATCTGGCGCGTGCGCGATACATCGCCGCTTGCAGCACCGTTCGATCCGGCCGAGGACCCGACGGATCCGGTCGCCACTCTCACGACCGACGCTCAGGGCGTTGCGCGATCCGAACCGCTCGAGTACGGCTGCTATTACGCGATAGAGACGACCGCGCCCGTGGGTCACGCACTCAATCCCACGCGGCACTACTTCGAGATCCGCGAGGACGAGGCCCTCATCTCCCTTGATCTCACCGACGAGGTTCTGCCGGTGAACCACGGCGGGGTGATGCTGCGCTACCGGAACATCTGGGATGGCACGGAGATCGCCAAAGCGTGGGGCTACAACGCTGAGATTGGCACCGAGTACATGCCGCGTGTCCGGGCCGAAGGTCTCGACAAGATGCCTATCGAGGGCTTCTCGTACGTGACAGCCGACTACGCACCCTATGCCGAGCTCGTCGACGGCAAGCTGCTGGTCACGTACTGGTACCGGCAGACCGTCTCCGGCGACTGGCTCAAGGTCCGCACCGGCGACGACGGCCGAGCACGGCTCACGGCGCAAGACCGCGAGACCTACGGACTGCTCTCGAATGCCGAGCTCTACTCGCGACTCCTTGAGGCGAAGGTCGCGAACCCGGATGTGATCGGCTACCTCTCGATACCTGGCACCGACCTCCATGAGCCGGTGGTGCAGACGACGGACAACGTCACCTACCTCACACACGAAGCAGACGGCGATGCCGACGCGCGAGGAGCGATCTTCGCCGACTACCGCTCGCCGCGCTATGCTGGCGACAGCTCGCACGCGACGCTGCTCCACGGCCACAACATGCGGGACGGCTCGATGTTCGGCGTTCTCGCCTCCTATGGGGACGCGGACTTCTGGGCGGCGCACCCCTTCATCCAGTACGTGGATGCCGCCGGCAACGGCGGGACGTGGCTCGTCTACTCGGCGCGTGTGGCCGATGGCTCCGACGATGCGTTTGCGTTCCCGGTCACGCGGCCGTATGCGGATCGCATTGCGCGATGGGCGGATCGCTCGTTCCTGGATCCCGGCTTCCGGCCGGATCCCGCCGGACGTACGCTCACGCTTTCCACGTGCGCGTATCACGTTGAGGACGGGAAGTTGCTGGTGCATGCGGCGCTGATCGACTAGACGCCGACGACCGCCGGTCGGGGGAACACCTCGGCCGGCGCTCTTGCGAGGTGCGTGTCATGAGCGAAGCGTGTAGTTTCAACTGCTAACCGAACATCTGACCGTGCTCAAGCGAAATCCGCTCACCTGTCCTACTCCCATCGCTTCAGAGCTCTCAGGGCCTCGGTCAAGTCCTCTGCCACGACGAGCCGATCGGTCTCAAGCCACTCGTCTAGCCCTAGAAGGTCGTGATTCCATGGTTGGCTGACGAGGATTGCGCGACCGTCTCCTTTCGCCAAGAAGTCAGCGATATTCGACGGGTAGTCGTCGACCAGGTAGTCAAGCTCCGCGAGCGACTTCTTCCCAGGGAAGACATGGAGAAGGCAGTCGTAGGAGTTCAGGCCGTGCCAAGTCAACCAGTGCTTCGTGAGCTCATTGGTTGACTCAGGTCGCGCCGTGACGATTAGAACGCGATGCCGACCGGCTACACCGTTTATCAGCGAAGCAGCGCCAGGTCGTACCGGCATGCTGAGAATGTAGTCCTTGTGACCCAGCGCCTCTTCGATTTCCGTCTTGATGTCATGCTCGTCATCAAGCTTGCAGTCCCATGCCGTGATATCGCTCGCCCTCAGAACGAGTCCGTACTTCAGTCGAACGCGTTCCAGCACGCCGGCTATCTGATCTGCGAGGACGCCGTCAATGTCGATTCCGACGGTGCTTCGCCGCCGCCGCTGGTTCTTCTTCAGAGCCTTCTCGAGAGGGCGCACAAACAGCCGGTAGAGGACCATCAGTGCTAGCGCGGCGGACAGGAAGACACCATTCTTGCCCGGTGTGCTGGGCGCTGTGGCGCCGTACGCCGCGGCGAGCAGCGTGAAGCTGATGAAGCCGATGCCCAGTGAGATCAGGCCGCTCGCCCGAGGGCCAAACACCATCTTGCGCAGCACACCGGCCACCGTGTAAGCAACGAACACCAAGGCCAATGTCTCAAGATAGGGAAGGACTGTCGCTGACGGGTTCACAGCGATGCCTGGGACCAGTAGAGCGAGGCGGGCATAGAGCGCCACGATGCACAGGTCCACCACGATCCGCAGGTACTCACGGGCGACGGGCCACCAGGTGAGTGGACTGTTGTGCACAACATCGGAATCACGAGAGAGCAGGTAAGGGTTTGCGGAGGTGGTGCGATGCCAGTCGATCCAGCTCAGAACGGCTGTGATGAAGACCCCCAGCAGGGCCATGCTCGCAACCGGAGATTGGCTTGGCTGGAGGAATACATCCTTGTTGGTCACCAATCCGTCCCCGAGAACCACAGCAAACAACACCTGCACCATGGTGACCATCTGCTGCGAGAGTGCTTCATCTCGGTTCATGTGATTCCCCCGACTCCCGTCGCTGGTTCACTCCGAATGATGCCACTTGCTGACGCGCCGTGGCGCTTCGGGCTGTCCCGGTCGGATCCCCCGCCCGCAGACCAGACGATACGCGTGGAGGGCCCGACCGGAGCTTGAACTCGCACTCGTGAGAATCATCGGCTGGTACAACCCATCGCAAGCGCCGCTCGCGCATGGTGATCAGGCGGCCGGCGCCGTTCCAGGCACTCGAGCGATACAATCAAGAAGTCGCCACGCCATCTCCGGCATCCAAATGAACGAGCCGGCGTGAAGCCACGGGCGTTCCATGTCGCCGGGTTGGTCAGTCAACGCGGCATTTGAGCCGGTCGCGTTGTCAGACGCGACCTCTAGCATTGTTCTGACAGTGTCTGCTTTAGCGGTCGGTCGCAGATCGGTGAGGCCATCTCGGCCTCGTCGCGGTTGCCGCGACACTGGTACTGTCACAAGTGACCAATAGGCAGCAACCTAGACCACGGGGGATCAGGCCGTATGCTTGATGATCGCAAGATGCACGAGGAGACCGCGTCAATAGCCGAGACGGGTCATCTCGAAGACAACGTAGTTGCCGATGCCATCTCGCACGAGTCTCTGGGAGAGGCAGAGGGCGACCCGCAACTGGCATTCCGCACCGCGCTCGGGCGTGCGTTCAAGGGCGATTCCGCAATCGCACTGCCGAGGCTCGTGGCCCCCGAATCCGTGGACTTGATCATGACGAGTCCGCCGTTTGGGCTGGTTCGCAAGAAGCAATACGGGAACGTCGATGCTGATGACTACACCGACTGGTTCAGGGACTTTGCGGAGGCATTTACCAAGGTTCTGAAGCCGACCGGCAGCTTGGTAATCGATCTCGGAGGAGCCTGGAATCGCGGTCAACCGACCCGAAGCCTGTATCACTTCGAAGTGATGATCATGTTGTGCCGTGAGTACGGGTTTCACCTGGCCCAGGAGTTCTACTGGTGGAATCCAGCCAAGCTGCCATCGCCCGCGCAGTGGGTCACGATTAAGCGGACGAGAGTCAAAGATGCGGTCAACTGCATTTGGTGGCTCTCGAAGTCTCCCAATCCGAAGGCATCGAACCTGCGGGTCTTGCAGCCCTATTCGTCAAGCATGCGCAGCCTGCTCAAGAACGGCTATCAATCGGGGACGCGACCCAGCGGACATGTGATTTCCGATAGGTTCGGGACCGACCATGGCGGAGCGATTCCGCCCAACCTGCTCGCGCTCGCGAACACGGAGAGTAACGGCGCGTACCAGCGCTACTGTCGGCAGAACGGACTCATCGAGCACCCTGCGCGCTTTCCGGTGGGCATACCTGAGTTCTTCGTACGGATGCTGACCGACAAAGGTGACCTGGTGGTTGACCCGTTCGCTGGTAGCTGCGTCACCGGCGAGGCCGCCGAGGCACTTGGCAGACGGTGGGTTGGCATCGAGCTTCGCGAGGACTACCTATCCGGGGCAAAGGGGCGCTTTCCATCGCTAGATGACCCCACTACAGTCGCACCTCCTGTTCGTCGCAGGTCGGAGCCGTACCTGGCCTTCCCGCCGAACGTCTTGGCTGAGGATCTCGATCGGCGTGCGGAAGAAGCTGGCGATGAACATGCGTGATGGCTGTGCAAAGGTCAACGGGGCCTTCCTCGCTGCCCTGGGGGACAGTGTTCTCAGCCACGGTGCAACTAGCTCGAAGCCACTGGAGGTAGACCTCGCGCCTCCACTCCCGCATAGAATCCGTGCGTATCTGTACCGGGTCACCGGTCCGCCGGGTGGTCGCACGCCGGGGGAGCACAAGATCCAGCTGATTCTCCCCGGTCAGGATCGAGGAGCCAGGGCTTCGCTGGACTACTCGGGCGGGCGGATTGTCATATTGGGAGGTCTGCAAGCTGACCTGGGGGTATTCGTCCTCTGGGACTCGGCCAAGTACGTCGACTTCTCCTATTCCCGCAACGTGCAGGTGCGCCTCGAGACGATTCTGGCCGCGCTCGGCGGCGGGATCGCGACCCAAACGCGCTCAATCCGTGGACAGGGGCGTGAAACGGTGATTGCGTGCGTGCCGGACATGCTTCCGCAGGCGCTGCAGATGCGCCTGGATCTGACCGCTGACGGCCTGGGTCAATCATCATGAGCGAGCCATTGAAGGCCTTGTCGCTCGCGACCTCCTATCACAAGGGCGAGAACGATATCGCGGCTGAGTTCTACCTTCCGTGCATGCGGAATGCTGTCTCATACGACCGCGCAGTGGGCTTCTTCAGCAGTAGCATCTATGTCTTGGCATGGCCAGAACTCGTGGGCTTCGTCGAGCGTCGAGGAAAGATGCGCATTGTCTGTTCGCCGATCCTGTCTCCTGACGATGTCGAAGCCATACGCTTGGGCTGTGGCGCCGAGGTTGAGGCGCGGATAGACCAGCAGATCGCAAGGGAGATTCGGTCGCTAGCTGCCGATGAAGTCCTCGGGAAGCCGACGCGCGTACTCGCGACTCTAGTCCAGATCGGTGTCGTCGAGATAAGGCTGGCCTTCATGACGAACACGACTCCCGCGCACGCACGCATATTCCATGACAAGCTCGGTATATTCGCCGACCCCGATGGAAACGCCGTCGCATTCCGTGGTTCGATGAACGAGACGTGGTCCGGCCTCTCGTTCGATGGAAACCTAGAGTCCGTAGACGTCTACTTGGGCTGGGATGAAGGCAGGGATGCGGAGCGTGTGAGAACGGAGACCGCGTACTTTGAGCGGCTCTGGGAGAACGACTACCCAGGCGTCCAAGTGCGACGCTTTCCCGATATCAGCGCGGAAGAACTGAGTGCCTACTCGGATCGGTCTGCCTGGCCGGAGTGGGTCAAGGAGATCCAGGAAGGCGTCGAAGCGGCACCGCGCACGCCCGGCGGACGTGTTCCTCGCAAGCATCAATTGGATGCTCTGGCGGCGTGGGAGGAGCGCGGCAGACGCGGGATTCTCAAGCACGCTACAGGCAGCGGGAAGACGTTCACCGCATTGCTGGCGATCCGAGATTCGCTCCTTCGTGGGGAATCCGTTCTCGTCCTCGTTCCAAGCCGGCTCCTGTTGCGGCAGTGGTACAAGGAAATCGCCGAGACCCTGGAAGACTTGCGCCCAAAGATACTCAGGTGTGGAGACGGCCACGACGAATGGCGCACGAAGCACCTCCTGAGCTCTTGGACGTCCCCAGAGGCGAGAGACTCAATCGTTCTGTCCACGCTGGGGTCCGCCGCCACGGAGCAGTTCTTGAGTTCCGTGCGGCAAGGAGACCATCTCATGGTCGTTGCCGATGAGGTGCACAGGCTAGGCAGCTTGGGCAACCGCGCGATCTTCAGTCTACAGACGGGGGCGAGGCTCGGGTTGAGCGCAACTCCCGAACGCTTCCGCGATGAAGAGGGCACCGCGGCTATCTTCACGTACTTCGACGGGTTGATTCCCGTGCCCTTTACTTTGAGGGACGGCATCCATTGTGGAGCGCTCGTTCCCTATTTCTACTACCCGAGGACTGTAGCGCTCGCGGAGGACGAGCAAGAATCCTGGGACGCTGCTACCGCGCAGATCCGTCAGCTGGTCGCTCGCCGGGAACAGGAAGGTGCTGATCGAGCCAGTCTCGAGCGTCAGCTTCAAGAGCTCTGGATACGACGAGCGCGGATCATCAAGAGAGCCAGAGGGAAGGTGGCTCTCGCGGTTGCGACCCTGTCGGAGGAATACGAGGATGGACAGAAGTGGCTCGTCTACTGCGAGGACTCGACGCAGCTGACCGAAGTTCTTGACGCCATCCGGGCGGCCGGAATCCGCGCGCATGAGTACCACACCCAGATGCCGGGGGACCGAGACCAAACGATGGTGTACTTCAGCGAGTTCGGTGGAGTCCTGGTCGCGATAAAGTGCCTGGACGAGGGTGTTGATATACCGGATGTGACTCACGCCCTGATACTGGCCTCGTCGAAGAACCCCAGGGAATTCATACAGCGGCGAGGCAGGGTACTTCGGAAGGCGCCCGGGAAGCACTTGGCCTTCGTGTACGATCCAGTCGTAACGCCGTGCATTGGGGATGAGGGGGAACCTGATCCAGGCATCGTCGTGGGGGAGATGGGTCGCGCAATCGAGTTCGCACGTGACGCCGAGAACCCGTCGGCAGCATCGGACCTCGAACGGATCGCGGGTCGTTACGGAGTTGATTGGGCGGACTTCGTTGAGGAGGGCATTGAAGATGAGAGCTAGCCTGGAAGAGCTTCTCAAGACCATCGAAGGCCTTCGCAGCGAGAAGCAGTCTGAGATTCGCGCGGACCTGGTGGTGTCCATCGTGGAGACCGAGTCGACATTCGTCGATCGTCGAGCCGATGCAGTGAAGTCGATTTCGGATCTGCTCGATGAGAGCCTAGAGACCGGGGGGGCTGAATAGCGTGCTCAGACTGCACAGGCTCGAGGTGGAGGATTTCGGCCCGTTCCGAGGCAAGCAGGAGATCTGCTTCCCGCGCGACGCTGGAGTCACGGTGATCCGCGGCGAGAATATGCACGGGAAGACGTCAGTGCTCAACGCGTTGCGGTTCGCCCTCTTCGGCAAGGTGCTGGGACGAGGATCGAGGCCTATCCCGATCCACCAGCTCATCAACTGGGCGACTGCAGAAGAGGGGAACCACCGACTCTCGGTCTCGCTGGAGTTCGCCTTCGAAGATGAGGAATATGAGCTTCGGCGTCGACTCAAACCGAGGTCGGGAGTGGGGATCCCGGCGGGCGAGGCTGACTACGAGACACTCGTGACGCTCACCCGTGGTGGGGTGGTGCTGTCACCAGAACAGACTGAGCGCGAGATGGCTCGCATCATGCCTCTAGAGATCGCCCGGTTCTTCCTGTTCGACGGGGAGCTCCTTCAGGAGTACGAGGACCTACTGCTTGAAGAGACGAGCGCCGGCTTCGAGATCAAGCGAGCGATCGAGCGGATCCTGGGGCTTCCTGTACTCACGAACGCCAGACGCGATCTCGAGACAGTTGTCAACGACGTCGGAAAGCAGGAGTCCAAAGAGGCTCAGAAGGACGCCAAGACACAGCAAATCGGAAGTGCGCTCCAGGCGCTGCAGGAAAGCCGAAAGCACCACGAGCGTGAGGTCACTCGTCTACAGGGCGAGGAAGACGGGCTGAAGGCTGAGGAATCGGAGCTCAACCTCTACCTGAATCCCCAAGAAGCGGTCAGGGCGCTCATAGAGAAGAAGGCCGTCCTCAAGTCCGACATGGGACGGCTGCGTAACGAGCGCGCCCAGAACGTCGAAGACCTCCGCGGAATGCTCTCAGATGCATGGCGCTGGGTTGCCGGTCCGATCCTGGAGGAACGCGCGCACACCCTGCGGAGTCAGATTGACATCCTCGAAGGCGAAATCGAGCACGCTCGCGTGTCGACTCAGGCTGACCTCATGCGATCCAGCAGCCTTGCGGCGGAGGAGTGCACGCTTTGCGGCCAGCACCTCGACGCCGGAGCCAAGCAGCACCTGTCCTCCATGATCGAGGATCTGGACGATGACATCGCGTTGAAGAAGGAGTCCGTAGCTGCTCTGCAGCGCAAGGCTGTGCTGCTGGAAGCGCTTCAGCCGGACACCCCAGCCTCCGAGGCCAGACGGATCATGGAGGCCAACCGGAAGATCGACGTGAACTACCAGACCATGAAGGATGACCTGGCCGATGTTGACGAGGACTTGGCCGCCTTCGATGAGAAGTCGATTGCGAGCGCGATTGAGCGGCTCAAGAGAATCGTCCAGGAGCTTCAGACAGTGCAGAAGGCGAAGCGTGATGAGCGCGAGGCCGCCGAGAAGGACACTCAGAACATCCGTGGCCTGCAAGACAAGCTGGACAAGATCGGCAGTATCTCTCTCGAGAGACTACGCAGGAAGCGCCTCTTGGCTGAGAGCCTCAAGCGTCTCTTCGGAGACTCGGTCGATGTCTACCGGAGTCTCCTCCAGGTGCGAGTGGAGAAGGACGCCACCGACCTGTTCCTGAAGCTCACCACGGAACGCGAGTACGGGGCTCTGTCCATCAACGACAAGTACGGCCTGAGCATCATCCATAGCGACGGCACGCCTGTCACGGTGAGATCAGCGGGAGCCGAACACATTGTCGCTCTCTCACTGATGGGCGCGCTCCAGAAGAACGCGCCACTCAAGGGCCCGATCGTAATGGACTCTCCATTTGGTCGCTTGGACGAACAACATACGAACAACGTAATCGCCGCGCTTCCGGTCATGGCAGAGCAGACGGTCCTGCTCGTCTACGAGAAGGAAGTAGATATCGATAGCGCGAGGGCTATCCTCGCAGGTCGAATTCGCGCCGAGTATCTGCTGCGTCGCGTCTCTGCCAAAGAGACGCGAATCGAGAAGGCCTAGGGAGGTCACATGGCGCTGGACAAGAAGACGGTGGGGCTCTCAGCAGACGCTCAGCTGGCTGTCGACACCATCATGGAGACGGGCATGTTTAGGGATCAGATGGACGTGGCGAAGCTGGGTCTCGCCCTTGCGATTGCGCGGAGACTCCCTCCGACCGAAATGGCAGGCGTCCCCACCAAGTGGAATGTAGGTAGTTTCGATCAGGACGGACAGGTTCGGAACTCCGTGCTAGCACTGTACTCCGACTACCAGACGCCCTACCGGATAGCCGAGTCGCTGATGAATCAAGGGGTTCCAATGCTCCTTGAGTACATCGATGGATCGGGGGACTTGGATCTTGAGGGTCTGCTGGATGAGGCCACTGCGTCCGTTGGGGACGCCTCTCCGGCGTGATACACCAGTGTAGACATGCACCGGGGGCGGTGTCCTTACGATAGAGCGCCATTGATTCCCGACTTGCGCTGAGGCGCAGCCCGCCGTGGCCGCGCCGGTCGGCGAGGAGGGCGTTCGGGTTCCTCACCCGAAGGTCGGACTCTGCCCAAGCACGGGGCTCGCGCATACGCACGCATTGTCACTGCGTACCCACGTCGAGCTTCGCCGCATCCCACTCCGGCCGCCGGATCGACGCGATCGCTGATCTCCTCGCGGAGAGATCCGAGATCTTCACGACATCGCCCGTGCGCGGCGCATGGACGTACTTGCCGCCACCGATGTACATGCCGACGTGATGGACGTGTCCCGCCTCCCAGAAGATCATGTCGCCGGGCTGGATCTGCGACAGGCTGACGCTTGAGCCGAGGGTGTTCCACATTGAGGATGTCGTGCCGCGAGCGGTGAAGCTCGTGTAGCGCCACATGATCCAGTCCGCGAGACCGGAACAGTCGAAAGTGTCTGGGCCGGTTGCCCCCCAGACGTACGGACAGCCGAGGACGGACAGGGCGAGCCGCACCGGCGGGAAGTTGACCGCGACGCCTGACTTGTCGAGCTCGCCCAGCACCTCAGGGGTGAGTGCCGTCGCACCGGGGCCACCGGCCCCGTTGAGCCCGGAGGCATCCAGCACCTGCCCGCTTTCATCGAACGTGCCCAGGATCGCGAGGTAGCGCTCGGCTGCCTGACCGGCCTCCGCGCCTGTGAACGCCGCGCCAGCCGGCGCGAGCCTCGGCGCAAGGTCCGCGACCGGTGGGTACGTGCTCGTGGCGAGCACCGTGCTCGTGCCCTCGGCCGTGTACGTGTAGGCGATCGAAGAGCGCACGAGGTCGTAGACGGCGTTGGGGTCAGCCTTCGTGAAGTCCTGATCGCACTGGACGGCCGACAGCGCCAGGAGATAGCGCCACGTTGGCAGGTCGAGATTGGCGTTCACCGTCTTGCCGGCGGGCGCTCCGGCAACGGCGTCATCGATAGCGTCGTTCTGCAGGCGGTTCTCAAGCTCGGCATACGTCTTGATCTGCGCCGCGATCGCTGCCGGATCTGTCTGGTGCCCGAACAGGAAGGA
>DLMY01000017.1:30520-30675 GCA_002478275.1 Actinobacteria bacterium UBA7524
CCGGCGAACGCCGTGCCCATGAAGAGCGCCGCCACCAGCGCGATCCCCGCACCAACAAGAACCTTGCGCTCGATGGATTTCTTGTCGACGACTCCGCGCACGGCGGCTGCAGCGATACGCGCGATCGTCAGGGGTTCGGCCACGATGCCTCCTCT
>DLMY01000017.1:30844-31675 GCA_002478275.1 Actinobacteria bacterium UBA7524
GGTTCGGCCACGATGCCTCCTCTACGCCGTCGGCGTCTTCTCGCTGCTCGTCGACAGCAGCTGCACCATCTTGGGCGTGCGTTTCACATCGAGGATGCACTTGCGCTGGCCCACCATGAGCAGGCAGCGGCCGACCGCCTTGCGCGCCACGGCGTCGGCCTCGGCACGCGAGAGGTCGTAGAGATCCACGATGTGTGCGAGCTCGCGGCCATCGGCGCCGAAGATGACCTTCGTGCTTGCGTTGTCGAGCACCGCTCGGCCCTGCCGTTCGATCGCGGGGTCGAGAAAGTCGCTCACGTTCTGCGTGGCGACCATGAGCGCGCCGCCGTACTTGCGGATCCGCTTGGCGAAGTTCTTGATCGCCTCGAGAGTCGCTGGCGTCTTGGGGTCGATCGCCAGGTGCGCCTCGTCCATGACGACGAGAAGATGCTCGCCGGTGTCGCGGTTAGCCTGGATCTCGCGCCACATCAGCTGCGTGATGAGGTGGTACTGCGCAGCGTACGTGGACGAGTCGGCCTCCTGGAGCGAGTGCGTGGAGAAGACGAGCACGTCGCTACCGAGAGTGACGTTCGTCTGTCCGTCCCACATCAGCCCCCGCGAGCCCTCGGTGAGGTTCTTGAAGAACAGATGGAGCCCCGCGTACGCCTCACGCTCGCCGGCCGACGGCTCGGTCGCAGCGTGCACGCGCGAGGCGATCTGGGTGCGCAGATCCGAGAGCGTCGGCCACGCCGTCATGTGACTCACGCTCGTGAGGTCCAGAGTCAGGCCGTGAGCCCGGTACAGCTCACGGACCTCGATCTCGAGGATCTCGCGCGCAGTGTAGTCGTCCGG
>DLMY01000017.1:31919-32251 GCA_002478275.1 Actinobacteria bacterium UBA7524
TCGGCCTCTTCCTCGTCGTCGGCCACGGCCTCTGTGGCCCAGACCTCGAGCGGGTTGATGACCGTCGCGCCGCTGTTGCCCGCGTCGATCCACTGGCCGTCGATCCGGGCCGATAGCGCCCGGTACTCGTCCTCCGGGTCGATGATGATGACCTTCGTGCCGGCCATGTGCTCCATGAGGATGTCGAGCTTCATGAACGTCGACTTGCCGCCGCCGGCGTTGCCGAGCACCACCATGTTCGCGTTGGAGCGATCGGCGAAGCCCAACGAGCCAAACCGCCAGCGATCGATCACGACGACACCGCCGGTGGTGTCGAGCCCGTAGACCTTGCC
>DLMY01000011.1 GCA_002478275.1 Actinobacteria bacterium UBA7524
CACCACTTGACGGGACGTGGCCCAATTGTAGCCCGATTTCACTCTCGAAATCGGGCTACTCAGGCCTCTGGCCTGCGAAAACCTGGTGCCCCCAAGGGAATTCGAATACTGATTGTGCGTGTGACTATTGGGACTCGTTGGTACTCGCTGGTGCGGCGGAGCTGCGGTGGGTCCCAATAATAGTCACCAACGAGCACCAATAGTCACCATGTATTTGGGCAACAAATCGGGGGCAGACAAAGCGTGCCGCCGTGAACCGACTACCGTCCGCGACGACATGCCGTCGCTCAATGGTCGGACCTAGTGGACGCGTCTGCAACTACGCCCAGGACAATCGCACGGACCGAACGACTAGAGCGACTTGATGACTTCAATCCCCATCTGCCGGGCCTCGATGCCGAGCATCGATGTGTTCTTCACTGCACTATCAGAGTCGAGCGCAAAGACAGCGTCAACTGAAGCCAGTATCTGCGGCATATCCCAAGGTGGTACAAACGGCTCGACTGGCAGGGCAGTCTCAAGGCGCTCGCTAGCCCACCGGACGAAGTCCGACTCCCCCACGCCTTGACCAACTATCCGCAAGATCGTCTTCGACCTATCCTGCTGCGCGTACCAGTCGACGATCTGGTCCAAACCCTTGCGGCGCCAGTGATGATTGATCTTTCCGATATACGCGAACACCCTCCGACTCTCAAGCACATCACTACCGCTCTCGGCCTCAAACGCGGATTCGTAGACCTCGTAGATGGGCCGACTTTCTGTTCTCGCACCTGTGTCACGGATGACGTGCTCGTGATATTCGTCCGTGATCACCAACTGGGCGTCATGAAGGACGTCATGCAGAATCGCGCCGTACGCGGGGTGGGCTAGGAACTTCGCGATGTCGCTTCCCCCGTGCCGAACGATGTGCGGCACGCCCGTTAGCTTCGAAGCCAGATGCGCAGCGATCCCGTACGGCACGAGGTAGTCGGACTGAATCTGGTCCCAATCGCCCGATCGCAACACGAGGAGCAGCTCGTTCAGGAGCCTCTCCAAGTAGTCCTGGCTTTGGGGCACGTGCCACGGGGCTGGGCCGGGAATATCGTGAAGGCGCAGTCCGGCCTGACGGACGAGCCAATCAAGATGCTCATCGCAGCCTGCGATTCTGTACTGCTGCTCGACACTCCCTGAATTCGTGACGAGCGCCACGTCGTGCCCAGCATCTAGCAATCGACGCACATGCCAATAGGTGCGTGCGGCGATCCCACCTTCGATCGGTGGGAACTTGCTAACGATACATACGCGCACGGTTGCCGCCTCTGTAGAACTCCTCGACATCGAAACCCGCCGAGAGTGCACCGCGATTCTCCACGAATACGTAGTGGAAGAGGTCAAACATCACGGCGTCCAACGGTGACTTCACGAAACACCGGAATGGATGGGAGGAAAGATCAGCATCCGATACAGCCCGAGAAGCGAAGTCCTCGACCTGCAGCGATATCCGATCCACGGCGGCCGGCATCCCGGCCTTCTTCCGATGTAATAGGTGCGTCACGCCATAGCTCTCAAACACCGGCATCGCCGCCTCCCTCAGAACGCGCTTTGTATCCCTCCCGAGCACCCTGGCTTCGATCGGAAGCGAAAGTGCCAGATCGACGAGATCGTCGTGCAGATACGCAGGACGAACTTCAAATCCGAATGCGGAGCAAGATCGGTCCACGCTCCAGAGGTGGTAGTTCGACAGGCCGCCGCGGATCAGAAAGTCGAACAGATTTCGCCGATAGACGGATTCATTCTCCGGTCGCGGGAACAGCGCATTGACCTGCTCAACTACCGTATCCGGCGACCCGATGGCCTTAAGTCGTCCACGAATTCGGTCGGAGAACCCGAGCGGGTGCGTGTAGGACCAGTAATAGCCGCCGAAGAGCTCATCCGCGCCTTCTCCGGAAAATGCCACTCGAACGTGCTCGGATATCTTGCGTGACAGCATCTGGTACGCCATGCCTCCGTGGATGTCGAACACCCCACCGGCCACCACGTTCTCATAGTGCTGCACGAAGACAGGGAGTTCCCGCAGATAGTCGTCGATGGTCACACGGAACTCGTGATGGTCGGCACCCACCGCTTTCGCGACCTCACGTGCCGCGTACAGGTCTGGGGTGTCGCCACCGTCCGCAAGGGTGAACGTCACCGGCGAACTCGCCTCCAGCTGGTCCGCAAGCATCACGAGCAGCGACGAATCGAGACCCCCGGACAGGTAGAACGCCTTGTCCAGCGGATCATGCCGCAGCATCTGGTCGAGTCCGTTTCGCAGGCACCCGAGCACATCATTCGCGGAGTCGGCACAGGATTCTTCTGCGCCGTCGTATCGCGCTGGCTCTGGCTCCCAGTACCTGTGGACTCGCACTCGCCCCCCGGAGATCTCGACCACGGTTCCCGGCGGAACCTGCTTGATGTTGGCAAAGGGGGTTCGATCAGGCGAGCTGATATAGCCGAACACGGCGGTCTCATCCATCGCTTGTTCGTCGAGGGCGGTTGGCACTCTCTTGTCGGCCAGCACCGCCTTGATCTCCGAGCCAAAGACGACTTCATCACCAACAACACTGTAGAAGAGGGGCTTGATCCCGAGTCGGTCGCGAGCCAGCAGGATCCTGCGGCCATCAACTGCGGCAACCGCAAACATCCCGTGAAGTCTCGCAAACCCATGCCAATCCTCGCGGCGGATGAGTACTTGGATCAGGTGAGACTCCGCGTCAAGCGGGTCGAGACTCAGTGACAGGGTGCGTGAGAGCTCCCGGTAGTTGTATATCTCGCCGTTGAAGAGGACGACGGGGCTACCTGCTCGAGGCATAGGAGCATCACTTGAGCCGATGATCGCCAAACGGCAGCCGCCCAGGGATGCCTCCAGCTCCGTCCTCACGTCGAACGAGTCGGGCCCGCGATGACTGATGGAGCCGAGCATCCGGCTGACAAGCGCGGAATCCTCTCGGCCGATTACCCCGCAGATCCCACACATCACAAGCCCGCAAGAAACGGAGCTGCTTCTGAGAGCCCCCAGAACGCATACACGGTGCCCTCGTCGATGAAGTGATAGCGCCAGTGCCCTGAGTCCAACTGACTCCGACTAAGCCAGCGAGCAGCGGGCTCGAGCAGAGAGCAATCGGGAAACACAGCGGACAAGCCAACCAGGCACAGCCCCGTCGCCCAAGGATCGCTGCCCACCGGGTGGCCCCTCCAGGGCCCGAACCCACCGTCCGTGTTGACGTTCGCTTCGAGAAAGCCGAGTGTCCTCCGCTCAAGCTCATGGTTACGGCATGGATTCTGCGCCTGGCACATCAAGTACATCGCGCCTTTGTATGTCAGCGCAACGTCTGCCCGTAGGTCATCGGCCCACATGTCCTCGAGCTTCGTCCAGTCCTCCGGCAGGCCGAGGTCGCCATGCAATCTGAGCACGAGCCCAGTCGTCGGGACGCGCGCAACATCGCGCCGGCTTCGCCCCCAACCTCCACCCGCTGAACGATTCGACCCAATCCAAGCGAGTCCGGCCTGCGAACTCGTCGAGTCGACGGGCAGAGCCGCCGCGCACCACGCGGTCTCCTCAATGTCAGTCCAACCGCCATCCTCTTGCTGCCGATCCACGACAAGATCGTCGAAGCCCTCAGGTCGTGATCCTGCCAAGACCGCTAGTCTAGCCACCCTCGTGCAGTCAGAGAGACGCTCGGCCATCCCAGTCGCTCTCCCGTCGAGGGCCAACTGAGCGCGATCAAGCACTGCGCTCACAGAGACTGTCATGCTGTCACCGGTCGCATGAGTGGCGCCTGCCGCTGGCGGAAGATACCGCGCTTCTCATCGTCGGCGAGGATCGAATCGCACTCAGCGCACACGTAGAATATCTGCTCGCAATCGCCGAATACCTCGAAGCGGAAGGGCATCTCCCATGAATAGTAGTCTCCACAGCAGGAGCACTTGATCTTGCGTGCAATGGGGTCAATGACCAGACCTACGTCGCCGGGCGCAACGACCACCAGCGGCGACCCGGCTCCGGCTGACTCTTGCATGTGTCGATTGAGTCGGTTGGCTAGGTCGGCCCGAAGCCCGTGGCTCATCTCCTCGCCGAACTCAGACAACACGACAAGCACGGCCCGCCCATCGCCGGACGTCCGCACCACATCAGCTGCTGCCTCGATGAACCACAAGATTCCCGGCAGGTATAGATGCCACCCCTTGTGCACGACATCTCGACCGGTCTTTTCGGTCGAGTAGTACTCAAAGACGCCGAACTTTGACTTCTTCGCCATGGCACCCAAGTGCAAACAGATGACATCGGCATATGAGCCGAGCTTCAGATACTGAGCGGCCACCTCATTGCTCCATTGGGTGTCTGAGGGAATCGCGATGCGGGCGGTCTCGCCAGGGACCGAAACCTCGATAAGTACGCCGATGCTATCGTATCCATGCCTTTGGGGAAGTTCAGATGCGTCCTTGTGTATGGCCAGCATCGCTTCGACGTTCAACGCCGCATCAATCGGTTTCCCGTCTACGTCGTGGAAGGCGACTGGGTCTTTGAAGCCGTCCTTCCCCGGGGTCCTCACGAACGTGTCGCGGAAGACGATCCTGGTCGTCTCAATTGAGGCGTTCAGTCGCTCGAAGGCCCCGCCCGACAAGAGGGCATCGACCTTTCGGCTCCCAGCCGACTGTCCGCCGCCAACCCGATTCTTCTGGGCCTCGAGAAGCAGGTTCACGAGCGGTTCGAAATCCACCAGGTGGTCCGGATGATCATGGGTCACGATGACACCCGATACATCCCTGACCCCGAAGCCCTGAGAGAAGAAGTTCCTCAAGAAGCCGTAACCCGGATCTATCACAATGCCAGCGTCGATGGTCTCACCTGTGGACGTCCCCTCATCGTGGGCTTCAGGGACCCGGTATAAGAAGTACCCGCCCCCTTCAGATGTCCCAAGTGCCGGCGTGTAGGAGTTCCAGCGTTGGAGAACGCAGAATCGCCAGCCTGTCTCCGAGTGACGTCTCTGTTTGTAGAGCCGTTCGGTTAGAAGTCTCTCGTTGCGGCCAATCACAGCGTCGTAGTAGTGATGCAGCGGCCCATCCGGGGGTTGGGTGATCAGGCCGGCATTGTTGACCGCCAAGCTGCGCGCCACAACGCAATCATCGCTCAGCACCGCACCAGAGGAACCGTCCGCCAACATGCACTGGAAGTCCTCACATGTCTCGCACTTGGCTGCAAGTTCGCCGGGAGACAAACGCTGATGGGCCGGCAACTCAGAAGCAGAGGGCTTGAGGAAGGCTCGCTGGAGAAAGCGCCGAAGGGCTCGACTCGCCAAGGGCGGCTCGAGGGCTGCTATGGGACCGCCCAATGGAAGCTGGCCCCCAGCGAGCAGATCCTTCCATTCGCACCAGTGTTCCCTCACGAAGCGGGGTATGCCCTCGTCGCCCCCCAGTCCGCACAACCCTTCTGCGAGCCTCAATGCAAACGCGTTGACTTCCTCAAGCCCGTCGCAAGCACGCCCCTCCTCGAGGAGGTGTTCGAGGTTCTCACTTAGCAGCCGTCGAATCTCGACCTTATGCTCGCGGTTGCTTTCGTCAATGCACAGATCGAGCGCGGCATCCTTCAGAGACTGAATCGAGGCCCAGACCAGCTCTTCAGGAAGCTCCAGATTCAAGTAGCGGACGATTGCGGCAGCAGCCATATCGACACAGGCCGCGTGCTTGCACTTCCTAGTGGTGGCCTCTAGTAGGTCGGCACACGCGGACAGGCCCTTGACCCAATCCAAGATGGTCTGATCGAGCTCTGACCTGTCTTCGCCGACCCAAACGAGCCTCTGCTCCAGAGTTGTTCCGAGACGCTGAAGCTCATCTACGGCTTGATCTACGCAGGACATGATTCTCCCCCGGTAGTCGTGGGCTCTGCGCTGATCCTCATGGCTAGCTTAGTCACCTGGAGTCCGTGCCTCTCCGCCTCCACACCAAGAGACTGGAGAGCAATCCCCCTCTTGCGGCCGCAGGCTGAGTCTCGCCATTCTGGGGTGGGCTTCTCGAGCCTAGCCCCGCCAAGATCGTTGGCGATCCTCGCTTGCATGACGTCAACGCGAGCCTGCTGATACTGCGTCAACTGCAGGCCCTTGAGTTTGCCCAGCTCCCGCTCGGAGTCCGTGGATCTCTGCAGGTTGAGGAGTGTGTCAGCAGCTTGAACGACCGATGGAACCCGAAGATATGTATCGAAGAGTCTCCGACAGTCCGGCCATGCGTAGGGATTCAGCGCCAGCTGGCAGAAGTACTGGTCGGAATCGGAATCGCCATTCAAGTACTCCGAGACCTGTCTGAACCGTCCAAGTGCATCGATGTGGTCTCTGTCGTGCAAGCTGCCTTGGGCCTTGTTGTACAAAGCAACCAACTCGTGCGGAGACACTCCCTCTCCCACCTCATCCTTGATGTGATTCAGGCAGTCGTCAGCAAGGGCGATTGAATGGTGACCGTGATAACACGCCGACGCTTCATTCAAGAACAGCCAGCGGAGAATCCGCAGCTGGCCAGCCAGCGCGGTCGTATCACGTCGTTCGGGAACCGGAGCCTCTCGGACTAGCGCAAGCCCCACCTGATCGAGCGCAGCAGCCGCAGCAGTGCTGGATCGCTTCTGGAGCAGCGCTCGCTCTACCTTCGCGACGAGCAGCTTCGTCCAAAGACCATCGACAACTGGATCCTCTCCGCAGCCTTCAATCCTCGGATCCTGCTGGAGGGGCTCAAGCACAACGGACTTCAGCAGACGCCTCTCGGTATCACCGTGCGGTTCATGAAACGCAATGCGAATACCGGATAGACCGTCTGGCACGTGCAGGCTCGGGTCGACACTGAAGTGCTCCCTCTCCCAAGGGGCGACTGACGTGTCGTCGCAGAGCGTACTGTCGATCTTGACCAAGTCGTCAAGGTCGAGGTCCCGGAGTGCCTCGCCGGTAATTGAGCACCATGGCCCGTTGTAGTCCTCTTGGTCCACAGCGACGTCGTAGAGCAGACAGAAATACTCAAGCGCTCGAAACCTTGGGCTTCGAACGCGAGCGGTGGCCACCGGGGAGCCTACCTACACCCGTGGCACGAGGAGCACTGCCGGCAGGCCAGTTCCTTGTTCACGTTCTCCACGCCTCGCAGTGGGAACCGCATCTTGTCCTGCTTCTTGATCGCCGGCTTCTCGTACGTCTTGGCCTTCTTGGCAGCCATGCCTTACGCCCCCTTTGTCACGAGTCCTTCGCTTGCACATGTTTCAAGCAACTCCGCGACATCCGCCCTGACGGTGTTCACGTCCGTACCAAACTCGTCGGCAAGGCCGAGCACGATCGTCTCGAACTCGGCTCCACTCTCGAGCGCTTCCAGCACGGTGAATGCTGTCCCATTCACCTCGTAGTGCTCACCGCTCTCCAAATCGAATGCCCAGAACGTCTCGGATGGGCCCCTTCGAAGACGCAGGCCCTGTCTCACACGATACATTCAACCGGCCTCCAACAATGCGGATCGGGACCAAAACAGTCGCCCGAAGCGAAGTGCGCCATCGCTCGGCATCCACGACAGACAGCAATCAGATCGCACTTGGCGCAGTCCGCCAGGTTCTCTGGGTCCCGAATCCTCCAGAGGAGATCCGAGTCGTACCATATCTTGAAGAGCCCGTCTCGCAGCACATGTCCGAGCGAAATCGGCAATCGTCGGCAAGGGTAGACAGTCCCATCGTGCATGATGGTGAGTGCGTTGGTTCCCACGGAGCACATCGCCCCGACCGTCGGATCATCCTTATCGACAAGGGCGAAGAGCGGGCGGTACATCAAGACCCTGACGCGGCGTTCCGCCACACCGAGAGCGTGGACCGTCTCGAAGACCTCTCGCGCCTCTTCGGGTGTCAGCATGGCATCGTGAAGTTCTGCCCCCGAGCCCTCAGGGATGAACCGCTCGACAGCGAAGGTGTCAACTTGATGGTCAGCGAGCACATCGAGCATCTGTGGGATCGAGCCCTTGTTCCGCCTCGTGACGGTCATCATGACCGCGACCTCCATGCCCTGGGACTTGAGGCGGTCTATCGCCGCAAGCGTTCGCTCGAAGGTGCCGTCGCCCCGGATCGAGTCGTTGAGAACGGCTGATGGGCCTTCGAGCGAGAGCTGGACACGTCGGAGCTTCGTCGCGGCGCGCATGCGCGCAACGTCTTCATCCGAAATGAGGGCTCCATTGGTCAAGATGTCGTAGTAGCCCACGACATGACTGAGGTCGAGCATGCTCATCAGCGCGAACAACTCTTCGCGCCTCGTGAATGGCTCGCCACCCGTGAGGGAGAATGAGCCGACGCGATTCCACACGCTGAGCGCCCTCTCCATTTCGCCGAAGGCGGCTTGAAGGTCGCTCAGGGTCAGCTCTTCCGATGAGGAGTACGACGCGTGGTAGCAGTGGGCGCAGCGCTGGTTGCAGCGTTCAGTCAGGTGCCACTGAAAGTAGAACTCATCCCCTGCCGGAATCTCCAACTGTCACTCCAAGAGTACAGACACAAGAGTACAGACACATTTCGCTATCACTGCGCGCGCGCCCAAGGGCCAAGAGCAGGCAATCGGCGATCTTCGGCGGTCGGAATCGGCGATCCCATTTCATGAAGAATACAGCGAAAGGCCATGTCCCGTCAAGTGGTG
>DLMY01000008.1:0-140 GCA_002478275.1 Actinobacteria bacterium UBA7524
TTTAGAGTCCGGGAGTCAGACTATGTGGGCTAAGCTGTGTAGTCGAGAGGGAAACAGCCCAGACCGCCCGCTAAGGTCCCTAAATCCATGCTAAGTGGCAAAGGATGTGCGTTTGCTCAGACAACCAGGATGTTGGCTTA
>DLMY01000008.1:331-1004 GCA_002478275.1 Actinobacteria bacterium UBA7524
AGCTCACTGGTCAAGTGGACATGCGCCGATAATTCACGGGGCTCAAGCATGGTACCGAAGCGGCGGACTTCACTATGTGGAGTGGTAGGGGAGCATTCTGTACGGGTCGAAGTCGGCGGGTGACCGTCGGTGGACTGTACAGAAGAGAGAATGCTGGCATGAGTAACGAGAGAAACGCGAGAAACGTTTCCGCCGTAAGCCTAAGGGTTCCTGGGCAACGCTAATCGTCCCAGGGTCAGTCGGGAGCTAAGGCGAGGCCGACAGGCGTAGTCGATGCACAACAGGTGGACATTCCTGTACCACCGATAGCGCGTTATCACCGATGGGGTGACGGAGAAGGGTAGCTGGGCCGGGCGTTGGTTGTCCCGGTTTAAGGCTGTAGGGCGTGAGATAGGTAAATCCGTCTCACATGAAGCCTGAGAGCTGATGACGAGTCGAATGCGGCGAAGTCAGTGATCCCATGCTTTCAAGAAAAACCTCTAGGGAGTTCTATCGGTGCCCGTACCCCAAACCGACACAGGTAGGCAGGTAGAGAATACCAAGGCGATCGAGATAACTATGGTTAAGGAACTCGGCAAAATTGCTCCGTAACTTCGGGAGAAGGAGCGCCTCGGCCCGTGACTATCTTCGCGGTAAGAGCGGACTGAGGCCGCAGTGAAACGGCCCAAGCGAC
>DLMY01000008.1:1249-2046 GCA_002478275.1 Actinobacteria bacterium UBA7524
ACGGCGGCCGTAACTATAACGGTTATTCTGCTACCGGAATGGCCGTTACAAAACCCGGCTATATGCTGGAACACCTGAGTATCCCACGCTACCTCCCAAGCATGTCAGACCCGTTCTGTATGCTTGACATGGTGAAAATGCGATGGGTGCAGGCAATCAGCAGGAAAGGCCGGTGGGCGCATATGCGACTTCGTCGTGAGTTGACGCCTGATTACATCTCCGGATTCGTGGACGGTGAAGGATGCTTCTGTGTGAGTATCCGTCGACATCCAAGCGCACCGCACGGTTGGTTCATGCAACCGACGTTTCAGGTATACCAGCACGAATGCAACGCTGGGATTCTTGAAGGGCTGCGGGAGTACTTCGGGTGCGGACGCCTGTCCCACAAAGGTCCGAACAGCTCAGTCATGACGTATTCGATCTACGCGAGGCGTGACCTCGTTGGACGGATCGTTCCATTCTTCGACGAGCACCCGCTCGTCTCGGAGAAGCAAAGAGACTTCGAGCGGTTCAGAGAGGTGCTACTGCGTTTGGTTCGCAAGGAGCATCTGGACCCGGAAGGATTCGACGAGATGGTCAGGATCGCGTTCGAGATGAACGCTCACGGCAAACAGCGCAAATATCGATTGGATGATGTGCTCATCGGAATCCTCAGAGACTGCACGCCGGGCGCGTCACGTAGTGACGTAAAGATACAGTCCGAGCCCCATGGCGACATGGGGAGCTGGACAGAAATGATCCAGCCGGCGCTTCTATAGCGCTAGTAACAATACTGCCTAAGGTAGCGAAATTCCTTG
>DLMY01000008.1:2280-2691 GCA_002478275.1 Actinobacteria bacterium UBA7524
GTAGGACGGAAAGACCCCGTGAACCTTTACTACAGCTTGACATTGGTCACTGGTTTGTCGTGTAGAGGATAGGTGGGAGGCTTTGAAGCTGGGGCGCCAGCCCTGGTGGAGCCAACCTTGGAATACCACCCTCGTCAGATTGGTGATCTAACCCCGCGCCGTGAATCCGGGCGGGGGACCGTGTCAGGTGGGTAGTTTGACTGGGGCGGTCGCCTCCTAAAATGTAACGGAGGCGCGCGTAAGGTCCGCTCAGAACGGTTGGCAATCGTTCGTAGAGTGCAAGAGCATAAGCGGGCTTGACTGCGAGACCTACAAGTCGAGCAGATAGGAAACTAGGCTCTAGTGATCCGGCGGCTCAGAGTGGAATGGCCGTCGCTCAACGGATAAAAGGTACTCCGGGGATAACAGGCT
>DLMY01000008.1:2913-5008 GCA_002478275.1 Actinobacteria bacterium UBA7524
AGCAGGTCCCAAGGGTATGGCTGTTCGCCATTTAAAGCGGTACGCGAGCTGGGTTTAGAACGTCGTGAGACAGTTCGGTCCCTATCCACCGTGGGCGTAAGAGACTTGAGAGAGGCTGTCCCTAGTACGAGAGGACCGGGATGGACGAACCTCTGGTGTACCAGTTGTCGCGCCAGCGGCACCGCTGGTTAGCTACGTTCGGTATGGATAACCGCTGAAAGCATCTAAGCGGGAAGCCAGTCTCAAGATGAGGTCTCTCACTGGGTTAACCAGGTAAGGCCCCTCGTAGACTACGAGGTTGATAGGCTGCAGGTGTACGCACAGCGATGTGTTCAGCCGAGCAGTACTAATAGGCCGAGGTCTTGATCTCATTTGCGAGATCTTCAAGCGCTATGCAGCTCTCAGGGTGCGGATGCACTCTAGAGGCTCATTTGACAACGGGATATAACCGTTCACCGAGAGCCGGTGGATGTGTTCAGTGGTTATGGCGGAGGGGGTACACCCGATCCCATTCCGAACTCGGCAGTTAAGTCCTCCAGCGCCGATGGTACTGCGGCGTAGGCCGTGGGAGAGTAGGACGCCGCTGAACACATCCACCGGCTCTTGTGATTCTGTAGCCCCGATTGGCACTCTTCTTGCGCTGTGTGGCTCAATGTTGACTGAATCAGTCAGGATTGTGGTATCATCCCGCTATCGTCTTGAGGCTGATGCGGGCAACCCCGGCGGGGTGGCCCGAACCAAGGGAAGGAGCTCCGCATGCAGGAGCGCGTACAGGCAGCACTGGAGAAGATCCGTCCGGCCCTTCAGGCCGACGGCGGAGACGTCGAACTCGTAGAAGTGACCGAGGATGGCGTGGTCCGTGTCCGCTTGGTGGGCGCGTGCCGGGGATGCCCCATGTCGCAATTGACGCTGGCCAACGGTGTCGAGCGGGTCATCAAAGAGGAGATCCCCGAGGTCGTGCGCGTCGAGCCGGTCTAGCTCGGCGACACGCAGATCGCGATAGTATCGCTTGGGCGCAGGAAGGACCGCGTGCAAGCGGATCAGACAATGAACGGCCGCCCGTGCGGATGGGCGGCCGTCTTGCGTCCGCCGCACGATTGTCGCCTCAAGCCGCGTGCTGACGCGCTCGGACCGTCCGCTCGTAAGGCCGGAGCGACCGTTCGTCTTTCTGCGGTTGAACACTATATGTAGGATGGATTACACTAGCTGAGCGCAATATGTGGTATATGCGCAGCCGGGTCACAAGCCCGCTTTTCGCCTGGACGACGAGGTAACGAGAGGGGCTCCCCATGCCCGAGGCCGCACGCAAGACACAGTACTCCCGCGCCATCGACGAGATTCTGACGCCGAATTCACTCAAGGTGCTTCAGAAGCGCTACTTGCTCAAGGACGCGGAGGGTAATGCGTGCGAGAACCCCAGTGACATGTTCATCCGCGTCGCGGAGAACATCGCAGGCGCCGAGGCGCTGTTCGGCAACGAGTCAGGTGTGGCGGAGTCGGCGGCGGACTTCTACGACCTGATGACCTCGCTCGAGTTCTTGCCCAACTCGCCCACACTCATGAACGCCGGCCGCGATCTTCAGCAGCTCTCGGCGTGCTTCGTCCTGCCGGTCGAGGACTCGATGGAGTCCATCTTCGGAGCCGTGCGCGACACTGCGCTGATCCACAAGTCAGGTGGCGGGACGGGATTCTCATTCTCCCGTCTACGTCCCAGCGGTGATGCGGTGCGCTCCACCCAGGGTGTGAGTAGCGGTCCGGTGTCGTTCATGCGCGTGTTCAACCAGGCGACCGAGGCGGTCAAGCAAGGCGGTACGCGCCGTGGAGCCAACATGGGTGTCTTGCGTATCGATCACCCGGACATCCTTCACTTCATCAAGTGCAAGGAGTCAGGCGATTTCTCGAACTTCAACATCTCGGTCGCGCTGACCGAAGCGTTCATGCAGGCAGTGAAGTCCGGTGACATGTACGACCTGGTCAACCCTCATACCAAAGAGGTCGCCGGCCAGCTCGATGCGCGCGAGGTCTACGATCTCATCATCGATATGGCGTGGGCGACGGGTGATCCCGGCATCATCTTCATCGACCGCATGAACCG
>DLMY01000008.1:5161-7115 GCA_002478275.1 Actinobacteria bacterium UBA7524
ATCTTCATCGACCGCATGAACCGCGACAACCCCACACCCGCGATCGGTGAGATCGAGTCGACGAACCCCTGCGGCGAGCAGCCGCTGCTTCCGTACGAGGCGTGCAACCTGGGCAGCGTCAACCTGGCGAAGTTCGTCACCGTGCGCGAGGGTGGTCCGGACGTGGACTGGGACCGTCTGGGTGACGTGGTGCACCGCGCCGTGCGATTCCTCGACAATGTGATCGAAGTCAACGAATACCCGCTGCCCGAGATCGGCGAGTTGGCGCGCGGTAACCGCAAGATCGGTCTTGGCGTGATGGGCTGGGCTGACATGCTCATCAAGATGGGTATCGCGTACGACTCCGACGCAGCGGTCGCGCTCGGCGAGAAGGTCATGGGCTACATCGACGCCGAGGCCAAGGCCGCATCGGCCAAACTCGCCGCGGAACGAGGCACCTTCCCGAACTTCACAGGCTCGATCTACGACACGCCCGACCATGGACCGATGCGAAACGCGACCGTCACGACCATCGCGCCGACCGGTACGCTCTCCATCATCGCGAACTGCTCGAGCGGCGTGGAGCCTCTGTTCGCAGTGAGTTACGTGCGGACGGTCATGGACAACGACCGCCTCGTCGAGGTCAACCCCATCTTCGAAGAGTTCGCTGTCAAGCGCGGGTTCTACTCGTCGGAGCTCATGGCGCTCATCGCCGACCACGGCTCGGTCAAGGGTGTCGACGACGTGCCCGAGGACATCCAGGCCCTCTTCGTCACCGCGCACGATATCGCGCCGGAATGGCACATCAGGATGCAGGCGGCGTTCCAGAAGCACACTGACAACGCGGTTTCCAAGACGGTCAACTTCGCCAACGAGGCGACTGCTGAAGACGTGAGGCACGTCTACGACCTCGCCTACGAGGCGGGCGTCAAGGGTGTGACCATCTATCGCGACGGTTCCAAGTCGGGACAGGTGCTCACGACCGGCAAGTCGGGCAAGGTCTCCTCGGAAGGGGAGGTCATCGGTCGGCCGGGCGAGATCGAGCCCAGGCCTCGTCCGCTGGTGACCCAGGGACGCACCGAGAAGATACTCACCGGTTGCGGCAACCTCTACGTCACGGTGAACTGGGACGAGCAGGGTATGTGCGAGGTGTTCACGCAGATGGGCAAGTCCGGCGGTTGCGCGTCGAGCCAATCGGAGGCGCTGTCGCGGATGATCTCGGTCTCGCTGCGTGCGGGGGTCGATCCGGACGCGATCCTGAAGCACCTGCGTGGCATACGGTGCCCGAGCCCGAGCTGGACGGAGGGCGGCAAGGTGCTCTCGTGCGCCGACGCGGTCGGTATCGTGATGGAGCACGCGCTGACGTACATGGAGACGGGCGAGGCTGGTCGGGGCGTGACGAAGTCCTCGGAGAAGCTCGACTATCTGTCGGGCGCCTGTCCGGAGTGCGGCGGCTCGCTCGAGCACGAGAGTGGCTGTGCGGTATGCCGTGCGTGCGGCTACAGCAAGTGCGCGTGACGTTCGCGGAGGCATGAGCGGGGTCGAACGCAAGGAGCACGAGTGACCGAGCCGGTCGCGGATCGAGCGGCCGCAAGTGGACGGGGAGTCCGGTGGTTCTGTCTGACCGCACCATCAAGGAGAAGCTGCTTGCCGGTGACATCCGCATCGAGCCGCTGGATCCGGACGATATCCAGCCCTCGAGTGTGGATCTGCACCTCGGGACGACGTTCCAGGTCTTTCGCAACTCGCGTTACCCCTACATCGACCCGGCACGCGAGCAGAAGGGCCTGATGGAGCCGGTGGAGGCTTCGCGCGAGGAGCCCTTCGTGCTGCATCCCGGCGAGTTCGTTCTGGGCACGACCATCGAACGTATCGTGCTTCCCGACGACATCGTCGCGAGGCTTGAAGGCAAGAGCTCGCTGGGCCGTCTCGGGCTGCTCATCCACTCGACGGCCGGCTACGTGGACCCGGGCTG
>DLMY01000001.1:0-12610 GCA_002478275.1 Actinobacteria bacterium UBA7524
ACCGTGACCTCGAACGCCGTGATCGGTGGCGTCGTCGGCTCGAAGCTGCGCCAGTACTTCAGTGCGAGCGTGCCGGTGCCTGACTCGGCGGCCCGGAATACCCACGTCTCGACGCCGCCCTGGCCGATCGCAGTTCCGCCGGCCTCGTACTGCGCCTCGCCGACCTGCTCGAGCTGGGCCGGCAGGTCGCCGTCGACCGCCCACTGGTAGCCCGTCGTCGGGTTGGACTCGAGTTCGACGTGCAGCTCCTGACCGACCGTGAGCGTGCGCGTCGACCCGTCATCCGCATCCGTGAGCTCGACCGGTGAAGGCGGACCGCTGCACCCCGCGAGGGCTAGCGCCGTCAAGGCCCCCAGCACTGTCAGCGCGAGCGTCGTCATCCTGTTTCGCATACGTAGCATTCTCATCTTCAAGACCTCCCCATGAAGGTTCATTCCCCGCCTGCATCGGTGAGACGGCATCGAGGGTCGGATGGTTCTCCTCGGCAGGGATGAGTGCTGTCGGCGGAGGCGATCGGCGGGGGGAGGCGTTAAGAAAACAAAATATCACTCACAAGCAGGGATATTACAGACGGCGGAGAATCATGGACGGGAGGCGCATGGGTCGGGGGACGGACCCTCGATGCGTGGGTGGAGCTTCAATACCTGCTAGGACCTCTTTGCGCTGCGCTGTGTTGTCTGGGCGTTTCTGGGAGGGTTCATCTGATGTACTCACGTGCCATCGCGCTTGCCGAAGTCTGCAGCGAGGAGCACCCGGAGCTGAGCGACCGTCTTTCTGTAGCCGTGAGCATCTGGGCCGAACAACGTAGCATCAGAATCGACCCCGTCGAGGTGAACTGCGACCCGGAGCTGATCCGGCAGGCGCTCGCCGAGGGCTACCATCTCTTACAGACCGCGAACTTCCGTGTTCCTGCCGAGGAGTTCGAGTACGTACTCAAACGTATGGTTCTGCGCCTCGGCGAGTGTCGAGCGCTGAGTGCGGACGTGCGCCTTGAACTGTTCGACCTGGCGGTGTCCCTCGAGGTCGGTCGTGACATGGTCGACCTCGCGATCGAGCGCTCGCGCGAATGCAGGATCGTCGACATGGAGCGCCTGGGCGCGAGTCCCGGAGGGGCGCTGAGCCCGGAGATGGTCGCCTTCGTGTTGGATTCGGCCGCGGTGCCATTCAGGGAGGGGTTCGCGCTTGGAGTTGCCGGGGCGCTGGCAGGATCGTGGGACTCGTGGAGCGACCATCGTTGTCCGGTCTGTCTGAGCGAAGCCTCGCTAGCACGCGTCGTCAGGACAGATGACGGGGTCACCACCGGGCTGCTGCTGTTCTGCGCTGGCTGTCACACGGAGTGGGAGTACGAGGAATCTCGGTGTGCCCGGTGTGGAAGTCCCGAACACCGGGGACTGCGCCGCTTGTCGGTCGGCAACGAGTCGGCCCGGCAGCTGCAGATCTGCGATGCGTGCCTATCCAGCCTACTCGTTGTCGACGAGGGTGAACTGGACGGACCCACCTCTCCCCTGTTCGAGAGCGTTGTGGCAGATTCGCTTGTTGAGCTGGCCGAACGCTGCGGCTACGAGGGTACACGTCGTATCCCGATGCCCCACGTGCAACCGAGATGTCACACTTTGACTGCGATGCGCTAGAATATCCCCCTACCGAACTACCGGGCAATAACGTCTGAAAGGGGTAGAGCATGCAGTTCGAGCGGATTCGCAGGATCCTCGCTCTCGGACTCGTCCTCGTACTCGCGCTGAGCACCTTCGGTCTCGGCGGTTGTACGCAGGACACCGACGACGGGGCAGACGACGGGGCGACCGGCACCACGGAGACCATCAAGATCGGCGTGCACACGTCGCTCACCGGAGGCCTGGCCGACTACGGCTTCGCTGCTTCCGAGGCGCTGAAGATCGCCGCCGAGGACTTCACCGGCTTCGAGGTCGACGGCACCACCTACGAGATCGAGCTCGTCATCAAAGACGACAAGGGCGAGCCTGCTGAGGCTCCTATCGTCGCCCAGCAGCTCGTGGACGAGGGTGTTGTGGCCGTCATCGGTACGCTGACCTCTGGCGCGGCCAATGCGGCGCTGCCGATCTACCAGACCGCCGGTATCCCGATGATCTCGGGTTCGGCGACGCGTCCCGACCTCACCGAGCTTGGCTTTGAGAACTTCTTCCGCACCTGTCTGCGTGACGACCTGCAGGGCGCGGCCATCGGCGAGTGGGCCCTTGAGCTCGAAGCTGCCAAGGTCGTCGTCATGGATGACCGTGGCGACTACGCCGTGGCGCTCGGCAACGAGGTTCAGGCGACCGTCGAGGCTGGTGGCGCGGAAGTGCTTCGCCAGGAGGGCCAGGAGGGCGACCAGGACTTCTCCGCCCAGGTCGCCAACATCATGGGCTTCGATCCTGACGTCGTGATCTTCACCGGTTACCACCGTGAGGCGGGTCTGCTGTTCAAGCAGCTGCGCGAGGCTGGTTCGGACGCCCAGTTCATGGGTGGCGACGGCATCAAGTCCAACGAGATCGCACAGGGCGCCGGTGGCGCGGCTAACGTCGAAGGCGCGTTCTGCACATTCGGTGGCTTCGCCCAGGAGGGCATGCCCGGATACGCTGACTTCGCCGCCAAGTTCCTTGAGGTGACCGGCGTTGAGGCTGGCCCGTACGCAGAGAACAACTACGACGCCCTCGGCGCCGTGGTCGAGGCCATCAAGGCCTCTGGTTCGACGGTGGGCGCCGACATCATCGAGGCGCTTCACGACGTGACCTACGAGGGTGTACAGGGCACGCTGCAGTTCGACGAGAACGGTGACGTCACCGTTCCCGGTGGCGGTGGAACCGACCTGATCCCGCGCTTCGAGTTCAAGGGCGAGGCCTGGGAGTTCCTCGGCTAGTCTTGGCAGTACTGCTATGAGGTAGAACACAGGGGGGCCGGACACGATGTCCGGCCCTTTCTGTGCCCGGCTTCTGGTACAGTGTGTGCGCTGGAGCTGACTCCTAGGTGTGTTAAGGCTACTCTTGTACGCGCGTCGACACGGGAAGGGTCGCATGTCACCGGAACACATATTCAGTCTGACCATCTCGGGTATCACGGTAGGGATGATCTACGCGCTGATCGCGCTCGGGTACACGATGGTCTACGGCGTCCTGCAGCTGATCAACTTCGCCCACGGCGAGGTCTTCACTGTCGGCGGATATATCGCAGCGAGCACGCTGATCTGGGCCGGAGTGGACGGCACTACGCCCCTCGCCGTGAAGATCGGCTACTTCGGGCTGGCGTTGCTGGTCTCGCTTGTGCTCACGGCTGCGCTGGGCTGGCTGATCGAACGCCTGGCCTACCGCCCGCTGCGCCAGCAGTCGCGCATCATCGCCCTGCTCGCCGCGATCGGTACATCGATCTTCTTGCAGAACATGCTGGTCATAGTTTTCGGCCCCCAGCCGATCATCATGCCTACCGCCATCGTGCCCACCGGCTTCGTCGAGGTCTTCGGCGCCCGCATCCGTGTGCTGCAGGTCATCATCATCGTGGTCTCGCTCGTGCTCATGGCTCTGCTCACGTGGATCGTGAAGGGCACGAGGATGGGCAAGGCGATGCGGGCCACCTCGCAGGACCGTGAAGCCGCCGAGATGATGGGAATCGAGACCAACCTGACGATCTCCTTCACGTTCGTGATGGGTTCGTCCCTGGCCGCTATCGGCGGGTTCCTGGTCGCGATGTACTACGGCTCGCTGCAGTTCAACACCGGTTTCCTCTACGGCCTCAAGGCGTTCACCGCTGCCGTGCTAGGAGGTATCGGCAACATCCCCGGCGCAGTCGTCGGCTCGCTGATCCTGGGCCTGGCCGAGAACTGGGGTGTAGGTCTGACACTGGAGCTGCTCGCGTGGCTGTTCGTCCTCGGCGTGCTTGTGGGGCTGTACTTCCAACTGGTAAGGGCTCCTCGGCGTAGAGTCGCGCATATCGCCGAGGAATTCCGGACACCGGAGTACGAGAGCCGCGTGCGTAACGTCTACCTGTTCGCGCCGGTGCTTGCGGTCAAGACGCTGTTCTCCGAGCGGACCGACGCGCTCGTGTACGTCTCGGCCCAGCATGCGGTGCGGTTGATGCTCGGTAACGCTATCCTCGCCGCTGTCGCGATCGCGTTCTTCATGGCCGGCGACATCCAGTTCTCGTCGAAGTGGCAGCACGTGATCTCGTTCGTGGTGCTCATGGCGATCCTCATGTTCAGGCCCTCGGGGATCTTGGGCGAGAACATAGTGGAGAAGGTGTAGCCATGGCCGAGATGACTGCAAGGGTCTCCGGGTTCTTCGGCAGGATGCCGCGCTGGGTCTACGTTGTGATCGCGCTCGCGTTGGCGATTGCGTTCCCGCTGCTCGAGCAGTTCGGGTTGATGCAGACGCTGTGGTTGCGCCTCGGGACCAGAGTGCTCGTGTATGTGCTGCTCGCCGTCGGGCTGAACCTGGTGCTTGGTGAGACGGGTCTGCTGCACCTGGGATATGTGGCGTTCTTCGCGGTCGGCGCGTACACGACCGCTATCCTCTCTTCGCCGCGATTCGGGATCCAGTGGAACTTCTGGGTGATCGTGGCGCTTGCGATGGGGCTCTCGATGCTGTTCGGCTTCCTGATCGCGGTGCCGACGTTACGGTTACGCGGGGACTATCTCGCCATCGTCACGCTTGCGTTCGGCGAGATAACGCGCATGACGCTCAACAACTGGGAGACGCTCACCAACGGCCCCGGCGGCATTCCGGGCATATACCCGCCGAACATCTTCGGCTGGACGGTGGACTCGCCGCTCGAGTTCTTCTACGTGCTACTGGTCGCGGTCGTGATCGTGATCTACCTGCTTGGCAACGTGAAGGACTCACGTATCGGACGCGCCTGGAACGCACTGCGCGAGGACGAGATCGCCGCACATCACTCGGGAGTCCGTCCGATGCGCGCCAAGATGCTCGCGGTCGTGATGAGCTCGGGGATCGCGGGACTGGCGGGCGCGATATTCGCCTACTACCAGCAGTTCATCAACCCGACGTACTTCCTGTTCATGCAGTCGACGATAGTCGTGTGCATGGTCGTGCTCGGCGGCATGGGTTCCATTCCCGGTGCTGTGCTGGGCGCGGTGGTACTCGACGCCACCCCGGAGGTCATCCGCCAGGCGTTCACCACGTGGCTGCCCGGTGCCTTCGGCAGAGACTTCCTTCCCGGCGTCCAGAGTGCGCTGCAGACCGACTTCGACCGCTACCGCATGGCGATCTTCGGGCTCGTGATCGTGCTCATGGTCATCTTCCGGCCGGAAGGACTGTTGCCCAACAAACTGTGGAAGCGCGAGGTGCATGAAGAAGACCCGCGTGAACTCGAGAAGACCCACCAGCACCTCTTCGATTTCGAAGAGGGCAAACAGGACCTGGAGGTGTAGCGGATGCCTGACGTCATTCTGGAGGTCCGTTCCGCCACCAAGTCCTTCGGCGGACTCAAGGCGGTCAACAACCTTTCGTTCGACATCTACGAGGGGGAGATACTGTCTCTCCTCGGCCCGAACGGAAGCGGGAAGACCACCACGTTCAACATCATCACGGGACTCTACGAGCCCGATTCGGGCGACATCCTGATGCAGGGCGAGTCGATCGCAGGACTCGATCCCGGCCAGATCTACGCGCGGGGGATATCGCGCACCTTCCAGATGCTGCGGCTGTTCTCGAACATGTCCGTGCTTGAGAACGTTCTGGTGGGGATGCACGGGCGTACCAAAGCCAACGTGCTGGACTGCATGTTCCGCACGCCGAAGATGCGGCGCGAAGAGGTGCAGTCCGTCGAGCGGGCACGCGAGATCCTTGCGATGTTCCCCGGGCGCTTCCCGCTTGCCCGGCACATGCAGCCTGCGGCTTCGCTTTCCTACGCGAACCGCAGGCGGCTCGAGATAGCACGGGCGCTCGCTGGCGAGCCCAAGCTCCTGCTGCTCGACGAGCCGGTCGCGGGGATGAACCCGGCCGAGTCGCTCGAGGTGATGCAGCAGATCAAGGACCTGCGCGACCGCGGCTACACGATCCTGATGATCGAGCACGATATGAAGGTCATCATGGGCGCGTCGGACCGCGTCATCGCAATGGACCACGGAGTGAAGATCGCCGAAGGCGCGCCGCTCGATGTAGCGAACGATCCGGCTGTTGTGGAGGCTTATCTTGGCAGAAGAGGCGCGGACGCCGCTTCTTGAGTTCCGGGGCGTGAACACGCACTACGGCCGCATCCCGGTGCTCAAGGACGTCGAATACAAGGTCTACCCGGGCGAGATCGTCTGCTTGCTGGGCGGGAACGCCTCGGGCAAGTCGACGACGATGAAGACCATCCTCGGTATCGTGAAGCCCACGACCGGCGAAGTCCTCTTCGACGGGCAGGTCATCAACAACGTCCGCACCGCCGAGCGCATCAAGCGCGGGATCGCCACGGTGCCCGAGAACAGGCGCCTGTTCCCTCACCTGACCGTGCTCGAGAACCTCGAGATGGGTGCGTACACGCGCCGGGACAGCGAGCAGATCGCGGCCGATCTGGAGCGCGTGTTCGAGATCTACCCGCGCGTCTACGAGCGCCGTTCGCAGCGCGCGGGGACGCTTTCCGGTGGAGAGCAGCAGATGGTGGCGTTCGGCCGTGCGCTCATGAGCAGCCCGCGCCTGATCATCATGGACGAGCCGTCCATGGGCCTGGCGCCTGCGCTCGTCGACCAGTCGTTCGACACCATCGCCGAGATCAACAAGCAGGGTGTGGCGATCTTCGTGGTCGAGCAGAACGCCACCGCCGCACTCTCCATCGCGGACCGTGGCTACGTGTTGCAGAACGGTCGAGTCGTCATGCACGGCGAGGCGAGCGAGTTGCTCGAGAACGAGGAGCTCAAGAGGGCCTATCTGGGAGGCTGAGAGGGCCGCTGCCCTCTGACGTACCTGCCGAGGAGCCCGGGGTCCGACCACGGGACATCGGCTAGCGCACCAGGTGTGGTTGCCCACTTCAGGATGCCCGGGACGGAACCGTGACGTGTCCTCATACGTTGCAGCTCCTGCGGGAACAGCACCGCCAGGCGCGAGCGGCTGGAGACCCTCTCGACTACGGGGCGCCCTTCGAGTAGCTGGGCCAGCGCCGTTGCCATATCGGCGTCCGCGTGTCTCCCGGCGTGCAGTTGGGGTACCGGCCTCAGGTTGATCTCGAGCACGACCGGCTCGGTCTCAGCACCAGTCGAGATCCAGTCGAAACTCACGAAGCCGTGGAACTCGAACGCTTCGCCCGCCTTGCGGGCGATCTTGAGAAGCCGCCGGTCGAGCGGCATGAGTCGGTTCACCGTGGAGAAGCCGAGCGGACCGAAGGTCCGCTCCTTCGTGGCCGAGAAGGCGGCACAGAGAGCTCCGCGCTCGTACAGGCACGGCATCATGCCAAGCAGCCCTACTATGTAGTGCTCCACAAGAACCGGTGTGCCGAGTTCGCATGCAACTTCTGCAGCCTGAGTCGCGCCCTCGACAACGCGCACCGCGTCTCCGGCTTGACCGTGGCGGCCTTTGAGTACCAGCTTGCCACCGAGATCCTCCGCGTACCCTCTTGCCTCCGATATGGTGTGCGACACGCGCCAATCCGGCACTCGCAGATCGGCCGCCTCGGCCAGACCCGGGAACACCGTCTTGTCCATGAGCCCTGCCACCAGGTCGGCTCTCGCTGGGAGCAGGTCACGGGCGCGAGGGTCTCCGGATCTGGCCACCGCCATCAAGACCCGCTCGTCGCACAGGATGACGCGGTCGTATGCGCCTGCCAGCTCCAGGGCCGCCTTCGCGATGTCCGCAGCGCCCTCTCGGACGATGTGGTGCTGGCGGATCGCGGAAGAGTACGAGGCCAGCGTGTCTCCCCCGTCGAGTAGGTCGACTTCGATTCCGGCGCGCGTCAACGTGGACGGCAGCCGCGCGGTGCCGACCCAGTCATGCGAAGCTGCAATGAGCACGCGTGGCATCTCGAGCCTTTCGTGCACGTGGGACGTTTGCACAGGATACCGCGCCGCTCTTCTGTCGTGCGATAGCGATTGGCCGAGACCGTGTCACTCGGTCATGATAGAGTCTGTGCTCGATGCTGTCTGACCCGGACCAGAGCCGGGCCGGTCATACGTCACGAACCGAGCATCCAGGGAAGGGGAACGGTGAGAACGTCGCTCGCGCTGGTCAGAGGGATCGTCGATGTGGCATTCGGGCCCGAAGGCGTCGAGTGGTCTGCGATGCGACTCGCCGATGACTCCTACCAGATCACGCTGCGCGTCGAGACGCCGGCCGGACCGTATCTCCATCCGGGCGCGTCGGCGGCGTACGTCTTGCGTGGCGAGGACATGTCCGCCGAGGAGAACGCGTCTTTGCAGGGATTCGTGGGCGACGTGATCGAGCAGTTGGCGTCCCAGGCCAGCGATCCGGAGCAGTTCACTACTGCGGTGCGCGACAGGCTGGTGCAGGCGATCCACCTCATGCCAGCCGATGAGATCGGGTGATCTGCCAGCCGGACAGTCAGGCTGCATCGGGGGGCCCTTGTCCCGATCGCCACTCACGTGTGCAGCTGGGGCCGTTCAGGTAGAAGCAGCGTGAACGTGGAGCCCTTGCCCGGTTCGCTTTCCAGGGTGATGGTGCCGCCGAGCAAGCGAGCCAAACGGCGCGAGATCGCAAGGCCGAGCCCGGTACCCTCCGAGTCGGCGACGTCACGCACGTGCCGGGTGAACTCGCCGAATATGACATCCTGCTCCTCTGCCGGGATGCCCGGGCCGGTGTCGATGACGCTGAAGCCGAGCATCCCCGGCGCGAGTCTCGCCACAAGCAGTCCCACCGAACCCGAATCCGTGTACTTCACCGCGTTCGCGAGCAGGTTGAGCAGGATCTGCTTCACCTTGACAGGATCGGAGATCAGGCGCGGGTCACCGTCGGGGAGCGTGACGGTGAGTTGAAGGCCCTTCTCGGCAGCCGTGGGCGATACGATCGCGATGGCCGCCTCTACCAGTGCGGGAACGTCGATCGATTCGTGACTGAGCTCGACCTTCCCTGCCTCGATGCGGGAAAGATCCAGTATGTCGTTGATGAGTTCCAGCAGGTGCTTGCCGGAGTGATTGATCATCTCGAGTTGGCGGCATTGTTCATCGTTGACCTCGCCGGCGATGCCTTGGAGCATCAGACCGGAGAAGCCGATCACCGAGTTCAGGGGCGTTCTGAGTTCGTGGCTCATCTGCCGCAGGAACTTCGTTTTCGCCTCGCTGACCTCCAGGAGTTCTGCATTGGCCGCACGTAGCGCCTCTGCGGTCGCTTGCAGCTCCTTCGTGCGCTGCTCGACCTTCTGCTCCAGGGATTCGTTGAGCTTGCGGATCTGCTCTTCGGCCTCGCGACGCTCAGTGATGTCGGTGTGGGTGCCAAGCATTCGTGACGGCCGCCCATCGGTGTCCCACTCGATGATAGCGCCGACCGACAGCACCCATATCCACCCGCCACTCGCCGTGCGCAAGCGGAACTCCAGGCGATACTCCTGCGACCCTCCGCCGATGTAGTCCTCGTAGAGTGCGGTTGCGCGATCTCTGTCTTCCGGATGTAGGCGCTCCGCCCACCGCCGGTCTGTCTCCCGGAACTCAGCAGGGTCGTATCCGAGCATGAGTGCGTACTCGTCATTCACCTGGGCGACGCCCGTCTTGAGATCGACATCGTAGATGCCCTGGCGCGAAGCCTGGATCGCGAGCCTCAGACGTTCCTCGCTTGCGATCAGGGCCCTTCGAGCTTCCCGCTCTTCGGTCTGGTTGCGGAACACGAGGACCGCTCCGCTGACCTGACCTTCCTCATCGTGGATCGGTGCGGCACTGTCCGCTACCGGACGTTCTATGCCCTCACGGGAAAGAAGCAGCGAGTGGTCGGTGAGGCCGACTGCGGCATCGGTCGTGAGCACGCTGCGGGCGGGCCCCGTGAGAGGTTTGCGAGTACGCTCGTCGACGACCAGGAAGACGTCGTCGATCGGCCTACCCGAGGCGTCTTGCGCAGACCATCCCGTAAGTTGCTCGGCAACCGGATTCATGAACTCGATGCGGCCCTCGGCATCGGTGGAAATGACCGCGTCACCCACGCTGGCCAGCGTGATGCCGTAGCGCTGCTCCGCCTGGAACTTGTCGTGCTCCTTGTCGAGCATCAAAGCGAGCTGCGACAACCTCGATTGTTGCCAGACGAATGCTGCCGAACCCAGCAAAAGCAGCACAAGACCAGCGCCGATCGCAAGCAGGTAGCTTGAGCGTACGCTCCACTCCGAAAGCGCTTCCTGCTGGTCGATCTTGGCCACGAGTAGCCAGTCCGAGTCCGGAACGGCGGCCACGTACGCGAAGACATCCGTTTCGCGGTAGTCCAGGCCTTCTACGATACCCGTTTCTCCCAGGACGGCCTTGGTCTCGACAGCGTCGCGGTTCGCCGTAGGAATACGAAGCGACAGATCGCGGTTGGCGACGTGCCGGACGTCGTTGAGGAACAGAACGGCATCATCGTCGCGAGTGATCAGCGCAACCTCGGCTGACTCGCTGGGGATGGGCCAAGACGTCAGGAAGGGATATAGGGATTCCTCGGCACTTATCCTGAGGATCACCGCAGCGATCGGGACTCCCTGTTGGGAGCCTTCATCTCGAAGCAAGACGGGGGCCACGATGTCGATGTGTGCACCCGGGTCGTCGGGGGTGGAGTGGGGGGCGCCCAGCTGGGGCTCCCCGGTGTTCAGGGCCGCAGCCAGATCCGCGGGCTCGTGGACTACTTCGTGGCGCGGCGTATCCCCTGCATGAAGGAGAACCTGCCCATCGGTGTCGACCAGCATCGTGCTGGCGTACATCTCGGTGTAACGCATAGTCTCAAGACGCTTCTTCATGTCCGCGGTCGCCGCGGGGTTCTGGTCTTGCAGCCAGGCGTTCAGGGCTTGTGCGAAGGTCGCACCCGCGGTGATGCGACGCGCATTGTTCAGGCGCTCCTTGCGCCACGTCTCGACCTGGTCGACCTTGAGCTGGCCGATGGTCGTCAATCGCATCATGGAGTCCTCGTGCATGATGCGCTGCTGGTCGCGGTAGAGCCAAATACCGCCAGCGACGGTGATGGTGAGCATAAGGGAGACTAGGCCGATCAGCCACGGCTGCAGCGAGGCGCGTGAGGTCTGGCTGGATCGCAAGAACGTTCACCCCCGTTGATCCTCCGTGAAGACCACTATAGCAGGGGCGGCGTGTAGCAGCGCGGACGTGTCGCTACGCGGCGTCGGGACAGTGCGCAGTCTGTGCCTAGCGGAACGAGCTGGACAGCTCCCAGGCGCCATCGCCGTACCGTACGATCCACGTCTCGACGTCGGCAGGCCGCGACAGCCGGGCGACCGCACCGATGGTGTCCGCGATCTCGGCGTCTGCCGGATCGTTCTGGTCCAGATCGGTACGGATGAGGAGTGCGTTGCGCTCGGCGTTGCGCTCGGCGCCCTGGATCCGGTCGTACCAGGCCTCACCAACCGGGTCGCCGCTCGCCTGGCCGTATGCGACGTCCAGCCACTCCATGAAGCCATCGGCGGAGTCTGGGGAGGGAGGGACCTCCTCGGCGAACTCCATGTACAGAGGCATACCGCCCTGGAGGACCTGCCCGTCGCTGAAGATGAAGCGCACGCCCAGTTCGGAGCCATACTCGGAATTCGCCCACGAGTTGCCCGGCTCGTTCGTAGTGAAGGCCGGGTCGGATGAGGGCATCGGCAGGAAGACGAGGGCGAAGGGCTTGCGCAGACGTGTGACCGGCTCGATGGCGGTGATGGCGTCGTGCCACTCCTCGCCCGCGTAGTGCTCTTCGAGCCACGCTTCGAGGGTCTCGACGGTCGCGGCTGGTTGCGTCTCGCCTTCGGTCGGCTGGGCCACACGATCGTTCTTCACGCATCCCGCCGTGGTCAGCAGGGCGGCGGCGAGTACGAAGAGCAGTGCCAGAGCTGAAGCGCGCTTCATGGTGGACCCTCTCTGTCGTGCAGATGTCTGCGTTCACTGTAGCCGACGGGCGCTATGCGCGACAGATGGAGTAGCGTGGGGAATGCATAGGTGACGGGTATGACCGGTCGCGAAGGAGGCCTGCATGATCAAGGTGGCGGTGTGGGGCACGGGGATGATGGGACAAGGACTGCTCCGGTACCTGCTCGATAGGCCCGGCGACGTCGAACTTGTGGGCGCAATAGTGACGAACCCGGCCAAAGTCGGAATGGCCGTCGGCGAGCTGCTCGGTTGCGAGTGTGACGTGCGGATGACGACCGACCATGAGGCCGTACTGGCCGAGCGACCCGATGTGGTGTGCATCAACACACAGAGCAATCTGAGGGAGATAACCGCCCAGGTGGAGCCCTGCGTGATGGCTGGCTCGAACGTCATCTCGATCGCCGAGACGCTCGCGTACCCGTGGGCCAGCGACCCGGCGTGGGCGGAGCGCTTCGACGCGCTGGCTCGCGAGCAGGGGGTTACCATCCTGGGGACCGGCATCAACCCCGGCTTCGTTCTCGACGCCCTCATCGTGATGTGGACCTCCGTGTGCCTGAGCGTCGAGCGGATCGAGGCGCAACGTGTCAACGACCTGTCTCCCTTCGGGCCCACCGTCATGGCGAGCCAGGG
>DLMY01000001.1:12807-13211 GCA_002478275.1 Actinobacteria bacterium UBA7524
CACATCGGCTTTCCCGAGTCCATCCACCTGATAGCCCGGGCGCTCGGTTGGCGAATCGCGCGAATCGAAGAGACTCGCGAGCCCATCGTCACGACCGTCCCGCGCGAGACGCCGCACGTACGTGTCGCCCCCGGCGATGTCGCGGGCTGCCGCCACATCGGCCGCGGCTTCGACGAGGCCGGTGCGCTCAAGGTCGAGCTCGTTCACCCTCAGCAGATACACCCGCACCTGGAGGGCATAGACACAGGCGACTACATCCGGGTGATCGGCGACCCGGAGGTGCGCATGGCGAACGTGCCCGAGATCCCTGGAGGTAAGGGCACCTACGCCAGCACGGGCAACTACATCCCGCTCGTGCAGGCGGCGCCGTCAGGTCTGCAGACCGTGGTCGACCTGCCGCTGCC
>DLMY01000001.1:13358-13673 GCA_002478275.1 Actinobacteria bacterium UBA7524
ACCGTGGTCGACCTGCCGCTGCCCCGTTTCTGGACGCCGAGTGAGTAGCGACGTCAGACGACAGCCGTGAGCCGTGAGCGAGGAGATACGAATGGCCGAGGAGAGACCGACTGCCGTGTCGGGTCCTGGCACTCAGGAGCCGGATGGCTGCGTGCCTGGTGACTGGGTGGAAGTCGAGAGCGTGCTGCTCGAGCCCGCCGACCGTTCGCCGAACGTGCCGCCGGAGACCGCCGGCACCGCGCTGCGCATGTGGGTGAAGGGTTTCGCGCGCGGCGATGCCCTGTTGGGCGAAGAGTGCGAGATCGAGACGATGAC
>DLMY01000001.1:13829-14005 GCA_002478275.1 Actinobacteria bacterium UBA7524
GAGTGCGAGATCGAGACGATGACCGGGCGCGTCGTGCGTGGACGGCTCTCGACCGCCGCGCCGGGCTATACCCACACATTCGGTCCTCAGCCGCCCGAGCTCGCCGGCATCGGCCGCGACCTGCGCATCCAGCTCGCGCGCTGGCGCGAAGGGGGCGGGCGCTGATGGGCGGGCGA
>DLMY01000025.1:0-2807 GCA_002478275.1 Actinobacteria bacterium UBA7524
TCCACGAAACCGGGGCAGCATCAGAGAGCCGTTTGATGTAGATGCAGCCTTTGCCGGTCTTGTGCTTGCCGAGCCTGCCGAGCGACTCCGCCAGCGAATCAAGCTCCAGCCCAAGGTAGACGGTGAGCGCGGCCTTCCTGGATGCGAACCCCACAGGGAACCAGTCGCCTTCCTGACCACTGGGCGACTTGTAGTGGTAGGTGCCGAACCCGATGAGGCCCGAGCTCCAAACCCGGGGCTCTTCCCCGGTAACCCGCTTCATGAGCTCCAACAGGGTCAAGCAGTCCTCGCGTCGCGCATCGTCATCGATCGCCATGATGAAGGCACTGACGCTGTCGTCTGTGCTGTGCGTCTTGATTCCGCCCACGAGACCCCCCGTTGTGCCTAACGATTCTGCGGATGGCCGCAATACGCCGCCCTCCGCGCCTCACAAGCCGAGTCTACCCTCTCACGCGGCGCATTGTCTGCTCGATCCGCTTGTTCGACCCACCCGTCAGGGCACCACGCCACTACTCCGGGTCATCCGGCCTCTGCGCGTCGTGCCTTACCCCGACGACCCAAGGAACTTCTCCACGCAGCTCGTGAAAGAAGCGACACGTGCCGACGAGGATCTCGCGGAATCCGATCTCCGGGAACAGGAATGACTCGCCCCGCCTTCGGAAAGCGGATCAGATGCGTGAGCGACTCCTTGGAACAGCTCCGAGACTCCCCCGCGGCTGACCGGCGCTCGCGCTCTCTGCTGGATGCCCTGGTTGGGTGTGTGCGGAGCGCTCCTAGAATGGCGAGCGCATGAACGGAACGGCGAGGGACAGCGCCACAACGATGCCCACGATGTTGAGCCCGATTCCCAGCGTCACCGGCACACCGAGACGGCGCCTCATCGCCAGGACGCTCAGGTATATGCCCCAACCGTCCAGGAGCAGGTGCGTGATCCCGAGAAACACCTGATCGTGGAAGCCGAGGGCGAACCACGTCCAGTCCCAGACGACGATCACGGCGCCGACCACCAACGCAGTCATGCCGGCAACATTCACCAGGAACCCGAGGTCGCTTTCCCGACCCAGGGCGCGCAGGATCGCATGTCCCGCCAGCGCGCCGAGGAGCATCTGAGCGAAGATGATCGTAGGGGCGGCGAAGACGAGGAACCAGTAGTAGCCGTTCGCCGGTATTGGAATCACGGGCGGAGTAGGCGGGACCCGGCCCATGATCGCGACCGGGAGGTACTCCAACAGGGAGTCCAGTGTCACGCGCACACCTTGGCCGGCGAATCCGAGCAGCCAGCCACGCCTCGCGATGATGCCTTCGACGAATGCGCTCGGACGCGTGTAGCCGAACCACCAGAGGCGAAGGAACTCCACGTCGGCCCCCCGACCTAGATCCGCCACATAATACCCAACGCTCTTGCGCTTCAGCCGCAGCGCCGCCCCCACATCACCCGCAGCCCGAGCATACCGCACACGGTCGGCACTTTCTGCTGGAAGCGCTTGTCAGGCATGGGTCCCTAGGACTTGCCCGCAACCGTTCTCTGCGCCTGGTACCACGGCTCCGTATGCTCGATGGCGCCACTCACATACTGCGGGATTTCGTGCGGAAGGCCACCCGAAATCGCGCCGTAGCGCAACTCGACGGCATTCGCGTCCGACTCCGACCAGAACCTCAGGATCAGCCGACAGAGTACGCCCTCGACGGGGTCGATCTGGTACCCGCCGTCGAGCGCGAGCAGATCCGGGCTCAGGTTCGCAAGGACGCCGGGCAGCAGCGGCTGCGGTGCTTGACCCACGTAGAGGTCACGGTCCTCCCAGGCGGGACGCCCGTTGCCCATCCGCATCAAGGAACCGTCAGGCTTGAGAATGAGCGTGAAGACGTTGTCATCGCCAACGTACCAGTCGATCGCCGCAGCGATGATCTCCCCCACTGTCTGGATCATGGGTCCCCCAACCCTGTGTCTAACGTCCGGCGCATCAGCCGCGGCCGTGCGCGTCTTCTCGTAGCTTACCGCTTGTGCCGTCGGCTGGAAGCGCTTGCTAGGCGTCACGCCAGGCGCAGGAAGTCGCCTTCCTCATCTTCGAGTGCGAGGAAGGCGCTCTCCAGCTGCGCCTCAAGGGATGGCTGATCCCAGATGCACGCCCGAAGTTGCGGTATCCAAGACCGTACGCCGTCACCAGTGATCCGAAGGCTTTCTGTGCTGCGCGAACGAACTGCGACGAGCCGACGAAGGACACTCGGGATCCTCCTGTATGCCTAACGTTGTCGCGCATGGACTGCGCGGTTGAACCGTATCGCGCGAAACGCGCCGACGCCGAAAGGCGTCAGGCTGATGCGCTTGCTAGCTGCCCGACAGCAGTCCTTCGAGGATCTCAGCGGCCGCGCGTACGGCCGGAAGGCACCGCGACTCGCGCAGACCCTCCTCCTGCACGATCGCCCGTTGCTCAGCAACCCGAACGTCGTATCCGAGAATGCCGGGGCAATCAAGGCTTCCGACTCGCTCTAGGAAGCGAGCATTGAACGTGTCGACCATGGACATGACCTGATGGCGGCTCTCCGGGGTGCAATCCTCGTCGCAGTCAGAAAGCCCGAGAACGAGCAGGGCCCCCAGCGCCGCGCCACAGGTGCTGCCCGCGCGAACGCCGCCGCCCAGCGCGGCCGACAGCCTCAACGCCTGCGAAGTGGTGATGCCGAAGGATGGAGCGAACGCTGCGAACACCGCCTGCGAGCATGAGTAGCGGTCGCGGAACAGCTGGCTCGCAGCATCGACTCGACTCACGTGGGACTCCCCCTTGGTCCAGCTAACGCCTCTGCGGATGAGC
>DLMY01000025.1:3006-4991 GCA_002478275.1 Actinobacteria bacterium UBA7524
ACAAGCCGAGTCTACCTTCTCACGCGGCGTATTGACTGCTCGATCCGCCTGTTAGCGATCACGCCGAAGCCGGTCACTCCAGGCGCGAGGATCGCGGCGAACGTGCAGACATGCGATCACACGCACCGTGTCGTCATCCGATGTGAAGAAGACCCCGTAGGGGAAACGCCGCAGGAGCGCGCGACGAAGATCGCGATGGACGACCGGAAAGCGTCCTGGTGTGCGGCGAATATCCGAGAGGCACGCGTCGACAAGCCGAAGGAAGTCGAAGCCGAGACCCTGCGCCCTCGCCTCATACCAGAGTGCAGCGTCGGCGATGTCTCGTTCCGCCTCTGGCCAGACGACGATCCCGCGCATCAGGTGCAGAGCCGGAGCTGCTCCTCGACGCGGGCGCGCACCTCTTCCCAAGGCACGACTGCATCGGGGTTGCGATCGAGTTCGGCGAGGCGACGGTCGAGCTCTGCGATCTCAGCCTCGCTCAGAGGGACGCGAGACGTGCTCACAGCGATGCTGTCCCAGAGATCCTCGACAAGCTGGATTCGCTCAGAGACCGAAAGACGATCGAAGTTGTGTGCTGCATTACCCATGATGTCAGTGTGCCCGCTTGCGGCGCCTTTCGCAACGGATTGGCGTGTATCGCTAACGTAGTTGCGCATAAGCTGCGCGCCGTGCGCCTTCAGGTCGATTCTACCTCGTGCGCGTCAGCTGGAAGCGCTTGTTAGGCCGACCCTGCCCGAGATGTCCCGCGCACGAGCCGACCGCCTTCACGCACGAGGTCCGCTCTTGCTGCGAGTTCTGTGAGGAACTCTTCGCGTTGCGAGGGAGATACGAGGCTCAATCCGAAAGGCCCGGCTTTCGTGCGAATCGCGAGACGGTCGAGCGATAGAGCCGGCGATGAGAGCGGATTGTGCGTCGGGTACACCTCGAGGATGTCGGCCAAGCGAATGCGGCTTCTCACGACGCCGAACCGGACGATGAGCTCCTCCCTCGATAGGCCATATCGGATGGGAATGATGAGAAGCGCGTAGATGGCGGTGACGATCCCGATACCTACCAGAGCAGCCACGATGCCCTCGCGCTCTCCGGATCGCAGCGCAGCAACGAAGGCTCCTATCTCGATCAACGGGAGCGCGACGAGGATGACTCCAAGCCACCAGTCGACCTTCGAGCGGAACCACGTCACGTTCAGATCGGTCATGCCTCCGAGTCATCCACCCCTCAGCGCGGTGTTCGGCCTAACGCTCTTGGGCGTAACCTGCAACGCCTACGCCCGCTCCCTGCCCGAGGATACCTCACACGGCGTTGCCAGGTTGACGCCCTGGTTAGATCGCCCCGCCGAACTCGTCCTCATCGATCAACTGGCTCGCGCGACGAACCGTATGGATGTCGATATCGACACCGACCTCGTAGAAGACCCGGAAGTCCCCCAAGACGAGCTCCCTGATCCCGGGCGTGGCGACACCGCGACCGGGCTTGCCCATCTCCGGGAAGTCGCCGAGGCGTCCGACCTCATCGAACAGCTCGTCGATCCAGCGGGCCGCGGCAGCCGGGCTGTCCTGTGCGATGTAGCCCGAGATCTCCTCGACGCGTTCGAGCGCCCGCTCCGACCAGATGACCCTCATGAGCCGAGCTTGCCGAGCACTCGCGCCCTGGCCTCGTCATGAGGTACCCCGCCACCGGCGGCGATCTGTGCTCGCGACACCTGGATGTCGTCAAGGATGGCGAGCTTCTCGCGCATCGCCTCGAACTCGCGGATGTCGACGACGACCGCGACGCCACGACCGTGCTGGGTGAGGACGAGAGGGCGGCGGGTATCGCTCACTCGTTTGATGAAGGCCGCGACACCAGAGCGGAACTCAGAGAGCGGACGGATGTCCTCGTCGAGCCGGAGCGGTTGCATGATGACCTCCTGGTACGCTGTCTTGTACAACTTAGCGTACGCTCCCGTCGCTCAAACAGCAAGCGCTGGCGGGGTCGATCTAACG
>DLMY01000012.1 GCA_002478275.1 Actinobacteria bacterium UBA7524
CCGCACGACCGACGTCACCGGCATCGCGCATCTGCCCGAGGGCACCGAGATGGTCATGCCCGGCGACAACGTCGAGCTGCGCGGTGAGCTCATCGCCCCGATCGCGATGGAGGAGGGCCTGCGCTTCGCTATCCGCGAAGGAGGCCGCACCGTCGGATCGGGCCGTGTGACCAAGATACTGAAGTAGGACCGGTCACCGCTGTGTGAATCGTACGGGGTCCGGCGGAGGCGCCGGACCCCGTTTCGCCGCCTTCTACGGCGTTGGCGGATCGTTTGACAGTGCAGAAAAAGGGGTGCTAGAGTACGCTACCGCATCCCCGAACCCCCGCGTCTGCTGACTTTGGCGCGGTCGGCAGGAGGACGAATGAGGACTTTGGTCACACTGGCGTGCGCCGAGTGCAAGCGCCGGAACTACACAACCAAGAAGAACAAGCAGAACAACCCTGAGCGTATCGAGTTCAAGAAGTACTGTAAGTGGTGTAAGACCCACACGCTCCACAAGGAGACTCGCTAGCGGCATTGACAGGACAGGCCAGTAGCTCCAATTGGTAGAGCGCCGGTCTCCAAAACCGGATGTTGGGGGTTCGAGTCCCTCCTGGCCTGCCAGTGTGAATCATCCGCCGTCTGCGCTGACGGCGGTAACTGTCCGGCCGGCGGAGCCGCCCGGTGACAAGGAAGAAGTGTGAGATGGCAAAGGCCGACACAAAGGCAAAGAAGCGCAACGTGATCGCGCGCGTCGCGGATTACTTCCGCAACGTTGTCGCTGAGATGAAGCGTGTCGTCTGGCCGACGCGGCCGGAAGTCCTCAACTCCAGCCTGGTCGTCATCACGACGCTGGTGTTCTTCGTTCTGTTCACGTTCGTCGTGGACCAGATTGCCGTGTACGTCATCTCACTCGTAGCCGGGATAGGTGGGTGACGATGGCCAAGCGCTGGTACGTCATTCATACGTACTCTGGCTACGAGAACAAGGTCAAGGCCAATCTCGAGCACCGTATCGAGTCCATGGGTATGGGCGAGAAGATCTTCGATGTCTTGATCCCCAGGGAGACCGTTACCGACATCAAAGAGGGCGGTCGCAGGGTCACGAGCGAGAAGAAGGTCTTTCCCGGTTACATCCTGGTCCAGATGGAACTTGATGACGACTCCTGGTACGTGGTGCGCAACACGCCCGGAGTCACGGGTTTCGTTGGCTCGCAAGGCAAACCGGTGCCGCTCTCTCGGGATGAGTTCAAGAGGATATCGAAGCGCACAGAAGCTGGCGTCAAGCCTAAGACCTCGACTGACTACTCGGAAGGGATGTCGGTCAAGGTGACCAGCGGACCTTTGGCTGAGTTCGATGGCGTCATCGCAGAGGTCAACCTCGATCAGGCCAAGGTCAAAGTCATGGTATCGATCTTCGGTCGCGAGACGCCGGTGGAACTCGGTTTCGATCAGGTAGCCCGCCTCTAGACTCGGCGGTTCAGGTAGAAGGAGCGGGTCTTGATCCAGGACCCGCAGGAACAGTGAGGACGTGAAGCGAACAGATGGCCAAGAAGATAGCCGGCTTCATCAAACTGCAGATCCCTGCCGGCCAGGCCAACCCGGCGCCCCCCGTGGGTCCCGCTCTAGGCCAGCACCAGGTGAACATCATGCAGTTCTGTCAGGCGTTCAATTCGGCGACGCAGGAGCAGATGGGCACGATCATCCCCGTCGAGATCACGGTCTATGAGGACCGCTCGTTCGACTTCGTGACCAAGACGCCCCCTGCTGCCGTACTGATCAAGCAGGCAGCGGGTATCGAATCTGGCTCGGGTGTGCCGAATCGAACCAAGGTCGGCACCGTGACCCGCGCTCAGGTGCGCGAGATCGCCGAGACCAAGATGGTCGATTTGAGCGCGAACGATGTCGATGCGGCGATGAAGATCATCGAAGGTACGGCCCGCTCGATGGGCGTGACCGTCGAAGAGTAGCGCTCGTTGTGCGCGGTCAGCCGCGCAGACGTGGGAGGGCCTGCCCGGCCCGTTGACCACAAGGAGGAGACCTATGAAGCAGGGCAAGCGTATGCGTGAGGCATCTGCCAAGGTGGATCGTGACCAGTTGTACACTCCACTTCAGGCAGCCCGATTGGCCAAGGAGTTGGCCGTCGCGAAGTTCGATGAGACGGTGGAGGTTCATTTCCGGTTGGGAGTGGACACCCGCCAGGCCGACCAGCAGGTGCGCGGCAGTGCTTCGCTGCCACACGGAACCGGCAAGACGGTTCGCGTTGCGGTGTTCGCGGAGGGTGACAAGGCCCGTGAAGCCGAGGCTGCTGGAGCGGATGTCGTGGGAAGTGACGACCTGGTCGAGAAGATACAGGGCGGTTTTCTGGACTTCGATGCGACCGTGGCTACCCCGGACATGATGAGCAAGGTGGGTCGGCTGGGCAAGATCCTCGGCACTAGAGGACTCATGCCCAATCCCAAGCTTGGCACGGTGACCATGGACGTGGGGCGCGTGGTCGGAGAGCTCAAGGCTGGACGCGTCGAGTACCGAGCCGACAAGTTCGGTATTGCTCATGTAGGAATCGGGAAGGCCAGCTTCGACGAGTCAGCCATCGTTGAGAACTATGCAGTCATTCTTGACGAAGTACTGCGTGCGCGACCGGCGGCCACCAAGGGTAAGTACATCAAGTCGATAACGATGACGACCACGATGGGCCCTGGTATCAAGGTCGATCCTGCCAAGACTCGCAACCTCCTCGACGAGGAGTAGCGCACCAGCGACTTGCGCACTGCCGGTTGCATGTGCATACTGGCATGCGCATTCTCAATCGAAAATCGCGTGCAAGACTCCACTGCCTAAGACAGCAGGCGCCCGTGACAGCGGGCTTGATGAGCCGGGACCGGCTCGCCAGCCGAGGTGGATGCCCGTCCTGGCGTTTCACGCTTCGGGACAATGAGCAGGTATATCGACTCATGTGGCCTCCGCCGTTTCGATGGCGGAGGCCGTTCGTTTTCTCGAGGAGCATCAGCTTCTCAGATGAACGGCCGCCGCAAGATGAGCTTCAGTGCTCGTCTTCCGGGGTCGTTGTGCGCCAAAGGAAGGAGGGAAGTGTATGCCGAACCAGGCAAAGGCGGATGTTGTCGCCGAGATCAAGGAGAAGTGGACAGGATCCGTCGGCGTGATCATGGCCGATTATCGCGGTCTGTCCGTGAAGGACATGGCCGAGCTGCGCGGCCGCGTGCGTGAATCAGGTGGCGAGGTCAAGATCTACAAGAACACTTTGACCGAGATCGCCGTTCGCGAACTCGCGCTGCCCAGCATGGGTGACGTTCTGGAGGGCCCGACGGCGTTCGTGTTCGCACACGAGGACCCCGTGGGCCCGGCCAAGGCGCTTGTCGATTTTGGCAAGTCTCATGACGCACTTGAGCTGAAAGGGGCCCTGGTCCAGAACGCGATCGTTGATGTCGCAGGTATCAAGGCTCTTGCTGCGCTGCCGTCACGCGAGGAACTGCTCGCGAAGCTCATGGGCACGATGGTCAATCCGGTTCGTGGGTTCATGTCGATGGCGAACGCTCCGGCGGGTGCTCTGGCCCGCGTGCTTCGAGCCGTCTCCGACCAGAAGGCCGCTGCGTGATCTGTTGCCGTTAACGTACGCCGTACCGCAAGAGGCGGTGCGGATGTGAAGAAGAAGGAGATAGACGATGGCTAACATCACTCGTGAGGAAGTACTTGAGTGGGTAAAGAACGCTCCGGCTCTCGAGCTTGCTGAGCTCGTCAAGGAGATGGAGGATGTGTTCGGTGTCTCCGCTGCGGCCCCCATGGCCGTTGCCGCCGCTGCGCCTGCCGCAGGTGGCGACGCGGGTGCCGCCGAGGAGAAGGACAGCTTCGACGTCGTTCTTGCCAACGCTGGTGACAAGAAGATCCAGGTCATCAAGGCCGTTCGGGAGATTGACAGCAGCCTTGGTCTCAAGGAGGCTAAGGAACTTGTGGATGCAGCTCCCAAGCCCGTACTGAGCGGCGTCAACAAGGAGAGGGCCGACGAAGCCAAGGCCAAGCTCGAAGAGGCCGGCGCCACGGTTGAGATCGCTTAGGACCCCCGCGAGTCTCTGACGGGCCTGCACAAGGTCCGTATCCGGACGAGCGATTTCGAGGCCGGGCCATCGCGCCCGGCCTCCGTCCCGGGTCTCGGCTCGATCGAGTAGCAGGATCCCAACGAAATACCACACAAGATACCCTTGCACAACAGTGACGGCTCGGGTATTTTGATTGTTTGCGACTCTTTGTATCACGCCACATCCCCCGAAGGAGGAATCGCCTGGTGCCACGCGTACAAGGTTCCCCCGTCACAACGTCTGGCCTTCGCCAGCGCCGTACTTTTGCGAAGATTCCCGAGATACTAGAAGTCCCCAATCTCATCGCTATTCAGAGAGACAGTTTCAAGTGGTTCCTCGAAGAGGGCCTACGCGAGACGTTCTCTGATATATCGCCGATCGAGGACTTCACCGGGACGCTCGCAGTCGAGTTCGGTGGACACGAGTTCGGAGACCCCAAGTACTCCGTCGAGGAGTGCAAGGACAAGGACATGTCGTATCAGGCGCCCTTGTTCGTTGAGGTCCGCTTCATCAATCGCGAGACTGGTGAGATAAAGGAGCAGCAGGTGTTCATGGGCGACTTCCCGCTCATGACAGACCGCGGCACCTTCGTCATCAACGGCACGGAACGTGTCGTCGTCTCGCAGCTCGTCCGTTCGCCTGGTGTGTACTACGCCGACGAGCTCGACAAGACGAGCGACCGCATCATCTACACCGCAAAGGTCATTCCCGCGAGGGGTGCGTGGCTCGAGCTTGAAACCGATCGTCGTGACATAGTCTCGGTCAGGGTGGATCGTAAGCGCAAGCAGCCTGTCACCGTCTTGGTGAAGGCACTCGGTATCGCCGAGACACGCGAGGAGATACTCGAGCTGTTCGGCGATTCGGAGTGTATCCAGCGCACACTCGACCGGGACTTCACAGAGACCCGTGAAGAAGCGTTGATAGAGATATACAAGCGCCTGCGTCCCGGCGAGCCGCCGACCGTGGAGTCGGCCCGGTCGCTGCTGGAAGGCCTGTTCTTCAACCCGCAGCGCTACGACCTCGCTAAGGTAGGACGTTACAAGGTCAACAAGAAGCTCGGTGTCGCTCTGCCTGACTCGCAGTCGACGCTGACGAACGAGGACGTACTGGCGGCCATCCGCTACCTCGTGAAGCTTTGGGAGGGTACCGAGGGCTATGACGTCGACGATATCGACCACTTCGGCAACCGCCGTATCCGCAGTGTCGGTGAGCTGATCCAGAACCAGTTCCGGATCGGCCTCGCGCGCATGGAGCGGGTCGTACGGGAGCGCATGACGACGCAGGACGTCGATGAGATCACACCGCAGTCGTTGATCAACATCCGCCCCATCGTCGCCTCCATCAAGGAGTTCTTCGGCTCCTCGCAGCTGTCCCAGTTCATGGACCAGACCAACTCCGTCGCGGGGTTGACGCACAAGCGTCGCCTGTCTGCGCTTGGGCCGGGAGGTCTGAGCCGCGAGCGTGCGGGCTTCGAAGTCCGTGACGTGCATCCGTCGCACTACGGCCGCATGTGTCCCATCGAGACACCTGAAGGTCCGAACATCGGCCTGATCGGGTCACTTGCCACATTCGCCAGGATCAACCCGTACGGCTTCATCGAGACGCCGTATCGCAAGGTGGTCAAGGGTAAGGTGACCGACGAGATCGTCTACCTCACGGCTGATGAGGAAGAGGAATTCATCATCGCCCAGGCCGCGGAACCGATCGATCCTAAGACCGGGAAGTTCCTCAACGACCGCGTGTTGTGTCTGCTCAAGGGTGGACAGCCCGAGGACATCGAGCCCGCGAGGATCGATCTCATGGATGTCTCTCCTCGGCAGATCGTGTCCGTGGCCACGGCGCTGATCCCGTTCCTGGAGCACGACGACGCGAACCGTGCACTCATGGGTTCGAACATGCAGCGACAGGCGGTTCCGTTGCTTCGGCCCGCCGCGCCGCTGGTCGGTACCGGCCTTGAGCACCGCGCTTCCATCGACACCGGGGAGATCGTGCTTGCGCGAAGGCCCGGCGTGGTCGAGTACGTCGATAGCATCAAGGTCATCGTGCGCGTCAAGGACGGCACCATCGACGAGTACCATCTCCCCAAGTTCCTTCGCTCGAACCAGGGCACGTGCATCAACCATCGCCCGATCGTGGCTGAAGGCCAGAAGGTCAAGGCCGGTGATGTGCTGGCTGATGGATCTTCGAGCGATATGGGTGACCTTGCGTTGGGGCGCAACCTGCTCGTGGCGTTCATGCCGTGGGAGGGCTACAACTACGAGGACGCGATCATCTTGTCGGAACGCCTCGTCAAGGAGGACGTCCTCACCTCGATCCACATCGAGGAGTACGAGGTCGAGGCACGCGACACCAAGCTGGGTCCCGAGGAGATCACCCGCGAGATTCCGAACGTCGGCGAAGACGTACTCGCCAACCTCGACGAGGACGGCATCATCAGGATCGGCGCCGAGGTGTTCCCTGGCGACGTGTTGGTGGGCAAGGTCACCCCTAAGGGAGAGACCGAGCTGACCGCCGAGGAGAGACTGCTCAGGGCGATCTTCGGCGAGAAAGCGCGCGAGGTGCGCGACACGTCGCTCAAGGTACCCCACGGCGAGACCGGCCGCGTCATGGGCGTGCGCAAGTTCAGCCGCGACGCGGGCGACGACCTGTCACCCGGAGTCAATGAGCTCGTCCGTGTCTACGTGGCACAGAAGCGCAAGGTGTCCGAAGGCGACAAGCTCGCGGGACGCCACGGCAACAAAGGTGTCATCTCGAAGATCCTGCCTGTGGAGGACATGCCGTTCCTCGCTGACGGGACTCCTGTGGACGTCATCCTCAACCCGCTCGGAGTGCCGAGCCGTATGAACATCGGGCAGTTGCTCGAGACGCATCTCGGCTGGGCGGCTCACGTGGGTTGGTCGGACGATCCTAAGTCGAAAGAGCCTGTCGAAGGCCCCATGTTCGTTGCCACGCCGGTGTTCGACGGTGCGACGGAAGGCGAGATATCCGACGTGCTTGACGCCGCCAACCGCAACATGAAGGCCAAGTACACCAAGCGCTTCGGCAAGAAGGTTCTCGAGGATGCGGTTCCTCAGTTGACTCGTGAAGGCAAGGCGACGCTGTTCGACGGACGCACGGGGGAGCCATTCCGTGAGCCCGTCACTGTCGGCCAGATCTACGTGCTCAAGCTACTGCACCTTGTCGATGACAAGATCCACGCTCGTTCGACGGGCCCGTACTCCCTCATCACCCAGCAGCCGCTTGGTGGTAAGGCGCAGTTCGGTGGCCAGAGGTTCGGCGAGATGGAAGTCTGGGCGCTGTACGCCTACGGAGCGGCATACGTTCTCCAAGAGATCCTCACCATCAAGTCCGACGATGTTCTCGGCCGCGTGAAGGCGTACGAGGCCATCGTCAAGGGTGACAACATTCCCGAGCCGGGCATTCCGGAGTCGTTCAAGGTCCTCGTCAAGGAGATGCAGTCGCTGTGCCTCGATGTCGAGATTCTCTCGGAGGACGGCGGGGAGATCGAGCTCAAAGAGGAAGAAGAGGACATCTTCAAGACCGCCGAGGAACTCGGTCTCGACCTGGGCTCAGGTGAAGGTCTGGGAACCGAGGAAGTCGACACGAACGCCCTGGAAGAGCTTATCGAAAGTGACATCTCGGCACTGGATCTTGCCGGCGACATCGACGAGGAGGAGTAACACGTGCTCGACGTCGACGTGAACAATTTCGATCGTCTGCGGATCGGTCTGGCATCTTCGGAGCAGATCCGTCAGTGGTCACGTGGTGAGGTCAAGAAGCCCGAGACCATCAACTACCGCACGCTCAAGCCGGAGAAGGACGGGCTCTTCTGCGAGAAGATCTTCGGTCCCACCAAGGACTGGGAGTGCTACTGCGGCAAGTACAAGAGGGTGCGCTTCAAGGGCATTGTCTGCGAGCGCTGCGGTGTCGAGGTCACACGGGCAAAGGTCCGCCGTGACCGCATGGGTCACATCGAGCTGGCCGCCTCCGTGAGCCATATCTGGTACTTCAAGGGTGTTCCGAGCCGGCTCGGCTACCTTCTCGATATCGCCCCGAAGGATCTTGAGAAGGTACTCTATTTCGCATCCTCCATCATCACGAGCGTCAACGATGAGGACCGCGAGACGGATCTGACCATGCTCAAGGACGAGCTTGCCGCCGATCTCGATGGACTCGACGCCGAGAAGGCCGAAGAGATCGCTGCGATCACCGAAGAGAGAGATCGGTTGATCGCCGTTGCCAAGGGTGAGATTGAGCCGGAAGAGGGCGATTTCGTCGACGAGGACGTCTCGGCCGCCGATCGTGTCAAGAAGCTCGACAAGGAAGCCGAGCGCGACATCAAGGACATCGAAGAGGAGTATGCGGATCGTCGCAGCCTCTATCAGGATGCGTTCGACACCTTCGTGAAGCTCAGCCCCAAGATGCTCATCAACGACGAAACGCTCTATCGTGAGATGAAGAGTCGTTATGGAGACTACTTCCGGGGTGGCATGGGAGCCGAAGCGGTCAAGGACCTCCTCCAGCAGGTCGATCTCGATGCTCTGGGCGAGGAGCTTCGCACCCAGATCCGCGATGGAAAAGGTCAGAAGAAGGCCAAAGCGGTCAAGCGCCTCAAGGTCGTTGCGGCCTTCAAGGGGTCGAAGAACCGGCCTGAGTGGATGATCCTAGACGCCATCCCTGTGATCCCGCCGGACCTGCGCCCGATGGTGCAGCTCGATGGTGGCCGCTTCGCGACCTCGGACCTCAACGATCTTTACAGGCGCGTGATCAACAGGAACAACAGGCTCAAGAGGCTGTTGGACCTCGGTGCGCCTGAGATCATCGTCAACAATGAGAAGCGGATGCTGCAGGAAGCGGTAGATGCGCTGTTCGACAACGGTCGTCGTGGACGCCCGGTCACAGGACCCGGCAACCGCCCGCTCAAGTCGATCTCGGACATGCTCAAGGGCAAGCAGGGGCGGTTCCGCCAGAACCTGCTTGGAAAGCGAGTCGACTACTCGGGACGTTCGGTCATCGTGGTCGGTCCCGAGCTGAAGCTTCACCAGTGCGGTCTGCCTAAGACGATGGCACTCGAACTGTTCAAGCCGTTCGTCATGAAGCGGCTCGTCGACCTGGACCAGGCGCAGAACATCAAGAGCGCCAAGCGTATGGTGGACCGAGGTCGCGCTATCGTCTGGGACGTACTTGAAGAGGTCATCAGGGAGCACCCGGTCATGCTGAACCGGGCACCCACCCTGCACAGGCTGGGTATACAGGCCTTCGAACCTGTACTCGTGGAAGGCAAGGCCATCCGCATCCATCCACTCGTGTGCACGGCGTTCAACGCGGACTTCGACGGCGACCAGATGGCGGTTCACGTACCGCTGTCCGCCGAGGCGCAGGCCGAAGCACGTATCCTGATGCTGTCGACCAACAACATCAAGTCGCCAGCGCACGGACGCCCGTTGACCACCCCGACCCAGGACATGGTCATCGGTCTGTACTATCTGACCGCCGCCCGTGAAGGGATGCCGGGAGAAGGCAGCGCGTTCGCGTCCTTCGACGAGGCGTTGCTCGCTTACGACAGTCGTGCCGCCTTCGGGCCTGCGGATTCGGAGCAGCCTTCGCCGACGAGCAGCTTGCTCGATCTTCAGGCACTCATCACCGTGCGGCTCTCCCAGGACGTCGTCGAGGAGTACCGTGACGACGCCGGACAGATCGTGACGCGTGACCTGAAGGCGGGCGAGCGCATCGATACGACAGTCGGCCGCATCACTTTCAACCGCTCTATGCCGGCCGATCATGTGTATATCAACCATGAAGTGGACAAGAAGGGCATCTCTCGCATCGTCGAGGAATGCGCCAACACGTATTCCACCAACGAGATAGCGAGTATCCTGGACGAACTCAAGAGGCTCGGGTTCCACTATGCTACTCGGGCCGGCCTTACCGTGTCCGTCTACGACGCGGTCATTCCGGCGAAGAAACCCGAGATCCTTGCCGCTCGCCAGGACGAGGTCGACGGTATCGACCAGCAGTACGACCGGGGTCTCATCACTAAAGATGAGCGTCATCGACAGATCGTGGAGGTCTGGACTCGGGCGACCGACGAGGTCGGCGAGGCCATGGCCGAGAACTTCCACAAGTTCAACCCCATCTACATGATGGCCAACTCCGGTGCCCGCGGTAACATCAAGCAGATTCGTCAGCTTGCAGGCATGCGAGGCCTGATGGCGAACCCGAAGGGCGATATCCTGGACAGGCCCATCAAAGCCAACTTCCGAGAGGGTCTGTCGGTGCTCGAGTATTTCGTCTCGACGCACGGCGCGCGAAAGGGCCTTGCCGACACAGCGTTGCGCACCGCTGACTCCGGGTACCTCACCCGTCGTCTGGTGGACGTCGCGCAGGATGTAATCGTCCGAGAGAGTGACTGCGGTACCGATGAAGGCGTGCCCTTCCCGCTGGTGCCGGAGAGCGGCATGAACGATGTCGACGGCAATCTGGTGGGACGCTGCCTCCTGGAACCTGCCGCCCACCCCAAGACCGGGGAGGTACTCAAAGAAGCGGGCGATTATCTGACCAGCGAGGACGATATCCGGCGCCTGCTCAAAGCCGGCCTTGAGTCGGTCGTTGTGAGGACCGTGACCACTTGTCACGCCAAGCACGGCATCTGCCAGGCTTGTTACGGCTGGGATCTGGCGAGCCGTAGGCCGGTGGACATCGGGACGGCCGTAGGGATCATCGCCGCGCAGTCGATCGGCGAGCCGGGAACACAGCTCACCATGCGTACCTTCCATACTGGTGGCGTTGCGGGTGAGGACATCACTCACGGCCTTCCTCGCGTCACCGAGCTCTTCGAGGCCCGCAAGCCCAAGGGTGAGGCGGTCCTGGCGGACATCTCGGGTGTCTTGACCATCGAGGAGGCGGAGAAGTCCCGCAAGCTCGTCGTCACCGATGACAAGGGTCACGAGAAGGCGTACACCGTCTCTCGCCGCGCGCGCTTGCGTCGTGGTGTCGAAGAAGGCTGCAAAGTCGCGGTGGGCCAGCAGCTCACCGAAGGGTCGGTCAACCCGCACGACCTGCTGCACCTCAAGGGTCCGAGTGACGTTCTGCGCTACATCGTGACGCAGGTCCAGGAGGTCTATCGTTCGCAGGGCGTCGACATCAACGACAAGCATATCGAGGTCATAGCGCGACAGATGCTGCGCAGGATCCGTGTTGACGAAGCGGGTGACACAGGATTCCTGCCCGGACAGATGGTGGATCGCGCTGGCTTTGATGAGGCGAACGAGACGGTGATCGCCGAAGCCGGTGAGCCGGGTGTGGGGTCACCCATCCTGCTCGGTATCACGAAGGCTTCGCTTGCGACCGACAGCTACCTCTCTGCGGCATCGTTCCAGGAAACGACCCGCGTTCTTACCGATGCGGCGATCGCCGGCAAGGAGGACAACCTCCTGGGTCTCAAGGAGAACGTCATCATCGGCAAGCTCATACCTGCTGCGACCGGGATGAAGCGCTACCGCAACGTCCGTCTCACCTACAAGGGCAAGGAAGCGGAGTGGGACGCCGAGGCTCCCGGTCCACTGCCGGAATTCGCTCCCGATGAACTCAGGGAACTTGAAGCCATGCTTCCCGGGCCTGCGATCGCAGATGATGCTGCAGGTCTGACGCCCAGTGAGGCGGCAGCGTTCTTCGCGGATCTCGAAGCGGGATACGCGGACGACGAAGGCGCGGATGTGTCGGGTTACACCGATACCGTGTTCGAGCCAGAGCCCGAGCCCGAGGCCGTTCCGGTGTCGGAGACCGAAGGCGGGAACGAGATCACCTCGGACACCTCCTTGACTGAACTGGGCATACCGATCCGCATCGAGAAGGCTTTGATAGCGGCAGGGTTGACCACGGTAGGCGAGATCGCTGCCAGGTCGGAAAGCGACCTGCTGGCGATAGACGGAATCGGCCCCAAGGCGGTCGTCGAGGTACATGAGCGTTTGGCGGCAGCGGGAGTAACCATTCCCTGAAGTACCCTCAGGTAGACACGGTCGGCCGGGTGGCCTTCAAGGTGCCCGGCCGATCTGCATGTCCCGACCGGGATGCGGGAGAGACTGCGTTATTGATAGATACGCCCGGATGCGTGGCGTTTGACATGCTTGGGGAGCCCTGATAGAGTTGCAGCTTGTGGCTCTATCCTCGGCGGCCTGTATTGACAGTCCGGGCTGCCGCGATGAAGTGAAACCGTAGGGGAAAGAAGGAGAGCGCGTTGCCCACGATCAATCAACTGGTCCGTAAGGGCCGCAAGGCGAAGGCGACCAAGAGCGCGACACCTGCCCTCAAGGGCAACCCGCAGAAGCGGGGAGTGTGTACTCGTGTCTACACGACGACCCCGAAGAAGCCGAACTCGGCCCTTCGCAAGGTCGCGCGTGTGAGGTTGACCAACCAGATGGAGGTCACGGCATACATCCCTGGCATCGGCCACAACCTGCAGGAGCACTCGATCGTGCTCGTGCGTGGCGGTCGAGTGAAGGATCTGCCGGGCGTGCGGTACAAGGTTATCCGCGGGACTCTCGATGCGGCCGGTGTCAGCGACCGCAACCAGGCCCGTTCGCGTTACGGTGCAAAGAAGGCCAAGTAGGGAGTTCAGACACCGCCGTGCCGGACGATACGGCGCGGAGGTCTCGATGATGCGAGGAGCGTAGAGAATGCCCAGGCGTGCAGCAGCGACCCGGCGCGAGATCGCGCCAGACCCTGTATACAACAACCGTCTCGTCACGCAGCTGATAAACAAGGTGCTCTGGGACGGGAAGCGTTCAATCGCCGAGCGGATCGTCTATGACGCGTTCGCTATCGTCGAGCAGAAGCTCGGCTCGGATCCATTGGCCGCCTTCAAGAAGGCGATGGACAACGTCCGTCCCACGCTCGAGGTTCGTCCGAAGCGTGTAGGTGGAGCGACGTATCAGGTACCCGTCGAGGTCAACTCCCGCCGTTCGACGACGCTGGCGATACGCTGGATGGTCGGATTCGCGCGCGGTCGTCGCGAGAAGACGATGGCCGAGAGGCTCGCGGGCGAGATCATGGATGCCGCGAATGGAACCGGCGCCTCGGTCAAGAAGCGCGAGGACCTGTACAAGATGGCCGAATCCAACAGGGCGTTCAGCCACTACCGCTGGTAGCGGCGGAGCGTTTTTCACTGAGTCTCAGGACGCGATAGGGAAGCAGAGGACACTACCCGAATGGCTTCGAAGAGATATCCACTGACCAAGACCCGCAACATCGGGATCATGGCCCATATCGACGCCGGTAAGACGACGACTACCGAGCGGATACTGTTCTATACGGGCAAGTCTCATAAGATCGGCGAGGTTCATGATGGCGCTGCGACGATGGACTGGATGGTCCAGGAGCAGGAGCGCGGCATCACCATCACCTCGGCCGCTACGACGTGCTTCTGGAAAGACCATCGGATTCAGATTATCGATACGCCCGGGCACGTGGACTTCACCGTCGAGGTAGAGCGGTCGCTCCGTGTGCTCGACGGCACCTGCGCCGTATTCTGCGCCGTCGGTGGTGTCGAGCCCCAGTCCGAGACGGTCTGGCGCCAGGCGGACCACTATGGGGTCCCGCGGATGGCGTACATCAACAAGATGGACCGCACAGGGGCGGACTTCTTCAACGTCGTGCAGATGATGAAGGATCGACTCAACACCCGTCCCGTCCTGCTCCAGTTGCCGATCGGCGCCGAGGACCAGTTCAGCGGTATCGTGGACCTATTGACCATGAAGGCCACGTTCTTCAACGAGGACGACAAGGGCATCAACCCGACAGAGGGTGACATACCGGAGGGCCTCGTCGACGAGGCGGAGCTCTACAGGCATGAGCTGGTCGAGGCCGCCGCCGAGTACGACGATGGTCTCCTTGAGAAGTTCCTTGCTGACGAGGAGATCGGCATCGACGAACTCAAGAAGGCCCTCAGGCAGGCGACCATCGACTGTGCCATCACGCCGGTGGTGTGCGGCGCCTCCTTCAAGAACAAGGGCGTCCAGCCGCTTCTCGACGCTATCATCGACTATCTGCCTTCTCCGCTCGACATCCCCGCCATCAAGGGCGTCGATGCCAAGAGCGGCGATGAGGTGACTCGCGAGGCTGATGACAAGGCACCGTTCGCGGCTCTTGCGTTCAAGGTCATGACCGACCCCTACGTCGGCAAACTGACGTACTTCCGCGTCTACTCCGGCAAGATGGACGCCGGTTCGTACATCCTCAACTCGACGAAGGGCCACAAGGAGCGCATCGGTCGCCTTCTCGAGATGCACGCGAACACGCGTGAGGACATCAATGACGTCTCGGCCGGCGACATCGTCGCGGCCGTCGGGCTCAAGAACACCACCACGGGCGACACTCTGTGCGCCGAGGACGCTCCGGTCATCCTGGAGTCGATGGAGTTCCCCGACCCGGTCATCGACATCGCCATCGAGCCGAAGACGAAGGCCGATCAGGAGAAGCTTGGCAGCTCACTTGCGCGCCTCGCCGAGGAGGACCCGACGTTTCGCGTGCGGACGGACGAGGAGACCGGCCAGACGATCATCGCCGGTATGGGCGAGTTGCACCTCGAGGTCATCGTCGACCGGCTGCTTCGCGAGTTCAAGATCGAGGCGAACGTCGGCAAACCTCAGGTCGCCTATCGCGAGACCGCGGGCAAGAGGATCGACGATGTCGACATGAAGTTCGCCCGTCAGACCGGTGGTCGAGGTCAGTACGGCCACGTGGTCATCAATCTCGTGCCTCAGGAGCCGGGCGTCGGCTACGAGTTCGAGAGCAAGATCGTCGGCGGCGCCATTCCCAAGGAGTACATCCCGGCTGTTGACAAGGGCATCCAGGAAGCGATCGGTGCCGGTGTGCTCGCGGGCTATCCGGTCGTGGACGTTCGCGTCGAGCTTGTCGACGGTTCGTACCATGAGGTCGACTCGTCGGAGATGGCGTTCAAGATCGCCGGCTCCATGGCGGTCAAGGAAGCTCTTCGCAAAGCGTCACCCAAGCTTCTTGAGCCGATGATGGCTGTGGAAGTCGTGACCCCGGAGGATTTCATGGGGGACGTCATGGGCGACCTTTCCAGCCGCCGTGGCCATATCGAAGGTATGGAGCCGCGCGGTGGCGCACAGGTCATCAGGGCGAAGGTGCCACTGTCGGAGATGTTCGGCTACGCGACCGATCTGCGCAGCCGCACTCAGGGCAGGGCCGCGTATACCATGCAGTTCGCCGCGTACGAGCAGGTTCCGAAGTCGGTGGCCGAGGAGATCGTGGCCAAAGTCGGCGGACACGTTAGCTAGGGGCTGAGAGAAGATGGCGAAGAAGAAGTTCGAACGCACCAAGCCGCACGTGAACATCGGTACCATCGGTCACGTCGACCACGGCAAGACCACCCTTACGGCTGCGATCACACGCACGCTGTCCGAGAAGGGATGGGCAGACTTCACGCCGTTCGACCAGATCGACAAGGCCCCCGAAGAGCGCGAGCGCGGTATCACGATCGCGATCGCCCACGTCGAGTACGAGACGGAGAACCGTCACTACGCACACGTGGACTGCCCGGGTCACGCCGACTA
>DLMY01000032.1:0-3122 GCA_002478275.1 Actinobacteria bacterium UBA7524
GCCAGTATCCGTGCGCCTGCCATACCCTCAGTCTCCCTCCCGCTTCCGGCGACTGGCGACCCGCAAGGGAGCCGCACGCGACCGGACCGTCATTGGTAAGGCCGCCTTACGTCGAACCCATCGCCTTTCGACACTCTAGCAGAGAACGCTCGCACGTCTTTGCCAGCAGATCCGCCTGGAACCCGCCCGAGAACTCGGTCCAATCACCCTCGGGGCTCTTCTTCAGCGCCTTGAGTGCGTTCTCGTATTCCTTGGCCGCCGCCTGCCACTTGCGCTGCGCCTTGTAGATGTTGGCAAGGTTCAGATGCGCGAGCGCGAAATCTGCATCGATGTAGATCGTCTTCTTAAGCTCGCTGATGGCATGGACCTGATCGCCCTGGCGCTGGTAGATGATGCCGAGGATGTAGCGGGCCACCGGGAGCAAGGGATTGATCGCAAGCGCACGGTGGCATGCCGCGAGCGCCTCGTCGTACTCACCGGAGTCCGCGTGGACGTACGCCGACAACAGATGCGCCTCGGCGTTGTTTGGATCGGCCTTCAGGATGCGGGCTACGAGTGCGGTGACCTCGGCAGGCTGTCCCTCGCGAAGACGCGCCCGCGCGATCTCCAGCAGTTCCGCCGGGGACGACGCCAGGTCCTCGGCCGGCTCCCTCGGAAGGACCGCCGGTACCTCGGCCGCGTCAACCGCCCGGCCGGTCCGGCTGCGAGCCGCGACAGACCTGGGAGCGGGCGCGGCGGCGCCGGGAGACGGCGACTGGCCGAACGTGAACAGGCGTCGTGACCGCGGCTTCCGGTAGAGGAACACCCCGCCAGTCTCGATGGCTTCGAAGTCCTCGTTGATCGAGGTGAGCGTCTCGGAGTGGCCAACGAAGAGGTATCCCCCCTCGTTGAGGCTGTCGTAGAAGTTGGAGACCACCCGGCGCGTCGATTCCAGGCGGAAGTAGATGGTGACGTTGCGGCAGAAGATGACGTCCCAGTTGCCCATCAGAGACAGCGGATACGGCTCCTTGATCAGGTTGTGGTACCCGAAGTCCACCAGTGACCGGACGCGGTCGTTGATCCGGTAATCGCCTTTGGGCGACGGGTCGTAGTGGCGCCTGACGACGTCCGCGGGAACGTTCATCATGGCGCGCTTCCCGTACACGCCGGCCTTCGCGTGTGCAAGCGCCTTGGTCGAGACATCGGTGCCCAGGACCTGCGGTTTCCAGCCGGAACCCTGCAGGCCCATGTCGATCAGTGTCATGGCGACGGAGTACGGCTCCTCGCCGGTCGAGCAGCCGGCCGACCAGCACCGCAGCACGCGGCTGGTTGCCGGCTTGGCCGCCATGATCTCGGGCAGCACGCGCTCCCTGAGCGCGTCGAACTGTTGCGGGAATCGGAAGAAGCTGGTCTCGTTGATGGTGACCAGGTTCAGCAACTCGTTGAACTCGTGCTCGTCTCGCTCAAGCGCCGAATAGTACTCCGTAAGATTCTTGTAGCCGAGCCGGGTGGCGCGAGTGACTAACGAGATGCGCAGCGAGTCGAGTTTGGACTCCTCCAGGTAGATGCCCGACTGCCGATGCAGCAGGTCGCGGAAGCGCCTGAACTCCTCCAGGGTGAGATCTTTTGCGAGACTCTCGTTCAGCACGACCGCTCCAGCCTCCCGGAGATCACGCCGTGACCTCATCACCGAGGCGCTCGATCAGTCCGGCGGCGTACATGCCGTACAGAATCTTCGCGGTCTCGAAATCGTTGTAGCCCGTGAGCTCCACGAGCTCGCGCACGGACCGGCCACCGTGCAGATAGCACAAGAGCATCCACTCTCGAGGCTTGAGGTGAATCTCCATCGACTTGTCGCCGGGCGCCCCCGCCATCACGAACTCGGTATCCAGGGACGGAATCTTCTGCCTGATGCGGCTCCACAGTTCGAGACGTCGTGACGCCTCCATGATGATGTTCTCCACTGACACGGCAACGCCGATGTCCTCATCATCACACGTCTCATCGGGCTCGAAGCGCAGCTCGCCCTCCTCCCAGCGGAAGAGGTCGAACAGCGTGTCGTTGATCTGGTCCTGGATGAACGCCTCGAGCACCCGGCCATCGAGATAGCCCTCATCCACGAGGATCTGCCCGAGCCGACGCCCGGCCTTCTCCTTCTTCTGGATCTTCTGCAGACCGAGGGCCTGCCGGAGTTGCTTCTCGGAGATGACGCCGGCCTTCACCAGCCTGCGCCCGAGCGATTCCCGATGCCAGTTGGAGCTGGCGAAGAAGACGCGCCCCTTCTTGAAGCAGACCTTGCCCTGCGCATCGGCGCGCTCCAGGTACAGCGTGCCGGTCTTCCGCCCGGACGCAAGCAAGCGGAACATGTCCGCCAGTGAGAAGTCTCTCAGGTTCCCCTCGAGGGCCACGAACGACACTCCCGTGATCGATGCCGCTGGACGGAGCGCGCGAGCGCAGCCCGCATGGGGCTGCGCGCCAATCGTAGCACGCCCGCTGGAGTGCTCAAACCGCGGTCCCTCACGCCGTTCACCGATAGATGTGACGTTGGCTTGTGAAACCACTTGCTAAAGTCCTTAACCTGTCTTACCGTTATCTCCAGTACATTCGCATATTCGAATGTTAGGGAGATGATGATGGAGGACGCCGAGTTCTATTGCCTGCACTCGGAACTGTGCAAGACCCTCGCTAACGCGAAACGCCAGATGATCCTCGGATCGCTTCGTGCCGACGAGCTGACCGTCTCGGAGTTGCAGGAACGAACGGGAATCCCCCAGGCCACACTCTCCCAGCACCTTTCGATCCTCCGCTCGGCCGGAGTGGTGCGAACCCGTCGCGATGGCAATCGCGTGTACTACGCGATCACCAACCCCAAGATCATCCAGGCGTTCGACCTGATCACCGAGGTCATGCAAGAGACGCTCGAGCACCGCAAGGGCACGGTTGATGGCGCAACGGAGGTCTGAACGCGACCGGACAACCGGACGCGAGGAACACGAAACCGCACACGAGGAGGATGTCATGCCCAACGAGAACGGTCAGAAGAGCCTCGCCATGGTGGTGATGAGCGGCGACATGGACAAGTTGTTCGGCGCTTTCATCATCGCGAACGGCGCGGCCGCGATGGGCATGGAGGTGACGATGTT
>DLMY01000032.1:3275-5722 GCA_002478275.1 Actinobacteria bacterium UBA7524
TTCACCTTCTGGGGCCTGCGCGCCATCAAGAAGAACGTGAGCACGGGCAAGACGCTGTTCGGCAGGATGCTGGGCGCACTGTACGGCGGCGACATCACCAAGGCCAACCCGTCCAAGTTCAGCTTCGGCGGCATGGGCCGCTGGATGTTCGGCAAGATGATGGGCGCCCATAACGTGTCGAAGCTCATCGAACTGCGCGACCTGGCGCTGCAGCTCGGCGTGAACATGTACGGCTGCCAGATGTCGATGGACGTCATGGAGATCCCGCAGGATGCGTTCATCGATGGCGTGCAGGAGCCGGTGGGTGTCGGCTTCTTCCTGATGAAGGCGCAGGACGCCGAGATCCAGCTGTTCATCTAAGCACGGAAGTACCCGCGGCCATCACTGGCCGCGGTATGCCAAGGACCGCGCACAGCCGGGTGACGCGGCCAGAAAACGAAGGGAACCACCATGTCTGACGACGTCAAGGTCGACCTCGAACTCGATCTCAAGGGCCTGCTCTGTCCGCTCCCGATGGTCAAGGTCAGCCAGAACATCACCAGCGTGCCTGTGGGCGGCGTGATCCGCGCTGTCGCAACGGACCCCGGGGCGATGGCCGACATCCCCGCGTGGGCCAAGAGCACCGGCAACGAGGTCCTCTCGGCCGAGAAGGAAGGCACTGAGTTCGTCTTCCTCGTCAAGCGCGTCAAGTAGCGAGAGGACACCCGATCAGATGGATACCTATCTCCAGATCACCTCGGTGATAGGTGTGTACGTCGCGGGCGTGGTGTTCGTGGCGGGGATGGCGTGGCGCGTCTACCAGTGGGCGACCACCCCCAAGTCCCCGGTACGGCTCGGCATGTTCCCCAAGCCCGCCACCCGCGGCGGACGCATCGCCAAGATGCTCAAAGACACGTTCATCGCGCCACAGTCCGCCGCGATCGAGCCGAGGATGTGGCTGTTCGCGATGGTCTTCCACGTTGCCGCTCTCGCCGCATTCATCGGCCACCTGCGGCTCGTACAGGAGTTCCCCGTGCTGCCGTCACTTCTCGGCGAGGAGGGCATGAACAGCTTCGCCGGCTGGGCAGGCGGGATCGCGGGCGTCCTTATGATGGTCGCAGTCATGTACTGGATCGCGCGGCGAACCTTCGGGCCGTTCAAGAACCTTTCGGTGCCCGAGGACTACCTGCTGCTCGCGCTGCTGTTCGGCATCATCATCATGGGCAACCACATGCGGTTCTTCGGGCATGTGCATGCAGCCGAGTACCGCGAGTGGTTCCAGAGCCTGCTGCTCTTGAAGCCCCACGTACCCGACGCGATCCGCACCAGTAACGTGGGCTGGTCGCTCGGCACGCACATGCTGTTCGTGAACCTGTTCCTGATCTACTTCCCGTTCAGCAAGCTCGTGCACGCCGTGGGCTCGCTGTCGGCCAACTTCGTGAGGAGTGAGTAGCCGTGGACGCGACGCAGCTCTCCACCCTCACCGGCGTCATCGACAAGAAGATGAACCGGCAGCTCAAGCAGTACCTCGACATCTGCGCCCGCTGCGCGATCTGCAAGGACGCGTGCCATCAGTACGTGGCAACCGGTGACTTCACGTACCTGCCCGCGCGGCGCGCGGAGCTCATCCGCCAGGTCTACAAGAAGTACTTCACCAAGAGCGGCGAGTTCGTTCCCGCGCTGTACGAGGCGCGCGATCCGGACGAGAACCTGCTCGACGAGCTCTACGAGTCCACCTACGCCTGCACCGGTTGCCGACGCTGCATGTACTACTGCCCGTTCTCCATCGACACCGCATGGATCCTGTCGGTCGCCAAGGCGCTTCTGATCGCGGCCGGACGTGGCAATGAGATGCTCGGTCAGCTCGCGGACGCCGCCATCTTCAAGGCGGACAACTTCGAGATGTTCCGGGACGTGATCGTAAGCGGCTTCAAGGACATCGAAGCCGAGCTCAAGACGCTCACCGGAGACCCCTCGGCGGAGATCCCGGTGGACAAGCAGGGGGCCGACATCCTCTACGTGGCCCTCGCCGGCGCACACAGCATCCTGCCCGCCGCGGCGATCTTCCACCAGGCCGGGGCAAGCTGGACGCTGTCGATGTTCGAGTCGGCCAACTACGGCTTCTTCCTCGGCGATGCCGAGAAAGCCCGCAAGATCGCGGACCGCTTCATGGACGAGGCGTTGCGCCTCGGCGTGAAGGAGGTCGTGATCACCGAGTGCGGCCATGCCTACCGGGTGGCCAACATCTTCCACGAGGCGTGGACGGGAGCGAAGCACCCGTTCCGTGTGCGCCACATCCTGGAGGTGATCGACGAGTACCTGAAGACCGACCGCATCACGCTGAGTCGCCGAATCGATGCTCCCGTCACCTACCACGACCCATGTCAGGTAGGCCGCAACGGCGGCATCTTCGAGCAGCCGCGCGACATCGTGCGGGCGGTAGCCTCCGACTTCCGCGACATGACGCC